>NZ_JBFTNI010000001.1:0-893282 GCF_056397405.1 Variovorax sp. 05N34
CGCAGCGGGCCACGGCTCATCGCCGAGCCCGACTACCCCTGTGAGGATCTACGCGATGGGACCGGGCAAGCCGGCAATTGGCGAAGTGATTGACGACGTGGGCTTGGTTCAGGGTCCGGTGGGCAATGGCGAGATCACGGACGACACGACACCGACACTGGTGGGCAAGGGTCAGCCGGGCGACACGATCGTCGTGATCGACAACGGCACGCCCGTTGGCGAGACGAAGGTCGACGAGGACGGCAACTGGAGCTTCACGCCTGATACGCCGCTGGGCGAAGGCAAGCACGAGTTCACGGTGGTCGAGCGTGATGAGGCGGGCAACGAAAGCAAGCCGTCGGATTCGTGGACCGTGATCGTGGACACGAAGAAGCCAGACGCGCCGGTGATCAGCGCAGTGATTGACGATCAAGGCACGGTGACGGGCCCGATCGCCGAGGGCGCGACGACGGATGATGCAAAGCTGGAAGTCCGTGGTACAGCGGAGTCGGGCAGCACGGTGACGATTTTCGATGGCGGTCAGGTGCTGGGGCAGGTGAAGGCTGATGACAATGGCAACTGGAGCTTCACGCCGGACACGCCGCTGGCCGAAGGGAAACATAACCTGACGGCTGTGGCGACGAACGCAGTGGGCACCAGTGAACCGAGCGGGCAATTCGGGTTCTCGTTCTTGCTGCCCGGACACCACGAGTTGGATTTCAGTAACTCAAACGTCGTTGGCCTAGCTCACAACTTCTACAACGCTGGTGATCGTCATGATGTAAAGATGGTGAATGGTGTAATGCGTATAGGCACGCATTCCCAAGTTCCGGGACAGGACCCGACGTCATTGCTCTATTACAAACTTGGAACCTCGGAAGATCGACCGACTGCCTTTTCGGTTGATTTCGATCGGATCGATCCGCAATACAACTATGTTGTGAGGGTCGTTGTCACCGAAACGAATGGAGCCTACGGGAATTCACAGGTATTAACTGTCTTTAATTTGGATGCTAAAGGTGCAAATCATATTGAAATGATCTTGCCGGAAGGCTACACGTTGCTAAGACTGGACATTCAGTTTGACAACGCATCTCCCGGTTTCGATATAACGGGTAGTTCTTACTACACTGCTGAATACCAGCCCGAAATCCGCGTCTCTGATGTTCTGACGGACGAGGTCGCGGTTTTCGAGATTCAGGACGCCGAGGATTCGTCTGATGCAGGTGCAACGGCAGATGCAGATGTCCCTGCTGACAGTGGCGTCGACGATCAGAAGCCAAGCTATTCCGATTCGGCACTCGACAGTGACGATCAGTCAGTAGCCGTGACCTCGACTGAGGGCCCGGATACAGCGCTTGATCTTCAGGGCACTGAGTATTCGACCGGTATGGACGGTGATGTTCATACTGAAAGTGGTGTGGACGTGTTGACGCTGACAGGTTCAGACTTGGTGCTGGATCTGGCGAACGTTGAAGTGAAGCTGTCCTCGGTCGAAGTGTTCGATATCACCGGCACGGGCGGCAACACGCTTAAGTTGTCGCTGGGCGATGTGCTCGAGCATGGCAGCCAGGACCTGTTCATTGCTGACGGCCGCACGCAAGTGATGGTCAAGGGCGATGCGGGCGACAAGGTCGCGCTGTCTGATCTGCTGCCTGAGGGAGAGGACAACGGCGACTGGACGCAACAGTCTGACAACACGACTGTGGATGGCATCCAGTATGACGTCTTCTACCACTCGGGTCTGAATGCCGAACTGCTGGTGCAGCACGGCGTCGAGACAACGCTGAACAACAACTGATCTCCAGATGGTCCGCGACGCATGACCTGCGTCGCGGACCCGGAATCACCAATCATTTAATCAGGCTCTCTGAGCAGCATTGCGCTGCCCCGGGGGACCGCTTTTGAACCAATCATGACTTCCAATCAAACCCTGATGCGTGCGCTCGCAGGCGCATTGCTCGTGACGGCGGGTACCTTGCCCGCCATCGCACAACAGACTTTCTCTAATCCGCAACCGCCGGTCACTCAGGCAGGCGCATCCGACACCACGCCGACGGTCCGTGCCGGTACGCAGCCTGGGAAGGTTTTCGGCCAGAGCTACGCGCCGGTCGGACAGGTCGGCCCTCAGCAGGCGCAGATCATCTACTACCGTGAAGCATCCGCAGGGGCAGGCCGTTCGGCCGCCGCTCACGTCTACCTTGATGGCGAATTGCAGACCGCGTTGCTGCCCAACGGCTACAGCGTCTTCTGCGTCAAGCCGGGCCAACACACGCTGGGTGCGTACACCCACGATGCGCCGCTGTACAAGGGCAAGAACGCTGGTGGATCGCGTGCTGAACTGAAGGGCGGCATGACCTACTTCGTAAAGGTCGGGCCGATTGACAGCAATGGCGCACCGGTGGTGGTGCCGCGCAACGAAGCCGAAGCCCAGTTGCAGGGCATGCGCGCCCAAATGCACGTGCTTTCCCGTGCATCGGCAGTTCAGGCGTGTGACTATCCCTCAGTCCCCGTGGTACAGGCTACTGCGGCGGCACAACCTGCCACGGCGAGAGAGTACACGCTCAAGGGCGACACGCTGTTCGCCTTCGGCAAGGCTGGCACTCGCGACATGACTGCCAAGGGCCGAGCGGAAATTTCGCACCTTGCTGAGCAGATTCTCGCGGAGAACGCCTCGTTGGAAGCAGTCACGGTGATCGGCCACGCGGACCCCATCGGCCCGGACGCAGCGGCGCAGAAACTTGGCGAGCAGCGTGCGATGACGGTTCGCCGGATGCTAATCGAGCATGGTATTCCGTCGTCAAAGATCACAGCGGAAAGCGCGGGCAACTCCAATCCGCTGGTCACAGAGTGCAGCGGCACGATGCAGCAGAAGATTGCCTGCAACGCACCCAACCGCCGCGTGGTGGTGCGCGTGAATCTTTCCCGTCCAGCCTGATAACGGGACGCGGGCGCTGGCCTTTGGCGAGCGACCTTCCTGGATCGGGAAGGTCGCCGTACCCACTGTACCCTTGACCCCGCCTTTCACCGCGCGCCTCCGGTAAACGGTGACGGTCCAAACACGGAGTGTCGCGATGACCAAACAAACAGCCACCCCTGCAATCAAGGTACTGCTCGCCTATGCGGCGTTGCGCGACAAGGATCAGGAATTCTTTAACAGGGGACTCAATGAGTTTGTCTTTGCGGCCCCGTCGCGCAAACATGAGTTTATCGAGCAGTGGCAACGAGCGCTCGCGGCTACTTGTGAAGCGCCGATACCGTCGATACACACAACTGATCGAAGGGGGCCGGGCAATAAATGATGTCCGGCTCGCTGGGCCGGCAACCTGTCAATAAGGCTTGCTCCCTCAAGCCTGGCCGGGCTGATGTAAGTGACCAGCGAGGCCGCCGATGAACATCTCGCAAGCGCTCGACAGGTGAGCGCCAATGAGGCATCGTGTCCGGTCAAATTTCATTGCCGCTGTCAGACAAAGCATCATCGCCAAGTATCGGGCCGCAGGCGTGTTGTCTGTCCCTACCCAGGAGTAACCCATAGTGACTACCCCTTCTGAGCACGCGCATCCCAACCCCACAGACTTCCCTGCACTGTTCGCGCGAATGCGCTGCGTCGTTGAACCTAAAGTCCAGCCCCTGGCGGCGCCGTGGCCGTCCTTTGTCCTGTTCTTTTCATGGAGTGATGGGCAGCGGCGGGCCGATGTCGTGAGCGCAACGGCGCCGACATTTGCCCTGGCCTGGGACGCCGGCATGGCGCAGGCGATGCAGGCTGCCGGCGCCACCGGAATGGCCGTCCAGTGGCTTCGGGTGGACTGGGTCGATAGCGTTGAGGCCATGACTTGGGACGCGCTGCGGGACCGCCTGGCACAGACCAAACGCAATTATTTTCGTTGCGGCCTGTCGCTGGACAGCGATTTCAGGCAGGCCTTCCTGGAGACCGAACTGAATGCCAGTGCCATGCTCTATGGTGGCCCGGCCCAGGCGCATGCCATGGTGAACACGAAGAACTTCGAACGATATGCCGCCAGCCGACATCAGCTTGCCAGCGTGGATTTCGAGGGCGGGCGGGATGTTTATGTGTTCTCGGCCCGCGGGGCGTTTGCAAGCCGGCAGTCGCAGGAAGTCCACCTCCTGCACGGGACGGGTCTGAATGCCGGACGCCGCATCATCGCCTCTCTCCAGCCGGCAGACGTCCGGGCGCTCGTTGCATCTGGCAGCCGCTATCTGGCCAGCCAGGTGCAGCCAGGCGGGCGCTTCCACTATGGCTGGCATCCCTGCTTCGATCGGCCCATCGGCGCCTACAACAGCCTGCGCCATGCAAGTTCGGTCTATTCGATGCTCGAAGCCTGGGAGGTGACCCGGGACAGTGAACTCAAGACAGCCATCGATGCAGCGCTGCATTATCTCGTGAACGATCTCATCCGACCGATGGAGTTGCCCGGCGGCGCCCGGGCTGCGTTTCTGGTCGAAGGGCAGACCGAAATCAAACTGGGCGGAAACGGAGTGTGCCTGCTGGCGCTGGTCAAATACAGCCAGCTGACCGGCTCAGGCGAATATCTGGCGCTGCTCGAACAACTCGCGACAGGCGTGCTCTTCATGCAGGATGCGGGCACCGGCAAGTTCATCCATGTGCTGAACTATCCGGACCTGTCGGTCAAACAGCCGTTCCGGATCATCTACTACGACGGCGAAGCGGCCTTCGGCCTGATGCGCCTTTACGGCCTGACTGGCGATGCGAGGTGGCTCGCCGCGGTGGAAAAGGCGTTCGACCATTTCATCGAGGCGAAACACTGGAAAGCGCATGACCACTGGCTCAGCTACTGCGTGAACGAACTCACCCGTCACCGGCCGCTGGAAGCGTATTACAGATTCGGGATCCAGAATTTCGCCAGCTATCTCGATTTCGTGATCGAGAGGGTCACGACGTTTCCGACCCTGCTTGAATTGATGATGGCGGCCGAGCAGATGATCAGCCGCATGCAGCAGCAGCCCGGGCTGGGGCACCTGCTCGCCGGGCTCGATCTGGATAAATTCTTCCATGCACTGCATACGCGGGCAAAGCGCCTGCTGGACGGCTATTTCTGGCCAGAACTCGCCATGTACTTTGCCAATCCGGGCAGGATCACCGGGAGCTTCTTCATCCGTCATCACGCTTTCCGGGTCCGCATTGACGACGTCGAGCACTATCTGTCCGGTTTGGTCGCCTATCTGAAATATCTGGACGCGCAGCGGCCTTCCTCATCCTCCACGCCCGCGCGGGAATGGAGCGCCGCCGGGATCCAGGCGGCCACCCAGGGGACGTGGCTTACGCCGCCGCCAGCGGGGTGGACGGCGAGCGGCCTGTGCATTTACGCGCCGGCCATGCAGGCCGGAAACGTCGTGGTCGCCCGGGTCGGTGAGGCAGACCGGGGGATCCCTGTTTCCGTCATCCGACAACTGAAGACGCGGCCCGCGGGTGTCATCACGAGCCATCCTGATGCGCAGGCCCAACTTGAGGATGTGCCGGTGCTGCATGTCGCCGATACGGGTGAAGCCATTCTTGCGATGGGGGCCTACGCACGCCGGCAGATGAGCGGCACCGTCCTGGCGGTGACGGGGAGCGCCGGCAAGACAACGCTCGTGGCCATGCTGGCGGACGCCCTCAATGCTTACGGCGAGACCGCAGCGAGTGCGTTCAACGCCAACCTCCCACATGGCGTGAGCTGGAATCTTGCATCAGTCCCCTGGGACGCCCGGCACGTCGTCCTGGAAGTTGCCGTCGGCAACATGCGGAAGAGCGCGGCCATTGCCCGCCCGGACATAGGCATTTTTACCAACATTCAGCCTGCCCACCTCGGCAAAAGCAGCACAGTCACCGATATTGCCCGGACCAAGAGCATGATCTTCGAGGGCATGTCTGCGGGAAGTGTCGCGGTGCTCAATCGCGACATGCTGGAATGGGAGACCGTCCGCCAAGAGGCCGTGGGACGAGATCTGAGAATCTTTGCCTATGGCACGAGCGCCGGGTGCGAATTTCAGCTCGTCGACCATGACGCGTCCGGGCAGCGGGTTGTTGCCCGTATCAGGGGGCGCGATATCACCTACCCGATCGGGACCGCAGGCTCGCACATGGCGCTGAACAGCCTGGCCGTTCTCGCCGCCATCTCGGCGCTCAACTATCCTCTCGAGCCCGCGCTCGAACGAATCGCAAACTTTGCTGCCCTGCCTGGCAGGGGAGAGGAGATTGAGTTGACGCTCCGCGGACGACACCTGACTGTCGTTGACCATGCTTACAACGCCAATCCCGGTTCGATGCAGGCCGCTTTGGAACATTTGAGGGATATTAAGGATGCCCCCAGACGGGTCGCTGTGCTGGGCGAGATGGCGGAACTCGGCCCGCAGGCGCCGCTGTTTCATGCCGAACTCGCTGCTGTCGTCGAGCGTTGTGCGGTCGATCGCGTCTATGTCATGGGCAAACTCTATGCCGACTTCTGGGAACTGCTACCGGTCGCGCGCCGTGGACGCTACACGAATTCTCTCGACGAGTTGAAGGGCGCACTTGACGACGAACTCGTCGACAGGGATGTGGTGCTGCTCAAGGGATCGAACAGTACGGGCGTACATCACATCGTGGCGTGGATGAAGGCGTGTGCGTAAGCAGGCCACCTTGACAGCCCGGCAAACAATATACCTGTCCGGCGCGCTGAATGACTCGGAGAGGTCAGCCCGTTTCCCATGATGGTCGCGCCTCAGAGGGCAGTCCGCGCGCGGCAGGGGAGTGGAACGCACGAACCGTGTCGGGCGTAGGAGCGCGTGCCGCCCGCGCGCTTGCACATCATTGGTCATTTCTTTTTTAGACAACCTGACGGACCCTTATTCATGCAATCGCTTGTCCGATACTGTCGGCGTTTGTCGCACCTTCTGCACTGGAGGTTCCGGCGGTTCCTGTTCGTTGCCTTTGGCGTTTTTGGCGTCATCGAGCCGAGTCTAGGGGGGCGGCCGAGGCTGGGGCCGTTTGAGGCTCCACGGCCTGCAGAGCTCAATATCCCCGTGGGAAATGAGCCTTTCGATGCCGCGCAGGCTCTGAATGGTTCCTTCAGTTCACCAGAACAGTGTGCACGGGTGCTCGACAGCCTCTGGGTGGAGGTCAGTGGTAAGGGGGATTGCATCCGGTACTACGAGCATGGACTGTCCGGCGGCGAAAATGCCACTGTCCTTGTATATTTCAGCGGCGATGTCATGCTGAGAACCACGAAGGGTGTCAGGCACATTACATCCTCCTACCAGTCCTTTTCGCCCATGAAGATTGAGAAGGATATGGCTGACTGGTCCGCTGATGCCGGCCACCCCGCGCTCTATCTTGCGCGCCCGGGTATCTATGGCTCCTCTGGCGACCATAACAAGTGGCGTACACATCGCGAGATCGAACTGATGGACCGCGCACTGGACCTGCTCAAGGTGCGCTACAACATCGCGTCATTCATCCTGATCGGACATTCCGGTGGTGGCCAGATCGTCGCGGCGCTCCTGAACAGGCGTCGGGACATCGCGGCATCGGTGCTTTCGTCCGGCCTAGTTTCCATGAAGCAGGTTACCGCGTATTGGGAATTTAGGCGTGAAATCCCTGGCCGACTACTTTACGACGCCCAGAGCTATTACGATCCCGTCGACGAAATCTGGCGCATTCGCCGGGATCCGCTGCCGGAAATCTACGTGATATCGGATCCAGAGGATCGTATTGTTCCCTTTTACAGTCAGCTTTATTACGTCCGCCGCCTGCGTGCCCTCGGCCTCAAGCCGCATCACATCTACGCCTATGCGCCCGGGCCGCAACGTCACCTGCTCGCCGGACACGCGAAACGCGCCGCAGCGCTCTTTGCCCAGGGCAAATCAGCGGAGGACATCCGCATGGCGCTTGCTGAACTTGATCTGCCGCAAGTTGTAAGCCGCGATAAGCTACACCCGGCGGCGGAGCATGGTCAGGCGTTGTCACAATGAGGAGCGTTGTCCCGCAATGGGGTGAGCGCGCTGATCGTGGGCTTGCGCGGGGAGCGCCTCGCGCAGAAACAGGGGGCGAAATGGACAGCATCGATCCAAAACGATTCGGCAAGGTGGCGGTGCTACTAGGCGGCGTGTCCGCTGAGCGTGAAGTGTCGCTCAATTCTGGCCGTCTCGTGCTACAGCGTTTGCGCGACGCGGGTGTCGACGCACACCCCTTCGATCCGTCTGCGCGGGCGCTGTCGGCGCTGAAGGACGAGGGCTTTGCTCGCGCGTTCAACGCGTTGCACGGCGGCTACGGCGAAAACGGCCAGATTCAGGGCGCGCTCGATTTCTATGGGATTCGCTACACAGGCACCGGGGTGCTCGGTTCGGCACTCGGGCTCGACAAGTTCCGCGCGAAACTCGTATGGCAGCAGTTGGGCATTCCGACGCCGCCGTTCGAGGCTGTGATGCGCGGTGACGATTACGATGCGCGCGCGCAGGCAATCGTCGCGCAACTCGGCCTGCCGCTTTTTGTGAAGCCGGCGAGCGAAGGCTCGAGCGTCGCGGTGATCAAGGTGAAAGTGGCCGGGGCGCTGCCCGCGGCGATCGCGCAGGCGGCAAGGTTCGACACGATCGTGCTGGTCGAGAAGAGCATTGAAGACGGTGGTGAATACACCGTGTGCATTGTGGGTGATCTCGATCTGCCGGTCATTCTGATCGTGCCGGCGGGCGAGTTCTACGACTACGACGCGAAGTACATCCACGACACGACGCAATACCTGATTCCGTGCGGACTGGCCTCGCAGGAGGAGATGCGCCTTAAAGTGCTCGCGCGCCGAGCGTTTGAGGTGCTCGGCTGCAGCGGCTGGGGTCGTGCCGACTTCATGCTGGACGGTGCGGGCAATCCGTACTTCCTCGAAGTGAATACGGCGCCCGGAATGACCGATCACTCACTGCTGCCGAAGGCGGCGCGCGCTGTTGACATCAGCTACCGGGAACTGGTCCTGAAGATATTGTCACTCACGCTGAAGGATGACAGGATCGATAGCTGAAGCGACGTTCGTCACCCGGTTGCACCGGCAGGAGGTCCGGCTGTTTCGCCGCCTCGCGCTGCATGGAAACGTAATGGACTTCGACGCGCCGGAGGGCACCTGTGTCGTCCCGGAAACTCGAAGTTCTGGAGGGGGCAAGGCAGGACAAGCGCTCCCCGATTTAGTGACATGGAGGCCTGTGTGCGCGCCTCATGTTCCCGGGACGGGCTGCGTTGCCCTGTACCCCTATTCAATCGCTAGAAAAGCGTCTATTTCATTGTTTCGAACACCGCTTCGGCGAACAGCACGCTGGATGACCTTGAGAATTCGGGTGTTGAATACGGCGCTCGTCTGGTTGCCCTTCCAATCGTATTCCGGCCAACCATTCAAACTCGCCACAATGCCGTCTTCTGCATCCAAGGATTGCATAACAACGCTGAGGAAAGGAAGACCACGGACAAGATCATCTTTGAATATTGCACTGCCGTCGGTATAAGTCGCAGATCTAAGGTCGTATGGAAGCTGCATGCTCCGATCAGCTTCGTCCATAAAGCTCGCCAATCGGCTCCAGAAGTCATAAGGAAAATTCTGAGAAAAAACCCGCGACTGCATTTCCTCCATGCTTGCAGGCAGTGGCTGCGCTACGACCATACGCGATTGGTTCACTAGATTAATATCTATGTACGTGGCAGATCGAAAACGTGCACTTTCAAGAGGATCACGAAAGCCAAGCAGGTTATATGCTTTTCTGATCGCATACGTCTGTCTTGCCACGTTCTCAACATAGTCGGGAATTTCATTCGGAAAGAACATCCTGTTGATCCGGCAATGCGTTCTCACCGGAAGGCGTAAAAAACCCGAATATTGCTACCGGGTAATTCGTATTATTGTTAAGGACGCCTGCGCGTTTGCATTTTGAAGCCAAAACAGTCCACTAAAAAGCAGAGATGGAAGAATTGCAATTCTTCTAAGTTTCATTAGAACTTTCTTTTACCTTTCATTAAACAATGATGTGACTCAGAGATTTGTAGCATTCACTGAGCAAATGCAGCATATCAACTCAAAAACAAACTGGCGGCGCCTCACGTGCTGCCAAAAAATTAGGACAAGTCTGAAACAGAAATTTCTGATCTATGAAAAAATATGGAATGTAATGGGAGGTATTTTTGCAACGCTAGGGGATCTGCTTAATCGCGCCCTATCTCTAGAATAAATTGGTAGGCCAGGTTGGACCTTGAATTCAGACAAGTAACAGAGCACGAGACCTCACCGTATGGGCCTACCGTTTCGGTGGCAGGCTTGGGCGACGGTCATGCACCCGGGGATGAGCTTTCCCCGTGGCTAGAGCCCGTGCTGACATCCGCATCGGCTGTAATCCGATCAAAGCCTTTTAACGGCTTTGATGGTGTAGAGATTTGGGGCAAGGGGGCCGACAAGGCTCTGCGGCCTGGATCTATGACGAAGCTGCTGACCGCCTATACCGGGCTGCTCTGGTTAAAGAGGCTGAAGGCTCTCGACGTCCAACTAGTGTGTCGCCCCGAGGACGCCACCGGGGGCTCAGCTAACAACCTCGTGGCCGGGGATATCCTTCATGTGGACGACGCGCTTGCCAATATGGGACTTCCGTCTTCTAATGTAACTACCTCCGTGTGGGCACGGACCATCGGCTCGATGATTCTTGAACAGGAGGAGAAGAAGGGAAGTGGCTTGGCGCGATTCGTCGCCGAGATGAACACTGTAAGTAAGGCACTTTGCATGAAGAACAGCCGTTGGGGCAACCCCTCGGGCCTGGACGGCGGAAACAACTTGTCCAGCGCCCGTGACTTAGCACTGTTATGCGAAATCTCGGACCAAAATCACCCCGAAATCTCGCGGATATGGTCGAAGGCAAAACTGTCAGTGACCGTCGGGGGGCCTCAAGCACGGAAAATCGTTATTGCGCATTCGGCAAACTTCATTCGAAACAGCAGCCATAACGTGACTTGGGGTAAGACGGGGACCACTCGCGCCTCGGGTTGCAGTCTACTTTGCGAAGTAAAAGCGCCGAAAGGCGATCGTTATTACTACGTCGCCTTCGGCGCGCCGACAAATGCTGACCGCTACGCCGATGCAAGTGCGGTGCTCGACGCGGCTGAAAAAGGCATCGACTGGCCGAATCTAGTGCCAGTGGTCCGCCGTCATCGGAATCGTTGAAAATTCCATTCTGCGCGGAACGGAATAGCCTTCTGCGCGCGTGCGAATGGTTGCGCTGCTGGCTGCGTAGGACCCATGGTGGCCAAGAAAGACGAAGCGCCCTGACGGATTGTGGATGACTTCCCGTCGAGCGATGATGCCTATTTCTTGAGCACTTCCAGCCCTGCGCCCAAGTCCTTGTTAGCGTTGGATATTCCTGAATGTGTGCGGAAGAGCGCTAACAACGGTTAACACAACGGCGCCATATTAAATACTGTGCCTAACAAGCTGCAAATCGCACATATCCGGGAATTCATCTACCATTTCCGCACGTGAGGGCAATCGCCATGACCTTGGACGAATTCGGCGCGGCGCTAGCCGCCCTGCGCCGGAGGGTCTCCGACTTCTGCCGTATGACCGGCCTGCACCGCAATACGCCCTCGCGCTGCCGCACCGAAGGCGCGGATATCCCCAATGGGTGCCCAAGCATCTGCCGTTGCTGCTGAAGTTGCAGCGCCTGCACGGCGCCTATTTGGTGCCGGCAAAACCCGGGCGCGGTGCCGCCGAGCCAGACCGGGACGGCAAGGCGTCGAGGCAAAGCGCCCCATGAGCGAGACCACACTCGACACCGCGACCGCGCTGCTCGCCGGCATGCTGTACCTGGCTGCCGTGCTCTACGCCGTCGCGTTTTCGTTGAAGGCGAGGCAGACTCATTGCCGCTTTTGGATCGCATGCGCAGCCTTGATGGGGCTCGAGCGCGGCAATCTGGTCCTGCCCCTTCGCTCTCATGCCGCACTTCTCGCGCATCCTCGTCCTTACGTTCCTCCAGGGCACGGCCAGAACCAGAGAGTGCATGCGGCCAGAGCACTCCGTGCGCGGCCTCTCCCGGGAGGACCCGGTATGCGGCGCCCAAGCGCGGAAGTAGCCCTTTTTGGTCCATTCAAAGAATGGCCGGCGCGTTGGCGGGTAGAAAAGAAAAACGGGCCGAAAAGGCCCGTATTTCATAGCTATGTGGCGGAGCGGACGGGACTCGAACCCGCGACCCCCGGCGTGACAGGCCGGTATTCTAACCAACTGAACTACCACTCCTGACTAACCCTCGACCCACGCGAGTATGCCTGCCTGCGCTTTGTCTGTCACGTGTCCCGTATGTTGCGGGCTTATTTGATTGAACCTGCGCAGATGACAGCGACATCCGAGCACTGACCAGTGCGCAAGCCGAGTGGCGGCATCGAGATCAACATCGGTCCGGTTCGGGTTCGGCCGCGCGGGATATCGACGAGTTGGGTCAGTGCCTCGTGCTCGGCGCGCTGATGAGCGCCGCCAAGTGATCGCGTGGCGGCATTGTCATGTTGCCGGTGACGTAAGCTTGATCGATACAAAGAAGAGGTCGCCGTATCACTGTCATCGGCCTCCTGCGAGTGAGCGTCTCGAGCCTCATGGAGCTGAGCTGATAGATGTTTCGCGGGCACACCAACTCGTGGCGTGACGGGCGGAGTGGGCTGCTGCCGGTTTCAAAGACCCCTTGTTAAGGTGTCTTTGAAACGGGAGGTGGTTCACGCGAACGAAAAGGCAATTCAGCCTAGAGTTCAAGCGTGAAGCAGCCATGTTGGTGGAGGAATGAGGGCATGGCCGTGCCGCAGGCTGCCCGTGACGTCAATGTGCACGAGAAGGTGCTGAAGGCGGCGACCCAATGCGAAGCATCGTCTCGATGGCGAACGGCGGGCGGCCAGTCTTTGCCCTCGGGCTGAGTGGCTCGACGATCTGCATCAACGCGCGCCAGGGCGCCACCCGATCCATCTCGTCGAGGATTCGCGCTTGCGCGTCTTCTTCGTCGACATATTCAAGCCCTGACCGAGCTGCGTCCGGCGCCTCACGCGTTTGGAACTCATGGCTCCAGATCACGCAAGGCCCGGGCTTGTTTGCAGACCATCCTAGTCCCCCTGCGACAATGGACGCCTGCAACTCTTCGACAGAAGGCCCCGACATGCAATTCGCTTCCCGTCTCGACAATGTTGAATCCTCCGCCATCCGCGAACTCTTCAAGCTGCTCGGCACGCCCGGCATCATCAGCTTTGCAGGCGGCTTTCCGGACAGCGCGATGTTCGATGTCGAAGGGCTAAGGGAAGCCAGCTCCAGGGCCCTGGCCGAAGAGGCCGGCGGTGCATTGCAATATGGCGCGACCGAAGGCTACGAGCCGTTGCGCACGCAACTCAGCGCCTTCATGAAGACCAAGGGCGTTGAAGTCGACCCAAGCGGTCTCATCGTCACCACCGGCAGCCAGCAGGCGCTCGACCTGATCGGCAAGACGCTCATTTCCCCCGGCGACAAGGTCATCGTCGAAGGCCCGACTTTCCTGGCAACCATCCAGTGCTTCCGCCTCTATGGCGCGCAGTTGATCAGCGCGCCCATCGACGCCAACGGCGTGCGCACCGATGAACTCGAAAAGCTGATCGCCGAGCACAAGCCGAAGTTCGTCTACCTCATCCCGACTTTCGGCAATCCAAGCGGCGCGATGCTGAGCCTGGAGCGGCGCAAGAAGGTGCTGGAAATGGCGGTGAAGCACCAGACGCTGATCGTCGAGGACGACCCTTATGGCGATCTCTATTTCGACAAGGCACCGCCGCCTTCGATCATGTCGCTGACCCGCGACGTGCCCGGCAGCCGTGAGCTGGTGGTGCACTGCGGCAGCCTCAGCAAGGTGCTGAGCCCGGGCCTGCGCATTGGCTGGATGATTGGCCCGGCCGAACTCCTGGCAAAGGCCACGATGTGCAAGCAGTTCAGCGATGCGCACACCAGCACGTTCGCGCAGGCGACGGCGGCGCAGTATCTGAAAAGCGGCCGCATGCCTGCGACGCTCGCTAATGTGCGCAAGGTGTACGCCGAGCGTGCACAGGCCATGGGGGCGGCGCTGCAGAAGGAGCTCGGCGATGCGATCAGCTTCACGCAGCCCGGTGGCGGATTGTTCTTCTGGGCGCGCCTGACCGGCGCCAATGGCAAGGTCGCCGACGCCAATGTGCTCGCCAAGCGCGCCATCGAGAAGCTCGTGGCCTTCGTGCCGGGCGCTCCCTTCTTTGCGGAAAAGCCCGACCTCGCAACGCTGCGGCTGAGCTTTGCCACCGCGAACGTCGAGAAGATTCAGGAAGGCGTCGCGCGGCTTGGGGCGGCGCTCTGATAGCGGGCGCGCCGTCCTGGCCTACTGCGCCTTGATGCGCCTACTGGGCTTTAGGTAGCGCGTCGATCGAGAGCAGAACGCTTCGCGTGATGCTCTGCCGCTTCGGAAGGTCGGCGAGCCTCTTCGGCGTGTCCATGTTCATGGCGAAGAACACGGGGCCGGTCGGCCATTCGACCCAGCCGACCCACCAGCCGAGCTTGCCGGTCCACCCGGTCTTGCCCCGCAGGATCCAGTCCGGCCCCGCTTCATTGACGAGCACGTCCTTCACGAGCCTCTGGTGCTCGACCTTGAAGGGCAGCTGGTTTCGGTAAAGCCGCTGCAGGAAATCGATCTGCTCGAAGGATGAAATGGCGAGATCGCCTTCGACCCAGAACGGCTTGTCGCCAGTGGCAACCGCATTGCCGTAGCCGATCTTTCGCATGTAGGCAACCTCGCGTTCTTCGCCAAGTTCCTTGGCGAAGCGCTCGAAGACCCAGACCGTCGAGTTTCTGATCGCGGAGCGCAGGTTCTGGTCCTGGTTCCAGGCAGGCTGCGATCGCTTTACGCCGTCCCAGGGGATGACCTGGAATTCATCGTTCAGCAGGCCGGCGTCGAGCGCGAACAGGCTGTGCGGAATCTTGAAGGTCGACGCCGGCGAGTAGCGCCGCTCGGCGCGCGCCGGATCATAGACCAGGGTCTGCGGGGACTTGCCGCGGGCGTCGAGCACGACGATGCTGCCTTGAGCATTCGCCTCGGTGAAGAAGCGGGACCATTCGGTCTTTTCCTGAAACTGCGGGGCGGCCAATGCGAATGGCGCAAACCCTGCAGTGAGGGCGGAGAGGGCGGAGAGCACGATGTTTCTGCGATTCATGGCGGCAAGTCTAAAGAGCAAGTGCGCGCCCGAATCTGCAAAGACCCCCATCAGTGAAAAGGATGAAGCCCCGAATCGCTTCGAGCGCAGAATGTCCCGCGCGCGATTTCCCTTCAACAAACTGGAGATGATCATGGCATTCGACGGTTCGGCCATTACGGCGTTGCTGGATGGCTCTGTATCGAAAGGCGCTCTGCATGGCATTGCGGCGGTGGTGGTCGACCGCAACGGTCAGCTGTTCCATCACGCGGCCGGCGAGGCCACCGAGCACACCTTGTTCCGCAATGCGTCCATGACCAAGGCCGTTGCCACCACCGCCGCGCTGCAGCTTGTGGAGCAGGGGCGGCTGAGCCTCGACGCCGCGGTCGAATCGATCCTGCCGGAGTTCGGGGAGTTGGCCGTTCTGGACGGCTTCGACGGCGACAAGCCGCGCCTGCGCCCGCCCGCCACCAAAGCCACTGTGCGTCAGCTCATGACGCATTCGGCCGGCCTCGGCTACTTCTTCCTCAATGAAAAACTGGTCCAGTACCACTCGGTGACGGGAGAGCCGAATGCGCTGTCGGGGCTCAAGCGCAGCCTGTCGGTGCCAATGGTCAACGACCCGGGCACTGCTTGGGAATACGGTGTCAACAGCGACTGGCTCGGGCTCATCGTGGAAAAGATTTCGGGTCAGAGCCTCGGCAGCTATCTGCAGCAGTACGTCTATGGGCCGCTGGGAATGACTGATTCGACCTTCGAGCCCAGTACTGAACAGCGGGATCGATTGCTCCGCGTGATGCAGCGCCAGCCGGACGGCAAGCTCGCGCCATCGCCCTATGACTTGCCGCCCACCTCGGAGTGGGACGCCGCCGGCCACGGCTCTTACGGATCGGTGCAGGACTATGGCCGCTTCGTGCAGGCCTGGCTGAACGACGGCGCCGGCATTCTCAAGCCAGCCACCGTGGAGTTGGCGCTGCAAAACCACCTTGGCGACATCCAACTGCCCGAACTAATGAAGTCGGCGATGCCGGATTTGTCGAACGATGTCCCCTCACTTCCGGTTCCGCAGTCCTGGGGATTGGGCTTCCATCTCACGCTGGCCGACCTGCCGGGCATGCGCAGCAAAGGAACCGGAGACTGGGCGGGCGTCTTCAATTCGTACTACTGGATCGACCGCTCGAAAGGAATCGGCGGCGTGCTGATGACCCAGGTGCTTCCCTTCTTCGACATGCCGGTCGTCGAGACGCTCATCGCTTTCGAGATGGCGGTCTATCAGCAGGTGGGTGCGGCCGTGCCGGCAGCCTGAGCGAAGAGCGCGCTCGGTCAGGCGCGAATGTCTGAACCCAGAGCGCGATCGAAATCCGCGATCAGTTCGTCCGCGGATTCCAGCCCGACGGAGACGCGCACGAGCCCATCGGCAATGCCCATCTCGGCCCGCACCTTGGCTCCGGCTTCCCAGTAGATCGTCGGCGCGACCGGAATCACCAGCGTGCGGTTGTCGCCCAGTCCGGTCGCCTTGATCGGAAGCCTGAGCCGGTCAAGCGCCGCGAGCATGTCGATGCCTGCGCGCAGTTCGAACGCGAGCAGCCACGAGCCCGCCTTGAAATGCCGCAGCGCCAGTGCGTGCTTCGGATGGCTTTCCAGCATGGGGTAGTGCACGGCGCCGACGGCCGGATGGGTCTGCAGAAAGCGAGCGAGCGACAGCGCCGTCGCGCTGGTTTGCGCGACACGCAGCGCGAGGGTTTCGGCGCCGAGGCTGATGCGGTGGGCTTGCTCGGGCGACAGCGATGCGCCCATGTCGCGCAGCCCCTTCTTACGAAGCTGCTGCAAGCCCTGCTGACGTGCATCGAGATTGCGATAGCTGACCGAGATGTTGGGGTAGGCCGACCAGTCGAAAAGCCCCGTGTCGGTCACGGCTCCGCCCAGCGCGGCGCCATGTCCGCCGATGGTCTTCGTCAGCGAATTTACGACGAGCCCCGCGCCGACGGTTTTCGGCAGGAAGAGGGCAGGCGATGTGATCGTGTTGTCGACGACGTAGAGCAGCTCGCGTTCGCGGCACAGCGCGCCGATCGCTTCGATGTCCGGAATCTGCGTGCCGGGATTGGCAACGGTTTCGACAAAGACCAGCCGCGTTTCCGGCCGCAGCGCCGCGCGCACGTTGTCCACCGAGCCCGCATCGACCTTGGTGACACCGACGCCCAGGTCGCCCAGCGTGCCGAAAAGGCTGTTGGTGTTGCCGAACACGAAATGGCTCGAGACCATGTGATCGCCGGCCCGCAGCAGCGTGAGAAAGACCGCACTGATGGCAGCCATGCCGGTGGAAAAACAGACGGTGCCGATGCCTTGTTCGAGCAACGTGATCTTGGCTTCGAGCGCGGCCGTGGTCGGCGTGCCCTGGCGTGCATAGCTGTAGCTGCCCTTGAGCGTGCCCTGGAACACGCCGATGAGGTCTTCCACCCGGTCGAAGCCGAACTGCACCGCCGTATGAATCGGCTTGTGAATGCTGCCGTGCTCGGTGCCAAAGCGCCGATCGGCATGCAAGATGTCCGAGGCTGCCGGCGGATTCTTGTCGCTGGCTTCGGTGGGGTGGGTCATGGTGTCACCTCAGTAGTTCGAGCAGACGGTCGAGACCGCCCTCGTTGATCGCGACCATGGCTTGTTCGCGCACCTTCGGCTTGGCGTGATAGGCCACCGAGAGACCGGCTTCGCCCATCATCGGCAAGTCGTTGGCGCCGTCGCCGACCGCAATCGTTTCGCCGGGGGAAATGCCGAGCAGCGACGCCACTTCCAGCAAGGTCCGCCGCTTCTCGGCCCCGTCGCAGATGTCGCCCCACGATTGCTGCACGACCTGCCCGGTGAGCCGGCCTTCGGCTTCGTCCAGCAGGTTCGAGCGGGCGAAGTCGATGCCCAGTCGATCCTTCACCCGATTGGCAAAGAACGTGAAGCCGCCAGAGACCAGCAGCACCTTCATGCCAGCCGCCTTGCAGGCCGAGACGAGCTTCTCAGCGCCGGGGTTCAGTCGCAGCCGCTCGTCATAGACCCGCTGCAATGCATCGATCGGCACGCCCTTCAGCAGTGCCACGCGGCGGCGCAGGCTTTCCTTGAAGTCCTTGATCTCGCCACGCATGGTGGCCTCGGTGATCGCGGCCACCTCAGCCTTCTTGCCCACCGCATCGGCAATCTCGTCGATGCACTCGATGTTGATCAGCGTCGAATCCATGTCGAACGCGATCAGCTTGAAATCGGCGAGCGCCAGCGGCGGCGTGAAGCGCTGGACGACGAGCCCGGGCGAATGTTCTTTGGCGTTCATGCCGTTGCGGCTTCCTGTATTTTGGGTTGGCCCAGGCTGCGAAGCACGTCGCGCACCATCTGCGCGCGGTCCTTGGGCTCCTTCAACTCGCGTTCGATGCGCAGCTTTTCGTTGCCCGCGAGCTTGATGTGCTTGTTCTTCTGGATCAAATTGATGATGCTCATCGAATCGATTGGCGGGTCCTTCTTGAAGGTGATGTTGATCACACCAGGCGCCGCATCGACCTTCGTCACGCCGTAGGGTCGCGCGAGCACGCGCAGGCGGTGCACGTCGATCAATGTCTGTGCCTGCGGCGGCAGCTTGCCGAAGCGATCGACGATTTCTTCCAGAAGCGTGTCGATCTGGTCTGGCGTCTTGGCCGTCGCGAGCTTCTTGTAGAACGACAGGCGCAGATGCACGTCACCACAGTAGTCGTCGGGCAGAAGGGCGGGTGCGTGCAGGTTGATCTCGGTGGTCACGCTGAGCGGCGACAGCAGATCGGGCTCCTTGCCGGCCTTGAGCGAGCGAACGGCCTCGGACAGCATCTCGTTGTAGAGCTGGAAGCCGATCTCCATCATGTTGCCGCTCTGGTTTTCGCCGAGAACTTCGCCGGCGCCGCGAATCTCCAGGTCGTGCATCGCAAGATAGAAGCCCGATCCCAGTTCTTCCATTTGCTGGATGGCGTCGAGCCGCTGCGCCGCTTGCTTGGTCAGACCATCGATGTCCGGCACCATCAGATAGGCATAGGCCTGATGGTGGCTGCGGCCAACGCGGCCACGCAATTGGTGCAACTGCGCCAGGCCGAACTTGTCGGCGCGGCTCATCACGATGGTGTTGGCGCTCGGCACGTCGATGCCGGTCTCAATAATGGTCGAGCACAGCAGCAGGTTGTAGCGCTGGGCCACGAAGTCGCGCATCACGCGCTCGAGTTCGCGCTCGGGCATCTGGCCATGGGCCACGGCGATGCGCGCTTCCGGCAGGATTTCTTCCAGCTTCTGGCGGCGGTTCTGGATCGTCTCGACCTCGTTGTGCAGAAAGTAGACCTGTCCGCCGCGCTTGAGTTCGCGCAGCACGGCTTCGCGGATCACGCCCGTGCCCTCATTGCGCACGAAGGTCTTGATCGCGAGTCGCCGCTGCGGCGCGGTGGCGATGACGCTCAGGTCGCGCAGGCCTTCGAGCGCCATGCCCAGCGTGCGCGGGATTGGCGTGGCGGTGAGCGTCAGCACGTCGACTTCCGCGCGCAGTGCCTTCATCGCTTCCTTGTGACGCACCCCGAAGCGATGCTCCTCGTCGATGATCAGCAGGCCCATGTTCTTGAACTTGACCGATTGCGAAAGCAGCTTGTGCGTGCCGACCACGATGTCGATGCTGCCATCGGCGAGGCCCTTGGATGCGGCGGTGATTTCCTTGGCCGAGCGGAAGCGGCTCATCTCGGCGACCTTGACTGGCCATTTCGCGAAACGGTCGACCAGTGTCTGATAGTGCTGTTCAGCCAGCAGCGTGGTGGGCGCGAGGAAGGCGACCTGCTTGCCGCCAGTCATCGCGATGAATGCGGCGCGCAACGCCACTTCGGTCTTGCCGAAGCCCACGTCGCCGCAAACCAGGCGGTCCATCGGCTGCGGCGAAATCATGTCCTGGATGACCGCGTGAATGGCGGCCTTCTGGTCGGCCGTCTCGTCGAATCCGAAATCGTTGGCGAAGACCTCATAGTCGGCCGCGGAGAAGCGGAACGCGTGGCCTTCACGCGCGGCACGGCGCGCGTAGATGTTCAACAACTCGGCAGCCGAATCGCGCACTTGCTCCGCCGCTTTGCGCTTGGCCTTTTCCCACTGGCCGGAGCCGAGCTTGTGCAGGGGCGCCTCGTCGGCGCTGACGCCGGTATACCGGCTGATGAGATGCAGTTGGGACACGGGGACGTAGAGCGTGGCCTTGTCGGCATATTCCAGATGCAGCATTTCCTGCATCAGGGGCTTGCCGTCAGGTCCCGTGCCCTGGCCGAGATCCATGTTGATCAGCCCGCGATAGCGCCCGATGCCGTGTGCGGAATGCACCACCGGATCGCCGATGGCGAGCTCGCTCAGGTCCTTGATCAGCGCTTCGACGTCGCTGACTTGCTCCTGCTTGCGGTTGCGGCGGCGCGTGGTTGGCGCGGCGGCGAAGAGTTCGGTTTCGGTGACGAGGTCGATGCCTTGTTCACGCCATGCAAAACCGGAGACCAGCGCGGCGGTGGCGATGCCGATCTTCTCGTCCGGCGACGCCTCGAATTCGGCGAGCGAATCGAAGGCCGGCGGACCGACGCCACTGGCGCGCAGGAAGTCGAGCAGGCTTTCGCGCCGGCCGTCGCTTTCGGCGATGAAAAGCACGCGGTGCGGCGTGACGCGGATGTGTTCCTTGAGCTTGACAAGCGGGTCGTCCGCGCCGCGAACCACGGCAAAGGCCGGAAGCACGTCGAATTCGGCGTAAGGCGCTTCGGTCGCCACATCGCCGCGGATGGCGAGTTGTGCGTAGGGCTTGGCGCGCTGGTAGAACTGCTCGGCATTCAGGAAAAGTGCTTCGGGCGGCAACGCCGGCCGTTCGGGATCACCACGCACCAGTCGGTAGCGCTCGCCGGTGTCCTGCCAGAAATGCTGGAAAGCGGGTTCGAGGTCACCGTGCAGCACGACGGTGGCTTCGCTGCCGAGGTAATCGAAGACGGTCGCGGTTTCTTCGAAGAAAAGTGGCAGGTAGTACTCGATGCCCGCCGTCGCGACGCCATTGCCCATGTCCTTGTAGATGCGGCTGCGGGTGGGGTCGCCTTCGAGAAGTTCGCGCCAGCGGCTGCGAAAGCGCGTGCGCGCATCGTCGTCCATCGGGAACTCGCGGCCCGGCAACAGGCGCACTTCGGGTACCGGATAGAGGCTGCGCTGCGTGTCCGGGTCGAAGGTGCGGATCGAATCGATCTCGTCATCGAACAGGTCGACACGGAAGGGCACTGGGGAGCCCATGGGAAACAGATCGATCAGCCCGCCGCGCACTGCGTATTCACCGGGACTCACGACTTGCGTGACGTGGCTGTAGCCAGCCAGTGTGAGTTGGGCCTTGAGCTTCGCCTCTTCAAGCTTCTGACCGCTCTTGAACTGGAAGGTGTAGCCCGCGAGGAACCCGGGCGGCGCGAGCCGGTAGAGCGCCGTGGTCGCCGGGACGAGCACCACGTCGGCCTCTTTCTGGCTGATGCGCCAGAGGGTTGCCAGACGCTCGCTGATCAGATCCTGGTGCGGCGAGAAGGCGTCGTAGGGGAGCGTCTCCCAGTCCGGAAAGAGCGCACAGCGCAGGTCGGGCGCAAAGAATGCGATCTCATCGATGAGGCGCTGTGCATCGGTCGCGTCCGCGGTGATCACGGCGGTTGCACGGCCGGCAGACTTTTCGCGTTGAGCCAATTGCGCCAGCAACAGTGCATCGGCCGACAGCGGTGGGCGCGGCAGCGTGAAACGCTTGCCGGCCGTGAGTTGAGGGAGGTCCATGAAGTGCCTGGAGAGCCTGGGAAGCCTGAAAATGCCCGGGGAATGCAGAACACCCCGCGCCGGGCGGCGAGGGGTGTGAAAGCGGATTCTAGAATGGCTGCTCTTTTGTCGCAGGCCGATGTCGCACCCATGTCAGCTTCCAGATTTTTCGTCCTGATCCCTTGCGCGGGGTCCGGAATTCGCGCCGGTGGACAGGGGCCGAAGCAGTATCAGCGCATCGCTGGCCGCCCGGTGGTGGAGCACACGCTGGAGGTCTTCCGGTCTCTGAAGGGTCTGTTCGAGGGCATCGCGCTGGCGGTGGCGCCGGAAGACGCTGAGGTGGGGATCGTTCTTCCTCGCTTCCCAGCGGCAGGTGAACACCTGCTGCGAGTCGGCGGCGCTACGCGCGCGGCGACGGTTCGCAATGGCTTGCGGGCACTGCGCCAGGCTGGGGCCGGGCCTCACGATTGGGTGTTGGTTCATGACGCGGCGCGCTGTCTGGTGACACCAACGCAGATCGAAGCCCTGATCGCTGCTTGCGAGCACGATGCCGTCGGCGGCTTGCTGGCGCATCGCCTGGCGGACACGCTCAAGGTCGCTTCGCCCGACGGGCGCGTCGCCAGCACGGCAACCCGCGCCGACAAATGGCTTGCTCAGACGCCGCAGATGTTTCGCATCGGCATGCTGCTCGATGCGCTGGAGCGCGCCGGTGATGCAGTGACGGACGAGGCCAGTGCCATCGAGTCGGTCGGCCTCGCGCCACTGCTGGTTCCAGGAAGCGGCCAGAACTTCAAGCTCACGTTCCCGGAGGACTTTGCGCTCGCCGAAGCGATTCTGCGCAGCCGGCGGACGACGCACCATGACTGATTTCAACTTCCGCATCGGCGAGGGCTGGGATGTTCACCAGCTGGTCGCCGGCCGCAAGCTGGTGCTCGGCGGCGTCGAAGTGCCGCACATCACCGGCCTGCTGGGTCATTCGGACGCCGATGTGCTGCTGCATGCGATCACGGATGCATTGCTGGGTGCGGCGGGCCTCGGCGACATCGGGCGGCATTTTCCGGACACCGATCCGCAGTTTCTCGGCGCGGACTCGGCTGTCCTGCTGGCCGAGGCCGCACAACGGGTGCGTGCCGCGGGCTGGCAGATCGGCAATGTCGACAGCACCGTCATCGCGCAAGCGCCGAAGCTCGCGCCTCACATCCCGGCGATGTGCAAGCGCATCGCCGCGACGCTTGCCGTCGACATCGACCAAGTCAACGTGAAAGCAAAGACCGCCGAAAAACTCGGGCCAGTGGGCGAGGGCCGCGCCATGGAAGCGCGCGCCATCGTGCTGATTCACCGCTGAACGCCGAATTCCCTTTTTGCCTGGCCTTGTGCCTCCTTGTCCTTCGATGCTGAAGGATCAGGTTTGGCCGATGCCGCACGCGGCATGCGAATGTGCGCAGCCAGTCCGCGTCCTGGCGTGCTCGTGAGTGCAAAGGTGCCGCCCATGCGCTCGATGTTCTTCGTGACGATGGACAAACCCAGCCCGGCGCCGGCCGCGGAAGTTCGCGCCACGTCACCCCGGAAAAACGGCTTGCTCAGCTGCGAAAGCAGGGCAGGTGCGACGCCCGCGCCGTGGTCGCGCACCTTGATCAGCACCGCATCGTTGTGCGCCTGCGCCTGGATCGTGATATCGGCCACGCCCGTCGATGGCGTCTTGCCGTAGCGCCGTGCGTTCTCGACGAGGTTGGAGATCACGCGCTGCAACTCGACTTCGTCAGCCATCACCCGCAGATCGGACGCCACATCGACCGTGATCTTGATGTCCTCATGATCCTGAACGGCATAGGTGCAGGCGTCGATCACGTCACGCAGCAGCACGGGCTTGAAGTCCACATGGTCCGGGCGTGCGTAGTCGAGGAACTTGTCGATGATCGCGTCGAGCTGCGCAATGTCGGCGGCCATGTGATCGCGCGCGTCCTCATCGGCCACGCTCATTTCGGTTTCGAGCCGCAATCGCGCCAGCGGAGTTCGCAGGTCGTGCGAAATGCCGGCGAGCATCACGGCGCGATCCTGCTCGATCTTGGCGAGCTGGTCGGCCATGCGGTTGAAGCCGACGTTCACCGCCCGGATTTCGTTGGTCCGCGCGCGCTC
This sequence comes from Variovorax sp. 05N34, assembly GCF_056397405.1. Taxonomy (NCBI): domain Bacteria; kingdom Pseudomonadati; phylum Pseudomonadota; class Betaproteobacteria; order Burkholderiales; family Comamonadaceae; genus Variovorax; species Variovorax sp. 05N34. Next base: position 24,047 of record NZ_JBFTNI010000001.1, read on the forward strand.
GTCCAGGCGGTGCGCCTCGTATTCGCCTTCGCGCACCTGCATCGTTGCCTGCGACAACTGCTTGAGCGGCCGGTTGATCAGCCGGGTGATCAGCGCCGCGCCCGCCAGCGACAGCGCCATGGTGGTCGCGAGCCAGATGAGCCAGGTTCGGCGATCGAGACGGCTGAAGCGGGTGGGGTCGACCAGCAGCCAATAGGTATCGCTTTCGATGGTGAAGCCGATCCAGAGGCCGGGCTCATCATTGACGCGGCTCGCCACAGTCGTTCCCTCGCCGAGGCGGGCGATCAACTCCTCGGTGACCCGCTGGTCCAGCGCGCCGCTGGTGTAGGGCAGGAAGCGATCGCCGGGTTCGCGCGGCAGGATGCGCACGCCTTCCTGGTCGGCCAGCGTCTTGATGAGCGAAACGCGGGTGATGGCGTCCGAATACACCAGCGCCGCGCGAGTGAGGTTCACGAGCGAGGCAATCTGGTGCGCGGTCTGGATGGCGCGCGGCTCGTATTCGAGCGCGCGAAAAGTCTGCAGCCACGCGACCGTGCAGCCGACCAGCAGCAGCACGAGCAAGAAGAAGGTCCGCCAGAAAAGACTCAGCCCGAGCTGCAGCCGGGTCCGGCGCCGACGCTGGCCGAGGGCATCCAGCGGGCTCGGCAGCGTGCCCTGGGAGCTGTCCTCTGCGAGCGGGCTCGGCTGGGTGGTCTGGGGGCCGATCGTGGCGGCCACGGATCTCGACGCTTTCAGGTCGTGCCGTCCGGCACGAACACGTAGCCAACGCCCCAGACAGTCTGGATGTAGCGTGGCGCTGCGGCATCCGACTCGACCAGTTTGCGCAGGCGCGAGATCTGGACGTCGAGGCTGCGGTCGAAGGGCTCGAACTCGCGGCCGCGCGCCAGCTGCGCCAGCTTTTCGCGAGAAAGCGGCTGTCTGGGATGACGCACGAGCGCCTTCAACATCGCAAACTCGCCAGTGGTCAAGGACAACTCTTCACCATCCTTCTTGAGCGTGCGCGAGCCGAGGTCAAAGCTGAACGGCCCGAAGTTCACCGTTTCGTTGTCGGTCGATGGCGCGCCTGGTGCTTCGAGCGGCGGACGGCGGCGGAGCACCGCGTGCACGCGGGCCAGCAACTCGCGTGGATTGAAGGGCTTGCCGAGGTAGTCGTCGGCGCCAACCTCGAGGCCGACGATACGGTCCACGTCCTCACCCTTGGCCGTGAGCATGATGATGGGGGTGCGGTCGTTGGCTGCGCGCAGTCGTCGGCAGACCGAAAGGCCGTCCTCACCGGGCATCATGAGGTCGAGGACGATCAGGTCGACCGTGTCTCGCAGCAGGATGCGATTGAGAGCCTTGCCGTCTTCGGCCACGATCACCTCGAAACCTTCCTGAGTGAGGTAGCGGCGGAGTAGGTCGCGGATGCGTGCGTCGTCGTCGACGATCACGATCTTGTCTGTGCGTGCTGGAGCTTGATTCATTTTTACAACGCCAAATTTGTAACAGCACCAATTTTGAGGGTGTTGCGGAGTCGTTGAGCCGGTTTCCCGAAAGGTTTGACACTAAGTTACAAAACTTGCGGCCGCTAGCCTTCCGGACGTTCCCGCATTGCGCAGCGATGGCAAAGTGGGCTTGGAAGTCTCGCAATCCTTATGAAAACCAATAAATTCGCGGTACCTGTCTTGCTCACGACCTTCTGCCTCACCGGCTGGGCGGGGAGCTTCAGCTTCATGAACGTCAACGACCAGCGGCGGAGCGACGGCTCCGACGCGCAACGGCCCAGTATCGGTGTCAAGCGCAGCGAGATGGCTGGCGGCCGCCGCCTGACAGCTGCAGAGTTGGCGCAGCTGAGGCAGCAGGTGCGCCAGCAATGGTCTCCGGCTCCGCGGCAGGATATTGCCAGGTCGGCAGAAACCCAGACTGCTGACCGAATCGACCGTATGGACCGTATCGCACCGGTACCCGCTACCAAGGGCATCACGCTGGATTCGCCAGGACGGCCGCGTCGCTGAGTGGCGCCCCGTGCGGGCGCCGCCTACTTTCCACCACCTGACTTGAGGTTTCCTGAATTGATCAACATCAAACGACTCGCGGTATGCGCCGTCCTGATGAGTGCCACCGCTGCATGGTCCCAGAACGTGACGCTGCCATCACCGCAGAATGTGCTGCAACTGTCGGCCGACTCGTCGATCGAGGTGCAGCAGGACCAACTCAGCATGACGCTTTCGACCACGCGCGACGGCTCCGATGCCGCCAGCGTCCAAACCCAGCTGAAGACGGCCCTCGATGCAGCGCTCACCGAAGCGCGCAAGAACGCCCAAACGGGCCAACTCGACGTTCACACCGGCAATTTCAGCCTCTTTCCCCGACGCAGCCGCGACGGCAAGCTGACGGGCTGGCAAGGCACCGCCGAACTGGTTCTCGAAGGCCGGGACTTCCCGCGCATCGCCCAGACGGCGGCGAAGATCTCTACGCTGACCGTCAGCAACGTCGGCTTCAGCCTGAGCCGTGAGCAGCAGGCCAAGTCGCAAACTGAAGCACAGGCGCTTGCGATCGACAACTTCAAGCAACGCGCCGACGAACTCGCCAAGCGCTTCGGCTTCAGTGGCTATACGCTTCGCGAGGTGTCGGTCAACGCCCACATGGGCGGCCCGATCCGCCCGCGCATGATGGCAATGGATGCAGGCGCAAAGATGGCTTCGGCCGACGCGCCGGTGCCGATCGAAGCCGGCACCACGACCGTCATCGTCAACGTCTCAGGCTCTGTGCAGCTCAAGTAAGACCGCCTGCTGCAGGCTGGGGCTGGACGTCGCCTACTGCGCGGTCCAGCCGCCGTCGACCTGCCAGGCGACGCCCCGCACCTGATCGGCCGCCGGCGAGCACAGGAACACCGCGAGCCCGCCCAACTGATCGACCGTGGTGAATTGCAGCGAAGGCTGCTTTTCACCCAGCAGGTCGTTCTGCGCCTGGGCGACTGAAATACCTTCGCGTGCCGAGCGGTCTTCGATCTGCTTTTGCACCAGCGGCGTCAAGACCCATCCCGGACAGATCGCATTGCAGGTGACGCCGGTGGTGGCCGTTTCGAGTGCCACCGATTTCGTGAATCCGACAATGCCGTGCTTGGCTGCCACGTAGGCCGACTTCTGCGCCGACGCGACAAGGCCATGCGCCGATGCGATATTGATGACGCGGCCCCAGTTGGTCTCCCGCATTGCCGGTACGGCCAGCCGGGTCGTGTGGAAGGCACTGGAAAGATTGATGGCGATGATGGCGTCCCACCTTTCCGGCGGAAAGTCCTCGACCTTGGCAACGTGCTGGATTCCGGCGTTGTTGACCAGGACGTCGATGCGGCCGAAGTGGGCGGCAGCGAACTTCATCATGTCCTCGATCTGCGCTGGCTTGCTCATGTCCGCGCCGTGGTATTCCACCTTGACGCCCATAGCGGCGATCTCGGCCCGCGGGCCATCCGCGTCGCCGAAACCATTGAGCACGATGTTCGCGCCTTGCTGCGCAAGCGCCTTCGCAATAGCAAGGCCGATGCCACTGGTGGACCCCGTGACAAGCGCGGTTTTGCCTTTGAGCATGATGACGATCTCCGAATGAATTAGGATGCAACGAGACCATTATCTTCACCGCGAATTCGCTTCTTCCATGACCGCGCTCGCTTCTCATCACGTCCTCCGTGAGGCTTGCTGGCAGGCACCGCGGGCAATCCTTCTGCATTCGACAAAGTGAAGCGCGAACAGACCAATTTGCACGTCCCGCCCGCTTCGGATTCGCAGGTGGTCGACTATCCGCTGTCGGCGGCAACCGCCGAGCGCGCGCCGGTGATGGAGAACATGCTCGCGCGGGCGCGGGCTTTCGCCGAGCCCCTGATCGCGGACGAAACGCTGGACACTGGCGAGAACACGCTCTCCCATGCCGATGCGGTTGCGGCCATCGTCTCGTCGATGGGCGGGTCGGAGGCCATGCAGGCCGCCAGCTATCTTGTCTATTCTTGCCAGCACCTCAATCGGCCGCAGGAAGTCATCGCCAAGGTTTTCGGCGACAACTTCGCGGCGCTGGCCGTGGAGACAACGAAACTCGTGCACGTGCAGAAGCAGGCGCGCTCGGCCACTGCCAGCGTTCATGCGGCGGATGGCGTCGGCGCCCAGACCGAGAACGTGCGCAAGATGCTCCTTGCGTTCTCGCGCGATCTGCGCGTGGTGATGCTCCGTCTCGCGTCGCGACTGCAGACGCTGCGCTACGCCGCCGCGAGCAAGCGCCCGCCGCCCGAGAACGTGGCGCGCGAATCGCTGCAAGTGTTCGCGCCGCTGGCCAATCGCCTGGGTATCTGGCAGGTCAAATGGGAAATCGAGGACCTCTCGTTCCGTTTCCTCGAGCCGGAGACCTACAAGCTCATAGCACGACTGCTCGACGAAAAGCGCGTCGAGCGCGAAGGCTATGTCGAGCAATTGAGGACACGTCTCGAAAGAGACCTGGCTGCCGAAGGAGTCAGGGCCAAGGTGCAGGGGCGGCCGAAAAACATCTACAGCATCGTCAAGAAGATGCGCGGCAAGTCGCTCGACTTCGCACAGGTCTTCGACATCATGGCGCTGCGCGTGGTTGTCGCGGACGTCAAGGATTGCTATGCGGCACTGGCGTGGGTGCATTCTCATTTCCAGCCGATCGACGAGGAGTTCGACGACTACATCGCGCGCCCGAAGCCGAACGGCTATCAGTCCCTGCATACGGTCGTTCGCGAAGTCGTCGATGGGCATGCGGGCAAGCCGATCGAGATCCAGATCCGCACGGAGGAAATGCACGACCACGCTGAGCACGGTGTGGCCGCGCACTGGGCCTACAAGGAAGCTGGGCACAAGGGATATGCGGGCGTCTGGGCGAGCGGCGAATACGACGCCAAGATCGCAGTGCTCAGGCAACTGCTCGCGTGGGAGCGGGACCTGTCCGGCGGCCAGCAAGGGCAGGGCCTTTTCGACGACCGCATCTATGTGCTGACACCCGATGCGGCAATCGTCGAACTGCCGCAGGGTTCGACGGCGGTCGACTTTGCCTACACCGTTCATACGAGCCTTGGGCATCGCTGTCGCGGTGCGCGCGTCGACGGCGCAATGGTGCCGCTCAACACGCCGCTACAAAACGGGCAGACCGTCGAAATCATTGCAGCCAAGGAAGGTGGCCCATCGCGAGACTGGCTCAACGCCGAGTTGGGCTATCTGGCGAGTCATCGTGCGCGCGCGAAGGTGAGGGCATGGTTCAACGCACAGATCACCCACGAGACCGTCGCGCGTGGCCGGGAAGCCGTCGAACGGCTCCTTCAGCGCGAAGGAAAGACCGCGCTGAAGCTCGACGACCTTGCGTCGCAACTGGGTTTCAAGTCCGCTGACAACCTCTTCGAAGTGGTGGGAAAGGACGAGTTCTCGCTGCGCAACATCGAGGTGCTGCTGCGGCCGCCCGAGCCAGCGCCCGGGCCGGACGATGGGGTCATCATCAAGAAGGCGCGCGGCAGCGACCAGGCAGGGCGCGGCGGCGTGCTGGTCGTCGGCGTTTCGTCGTTGATGACGCAACTCGCCAAGTGCTGCAAGCCTGCGCCGCCCGATGCGATTCGCGGCTTCGTGACCAAGGGCCATGGCGTGAGCATCCATCGCGCCAACTGCAGCAACTTCCGCTCGATGGCCAGTCAGAACGCCGAGCGCGTCATCGATGTCGAATGGGGCGTGCAGAAAGGCGATGCCGGCTCCGTCTATGCAGTGGACGTGGCCGTCGAAGCGGCCGACCGGCAGGGCCTTCTGCGCGACATCTCCGACGTCTTCGCGCGCGAGAAGATGAACGTCATCGGCGTGCAGACGCAGTCGGTGAAGGGCACCGCGTGGATGACGTTCACCATCGAAATCAGCGATGCCGCACGCCTCACTCAGGTGTTGGGTGTGGTGTCGGGAGTGACAGGTGTGCGTTCTGCACGACGCCGTTAAAAAGTGCTCTCGGAGCCTGCTACAATTCGGCCTCTCGAATACAACCTAGGCGCGTAGCTCAGCTGGTTAGAGCACCACCTTGACATGGTGGGGGTCGTTGGTTCGAGTCCAATCGCGCCTACCAATTTTTGGTCACAGCATCTGATTAACCACCAGATGCGCAGCTGATCAAAGTCTTCTTCCTCTCTCCTCTTCCCTCTGTTTTTCGGCATAGCTCAGCCATCGTTCTATGGCGTTCGGGCGACTGGCGACTGACGCGGCAGTTGTGTTACCTTGACTGCATTCACCTCAATGCACCAGGTTTAGGAACCGATGAATACTGCCGCCGAGATCGATCCTTCGCAGGAAGAACTCCGAATCGCGGCGCTGGTGCGCCAGGCGCCGCTCGAATTCGCTCGCGTGGTCTACGGCCTCAACGATCGCGCCAACGGGCGCGCTGGAACCATGGCCGCTGAAGACGTCGCCCGAACTGTCCGCCACGGGACGCCCGTCACACGGGAACGCGCCGAGCAGCGGGCCCGCGGCTACCTGCCACTCGCAGGCCAGGAACACTGCCCTCGCTGCTGGGTGTTCAACGGCACGAAGAACCCACTGCAATATCGCGAAGCGACCGACACCCGTCCCGAGACTGGAATTTGCAAGACATGTGGCGCCGAATACGCGACATCGGTGGACTGAAGCTTCTTCCTCTTTGGCTTCTCCCGCTCCTTCTTCTCCGGTCAGGGTAAACCTTGGCGCAGTGCAATATGAGCGCTCCCTAGAATTGTTCGCGCACCAATTGTTGCGAAACCGAAGGAGTTCCTAGTGCAGAGCAAGAAGTCCGGTGTGAAGCCGGTCCAGCGGGTGATCAAGAAGTATCCGAACCGAAGGCTCTACGACACGGAAACCTCCAGCTACATCACCCTTGCGGAGGTGAAGCAGCTCGTCATGAACAAGGCATTGTTCGTGGTGCGCGACGCCAAGACGGGCGACGACCTCACGCGGAGCATCCTCTTGCAGGTCATCCTCGAGGAAGAGGCGGGCGGGGCGCCCATGTTCACCGAGCAGGTTCTCGCCAGCATCATCCGGTTCTATGGCCAGGCGATGCAAAGCTACATGGGGCCGTATCTCGAAAAGAATATTCAGGCGATGGCAGAGGTGCAGGCCCAGCTTGCCGAAAAGTCCGAAGGGCTGACGCCGGAGATGTGGTCGAGATTCATGGCCTTGCAGTCTCCGGTGCTTCAAGGACTGATGGGGAATTACGTCGAGCAGTCCAAGAATGTTTTCCTGCAGATGCAGGAGCAGATGCAGAAGAACACTGAACAGGTCCTGGGCGCCTTTGGCATCAAGCGTCCCTGAAAGAGGCAGGACGGTCGATAGCTGGGACAATACGGGGATATGAGCGAAGTTGCCTCCCCCGAACGAATTGCCGCGCCAACTGCGCCGAAAGTTGGTTTCGTGAGCCTTGGTTGCCCAAAGGCCCTTACCGACTCCGAATTGATCCTTACCCAACTGAGTGCCGAGGGCTACCAGACTTCGAAGACCTTCGAAGGTGCCGACCTGGTGATCGTCAACACTTGCGGCTTCATTGACGACGCCGTCAAGGAGAGCCTCGACACGATCGGTGAAGCTCTGGCCGAGAACGGTCGCGTGATCGTCACTGGTTGCCTGGGCGCAAAAACTGGTGACGGGGGCGGCAACCTCGTACGCCAGATGCACCCGAGCGTGCTGGCAGTCACCGGTCCGCATGCGACGCAGGAAGTGATGGATGCGGTGCATGCGAACCTGCCCAAGCCGCACGATCCGTTCATCGATCTGGTGCCGCAGGCGTTCGGGGTTGCCGGGCTGAAGCTCACGCCGCGCCATTACGCGTATCTGAAGATCAGCGAGGGATGCAATCACCGCTGCACGTTCTGCATCATTCCTTCGATGCGAGGAGACCTCGTATCGCGGCCGGTCGGCGACGTGCTTTCCGAAGCCAAGGCTTTGTTCGAGGGTGGCGTCAAGGAACTGCTCGTGATCAGCCAGGACACGTCTGCCTATGGCGTAGACGTGAAGTACCGCACCGGATTCTGGGACGGAAAGCCGGTCAAGACGCGAATGCTCGAGCTTGTTCGGACGCTGGGTGAAATCGCAGCGCCCTATGGGGCGTGGGTGCGCCTGCACTATGTTTATCCTTATCCGAGCGTCGACGAGATCATTCCATTGATGGCCAGCGGACAAGTGTTGCCCTACCTCGATGTGCCGTTGCAGCACAGCCATCCCGACGTTCTGCGCCGCATGAAGCGGCCAGCAAGCGGCGAAAAGAATCTGGAACGCATCGCGCGCTGGCGGGAGGTCTGTCCCGAATTGGTGATTCGGAGCACCTTCATTGCCGGGTTCCCCGGTGAGACGGAGGAAGAGTTCGAGCACTTGCTCGATTTCATCCGCGAGGCGGAGATCGACCGCGCAGGCTGTTTCGCCTATAGCCCTGTGGCGGGCGCCGCTGCGAACGACATTGCAGGGATGCTGCCGGAGGGAGAGCGCGAAGCACGGCGTGCGCGCTTCATGGAAGTCGCGGAGGCCGTGTCGATTGCCAAGCTGCGCAAGCGAATCGGCGCCACGATGCAGGTGTTGGTGGATTCGGCACCCGGGTTGGGACGCAAGGGCGGCGTCGGTCGCAGCTACGCCGATGCGCCCGAGATCGATGGCATCGTGCGGCTGCTGCCGCCGGAAAAGATCAGCAAGACATTGAAGGTCGGTGAGTTCACTCGCGCACGCGTCGTCGGCGCTGAGGGACACGACCTGATTGCGCTGCCCATTTGATGTTGGTGATGTTGGGCAGCCCCAACGAAAAAGCCACCGGAGACCGGTGGCTTGAATCGAAAAACCCGGAAAGGGTGAACTTAAACTTGGTGCCCAGAAGAGGCATCAAAGGTCTTTATCCATGCGGGTTTCTACAGGTTTGGGGACGAGTCCGTCCCCAAACGTGACCGCTTCAGCTGCAGGTATGGAAAAAAAACTACAAATCTTCATTTCATCAACCTTCAGTGATCTGAGGCCAGAGCGGCAAGCCGCGGTCGAGGGCGTGCTCCTCTCCGGAAACATTCCGGCGGGCATGGAGCTATTCGCCGCCGGCGACAAGTCGCAGCTCGAAGTGATCAAACGATGGATCAAAAATTCCGACGCCTACATGTTGATAGTCGGCGCGCGCTACGGATCAATTGAGCCTGTCTCTGGCAAGAGCTACACACAGCTGGAGTACGAGTACGCCCAGGAATTGGGTCTGCCAATGTTTGGGATCGTGATGAGCGATGCCGCACTGAAGCTTCGGGTGAAGGAGCTTGGCAGCGCTATGGCAGAAAGTGCTACTCACGGGGCAAAGCTGCTGCTCTTTCGTGAGAACGTCCTAGGCAGGGTTTCTCGTTTCTGCGATGACGAAAAGGATGTCAAGTTGGCGGTCCTCGAATCCCTAAGAGAGATCGCACTGCGGGAGGGCATTGTCGGATGGGTGCGCGGTGGAGACGCCGATAGCCTTGGGAAGTTGGCCCAGGAGATCGACCGACTCGGAAACGAGAACGAACGCCTAGTTCGTGAGATCTCTGAACTGCAGGCGCAGCCTACAAGTGTGTTGAATTTGGCCGGGCTGGACGAGATTGTGGAAGTGCCGTTTAGCCATAAGCGCATGGGCGGACGCGAAAACAAGACCAAGATCAAGTGGACATGGGCGCAAGTCTTCAACGCGGTGGGCCCTCTGCTCCTAGAGCATCCCCCCGACGCGAAGGTCGAGGCAAAGCTGGGCGAAGCGCTTCTTGAGCTGGGAATGGATGAGCGCGTGAACAACTTCACCATCCACCGCGTGGATCATGACTTTTTTGGCACGGTTAAATTTCACCTTGAGGCCCTTGGGTTGGTGAAGGTCAGCTACCTAAAGTCCGTGGCAGGCACCATGCACCTGTACTGGGGTTTGACCCCCAAGGGCAAACAGACGCTGATGGAACTTCGCGCGGTGAAGAGCAGGGCAGCCTAGTCGTAGTTGGCTGCGAGCCGAGGGCGGCCGCCGCGTTTCGATTGGCCACCGATGTGAGACTCGACCCAAGCGACTATGTCACAGCGCCGCCATCTCGGCTTACTCCGGCGACCATCTCGGCCGGTGAGTCGCAGCGGCTTCGGAAAGCCTGGCGCTGCGACGTAGTGCTCCGTCACGTACCTGCCGGTGCACTTCAGCATGGCGCCAACGTCCTCTGCCTCGAGCAGCGCGTCCGGTGCCATCCGCACCGCGATCTCGCGTGCGAGCGCCTGCAAGTCGACCTGGTCATTCATGCTGGCTGCTCCCATTGATGTCGCGCGTGGCTGGCGCAGCCGGCGTGGCGCGCGTGCGGCTTCGTTGCCCGCAGCGCTCTGGCGATGCGGCTCGCGCCCATCTGCTCGAGCTGGTATTCGTGAAGGCGCAAGGCCTCGGTGATGTCGTCCAGCTCCTGCAGGTAGAGCGGCGTCGGGCACCAGGTGCCGCTGTCCATCGCTCGCTGCCTGATGCCGGCCAGTGCCTGCTCGCCGAGGAGAAGGTGGCCACGTAGGCCTTTGACGACTCCGCGGACGTCGATCACCAGGGCCGTCTCGACGGCGCTGGCCAGCGTATGCCACTGCTGCTCTGTCGCCACGCCTTCACGCAACGCCACGAGGGCAGGACGTGTGGGCCGGAGAAGCTGCTCGAGAGTCATTCGGCTTGCCTCGCTCCAGATGGCACGGCGAGAGCGGCCTCGATGCGCGCGTAGAGCTCGTCGTCTGCGCCGCTGTTGTCCTCTGGGTGCGCGTCCCGGTACCACTTCAGGCCGTTGTGGGCCTCTTCGAGCAAGTCGCGCAGAGGCTTGGCCTTCGGTGCTGCCTGCTCGCTGACGCCGGGGTGATAGGTCCAATCCTTCACGGCCTCTGCCATTGCTGCCTGCTCGGCGTCGGCGGTGGTTCTTGCGCTGTGGTGCCAGAGGAACGCGCAGTAGGCCGCCACGTCGCGCGGGTCGCCCTTCGCAATGTGCTCGAGCAACTTCGCCCGGCATTCGTCGATCCAGTCGGCAGAGCGCCACCCGTCGCTGTAGCCGTATTTCACTTCAGCGGCGGCCAGCTTGGCGGCGAGCGCGCGAGCGAACCGAACTACGAGATTGACGGTCAGCGGGTGCAGTGCAGCGCCATTGGTTAGCCAATTCGCGCCGAACGAATCCGGCGGTGACCACCAGCGAGCGTTCGGCTCAGCCTTCGGTTCGGCGTAGCCGCCGTGAATGGGGCGGCCCGGCTTCATGCCTGCACCTCGAGCATGTCGGTGTCGAACTCTGCGATCTTGGAGGCCTTGCCGCCGCGGCCGGGGAACTTCACCTGCCACCGGTCCACGCCGACCACCTGGCCGCTCACCACGCCTTCCTTGCCGGCGTGATCGCCGCCGGTGCCCGCGAGCGTTTCCTTGACCTTCACCTTGACTCCGACGTCGACTCGCTTTTTGCGGGAGGCCCCGGTCGGAAATGGCCATGCGACTTCGGAGGAGGGCGCGAGCGCGGCAGGTGCCGCGCCTTCCTCTTGAGCTGCGCCGTGAGGCGCGTGGTCCTGTCCCTGAGCGGCTTCAGCCGCTCGTTCTTGCTCTGCGCCGTCAGGCGCGTGATCAAGCTCCTGGAACGCGAGCGCGATGTCCAGCTGGACTTCTTCTTTAGATTTCTTTCTCGCGCGTGGTGCTTGCGCCGCAGGCGGGGGAGACGATTTTTTTCCGCGATTGGTCTTCGCCGGCGTCGGCGAGGCTTGCTCGGCCGCGAGCGTCGGTTTCTTGGGGCGCAGGGCCTGCTCCAGCTCGTCTTTCACGGCCGCCCGGATCGGCTCGAGGTCGACCTGGTAGTCGGCTGCCACAGCCTCGATGCGCTCGGCCTCGAGCGCCTTGCCGGTGGACCAGCTCATCAGCTGCAGCATGTCTTGCTGCATGAGCAGGATGTACATGCACTGCTCGGCTTGGACGACGCTGGCGCTGCGCAGGTAGTCCTCGATAGCGGCGCGGTCGGCAAGCTTGCCGAGGCAGAGCAGCTCGCAGACATGCTGGCGTTCGTCGCCGCGCAGTCCGCCGAGCAACTCGCTGGCGATGAGGCGGCACACCCGCTCGCTGATCTCGCTGCCGTGCACCGCCTCGGCCATGGTCGCATGGACCGCTGTGATGGCGCGCTTGCGCCAAGTCTTCTCGAACTTCGCGATGGCATTGCGCTTGGCCTCGTCGGCGCTCACCACGCGGTCGCTGCGCGCCTGCTGTGGAGTGATACGGCCCGAGTCCTTCAGCAGCTTGGTGACCTTGTCCCTGGGCAGCACCTCGATCAGCTCGCCGGCTTTGTGCGGGTTCTGCATCAGGATCGGCTCGGGCGCATCCTTGCCTAGAATGGTCTTCAGCATCTTGCTGCCGCCCACGCGGCTGTCGGGGCGATCGATGCGCGTGTAGCCTTCGATCTTGCTGTGCTCCCATGGCCAGAGCTTCTTGGCCTCACGCTCGGTGATCACGCGTTGGCCCTTGGCTTGCGCCTCGGCGACCACGTTGGCCTCGTGCGCGGCTTCCTTGTCGTGGAAGCACTTTGGGTCGGTGCACACATCGGCACTGTCGACATCCGCGTAGATGTCCGGCTCGCAGCCGGTGCGCTTCGTGCAGTCTCTACAGCTGCCCGCTTCGGGCACCAGGGATGCATCGGTGATCTTGAAGCGCGCCGCGTCCAGCCGCAGCATCACGTTCTGCTGCGCCCATTGCAGGAAGCTGCGAAAGCTCGGCACGCTGCCTTGCCAGTCGGTCCTGGTCGCTTCGTCGAGCGCCTTCTGCTGCAGCTGGGTGTCGGGGATGCGCGCAATCACCAGGGCGCGGCTCGAGTCGATCTTCCCGTCGTAGAACGCCTGGCGGGCCGCCTCGCAGAGCTTCAGCAGCTTGATCCGCGCGTAGACATAGCCGCGGCTCTTGCCGATCTTTGCGCCGATGTCCTCCTTCGTGATCCCGGTCGCCTTGCACAGCCTCTCGTACCCTTCGGCTTCCTCCATCGCGTGGAGATCGTCCCGCTGCAGGTTCTCGATCAGCTGCACCTCGAGTACCTGCTCATCGGTCAGGTGGCGAATCATCGCGGGGATGGTTTCCACGCCGGCCAGCTTGCTCGCGCGGTACCGGCGCTCGCCGGCGATAAGTTCGTAGGCAGGCCGCTCGCCCTTGCGCCGGCCTTCGAAAGTTTCTTGCATGCGGCTGAGCGGCAGCGGTCGCACAAGCACCGGCTGGTGCACGCCGCTGGCTTTGATGCTCTCGGCGAGTTCCTGCAGGCGCGGGATGTTGAAGACGGTCCGCGGGTTCGTGGCGCTGGCCACGATTAAGGCGAGGTCGATCACCATGAATTCGTCGCCCGGCTGGGTGGCCTGGTCAACCTGGTCGGCGAGGGCCGTGCCGCTGTCGGCTGAAAATTCCTTGAGGGACATTGATTGCTCCAATGGCCTACGCGGCCGGGTTGTGGTCAGGTGGGAAAAGGGGCCGAAGGATCGGCATGCGGATGCGGAGGGAGCGCGCGCCGAGCCGACGCACGTACTCGTGCCACTGCCTGAGCTCGGCCTGGCGCAGCGCGAGCAGCGCAGTGCGCTCGGTCAGCTCCGGGTCGGGCGCGGGCGGCGTGAAGCCGGGCAGCGACAGCGCGACATGGCCGTCGATCAAGTGCCGCACCAGCGCGCCCTTTTTCAGGGCCGGCTTGAAGCTGGCTGTGATCGTTGCCTGGGGAATGCCGAACAGCGCCGCGATTTCGATGTAGGTGATGGAGCCGCCTACGTTGCGAAGATGACTCAGCACGCGGTCCGGTGCGCTGCCAGAGCGCGGCGTGTACGTCGTCAACGACACTCGTCCAGGCGTCAGCTTGCGGAGTGCGCCTTGCTTGCGTGCTGCCGGTGTCGGGGCCGGCATCGGGGCGGGCGTCGGGGGCGGCGGCACATATGCGATCGGTGGCGGCAGTGGCGTGACGCCGGGGATGCGCGTCTTGCCATTGAACAGGCTCGGCAGCCGCATTGCGTCATACGCGCCTGGTCGGCTCGAGCGCGACTGCAACTCGGCGCCGTCGTACTGTTCGCGGCTGTAGTGCTGCCGCGGCGTGGCGATTGAGCTCATCGTCCGGTGATCTGGCGGGTGAGGTACACGCGATCGATGTCGACGCCGGGCATCCGTTCGCGCTGGTGACCTGGTCGGCCGAGGACGTCGCGTGCGCGGTTGCGGACCTCGGCCGTCACGGAGAAGCCCAACCCTTCGGGGTCGAGCAGCTCGAGGGCGAGGGAAATGGCAGGCACCTGGTGCGGGTCGTAGACGACTTCGGCGTTGCGTTTGAAGGCGGTGCCGAGGAGCTCCATGGCGAGCGCTTCCGCCACGGTGACTCCGCGGCCGACGAGAGGCCGTTCAGCGTCAGTCCGGACGCTCACGCTGCCGTCCGGCAGGTCGACGATGGTTATCGTGATGGTGGCCATCAGTTGCTTTCAGGTGGGGGGATGAGGGCCACGTGCTTGACGTGCGGGAAGGTGATCCGCATGCCGGTCAGGTTCGTGGTGATGGAGATGTGCGCGCCTCGCTTCAGCGTGGCGGCCTTGAGCTCGGCCTCCTTCCTGGTGGCCTCGCTGTAGATCTGCTCCGCGTGGATCGTTCGCTTCAGGCCGGAGAGCGGCCGGATGTCCATGCAAAGCACCGGGAGGGGGCGTTGGTCCTCGCCGACCAACTTGACGGCAACCGTGGCCGCGTGGGCCATGACGCCGTGGATCTCGACGAGGAAGTCGCCGTGCGCGGCCATGTCCTCGCCCACGAGGGCGAACATGTCGGAGCCTTGTGCAGGCGTCTGCACTGCCACGGCGGCGCTCATGGCAGTGGAAGGCCCGAGAGGGCCAGCGCAATCACCGCCAGGACCATGGCGGCGACCACCAGCGCAAGCAGGACCCACTTGGCGACGCTGCCGCCCGCTGCCTGGCGCGTCGGCGGTCTGCCACCGTGCAGCTTGCGGGTCTGGTCGAGCAGCTCGAGGTGGCGCCGCTCCAGCCCTTCGATGACGTCGGCGGTGCGCTCGGGCCTCATCAGCACCACCTCCAGGCGGCGCCTACGATCCGCTGCAGCAGCGGGCGCGCTGCGGCGGTGCGGCGCTCGAGGAGTGCCTCCTGGATGCGTTCGGCGTCGGCGCTGAACTCGGGCATGCGGGGCGCCAGGGCGCCGCCGATCTTGATGCCTCTGCAGGTCTGGAGGCAGCGGCCGTGGAGCGGCGTGGGCGCGGTGTAGCCGGCGGGAAGCGCGCGCCGGTTCATGAGTCGCTTCCGATGGCCTTGGCGAGAGCGGCTCGGCCGGCGTCAGTCATAAAGCCGCCGTCATCAATCCAGCCCCTGCGATGCAGCGAAGCATTCGTCGCGGTGTATCCGCCGAACTCGCTCATGCTGCGCAGGTGAGTTGTGGGAGAGCGGCCAGCCGCAAGGTTGCGCATGACCGCAAGTTGAGCGGGCGAGGGCTTCGGCCCCGGCGTGTGCTGCGCGCTCATGATTCAAGCGCCTTATCGATGATTGCGAGAAGCGCGTCGCGGCGTTGCGGCGTCGTCCCGACTTTCAGGCGAGCAACGAATTCGCGAGCTTCGATGAGCGCGCTCTCGC
Organism: Variovorax sp. 05N34; assembly: GCF_056397405.1. NCBI lineage: Bacteria > Pseudomonadati > Pseudomonadota > Betaproteobacteria > Burkholderiales > Comamonadaceae > Variovorax > Variovorax sp. 05N34. The sequence continues at coordinate 39,601 of NZ_JBFTNI010000001.1, forward strand.
ACATTGCGACCTTGCGCCGATATTCCTGCGAAGTGGGCTCATCGCGCCCCGGCGTGTGCTGCGCGCTCATGCTGCGGCTCCAGGCATGCGTGCGCCCATGCGGCGGGCGATCTCGTGCGAGGCGTTGATCGAGCGTCGTTCGGCCACGCTGGCAGCGAAGGTCTGCGCCTCGTCGGGCCAGAGGTAAGGAAAGTGCCGCTTGATGCTGGCGACCAACAGCACCGCGCTCATGCGGCCGGTGCTGTTAGTCGGGCGGAAGCCGGGCGGGTTGTTCGCTGGCGGCGGGCGCCTTACAGAGGGCGGTTGGACCGGCGCGCTGGTCGGCGTCGGGGTGCCGAGCGGAGTCGGCTGGGACTGTGATGGCATTTCGGCCTCCGTCGTGATGACGGCGCCGAATCTACCGGATTCGGAATCTCAATGCAACCGAATTCGGTAGGATCAAAGAATCAGTGGGTCCGCCTGCGCTCCAAAGTTAGGTAAATCACCGATGAATGTGAGGAAGTCGCGGGATTCCGTGGCGGTGCAGGGAAAAGCGGACTTTTCGGTTCTTGCACCAAAATAGGGAACTGGTAGATTTTTGTGGGGTGCAATCTCACGCAGCCTTTCTCTTTTCTGCGATCTGCGCTCCTTCCAGAACGCTTTCGATGTAACCCTCAATCTTGCCTCGCTTTTCTGGTGGCAATCGGGCGACCTGGTCTCGGTCAATTCCAGGGAAGGGCCAGACGTCTGGCGCTGACGAGAGAGCTGGCAGGCTCTCGGCGCTCATGCCTGGCACCAGGAGCTGCCAAGGCTCGACCTTGAACAGGCGCGCGATCGATTCGACCACGTCGAGGCCTACGCTGGTCTCGTGGGCCTTGATTCGCGACACCGTGCCTGGTCCCACCTTGGCCTCGGTTGCGAGTCTCGTCAGGTTCTCGCGGCCGTACTTCGATTTCATCAACGCTGACACGTTCTCCCATAGCACCAGCTTGCTGTCTGTCTTCTTCATCCGAATACGGTAGTTCAGGCGCCCTTCCGGATGCGGTTGACTTGACCTTCCGAATTCGGTAGGCTCGGCGACTATGAGCACTGATATTCCGTCCGTTGCAGCCATTCGGCTAGAGCTCCAGCGCCTGGGCCACGCCGCTACGCAGCGGCTTGCCCGGCTTTCTGGGGTCCCTTTCTCGACGATCTGGAAGATCCGGGATGGGACCACGAAGAACCCTGGCATCGAGACGGTCAGCCAGTTTGTCCGCCACTTGGACGCCGCCAAGCAGGGCGCCACCGAGGATCAGGCGCCTGCCGCCGACTCGACGTCCGTTGCGTTCTGGCGCTGAGCAGGCTGTGCACCACTTTCCCTCCGCCGCCCGTAACGCTGGCGCGCTCGTTTCCTCATCGGCTTGTCTCCCTTGGCAGCGCGCAGGCAAGTGCGCGGCCTTGAGCACGCCTGGGCTGCAGGGTCTTTTGTTCGTGAGGCTGCATGTCATGGCTGCAGTCTCTTTTTTTTGCTCGCTGCAGCCGATCCGACTGCTACCGACTAAGTCGGAGCGTGTCGGTGGGCGGGCGCACACGTGTCGAGGAGGCTTCCAATGACGGAGGCGAAGCGGATCTATGAGGACGACGTCGACGCTCTGAAGGCGACCGTCCTGGCCCTGGGCGGTTACCAGCAGGTCGGTGTGAAGCTGTGGCCTGACAAGACGCCGCAGTACGCAGGCCGGAACCTGGCCGACTGCTGCAACCCGAATCGCTCCGAGCGGCTGCGGCCGTCCCAGCTGCTGCTTGTCATGCGCTGGGCGCGTGAGAAGGGTTGCCACATCCTGGCCGAGCACTTCATGGCCGAATCGGGCTACGCGAACCCGGAGCCGATCGACTTCGAGGAGGAGGCGAACGACGTGCTGCAGCGCATGGAGGACGTGCTCAACGTCGCCGGCCAGCTGGCCACGCGCCTCGAGCGGCTGCGCGCGAGCGCTCACGGGCGGGCGGCCACATGAGGCCGCCAGGTGAAGTACGCCAGGCCCTGCTCGATGCGGCCCTGGCGCTGACCACTGCTGAACGCGCGCCGACCCTTGTCGAAATGGCAACGCATGCGCAGGTGGGCTTTCTGGCGGCGCGGCGCACGGTTGACAACATGCGCCGCGCCGGCGTGCTGGTGATCGTGCGCCCGCGCCGGGTCAGCTACCGCAATCGTCCGGTCGCCGAGTACTCGACGTCGAACGCGCTTAAGCGTGTAGGTGGTGCACCGTGCCCGTTCCGTGACGTGTTCGCCACTTGGGCGACCACGTCGATCGTCTGATGTCTCGGGCACCGTTGCCTCCCATCGACTTTCGGGCGCTTGGCGAGGCACTGCTCGCCCGTGCCTCGGAGCTGGTCGCACAGTGGCTGCCTGGTGGCGCTCGCCGGGGCCACGAGTACGTCTGCGGTTCGTTGGCCGGAGGCGAGGGCACCAGCTTCTCCGTCAATCTGACGACCGGCCGCTGGGCCGACTTCGCGTCCGACGACAAGGGCGGCGACCTGGTCAGCCTCTATGCCGCCGTGCACTCGCTCTCCATGGGCGAGGCCGCCTTGCGCGTGTCGCGCGAGGAGGGCTTGGAGTCGGTCGCCGGGATCGTCTCTGTCGCCAACGGACCGCCGCCGCCGCCGCCACCGCCCAGGCCGCCTGCGCCAGCGAAGCCGGCGCGCGCGCCAGAGGGCTGGAAGACGCTTATGCCGGTGCCGGACCATGCGCCGGCCGCCACCTTCCGCCACCAGTTCCGCAGCCTGGACGACATCGTCCACAAGGCCGAGTACCGCGTCGGCGAGCACCTGCTCGGCTACGTGGTGCGGTTCCGCACGAGTGACGGCGGCAAGGAAACGCTGCCCTACACCTGGTGCGTGAGCGCGCGCGACGGCGCGGCCCGATGGCATTGGAAGCAGTGGGACGAACCGCGCCCGCTCTACTACCCTGGACGCGCGCATCCCGAGGGCCGCACGGTCATCGTGGTCGAGGGCGAGAAGAAGTCCGAAGCCCTGCAGGCCCTGCTCGACACAGGCGCCCCTGGTGTGTATTGCGTCGTGAGCTGGCCCGGTGGCTGCAAGGCCTGGCAGAAGGCCGCCTGGAGCTGGCTCGCCGGCAGCACCGTGCTGATGTGGCCCGACTGCGACTCGAAGCGCGAGGCGCTCACGAAGGCCGAGAAAGCGCAGTGCGGGGATGACGTCGCGCTCGCAGTCGCTGCTGCTGCCAAGCCCTTCCTGCCTGCGGCCAAGCAGCCGGGCCTGGCCGCCATGCTCGCGCTTGGTGCCGTGCTCCGGGACGCCCACGGGTGCGCCGTGCAAGTGCTTCCTGTTCCCGCGCCCGGCGTGGTCGCCGATGGTTGGGACTGCTACGACGCCATCCACGTCGACGGGTGGGACTTCGATCGGGTCCTGCACTTGTTCGGCCAGGCCGGCGCTCTGCCAGCCGTCGACGCGCCTCCGCCCGCCAAGCCTGCGGGCAAGCCGGCCGAGGCCGAATCGCGCGATGGCCCAGCTGCCGCAGAGGACGACTCGGCGCTGCCCTGGTGGCTCGAGCAGTTCGTCGACGAAAAGACGGGCAGCGTCCGGATGACGCGCAAGACGGTGATCTCGTGCCTGCGCAACGCTCCGCTGCTGCAGGACTGCCTCGGCTTCAACGAATTGAGTGGCGAGGTGTCAACCCGCGTCGCCTGGCCATGGCGTCGAGAAGCCGGCCCGGTGGTCGACAGCGACGATCTGAGACTGGGCGACTGGCTGAGCAGCACCTACCGCGTGCCTGGTGCGCCTCGAGCAGCCCTGACCGAGGCGATGCACACGGTCGCCGATGCGCGCCCTTATCACCCGGTGCGCGACTACCTCAAGTCGCTGAAGCATGACGGCAAGGCGCGCAGCGAGAAGTGGCTGATCCACGCGCTGGGCATCGATCACGACCTGCTTGCCAACGGTCGCGGCGATGTGCCGCCGAATCCGCGCCGCCTCAAGTACCTGCAGATGATCAGCCGCTTCTGGCTCATCGGCATGGTGGCTCGCATCATGAAGCCGGGTTGCAAGTTCGACTACTCGCTCGTGCTCGAAGGGCTGACCGGTCGACGCAAGAGCACGCTGGCCGAGGCGATGGCCGGCAAGTCGTACTACAGCGATACGCACTTCGACATCGGTGGGAACAAGGACGGGTTCGACCAGCTGCAGGGCCTCTGGGTCTATGAGCTGTCGGAAATGAGCGCTTTGCGCAAGGCCGACTCGGAGCAGGTGAAGGCCTTCTTTTCAAGCGCGAGCGATCGGTACCGTGCGAGCTATGGCCGCTATGTCCAGAATCATCCGCGCCAATGCGTGATCGTCTGCACGACCAACAAGCGGCAGTACCTCTACGACACGACCGGCAACCGGCGCTTCTGGCCGGTGTGGATCGATCAGCCGATCAAGATCGAGTGGTTCATGAAATGGCGCGACGAGCTGTTCGCCGAGGCCGTCGCTCTCTACGAGGCGGGCGAGCGCTATGCGCCGACGCTCGAAGAGGAGGAGATGTACTTCGTCCCTGAGCAGGAGCTGCGCCTGGTCGAGACCGGTGTCCAGGGCGAGCTGCTACGGCTGCTCACCCGGGCTGGCACGGCCGAGGGCGGCGCCGGCGGCGAGACCACGCTGGTGAATGAGCTGACGACGTTCGTTTCCATTAACCAGCTGGTGCGCGCGCTCGGGACCGATGTCGGCAAGAGCACCACGGTCCTCGAGTCGCAGATCCGCGGCTGGCTGGAGGCGCAGGGGTGGGAGCGCGGGCGTAGCGGCGTCGGCGCGCGGCCCTGGGGGTGGAAGCGGCCGAAGGGCTGGCCGATCGTGCCACCCGTTGAAGATGAAGGAAGCCCGGCGCCTGGTGCGCCTGGTGTTGACGATCGCCTCGCGCAGGCGGTTGCGAGAGAGGGCGATGACGACTTGCCGATCTGAGCAGCGAAGGCCACGCGCGGCCGAAAAGCTCACGGCAAGGAAAACGCGCCGTGCTGCACAACCCATGGGAGGCGAGATTCGCGATGGGTTCCGGGAACCGGCGGGGCCAGTGCGGCCTCGGTGCGGCGCGACCGCGGGGAAGTCGACGCACGCGCCCATGACCTAGCACCCATCCGTCCATCCGTCCAGGCATTCGCATGGAGGCCCTACGGCGCTGGTTCCTCGAATCGGTCAGTCGAAGCCGCTGCATTGCCGTACCGGATGAGGAGTGCCAATGCGCAGGCATGCGTATGTGGGCAGGTGTGCATGCGTGTGCACGCGCGCGTGTGCTCGAACTTGTGATGGTCTCTATAGAGAAATCTTGGACGGACGGACGGAAAGGACGGCAAACATGAACGAGCCAGCTGCGAGGAAGGTGGATCTCCGAAAGAGCATGCCGAAGACGGCAGACATGGTGGACCGGCGTCGGGCCGAGTGGGGTGTCGACTACGTGAATCGATGCATCAAGCGCGGCATCGCTGGCGAGGCGAACTGCTTCTATGCATCAGAGGCGGGCCTCACGCTGGGCACGCCGTTCACTGGGCCGGTGAACGAGGAGGTCGCCTGGCACATGGCCACCTTCGGCGTCGACGCGATGTGCTTCTTCAAACAACCCGGGACTAACGATGGCGCGCATTGAGTGGGTAAAGCACCGCCTGAACAACTGGGCGCTCTGGAAAGTGCGCGAGAGCAGTGGCGGCCTCGGGTACTCCACGCAGTCGTCCTTTCTGAACGATGCGCCTGGCGAGACCCGGGCCGAAGCCTGGATTCCGGTCGATGAGATCGACGCCTCGGTGACTGACCAGGCCGTCGAGTCGTTGAAGGTGCCGCGGCCTCACCTGTATCAAGTCCTGCAGTGCATCTATCCGCGTGGGCTTGGCGTGCTGGGGACAGCGCGTGAGTGCGAGTGCAGCGTGTCCAACGTCAGCTCACTTCTCAACGTGGCGGATCGCGTGCTGTCGGCGTGGTTCCAGGACCATGCCGATCGGAAGGAAGCACTGCGGGAGGCCATCCGAAAGAGTTTTACGACATAGAGGTATCCGGTATATTTCAGGCATTCTGTGTGACACGCATCCGAGGAAGCCGCTCGATTCGTGTGCACCCACCTAAGCGACCCGCTCCCGAGCAATCGGCAGCGGGTTTTTTCATTCCAGGAGCGCTCCCTGTGACCAAACAAGTGCGGATCGAGAACGCCGACGTGACGCCGACCGGTGTCGTCGTGCGAGTGGAGCAGAAGAACCTCGACGGCGAATGGGTTGCCACCGGCGAGGCCCAGCAGCATCTCGACTATCCGACGCAACTGCTCAACGGCTACGTTCACGCCGGTCGGCGCCTAATCATCGAAGTAGCTCCAGCGGGTGAAAGGTGAGAACCAAGCGCTGAGCACTAGCGCATACACCCGTTCAGGTCACTGCAGACGAAGTCAATTTTTACGGCGATGAACTTTTCGGCTTCTCGGCCGGCGCCAATTGCGAAGCGGGTTCCTCTTTCAGGTATGGAAAGTGGTCTGTTAGGGGAAACGCGCCGAGCTCCGGATTGGATTCCCATGCTTGTTGGAACGAGCGAATGTCTTTCCGGACGAGTTGCTCGTCTATGTCCGCAGGCATTGGCGCATGTATTGCCCGAACGATGAGCACGTCGATGACGCTTAGGAGCCGCATTACCGTCCGGCGAAACTTCGAAGCGTTTGGCGCGCCCTCCGAATCGTGAAGTCGTAGCTGGTTGCACCTGGGCGCAATCTTCTCTGCGTTGAAGTCCAGAGGCCCGGCGATGTGTGCGAACTCGTTGCGGATCTTCCTAATGAGGTGCAGGTCAGCTCTTACATTCGCCGGCACCAAGCCGACAAGGTAAGCCAGCTCAATTCGACTTGAGAACGTTCCTAGAGGCCCATTGAATTCAAGCGCAGAACGAGCGCTACGACCATCATCCACAAACGTCGCCAACAGGACTCTCTTAAGCTTCTCGTCAAGAAAAGCCGCTGACATCAAAGCGGCCCCCCGATCTGACTCATTGGAGAGCGTAGTTCTGAACTCAATGGATTCGAGAACTAGCTCCTTTGCTGCGGGGTGGTCCACGCGGAGCTCGTTGATCACGGATGCAATGGTGTCCGTAATGACGTGAAATTGCTTTTGACGAAGTTCTTCCTCTTTGCTCAAACGTCTACTCCTCTTCTTTAAAGGCTGAGCTGCGATTTATTGCCCTCAGCAGTTACCAGTTCTGCGGAGTTGATCCCAACCTGGCTGCAACGCGCCGCTCGTCACAAGAAGCATCATGCCATTCGCTGCACCCAAGCCTTGCACTTTTCCAAGCTGTGGTCGCCTGGTGCGTGATGGCACGAGCAGGTGCGACGCTCATAAGCATGCCGAGCGCAAGCAGTCCGACGCACGCCGTGGCAACGCCAGCGAGCGCGGCTATGGCGCTGCCTGGCAGCGCGCTCGAGCCGCTTGGCTCCGCGATCACCCGCTCTGTGTTCGGTGCGAAGCGATGGAGATCGTCGAGGCCGCATCGGTCGTCGACCACATCGTTCCGCACAAGGGCGACCAGAAGCTGTTCTGGCGCCGCAGCAACTGGCAGTCGTTGTGCAAGCGGTGCCATGACGTCAAGACCGCGACCGAGGACGGTGGCTTCGGCAGGTAGGTCGATCGAGGGCGAGGCCGAGCGACCGGGGGAGGGTCAAAGTCTGGGGCGACATGCGCCAGACCGTGCTCTCAGTGCTTTTTTTGCGCGCGCGAAATTGAGGGGAGGGGGGGTCTCCCAACACATGGACAAGTCCACGGTCGAATATGAGCACGGCCGCATCGCTGTCGGCGCGCTCACCAAGTACTCGCGCAACGCTCGCACGCACAGCGCGGCTCAGGTGTCGCAGCTGGTCGCGTCGATGCGCGAGTTTGGGTTCACCAATCCTGTCCTGATCGACGAGTCGGACGTCCTGGTCGCCGGCCATGGTCGCGTCCTGGCCGCCGAGGTGCTCGGGCTCGAGACCGTCCCATTTATCCGCCTGGCCGGCCTGACCGACGCGCAGCGGCGCGCCTACGTCTTGGCCGACAACAAGATCGCGCTCAACTCCGGTTGGGACGACGCGCTGCTGAAGTCCGAGCTGGGATCTCTGTCGGTGCTCGGCTTCGACCTCGGCCTGACGGGTTTCTCTGCCGAGGAGCTGGCAGCCCACTCGGCGCCCAAGGAAAACGGCCGCGATCCCGATGCTGCGCCGGCCCCAGACAACGAGCGCGAGCCGATCACCAAGCCGGGCGACGTGTGGGTGCTCGGCGCGCACCGCCTGGTGTGCGGCGACGCGACCAACGCCGGCACGTTGGCCTCGCTGATGCAGGGCGAGCTGGCCGACGTGGTGTGGACCGATCCGCCCTACAACGTCGCCTACGAGGGCACGGCCGGGAAGATCAAGAACGACGACATGGCCGCCGACAAGTTCCGGGCGTTCCTGGTGGATCTCCACAAGGTCATGTTCGATGCCATGAAGCCGGGCGCGTCGCTCTACGTCGCGCACTCGGACACCGAGGGCTTCGCGTTCCGGAACGGTTTCGAGGCCGCCGGGTTCAAGCTGTCCGGCTGCCTGGTGTGGCGCAAGGATGCGCTGGTGCTCGGTCGCTCCGACTACCAGTGGATTCACGAGCCGATCCTCTACGGCTGGAAGCCCGGCAAAGCGCACCGCTGGTTCGGCGGGCGCAAGCAGACGACGCTGCAGCTCTCGCCCAACGCCAGCGCCTTCGTGCAGCTCGAGGACGGCCGCTGGCAGGTCACGGTCGGCGACCAGGTGCTGCTGATCACCGGTGAGGCCGAGGTGCAGGAGGTGGTGTCGTCGGTGGTGTTTGAGGCGCGGCCGAAACGCTCCGACCTGCACCCGACGATGAAGCCGGTTGCTCTGATTGAAAAGATGCTGAAGAACAGCGCGCTGCCTGGCGACATCGCGCTGGACGTATGCGGCGGCTCCGGCTCCACGCTGGTGGCCGCTGACCGGCTCGGGATGCGCGCGCGCATCGTCGAGCTAGACCCCAAGTTCGCGGACGTGATCGTGCGCCGCTGGCAGGAATACACCGGCCAGCGCGCGCGGCACGCACGCACCGACCAACCCTTTGTCGACTGATCATGCGCGGCCGTAAGCCCACTCCGACGAACCTTAAGCTCATTCGCGGCAACCCGGGCAAGCGCCCGATGCGCATGGATGAGTTCAAGCCGCAGCGCGCCATTCCCTCGTGCCCGCGGCACCTCAAGGGAGAGTCGCGCAAGGAGTGGAAGCGGATCACTGAAGAGCTCGACAAGTACGGGATGATTTCAGAGGTCGATCGCGGCGCGCTCGCGATGCTCTGCACGCTTTGGGGCCGGTATGTCGCTGCGGAGGAGATGATCGAGAAGGCCGCGGTGCAGTCGCCGGGATCGGCAGGCCTGTTCGTGAAGTCGCCGAACAACTTTCCGATCCAGTCGCCCTGGCTGGCTGTCAGCAACAAGGCGATCGAGCAGTACAAGGGCTTGTGTGCCGAGTTCGGTCTGACGCCGGCGGCGCGCGTGCGGGCGGTACCGATGACGTCGCAAACGTCGTTGTTCCCGGCAGAGGGAGAGGAGGGCGCTGGCCAGCCCGCGCCCACCGGCTTTGGAGGGTTCCGCTAGTGCCTGCAGCGTCCTATTTCGCACGCGTGCAGATGTATGCACGCCGCATCGTTGCGGGCGAGGAGGTCGCGGGCCTCTTCGAACGCTTGGCTTGCGAGCGCTTTCTGCGAGACATGGATCGGCAGAACACCGACGAGTTTCCCTATGTCATCGATGAGGCGGCCGGCTCCCGTGCGTGCGCGTTCCAGGAGCTGCTGCCCCACATCAAAGGCGATTGGGCGCAGCCCGAGTGGATCAACGGCGAGGCGATTTACCCGACGATCCGTCTTGAGGATTGGCAGGTCTTCCCCGAGTTCCAGCTGTTTGGTTGGGTGCACCGCACCACGGGCAAGCGCCGCTTCCGCCGCTCCTATGAAGAGATCGCACGGAAGAATGCGAAGAGCACGCGCGCTGCGGGCCGGCTGCTGTACCTGTTGGTCGCGGATGGTGAGCCTGGTGCGCACTGCTACAACGCGGCCACGACTGGCAAGCAGGCCCGCGAGGTTTTCGACGTGGCACGCAACATGGCATTGCGTGCCCGCGGCTTCGTCGATCGCTTCGGCGTGCTGGTGGGAATGCATTCCTTGACGGTCGATGAGACCGCCAGTGCGCTCGAGCCGCTGAATGCCGAAGGCTCGACGCTGGACGGTCTGAACGTTCACGGCGGCGTAGCTGACGAGGTGCACGCACACAAGAAGCGCGACCTGTGGGATGTGTTGGATTCGGCCACCGGTGCGCGCTCGCAGGCCTTGCTGAGTGCGATCACGACGGCCGGCAGCAATCGGGCGGGGATCTGCTACGAGCTTCGCACGAAGACGATCATGGTGCTCAAGGGGGTGATGGTCGACGAGACCTGGTTCGGGATCATCTACACCATCGACGATGGCGACGACTGGCGCGACCCAAAAGTGTGGCGTAAGGCCAATCCCAACCTTGGCATCAGCGTCTACCTGGACGATCTCGAGGCCGCATGTCGTGGCGCCATCCACCTGCCCAGCGCGCAGGCCAACTTCCTGACTAAGCGCCTGAATGTCTGGGTCAGTTCGGACAGTGCATGGATGGACATGCAAGCGTGGGACCGTTGCGCCGACCATACGCTGACGATCGAGCGGGTCAAGCACTTGCCGTGCTGGAGACCGCTCGACCTCGCCAGCAAGGTCGACGTAGCTGCCGCGCCGTACCTGTTCTACGACGAGGTCAAGGATCACTACTACCTCATCTCGCGATTCTGGCTACCGGAGCGGGCGATCCAGATCGGAGCCAACAGCCAGTACGACGGGTGGAGGCGCTCCGGGCATTTGACCGTGACGGACGGCGAAGTCATCGACTTCGACTTGATCGAAGACGACCTGCGCAACGACAACGCGACGCTCGACATGCAGGAGTTCCCGTTCGACCCGTGGCAGGCCACTCAGCTCGCTTCGCACATGCTGGCGGAAGGGGCGCCCATGGTTGAGTACCGGCAAACGGTGCAGAACATGAGCGAGCCGATGAAGACGCTTGAGGCGATCGTGCTCGATGGAAAGATCACGCAGGATGGCAACCCGATGATGGCCTGGATGATGAGCAACGTCGTTTGCCACGTCGATGCGAAGGACAACATCTACCCGCGCAAAGAGCGGGAGGAAAACAAGATCGACGGGCCCGTGGCCACGATCATGGGGATCGGACGAATCATCGCCGGTCGCGAATCCAACTCGGTTGAACAGGGCTTCGTCCAACTATGACCACGATCGACCTTCAGGCCAAGGCGCACGGTTCGCGCGTCCTGGCGAACTGGGCGGCGTCGCGTCCTGGCGCCGCGGATCGCATGGGCGGTATCGTGCTGCGAAACGATGTCACCGACAGCACCCAGGTGATCAAGAGCAGTGATCCGCGCGTTCTGGACATGTTCGGCATCGGGCATTCGGCCGCTGGCGTCACTGTCAGCCCAGAATCCGCGATGCGGGTCTCTGCTGTGTTCGCCTGCGTTCGAACGATCTGCGGCATGCTGGCCTCGATGCCAATCAGGCAGTACGAGCGAACCGATGGCGGGCGCAATCGCGCGGAAGTGCCCGATGCCCCGTACTTCTACCTGTTGAACGAGGAGCCGACTGATCGCTTCTCTGCGGCGTCGCACTGGGAGGGTGTCGGCATCAACACACTGCAGCGGGGCGACTCCTTCACATTCATCGGCCGCTCGCGCTCCGGCACTGTGCGGGAGTTCGTGCCGATGCCATGGGCGGCGGTTCGCGTCGAGAGGTCGCAGACAGATTCGACTGATCGCCTGAAGTACTACCTGCAGGACGGCCTGCGCACCTGGGGCGCGGACCAGGACGACATGCTGCACTTCCCGGGCTTCGGCTTCGACGGCGTGCGCGGCATGAGCGTCATCAAGTGGGCGGCAAGAAACGCAGCGGGCTCGGCGATGGCCATGGATGAATACAGCGGCCGCTTCTTTGCGGGCGGCGCACATCCATCGATTGTCCTGTCGACGGACAAATCGATGAAGCCGGACACGATCACCAACCTGCAGCTCGCCTTCGCCGCCAAGTACAGCGGCATGGAGAACATGCACAAGCTGCCGCTCGTGCTGACCGAGGGCCTGAAGGCCAACGAGCTGAGCCTCAATGCTGAAGACAGCCAGCTGCTCGAGGCTCGCAAGTTCCAGGTGCTCGACATTGCCCGCGCCTACGGCGTGCCGCCCCATTTGATCGGCGAGACCAGTGGCAGCACCAGCTGGGGGTCAGGTCTCGAACAGATGATGCGCGCGTTCATCATGGTATCGCTGCAGCCTCACCTGAAACGCATCGAGCAGGAGCTCAACCGCAAGCTGTTTATGACGTCGCGCTACTTCGTCGAGTTCGATCGCGACTCACTGATCGTTGGCGACAGCGAAGCGCAGTCGAAGCGTGATCGCGCGGCACTCGGTGGCCCTGGCCAGGGGCCGGGATATATGAGCGTGGACGAGGTGCGCGCCTCGAAGAACCTGCCTCCGCGCGGTGGCAAGTGCGCCGATGTGTATTTCCCGCCGGAGAAACCGGCTACCACTCCGAAGGAAAATTCCGATGAAGATCCAGAACCTACTCCAGCTGCTGCGTGACAACGCGGCCACCGAGCGCAAGCCGCTTAACTTGGTGCGCAACGAAGATGCCGGCGAGTCGACGCTCTACATCTACGACGTCATCGACGCCTGGTGGGGCGTCGCTGCGCTGCAAGTCGCACCTGTAATTGCGTCGCTGGACGCGGCCAGCACGCTGCACGTGCGCGTTAACTCGCCGGGGGGGGATGTCTTCGAGGGTCGGGCCATCCGCACCGCGATCCAGCAGTTCAAGGGCAAGACCATCGGCCACGTCGACGGCCTGGCCGCAAGCGCAGCCACCACGGTGATCGATGCCTGCGACGAGATCGAGATCGCTGAGGGCGGCTTCTACATGATCCACAACGGCTGGACGCTGGGCTATGGCAACCGGCACGAGCATCGCAAAACGGCCGACCTCCTGGAGAAGGTCGACGCGGCGATCGTCGCCGACTACGCGCGGCGTACCGGTCTGGACGTGGCGCAGCTCGCCCAATGGATGGACGACGAGACCTGGTTCGAAGCGAGCGAGGCGGTCGAGCACGGCTTTGCTTCGCGCCTGGCCACCTTGCCCGAGAAGGCCCCAGCCGACGCCTCCAGTCGGAAGTGGAACCTCGCCGCCTACGACAAAGCACCGAAGGCTTTGATCGAGCCGCCGGCGCCCACCGACCCTGAACCCGACTTCGCAGCGCTGCGTGCTCACAACGAGCGCCGGCTGCGGGTCCTGCAGATCGCCTGACGCTCTCGCGCAGCGACCGGCCGCCTTTCGAGGCGGCTTTTTTTCGACCGCTCATTCACACCTGAAAGGAAATCACATGAGCATGCAAGCACTCCGGGAGCGTCTCAACGCCCTGAACAAGGAAGCCAAGAACATGCTGGCCGAGAAGGGCAGCACGGTTTGGTCGAAGGAAGACCAGGCCAGCTTCGACGGCAAGATGGACGAAGCCGAGCGCGTGCAATCACAGCTCGATGCGCACCAGCGCATGCTGGACAAGGAAGCCGAGTCCAGCTTCCGCAACGCTCCGACCAAGAACGGCGCTCCGAAGAACGAGAAGCTGGAAGGTTTCGAGCTCTTCCTGCGCAAGTCGTTCAAGGACATGAGCGCGGACGACATGGCCAAGGTGCGCAATACCATGAGCACCACGACCAACACCGAAGGCGGCTACACGGTCCAGCCGATCGTGTCCGCGACGCTGATCGAAGCGCTCAAGTCGTACGGCGCAATGCGCCGTGTGGCAGAGTCGTTCACCACCGAGAACGGCGCGGACCTCAACTATCCGACCACGGATGGCACTGGCGAGGAAGGCGAAATCGTCGCCCAGAACGCCCCCGCGAGCACGGGCGACATCAGCTTCGGTACCCGCTCGTTGAACGTCTTCAAATTCAGTTCCAAGGTCGTCACGGTACCGCTCGAGCTCCTGCAGGACTCGCAGATCGACATTGTGGCGCTGGTGAACCGCCGCCTGCGCAGCCGCATCGGTCGCATCCAGAATCGCCTATTTACCGTGGGCGTCGGAACGACCGAACCGATGGGCTTGGTGACTGCGGCTGGTGTGGGGAAGGTGGGCGCCGCCGGTCAGGTCGCCACCGTCACCTACGACGACCTGGTGGATATGGCGGACGCGTTGGATGTCGCGTACCTTGAGCCCGAACCAGGTGACGATGGGGCGGAGGACGTGCATCCCGGCTGGATGTTCTCGCAGGCCATGCGAAAGGTCGTGCGCAAGATCAAGGACACCGCCGGACGCCCGATCTGGACGCCGAGCTATGACGAGGGCATCTCGGGCGGTGGCGCCGACATGCTGCTCGACTTTCCGGTCGCGATCAACAACAACATGCCGGCGCCGGCGGTCAACGCGAAGTCGATCGCGTTCGGCAACCTGCACAACTACAAGATCCGCGACTCGATGCAGGTGACGATCTATCGCTTCGACGACAGCGCCTTCGCAACGAAGGGTCAGGTCGGCTTCCTGGCGTTCTGCCGCGCGGGCGGCAACCTCATGGATGTGGGCGGCGTCAAGGTCTACCAGCATCCGGCCGCCTGATCGGCATACCTGTCCCTTTGCAGGAGCCTTGGGCCGTGCACGCGTGTGCACGGCTTTTTCTTATATCACTCGAAGGAGCCCCTTTCATGGCAAAACTCATCGCGCTGGCGCTCATCGCTGCCGGCACCTATGGTCCCGATCAGCCCGAGATCGCGAAGGGCGACCTCATCGATACGCCGCTCAGCCAAGAGCTGATTGACAAGTTGGTGGCCGACAAGGTCGCCGAGGTGGTGCCCGAAGTCGGCGAAAGCACCAAGCCTGCGAAGGCTGTGAAGCGAACCAGGGTGCGCTTGCTGGTCGACAGCGCAATCGGCAACTGCAACGACGTCGTCGAAGTCGACGCCGCCGACGTCAAGAGGCTGGAGGGCGAGAACCTTGTGGATAGCAGCAAGGAAGCAGTCGCCTATGCGCTGACGCTCGAGCAGAACAAGTCCTGATCGCTTGCAAGGCTCGCTCGCGCGAGTCCTTGTGAAAGCTGGCAGGTCGTCGGCTTTCACAAGCTGCAAACGCTTTCGCCTTTCGTGAACCACGAAAACACCATGAACCCCAAGATCATCACGCCGGCGACGCAGGTTATCGACCTGCCTCGCGCGAAGCTGCAGTGCAAGATCACCGGCACCGAGCGCGACGCGGATCTGACCGACGCAATTGCCGCGGCCCGCGACTACGCGCAGGCGTATACCGGGCTGCCGGTTGGCGAGCAGGAGCTCGAGTTCACCTACCGCACTTGGTGCGGCAGGGTTGTCCTGCCGTGCGACGTGACCGAGCTCGTGTCGGTCACGGCCGCCGGCGTGCCCGTGCTGCCGCTGCCGGCGCTCGACGACCGCACGTTGACGCTGTCGGCCACGGCGCCGGTCGTCATCACTATCAAGTGCGGGTGGACATCGGAGACGCTGCCGGCCACCGTCAAGCAGGCGATGCTCCTGCTCATCACCGACCTGGTGCGCAACCCGCAAGCGCAGAGCGACGTCCAGCTCTACCGGAACCAGGCCTTCGAGAACATGCTCTGGCCGCACCGTGAGAGGTTGCCGCTGTGAAGTACCCGACTGTCGGAGAGCTCGACAAGTTCGTCCGCATCCGAGCCTGGCAGGACGAAGCCGATGGCGGCACCGGTATCGAGCAGACCTACGACGCCGGCGTCGAGGCCTGGGCACGCATCGAGCCGACAGGGGCTGCGCTGTTCTACGGCACCCAGCAAGTGGAGGCGGGCGTCACCCACCGCCTGGCCACTTGGCGCACCTCCCAGTTGAACGCCGACGTGATCGGCGGCGGCCACGTGGTCGACCACGGCGGGGTGGGCGGCTTGCGCTACCGCGTCCGCAGGGCGATGGACATCAATGGCCAGCGCGCCTTCGTGCTGCTCGACCTGGAACAACTTGGAGTCATCCCATGAGCACCAGTGCACTCCTGGCGACCTACAGCGCGGTGGGCGGCGGCGAGATCAACGTCCGCCTGGCCGGCTTCTCGCGCATCGACTACGACAAAAAACCGATCCGGAAGGCGCTGCGGCTCGAGGGCAATCAGATCCGCAATGTGGCCCGCCGGCTGGTAGGCGGAGGACCAGCCTCCTCGCCCGGTGAATACCCCGCCAAGCGGACCGGCATCCTGCAGCGTGCCATCAAGGTGAAGAGCTCCCGTAGTGGCCTGGCAGTGTTCGTCAGGCCGGCTAAGACCGCGCGCATGGGCGAGGACTACTACCCGGCGTTCCTCGCGCAGGGTGTGCGCGCTGGCCCGCGTGTTGCGCGGCTGGGGGCGGGGGAGGGCATCGGCAAGAGCAATCGCCGGGCACGTGGCGCTCGGCAGGCAGCGCAGGCTGCCCGAGGCAACGGCGCATGGAGGATCGCGCCTCGAGCGGATTACATGGTCGACGGCTTGGCCGCTCGCGCGGTGCATGCCCGCGAGGCCATCCGCCTCGCGCTGGAGAGCGCGCTGGTGCCGCGCAAATGAACCTCGACGTCATCATTGCCCAGCTGCGGGCTAGGGCGCCCTTGTTTGAGAACCGCGTCGCCGGTGCTGCGAAGTTCGAAGGCATCCTTCCGGAGGCAGCGAACCTGCGAATGCCGGCCGGCTATGTGCTGCCTCTGGATGAGCAGCCTGCCGACCAAGAGAGCGCGAACGGGTATCAGCAGACCGTGCGCGAGGGCTTCGCGGTCGTGGTGGCGCTCAGCAACAAGGCCGATGAGCGGGGGCAGAAGCCGGCGGTCGATCTGGACGACGTCCGAAAGGCGTTGTTCCGGGCGCTGCTTGGCTTCCAGCCGGCCGCGGACTACGACGTGATCGTCTTTGAAGGCGGGCAGCTGCTGAGCCTCGATCGCGCGCGGCTGTACTACCAGTTCGAGTTCAGCGTGGAGTACGCAGTGTCGACCGAGGACACGTGGATTCCGGATCGCAATGCCGAGCTGCCCGACTTCGAAGGCCTCGATCTCGAGGTCGACGCCATCGATCCCTTCGACCCGAATCGGGTCGCACCTGGTGAGCACGGGCCGGACGGCGTCATCGACGTCAGCCTGTCGATCAATCTTTCAACAGGACCTTGACCCATGTACGTGAAACCGACCCACGACCACGTGCCCGACATCGAGCGCGGCGGCTACCTGCCCGCCGAAGGCCGACACGTCGAGGCCACCCCGTATTGGTTGCGCCGCTGTCTCGACGGCGACGTGACCGAGACCGACCCGCCGCGCGCGGGCAAACAACCCGCACCCGCTCGCAAACTCAAAGGAAGCTAACCATGACCATCTCGTTCAACAACGTTCCCGCGAACGTTCGCGTGCCTCTGTTTTATGCCGAGGTCGATGCCTCGCAGGCCGGCTACTTCAGCCAGCAGAACCGGGCGCTGCTGATCGGCCAGAAGCTGGTCGCTGGCAGCGCGGCTGCCAACGTGCCCGTCCTGGTGGCCACCAAGGATCAGGCGCGCGAGCTGTTCGGCATCGGTTCGATGCTCGCTCGCATGCACGAGATCTATCGCCTGAACGATCCGTTCGGCGAGGTCTGGTGCGTGCCGGTTGCAGAGCCGGCCGGCGTGGCGGCTACCGGCACGCTCACGTTCACCGGCCCGGCGACCAAGGGCGGCACCCTGAACGTCTACATCGGCGCGCAGAAGGTCCAGGTCGCTGTCGCTGCGGGCGATAGCGCGACCGCCATCGCGGCTGCTGTCGCTGCGGCGATCAATGCCGACACGACGCTCCCGGTGACGGCGGCACCTGCTGTTGGCGTCGTCACACTGACCGCTCGCCACATTGGGCTGCTCGGCAATGACATCCTGGTGCAGCTCAACTATCGCGGCACGGCCGGCGGCGAGTCGACGCCGTCGGGCGTCGGCGCTGTGGTCGTCGCGATGAACGGCGGCACCGGCACGCCGGTGTTGACCACGGCCATCGCGAACATGGGCGATCAGGAGTTCGACTTCATCATCACGCCGTACTCCGATGCGACGACGCTCGACGCGCTCAAGGTGCTGATGAACGACGCCACCGGGCGCTGGGCGTGGAACCGGCAGATCTACGGCCACGCCTACACGGCGATGCGCGGCTCGTTCGCCAACCTGCAGGCCGCCGGCGTCGCACGCAACGATCAGCACGCGACCATCGCTGGCTTCGAGCTGACCGTGCCGAACCACGCATGGGACTACGTCGCCGCCTACGGTGCGCGCAACGCGGTCTACATCAACGTGGACCCAGCGCGGCCCACGCAGACCGGCGAGCTGATCGGCATTTTGCCGGCCACGCCAGTCACGCGGTTCATCCAGACCGAGCGGCAGACGCTGCTGTCGAGCGGCATCGCCACCAGCTACGTGGGTGGCGGGGCGGTGCGGGTCGAGCGTGCGATCACGAGCTACCAGAAGAACGTCTGGAACCAAGCCGACCCGTCGTACCTGGACAGCGAGACGATGCACACGCTGGCGTACATCATCCGGCACCTGCGTGCCCGCATCACGACGAAGTACCCGCGCCACAAACTGGCCGACGACGGCACGCGCTTCGGTGCCGGCCAGGCGATCGTTACGCCGGCGGTGATCCGCGGCGAGCTGGCGGCCGAGTACGCCGAGCTCGAGGAGCTAGGCCTGGTCGAGAACGCGAAAGCCTTTGCAGCCAACCTGATCGTGGAGCGCAACGCGACCGATCCGAACCGTCTGGACGTGCTGCTGCCGCCCGACCTGGTCAATCAGCTGCGCGTGTTCGCGGTGCTCGCGCAGTTCCGCCTGCAGTACTGATCGCCTCGCGACCAGCTGTTCATTCAATCTGAAGGAGTTCCATCATGGGAAAACGCGTTGCAGGCACCTGCTACATCAAGGTCGACGGCATGCAGCTCGAAGTGAGCGGCGGCCTCGAGTGCCCGATCACCTCGACCACGCGCGAGACGGTCAAGGGCATCAACGGCCCGGCCGGCTACAAGGAAACGAACCGCACACCGTCGACGAAGCTGACCGCGATCTTTCGCGCCGACTTTCCGATGGATGCAGTGGCCGAGGGAACAGACATGACCGTCACGTCGGAGTATCCGAACGGCCGGGTCTATACCCTCAGCGGCGCCTTCCTGGTCGGTGAGCCCTCGGCCAAGGCCGAAGACGGCACCATCGATCTGGAGTTCGAGGGCGATCGGGGCATCTGGCAATGAGCGGCGCACAGACCTTTCCGCTCTCACATCCTGTCAAGGCGCACGCCGAGGAGGTCACTGAGCTGACGCTCGAAGAGCCGACATCGAAGCTGGTGATGGAGCTGGGCTACCCATACCTGGCCATCGACCTCGGCGGCGGCGATCCGGGCATCGAGCTGCGGCCGAAGGTGGCGGGCCGTTACATCATGCGGCTCGCCAAGGTGCCGCTCTCGACGGTCGAGTCGCTGGCCATCTCCGACTTGCAGGCCATGCACGGATGGCTGATGGGTTTTTTCGGCGAGGGCGCGACGGGGACCTAGAACGTCGCGTGTTCGATCTCGCCTACTTCTGGCGCGTCTCTCCACTCGTCATCGAGTCGCTCACCATGAGCGAGTTCGATCGGTGGGAGACGCAGGCCTTGCGTATCAACGAACAGCTCCAACCGGACCACGATGGCTAAACAAGCACACCTGCAGGCGATCCTGAGCGCCGTCGACCGGACCTCGCCCGTCCTGCGTGGCGTCACGGCGCAGGCCTTGCGGACGAAGCTCGGCCTCGGCGTCCTGAACACCGTCAACTTTGGCGGCGTGCAGCGCAAGTTGGGTGTGCTGCAGAAGACTTTTCGCGACGTGGGAAGCTCATCGCGCAACGTGCTGGGTGGCCTCGGCCTCCCGGCATCGGTCGGCCTGGGCGCGCTCGGCTTCGGCTTCCTGGCCGCGGGCCGCGGCGCGCTCGAGTACGCCGGCAATCTCCAGGACGCGACCGATAACACCGGCATGGCGATCGCTCCTTTCCAGGAGCTGCAGCTGGTGTTCGAAGCGGGGGGCGTCTCGGCCGAGGACTTTATGGGCGCGGTCACCAAGCTGAACAAGGGCCTTGGTGAGGCCGCGGTGGGCAAGGACAAGGGCCTGGCCGCACTCATGACCAAGCTGCGCATTCCGCTGCGGGATGCCAAGGGTGCCATCCGCGGCGTGGAGGAGGTGCTGCCCGAGCTGTCGGACGCGTTCAAGAAGAACGAGAACCCGGCAGTTCGCACGCGCATGGCGATGGAGCTGTTCGGCAAGTCCGGCGCGAAGCTGATCGCGATCATGATGCAAGGCGGCCGAAGCCTTGCCGAGGCGCGCAAGGAAGCTCAGCGCCTGGGCGCCGTGCTGTCCGACGAGTCCACCGGCCGCTTGGACGATCTGGGCGACGCCTTCGGCGTGCTGAATCGCCAGGTCAAGGTGCAGACCGCCGAGGCCTTCGGCGTTGCCGCGCCGGCGATCCTGGCGGCGACCAAGAGCCTGCAGGAGTGGATCGCCAAGAACAAGGGCATGCTGCAGCAGCAGGTCGGCGGCTACATCGAGCGCGTGGCGAATGCGTTCAAGGGCTGGGTTGAGTCGGGCGGCATCGAGAGATTGGCCACCGGCATCCAGAACATCACCGAAGGCTTCACGTCCTTCGTGCGCAGCGTTGGCGGCTTCCGCAACGTGCTGATGGGCATCGGCGCGCTCATCCTGGTCGGGCCGGCGGCTTCGCTGGTCAGCCTGGCTGCGGCGCTCGGCCGCGTGGCGCTGGTCCTCGTGCCTATCGCGGTACAGGCTTTCACGTTCCTGCTCGGGCCGCTGGCGGCCTTGTGGAAGGTGCTCGCTGCGGGGCGCCTGGTGCTGTTCGGCATGTCCCTCACGCTTGGCCAGGTCGCGCTGGCCGCTGCGCCGTTCCTGCTCGTGATCGCGGCTGTTGCGGCGGCGGGCTACCTCATCTACCGGAACTGGGACGTGGTCGGGCCCTTCTTCGAGGGTGTGTGGGAGCGGATCAAGAACGCAGCGGTCGTCGGCTGGAACGTCATCAAGTTCCTTTTTGCCTGGTCACCGCTCGGCATGGTCATCAACAACTGGGCGCCGATCTCTGGGTTCCTGTCCAGCGTCTGGGATGGCATCAAGAATGCTGCGACGGTCGGCTGGAACGTTATCAAATTCCTGTTTGCTTGGTCGCCGCTCGGCATGCTCGTGAACAACTGGACGCCAATCTCCGAGTTCGTCTCCAGTGTCTGGGCGAATGTCTCCCAGGTGTTTGCGAGCGGCGTAGCGCTGATCACAGGGCTGCTGCAGAGCTGGTCGCCGCTGCAGTTCGTGCGCGCGGCCTGGGACCCGGTGGTGACGTTCCTGACCCGAGTGTGGGACCGGATCGGCACGATTGTTGGGCCCATCCTGCGCGGCGTCAGCGGCGCCGGGAACATGGTGGGAAGTGCCCTGAACCAGCAGTTCGGTGCGGACAACACGCGCAGCGAGCAGTACGGTCCGCGCATCAATCCCGCGAACGACACGCAGGCAGAGCAGTCTGGGCCGCGCATCAACAACGCGCCTACGCCACTCGTCCAGGCCGGAGCCCTCCAGGCGCCGGCCGCTCGAGTGCAGGGCGACATGCGCGTGCGCTTCGAGAACGCGCCTGCAGGCATGCGTGTGGAGTCCGGCCAGACCAATGTGCCGGGCCTTGGTTTCAATCCTGACGTTGGTTATCGCAGCATGGGAGCGATCGGATGACTTGGCGCGAAGATCTGCAGCCGGCCTCGTTCCGCGGGGTGCCTTTCGAGGTCGAAAACGACACGGGCAAGTTCGGCCGCCGCGTGGAGGTGCACGAGTACCCACAGCGCGACAAGCCATTCGCCGAAGATCTCGGGCGCGCGACGCGTGAGTTCACCGTCAGCGCGTTTGTCATCGGCGACGACTACCTGCAGCGGCGCGACGCTTTGCTCGAGGCGATCGAGGCGGGCGGGCCTGGCACCCTGGTGCATCCGTACTACGGCCGGCTCGAGGTCAACGTCACGGACGTCAGCGTCACGCATTCCCGAAGCAACGGCGGGATGTGCGAGTTCTCGCTGGCCTTTGTTGAGTCCGGTGAATTGTCCTTTCCTGCTGCGCAGGACTCTCTCGGTGCACAGACCCTCCTGGAGGCCGATGGCCTCGACGCGGTCGCCTCGCTTGATTTCGTCGACGAATTTTCGCTCGATGGCATGCCGTCGTTCGTGACCGCCGATGCGTTCGACACCATCAGCGGCTGTTTGGATGTCGTTGGGGACTACCTTGACGGCTTCTCGTACCTTCTGGCGAATCCGCTGGGGGCCCTGTCCGACGTGCTGAGCGAAACGCTCAGCGGCGTCTTAGGCGACCTGCTCGATGTGCCTCTGGGCCTCGCAACCGCGGTGCTCGGCATGTACGACCGGGTGGGCAGTGTCCTCCGCGTGCCGAGCGGCCTGGAGGCCGTCGTCGGTGGTGGCGGCGTCTATGGGCGCAATCGCAACGCAGTCGTGGCGCTCACGCAGATGTCGATCGCCTTGGGCGCGCGCGTTGTTGTGCCTTCCTCGACCGCACCCGCGACCGCCCAGGCGCAACGCAACGCTGCGGCGCTGGTGGTGCTGTTCCAACGCGCGGCTCTGATTCAGGCGGCGGGTATGACCGCGGCAATGCCCATGCCCGTCTATGACGATGCGGTGCTGGTGCGCAGCAGCGTCACGGTGGCGCTCGACGAGGCCTCGGCAACGGCGAGCGACCCGGTCTATGTCGCGATGCAGACGTTGCGTGCGAAGGTGCACGCCGATGTGACGTCGCGGCTGGTCGGATCAGCGCGGCTGCTCACCATCACACCGCCCGAGGTGCTGCCCGCGTTGGCCATCGCCTACGACCGCTACGAGAACCCCGAGCGTGAGCTCGAGCTGATCGAGCGGAACCGCCTCCGTCATCCCGGCTTCGTGCCGGCGGTCCCATTGAAAGTGCTTTCGATATGAACGACGTTCGCCTGCTGATAGGCGGCCTGGAGTTTGGCGGCTGGAAGGCCGTTTCCATCCAGGCCGGCATTGAGCGCCAGGTGCGCGACTTCGATCTGACGATCACGAACAAATGGCCTGGCAATGCCGAGATCCCGAGGCGCGTGCATCCCGGCGACCTGTGCGAGCTGTTCATCGGCGACGACAAGGTGCTCACCGGATACGTCGACGCGACGCCGATCACCTACGACGCTAAGAGTGTGACGGTCGGTGTCAGGGGCCGCAGCAAGACTGCCGACCTGGTCGACTGCGCAGCGATCAATTCGCCCGGTCGCTGGAGCCGCGCAAAGATCGAGCGCATCGCGGCCGACCTGGCCGCACCCTATGGCGTGCAGGTGTCTGCACAGGTCGACACCGGCGAGCCGCTGTCCCATGCGATCGAGCAGGGCGAGACGGTCTTCGAGAGCATCGAGCGCATGCTGAAACTGCGGCAGCAGCTCGCCACGGACGACGTCGACGGGCGCCTGGTCTTCATTGAGGTCGGTTCCGCAGGACGGGCTGCGACGGCACTCGAGCTTGGCAAGAACATCAAGGGGTGCGAGGCGCCGCTCGACTACAAGGACGTGTTCACCGAGTACACCGTCAAGGGCCAGCGGCCCGGCAGCGACGACGAGTTCGGCGAGGACGTCGCCGGCGAGACTGCCACGATCACCGATGACACGATCTCTCGACGTCGAGTCCTGGTGATCAAGCAGGGCGGCCATTGCGACGGCGCCAGCGCGAAGGATCGCGTCGCCTACGAGCGGGCGCACCGCAAGGCCATGGCGCTGGCCACGACCTACACCGTGCAGGGTTGGCGCCAGGAAGACGGCTCGCTGTGGCTCCAGAACCAGCTCGTGCGCGTTATCGACCCGCTCGTCGGCTTCGACGACGAGTTTGTGATCGCAGAGGTCAACTACAAGCTGAGCCGCGAGGGCATGCTGACCACGATCAAGGTCGGGCCGAAGGATGGCTACGTCAACAAGCCGCCGAAGAACAAGAAGGGCGGAGGGAAGGCTGCCGACGAGTGGTCCGACGTGCAGCCAGCTGATGGTCGAAAGGTCATCACCAACAAACCGACGAACGAGTGGGGCGATGTCAAACGATGAATGAACGTGCGTTTCAGAAGATGGCGAGTCCGCTCGCCAGGCGCCTGCAGAACATGCTCGCGCGTGGCGTGGTGGCGGCCTCGAACGCCGCTGCGAAGATGCAGGCACTCCAGGTGAGGCTGCTCGCCGGCGAGACTGCCGATGCGCTCGAGCACTTCGAGCCATACGGCTTTACCTCGAGGCCACTTCCGGGCGCAGAGGTGGCCGCGCTGTTCGTCGACGGCGATCGCAGCCACGGCTTGGTGCTGGTCGCCGCCGATCGCCGGTATCGAATGACCGGGTTTGCCGAGGGTGAGGTAGCCATCCACGACGATCAGGGTCAGTCGATGCACTTCACGCGCGGTGGGATCGTGATCAAGGGAGCGGGCCTGCCGATCCGCATCGAGGGCACGCCGACTCTCACGGTCGTCGCCGACACCAGCGTGACGCTGGACACGCCACAGACGGTCCTGACCGGCGACCTGCAACTCGCCGGGTCGCTCACGATGGCGGGCGGCGCTGTCACGCACGACGGCGTCGATATCGGAAAAACACATAAGCACTCGGGCGTTACGTCCGGAAGCTCCAACACGGGTAACCCGATCTAGCCATGCCGAGCTATGCACAAGACCTGTCGATTGAGGTCGACGGGGTGGAGTCGTCTTTGCTCGCAGTTGAGCAGCCGCTCGTGCGCGCCGTCGTGATCTCGCTGTTCACCTGGCGCCGATCGAAGCCGGACGACAAGACAGAGGGCATCCGCTGGGGATGGTGGGGCGATGGCCTCGATGGGCTGACAAACGATCGTATCGGCTCGCGTCTCTGGCTCCTGGCGCGCGAGAAGGTGACGCTATCGACCATCAATCGAGCGCGCGAGTACGCCGAGGAGGCCTTGCAGTGGTTGCTAGACGACGGCGTCGCGTCGCGCGTCACTGTGACCGCCGAGCGCAGAGGCCTGGACGGTGTTGCTCTGCGTGCCTTTATCGAGCGCGACAACGCGGCGCCGCTCGACTTGCGATTCGACAACGCCTGGAGCTACTTCAATGTTTGACCGACCGACCCTTCGTCAGCTGATCTCGCGCACGCTGGCCGACATGGCGTCGCGCCTCACCAGCGACGAGCAGCTGCGGCGCGCCGACTCTACCGTCTTCGCGCGCGTACTCGCCGGCGCCTCGCACGAGATGCACGGCTATCTGGACTGGATCTCGCGCCAGGTGATCTACGACACGGCGGACGCCGAGTTCCTCGAGCGTTGGGCCGGCATGTTCAGCATCGAGCGCAAGCCGGCGGAGTTCGCCAGCGGCACAGTGGCGGCCGATGGCACGGGCCTGATCCCCACCGGAACGATCTATCGCCGTGCCTCGGACGGGGCGGAGTTCAACGTGACCGCCGACAGCGTTGTGCCAGGCGCAGTGCCGGTGCTGGCCTCGATCGCCGGCGCTGCGGGGAACATGGACAGCGGCACGCTCTCGCTGCTGACGCCGATCGCTGGCGTGGTGACCGCGGCGCCGGTGGTCGCGATCACCAATGGCTCGGATGCGGAGGACGACGCCGGCCTGCGCGGTCGCTTCCTCGACCGACTTCGCGAGCCGCCGAACGGCGGCTCGGCCAACGACTATGTGCAATGGGCGCTCCAGGTGCCCGGCGTCACCCGCGCCTGGGTCTATCCGCAAGAAGCCGGACCCGGCACGGTGACTGTGCGCTTCGTGCGCGATGACGACGTCTCGATCATCCCGGATGCCGGCGAGGTGACGGTCGTGTACGACCACATCCAGGAGGTCCGGCCGGTGACAGCCCAGGTCTATGTGTTCGCGCCCGTCGCAGTGCCGCTGAACTTCACTATCGATCTAACGCCGGACACCGCCGATACGCGTGCTGCTGTGACTGCCTCACTGCAGGACATGCTTGATCGGGAATCGGCGCCTGGCGTGACGATTCTGCTGAGCCACATCCGAGAAGCTATCAGCATCGCTGCCGGCGAGACCGACAGCATTGTCACTGTGCCCGCTGCAAACGTTCCACACACGACGGCGCAGATGGCCACCATGGGAGTGATCACATGGCTCTGAGTGCCGACGACTATGTCGCGATGCTCAGCGGGCTGATGCCCGGCGGTCCGGCTTGGAATGACCAGGTGACACACCACCTGCTCGCCGCATGGGCGGATGAGTTGGCGCGCCTGGATGCGCGCATCGACGTGCTGATCGAAGAGGCCGACCCGCGCACCGCCAACGAGATGCTTGCTGATTGGGAGCGCGTCCTCGGTCTGCCTGATAAGTGCACCAGCAATCTCGGCTTGTCGATCGCCGATCGCCAGCGCCTGGCATGGGCCAAGCTGGCAGAACAAGGGGGGCAGTCGCGCGCCTACTTCATTGCTCTGGCCGAGCGCTATGGCGAGCCTGGCGTGACGATCGACGAGTTCCGGCAGATGAACTGCAACGACGATTGCAACGATGCCTTGTACAGCCAGGCTGACGAGTTCACCTGGCGCGTGAACGTACCCCACGGGGTGGCGGACTTCCGGCTGATGAATTGCAACGACGACTGCAATGACGCGCTGCAGATGTTCACGCCGAACCTGATCGAGTGCCCGATCAACGAGCGCAAGCCTGCGCACACCAACGTGATTTTTTCGTATCAAACCTGAGAGAGGAAGACCATGCGTCGCATCACAACGTCCACGAAGGCAGCCAATCTATACGGAGCCGGCAAGGACGGATTCAAGGACGGGAATCTGTCACTTGGAGTAGCTCCAACCGATCTGAATGCCGACTGGTTCAACCAGCTGCAGGAGGAGGTCGCGCAGTTCATCGAGGGCGAAGGCATCGTGCTCGATGGTGCCGTACTCACTCAGCTCGCGCAGGCGATCAAGCGCAGGAGCGCCAGCAGGCCCGGCGTGCAGGGCCTGGTTGGCACCAACAACGCCGGAGCGCCGAACACTCAGTTCGACTTCAAGGCTGATGCTGTGACGGTGAGAAACCCGACGACCGGCGAGACCAAGACGATCGTCAGCGTTGCGACGTTCACCAACAACGTCCTGACTGCTGGCTCTGCGGCCAACGGGCGTGATCAGGCAGGTGCTTTCGCGGCCAGCTCGTGGGTGCACTTCTACTTCATCTACAACCCGACGACGGGTACGACAGCCACGCTGTCGAGCGCCAGTGCGTCGGCGCCGACATTGCCGGCCGGCTACACATCATGGGCCTACATCGGGGCGGTCTACTTCAGCAGTGGATCGGTCTTGGCGGGCGGTTACTTCCGTGGTGCTTGGTTCACGTACAAGACCTCGTCCGTGGTGGTGAGCGGCGGAACGCAAGTACTCCGCACCGCGGTGTCCTTGGCCAGCTCGATCCCGCCGAACGCGCTGCAATTCAAAAGTCGCATTCCGCTTTTCTCTGTCACGGCGAACGGCAGCGGCACGTATCTATCCGTAGTGACACTTGAGGTCCTAACGGCTTTCACAGCATACGAGTTCGGGATGGGCGGGACGGCAGGGTTCAACCTCAACATGTTCAGTTACGGCGGGGTCACCATCCTTCCCAACGTCGGCCAGAACATCAACTACTTCATCACGCTGACTGCCGGCACGGCTCCCAGCGTGAACATTGCCATCGACGGTTACAGCAATCCGAACGGGGGAGAGTGAGAACATGAAACACGCATTCATTGACGCGAACGGCATCCTGACCGCCTGGGGGTTCATGGCGAGCGAAGGGGACAACACGCGCATCGAGGTCGAGGACGATTTCGCGCTCGAGTCCGGCAAGTGGCGGCGGGTCGACGATCAGTGGGTTCCGCACGAGCCGGCACGTACTGTGCCGACCGCGGTGACGATGCGGCAGGCCCGCCTCGCACTGTTGGGTGCCAACAAACTCTCAGCGGTCGACCCAGCCATTTCCGCTCTGCCCAGCCCGCAGAAGGAAGCGGCCTCGATCGAATGGAACTATTCCTCCATCGTCGAGCGCAACTCAGACATCGTCGCCATGCTCGGTCCCATCCTGGGCCTCGATGAAGCGGCTCTCGATGCGCTGTTCATCGAGGCTTCGTCGCTGTAGCACCGACCGCACGACGCTCGATCAGATCCCGGCCCGCATTCGCGGGCCTTTTCTTTTTGCGGAGCCAGCTTGAACGATCCCACAATCACCGGCGCGCATGCCTTTGCGACGGCCTTGTCAGCCCTGTCGCTTGCGCTGCTCGGCGTTGACTACTACTCGCTGATCTGGGGCATGGTCGGCGCACAAGTCGCGCTGTTCCAGAACCAGGAGCGCATGGGGCGTGTGCGCTCCGTCATCTACATCGCGCTGTCGACCCTGGTCGGCGCGGCGGTGGGCACCGGGACCATGTCATTCTTCTCGAGTGAGTCGCGCGCGCTGCTGATCGTGTGCAGCCTTGTCGGCGGCTTCGGCGCTCAGAAGATCGTCGCCGGACTTCTCAACGCGGGCCTAGCTCGCATCGGAAAGATGGGCGGCAGCCGTGACGCATGACTTTCTTCTGTACGCCGGCCTGGTCGTGGCCAGCCTGGCCAGCCTGGTCGTGCTGGCTGCTTGCGTGTGCCGCATCGACCAGATGCGCAGCTCGCGCCACAGGTGGGGTTGGTTCCTGCTCTACCTGTTGTTCGCGGTCTATGCGCTCGGGACGCTCTGCGGGATCTGGCGCCATCGAGCCTTCAGCTGGGATGACGCGGCCGGCCTCGGAGGGATGCTGCTCTACATGGTGCTCACGCGCCGCCTGTGGGTGAACGGCGCGCCGCCTGAGACGGTCAAGGGGGAGCTGCTGTGAACACCGGCGCCGATGGCCACGAGCTCAATCATCACTACGAGAAGCTGCGGCTGAAAGCGTATCCCGATCCGGGGTCGCCACTCGCGCTGGCAATTCGCAAGGGACGGCCGACCGCCGGCCTGAGTGGCGCGCCCTGGACGATCGGCTACGGGGACACGGGTCCCGACGTGCGCGAGGGTCTGGAGATCACCGAGGCCGAGGCCCAAGCGCGCTATGCGAAGCGCCTGGCGCACGACTTCGAGCCGGCGGTGCGACGCGCAGTCGGTGTGCCACTCACACAGCGCCAGTTCGACGCGCTGATTTCCATCTTCTACAACGTCGGGCCAGGCGCGCCTGGTCGGGACGGGATCGCTCGCCTGGCCAGCGGGGCGCCGTCGACGTTGCTGCGCAAGTTGAATGCCGGCGACTATGCCGGCGCTGCAGAGCAGTTTCCCGCTTGGAATCGGTCGGGCGGCCAGGTGCTCAAGGGCCTGCAGCGGCGGCGCGAGGCCGAGCGCTTGGTGTTTCTTGGCATGGATGCGCGATCGGCGATCGAGTCGGCAGAGGGAAGGTTCCAATGAGGACAACGCGGGCAGTCGCCGCGCTGTTCGGCCTGTTGCCTGGCTGGCTGTGGGCCTCGCTCGTGGCCGCCAGCGTGCTGCATGGGTGCTGGGTCGGCCACCAGCGCGACAGCGCCACCAACGGGCTGCACGGCCTGCAGGCGCAGGTTGCGAAGCAGGAGGCCGCGCGCGCTCAAGTAGCGCTGACGGCGAATGCGAATTTTCGGAAGTTCGAACATCAACAGGCAGCCTCGGCCGCGGAGCTTGAAAATGCAAATCAAACGCGCAAGCGCGCTGCAGGTGCTGTTGATAGCAGCAATCGTGGCGATGTTGACGGGCTGCGGCGCGATGTCGCAAGGCTCGACGCCGCCGCCCGAAGTGGTGGGCTGCCCAGCTCCGCCGCCTATCCCGGCGAGCTTGCGGCAAGCCGCCGAGCGGCTGAAGTCGCAAGAGGACTATTCCTTGCGTGCACAGCGGAATATCAGGCTGTGGCGGGAGAAGCTCAACGAGACGCCATCGACCTCGGCACCGGAGTGAGCTATGCCGACCTGGTGCAGTCGTCTGCACCGCCATGACAAAGGCCCCCAGCGCTTCAGCGCTGGGGGCCTTTTTTGCGTTGGGGCACTAGCAGTTAAAGTACGCCGCGGCCGAGCCACATGGGCCAATACGCTGCGAGACGCATGAACCATCGGAACAACTTCGACCTACTGAGACTCTTCGCGGCGTGCCAGGTAATGTTTTCGCATGCGTGTCTGTGGCTGAATCTCAAGGGGCCCAGCACCAGCTCTTATGCCTTTGGGCTGCTGTTTTCGTTTCCTGGCGTGGCTATCTTCTTCGTCATCAGCGGGTTTCTCGTCACCGATTCCTACCTTCGCTCGGCATCGACAGGGAGCTATTTCGTCAAGCGTTCGCTGCGGATATTCCCTGCCTTGTTCGTCAACATCGCTGTAATGGAGTTGGCGTTGTTCGCAACCGGCGGGTTGTCGGTAATCGGGCATGCGGCTCAGTACCTGGTCTACTTTTCCGTGTACGCGCTGACCGGGGCGCGCGATTGGGGAGTCCGCTTGTCCTCTCTGGACCCCTACTACTCGCTCGGCTTCTTCAAGGCAGCGACCAGCGGGGTCTTGTGGACCATCACGGTGGAACTGACTTTCTATCTGGCGCTGCCGGTAGTGCTGGAGGCGTATCGGCGCACAAAGCGTCTCGGCATCCTTCTGGTGGCTGTCTGTGGCATCGCTTCATGGTTCATGGCACAGCACGTCAACCTGACCGACAAGTACCACCCATATCTCTCATTGACGATTGGCTCCCACTTCTGGATTTTCTCGTTCGGGGTGCTCGGCCGTCTGTGCTGGGAACGGGTGAGCGTCATCTTCGCGGGCAAAGGGGTGTTGTGGCTTGTGGCGTACCTTTGGCTGGTATGGCAGACGGCAACCGTCCCATCCATCTACCAGGCTGGACCTATGGACGCGCTGCTGATGCCTGTCTTGGCTGGGCTTGTTCTGTCGATGGCCTTTACTTTTCCTCGCCCGCAACTGCTGAAGGGTCAGGACCTGTCATACGGGATCTACCTGTATCACATGCTGGTGATCCACACCTTCCTTGCTCTAGGCTGGAGCGGGTCGTGGTCAATCTTCACGCTAGCAGCCGCAGCCACTGTTGCGATGGCCGGTGCTTCTTGGTTGCTGATCGAGAAGCCGGCGCTAAAGATGAGAACGGCCTTTGTTGCGCGGTCTGTCGTCATCCAGCAGCCTCCGACGCTGACCGTTCAGTAAAACGGGCTCAGCTCGTCAGAATGCGGTCCACTCACGCCGTCACCCGGCGGATCTCGCACTTCCATTCCTGCAGGACCCAGGCACGCTCGACCTTCTCCAGGCCCACGATCGTCAGTTCATTCCCGGTGATGGACTTGATCTTTGGATCGTAGAGCTCGGGCCCGTCGGCGACTCCGATCGCCTCCACTACCGCTTCGTCCCTTGCTACCCTGAAGGACAAGAGTTGCCCCGAGAACTCTCTGGGCTTCTGGTTCCAGGTCAGCCAGCGGCCGGCGTTGCGCATCAGGGTTACTTTGACATTCATCGAATCGAGCGCGCTGCGAGGGAGGGTAGAGGGGCACTTCTTAAAACACTGGATAAGCATACAGCTTTTTGCTATGCTGATCCCATGGAAAGAGACGACTGGATTGCCGTTTGCGCCCACCAGTTGCACCGGCAGTGGCGCACCGTGGACCCGGACCAGCTGGACGAACTGGCAGCGGATCTTTGGAAAGACGAGCACCTGAGATCCATGCCGCCTGCGGTCGCCGCGGCCGAGTGGCTGGCGCCGATCGCCCAGGTGCCGAGCTCTAGCACAATGCGCTGATCTTGAAGACCCGCAGGAGGCCTTATCTGCAATCGCTACATCAGCCCTGACGACTACGAAATCGAATCCCATTGGCAGGTCCGGGCGAACACGCCAGCGACATGGGT
Source organism: Variovorax sp. 05N34 (assembly GCF_056397405.1). Lineage (NCBI taxonomy): Bacteria > Pseudomonadati > Pseudomonadota > Betaproteobacteria > Burkholderiales > Comamonadaceae > Variovorax > Variovorax sp. 05N34. The sequence goes on from NZ_JBFTNI010000001.1 coordinate 71,501, forward strand.
GAAGGCGGTATTCCCGCGTGCGCAGGGCCCGTTCATTCGCCGGGCCAAAGACGAGACTGGCTACGAGCGCGAGCTCGTGACAGGGCAGTGGGGCCTCATCCCCTGGTTTGCCAAAACGGCGAAGCTAACCTTCAGCACGAACAACGCACGCTCGGAAGAACTGGCGTCCAAGGCGACCTTCAAGGACCCCTGGAAGCGCGGCCAGCGCTGCATCATCCCCGCCTCCAGCTTCGACGAGCCGAACTGGGAAAGCGGGAAGAACCAGTGGTGGCAGTTCCGGCGCGCTGATCGCGAACCGTGGGGCCTGGCCGGCCTGTGGAACACCTGGACCGACAAGGAAACGGGCGAGGTGCACGAGTCGTACACGATGCTGACGCTTAACGCTGATCAGCACCCGCTCATGTCGCGGATGCACAAGCCTGATCCGAAGCTGCCGCCAGATCAGCAGGACAAGCGCTCCGTGATTCCAATCGGAAAGAGCGATGTAAACCTTTGGCTTGCCGGAACCGTCGACCAAGCCAAGCAGCTGCTCACGTTGGCCGCGGTCGAGGACTTCGACGCCGGCCCACTCGCCGCCTGAAGGGGCGTCCGTCTACGCTGCACGCCTGCGATTCGCGGCAAGAGTGGCCTTGGCCTTCGGAGTGGGCTTGGCGCGAGGGCGCTCGACGTCGTCGCTCTTCGCGCGCTTGGCCGGTTTGCGCTCCTCCTTGCTCAGCGAGGCGCGTAGCCGCGCCGCATGGGCGTCGAACGCCTCATTGCCGGGCCCCACGGCGGCAGCTTTTCTCTTGGTCACTTCTTGCGAAGGTACTCGCGCACCTTCTCCGCGCTGTTGCCGACGGCCGCAACTGCCGCCTTGAGCTGCTGCTCGCTCACGCCCAGCGATTCGGTCCAGCTGCGCACCTCATGCGGCTCATCCAGAGCGATGAGCTTGCGGTCCAATCCAGTCTTCTTCGGGTCGTCTTTCATGCGGGTCTCCAGGTCGTGTTGAAGGCGCGGCTCTGCCCGCGCCATAGACTGAAGACGCTGCACCCAAAACTCCAGATCGGCCGTGACCGGTTCTTCTACTTTTCCTGACAGCGAATGTCCATCGGGCGTGTGAACCTGCGACCCATATGGATCTCGCCGATTATCCGCCGCGTCTATTGGGCGGACGGCCGATTGGGTGAACAGCTCAGCGGCCGATCTTCAGCTTCGCAATGGCCGACAGCCTGCGCAGCGCATCGCGCGCCGCGGTCAACTCTTCTGATCGCCCGGCCTTCGCCTCCAACACGTCGAGCGCGTTGGAGATCACAGCGGTGTCGTCGCGTTGGGGAGGAGCCTCTGGCTCGGCTGGAGTGTCATCGTCTTCAGGCCGCACCTCAGCATCCGGCGCCGATTCTTTTTTCTCGCCGGTCTCTCCTGTGTATGTGGTCTTGCTCGTCTTCGTCAGCAGCCTGCCGCGCCGCCAGAAGCGGAACTGGGCGCCTACCCGAAGTTCGGAGAATTGCATCGCAGGATCATCCTAGCTCGTGGAGCGGAGAGGGGCGGTGCTGGCCGAGCGCTTCAAGCGTTGAGCGTTGGCGAGAGCTGGTTCGGCAGCATCGCTGCGGCGCGGGTCGCGTCGTGGTTGTAGTAGGTGTCGCGCAGCAGGCGCACGTCCTTTGTGCCGATCGCGTGGGAGAGGGCCAGCACGTCGATGTACTTCGACAGCCTGGTCGCCGCTTCGTGCTTCGTGTCGTGAAAGTGCAGGTCCACCACGCCGGCCTGGTCGCGGGCCTTGCGCCAGAGCGAGTCTCGCTGGCTGTCGTCCAGGCCGACGATGTAGGGTTGATCTTTGGGCATGGTGGCCAGCAGCTGGTCGAGCAGCTCCATGGCCCGCTTCGTCAGCGGGACGTTGCGGCTGGGGTCGACGGAGGCTCGGCCGCTTCGGGAGGCCTTCCGGCCACCTTTCTCGATGGCGGCCACGTGCACCAGGTGCTCGGCCTTGCGGTAGTCGGCTGGACGCACGCGCAGCAGCTCGCCGGATCTCATCCCTGTCTCAAGCGTGAGCAGGAAGCAGGCGCCCACGCGGGCCGTGAGCGTGAGCAGCTGGGGGTCGGCGTCGTAGCCCGTCGCGATGCGGATCGCCTTGATCTCCGAAGGCGTCAGCAGGGGCCGTTTCCGGGCCTTGCCGCGTTCCGGGCGCCTGGCGCCGTGGCAGGGGTTCACCTCGATCCACTTGCGGTCCTTGACGGCATAGTTGAACGCGGCGCTCATCAGGTTCAATTCCCTATTCACAGTGGCGCCGGCAACCGCCTTTTTCGTCCGATCGCTCGGCTGGGCTAGACTCCGCTCTATCCACTCATTGATGTCGTGCGTCAGAATGTCTGCCAGCCGCTTGCTCGCGAGCGGGTCCTTGCACCACTTCATGAGGCGTAAACCGTTCCATTTGCCCGAGTCCGTCTTGCTGGCCACTGCCTCGAGGTACACCTCGAAGAGCTCGCCGACCGTGACGCCGGCCGCTCTGGCCGGTGACAACTTGCCCAGCCGCTTCTTCGCTTCCATGCGCTCTGCCCAGGCCTCGGCCTCGGTTTTCGTGTCGAACGTGGCGGTCTTCTTGCCGCCGCCTGGCAGGCGCACGACGACGCGCGTCGACGTGCCTCGGTCTTCAAAGGATGCCATTGGTGGGGGTGCGTGGTCAGTGCAAACGTGGGGACAGGGCTGGGGACGGCATGGTGCCACAGCGCGCAGGTGTCATTGGGAGTTTTTGGGGGTTTTGCGTTTGCGCTGTCCCCAGGTTTCGTCCCCACGGACAAGAAAAAACCCCGGTAAATCAAAGACTTACCGGGGTTTTAACGGGTTAGGTTTGGTGCCCAGAAGAGGACTCGAACCTCCACGATGTTACTCGCTAGTACCTGAAACTAGTGCGTCTACCAATTCCGCCATCTGGGCCCACATACCTGCAAAAGCAGTTATGTTTTGAATTTCAGGAAAGAAGGAGATCATATCAAAAATATTGGCCATCCCAGCGGCTTGCTGGATGAAGTTGAAGGCACAGTCCAAGGACATCGCGATGGTCACGGCTTCGTGCAACGCGATGACGGTGAGGCCGACATCTATCTGCCCCCGAACGAAATGCGTGCCGTGTTGCACAAGGACCGCGTCAAGGCGCGCGTCGTGCGGCAGGACAGGCGCGGTCGCCCCGAGGGCCGCGTGGTCGAGATCATCGAACGCTCCGGGCAGCCCATCATCGGCCGCTTGCTTCATGAGGGCGGAGTCTGGCTCGTGGCGCCGGAAGACAAGCGCTACGGACAGGATGTTCTGATTCCCAAGGGCGCAACAGGCACGGCAAAGGTCGGGCAGGTCGTCGTCGTTCAGTTGACAGAGCCGCCCGCGCTGTTCGGGCAGCCTGTGGGGCGCGTGAAGGAAGTGCTCGGCGAGATTGACGACCCGGGCATGGAGATCGAGATTGCCGTGCGCAAATACGGCGTGCCTCACGAGTTCTCGGAGGCTTGTCTTGCGGAAGCGAAAGCCTTGCCCGACAAGGTCCGCCCAACCGACAAGAAGGGGCGCATCGACCTGACGGACATTCCGTTGGTCACGATCGACGGCGAAGACGCGAGAGACTTCGACGACGCGGTGTATTGCGAACCGGCGAAGGTCGGCCGAGGCAAGGGTTGGCGTCTGCTGGTTGCCATTGCGGACGTGAGCGCCTATGTGCAGACAGGCTCTGCGATCGACATCGATGCATACGACCGAGCGACGAGCGTGTACTTTCCGCGCCGTGTCATTCCGATGCTGCCCGAGAAACTGTCGAACGGGCTGTGCTCACTGAACCCCGAAGTCGAACGGCTGTGCATGGTCTGCGACATGTTGGTTGCGGCCGATGGTGAAATCTACGCATACCAGTTCTATCCCGCGGTCATGTTCAGTCATGCGCGGTTCACGTACACCGAAGTGGCGGCGATTCTCGGCAACACGCGCGGACCGGAAGCTCAGAAGCGCAAGGACCGAGTCAAGGATCTGCTGAATCTGCACGACGCGTACCGTGCTCTGCTCTCGCAACGTTCAAAGCGCGGTGCTGTCGACTTCGAAACCACCGAGACGCAGATCATTTGCGACGACGCTGGCCGCATCGAGAAGATCGTGCCGCGCACGCGCAACGAAGCGCACCGCCTGATCGAGGAGGCGATGCTCGCGGCCAACGTCTGCAGCGCCGACTTCATCGCAGAGGGCAAGCACCCCGGTCTCTACCGTGTGCACGAAGGCCCGACGCCCGAGAAGAAGGAGATCTTGCGCGGCTATCTCAAGGCCATGGGCGTGGGGCTTTCCATCACGGACGATCCGAAGCCGGGCGAGTTCCAGGCGATTGCCAATGCAACTAAGGAGCGCCCCGACGCGCAGCAGATCCACACGATGCTGCTGCGTTCGATGCAGCAGGCGATCTACACGCCGATCAACAGCGGGCACTTCGGGCTGGCCTATGAGGCCTATACGCATTTCACGAGCCCGATTCGCCGCTATCCGGATTTGCTGGTGCATCGCGTCATCAAGGCGATCCTTGGAAAAACCAAGTACCAGTTGCCGATGCTGCCGACACCCGGCGAGGCACACGCCAAGCTCGCCAAACGGCTGGCTTCGCGCGTGAAGTCGCCCACTGCGAAGCCGCAGAAGGCCACCGTGGCACCGAGCAAGGAGGTGCAAGCCTGGGAAGCCGCTGGCCTGCATTGCAGTGCCAACGAGCGCCGGGCCGACGAAGCCAGCCGCGATGTCGAGGCCTGGCTGAAATGCAAGTACATGCGCGAGCATCTCGGGGAGGAATACGGCGGCGTCGTCACGGCGGCCACGACGTTCGGCATCTTCGTCACGCTCGATGCGATGTACGTTGAAGGGCTGGTGCACATCACGGAACTCGGCGGCGAGTACTTCAAGTTCGATGAGCAGCGACAAGAATTGCGTGGCGAACGCACGGGGATCCGCTATGCCATCGGAACGCGCGTCCGCGTGCAGGTGAGTCGGGTCGACCTGGACGGCCGCAAGATTGACTTCAGGCTGGTGCGCGAAGGCGAAGAATTGGGCACTCGCGCCATGAAGGACAAGGGTGTCGCGCCGAGCGGCGTGCCTGTCAAGGCATCGGCCAAGCGAAGTGCGCGCAAGAAACCCGAAGCATTTGCGGAGCGCGACGACCGAGCGGTCGAGCGAGCGCCACAATCGGCGATGCAGGCTTTCAAGACAGCCGTCAAGAAGGCGACCAACAAGATGAAGGGGCGCAAGGCGCGCCGCTGACCCAAGGAGTCATGAATGAGCATGGAGAACAAGAGCCGCATCGCAATCGTCACCGGTGCCGGAACCGGCATCGGCCGCTCTGCCGCGTTGGCATTGCTCGCGGACGGCTGGAGCGTTGCGTTGGCGGGTCGCCGTCTTGAACCGTTGCAGCAGGTGGCGAACGAGTCGGGCGCTGGGGCGCGAGCTTTCGCGGTGTCGACCGATGTGGGCAATCCCGAATCGGTGCAGGCGCTGTTCGCCGGGACGGTCAAACAGTTTGGACGCGTGGATCTGCTTTTCAACAATGCCGGCGTCGGCAATCCGCCAGGGCCATTCGAGGATTGGACACCTGAACAATGGCGGGGTGTGGTCGACATCAACCTGAGCGGCATGTTCTATTGCATCCAGCAGGCGTTTCGGACGATGAGATCGCAGACGCCGAAGGGCGGGCGAATCATCAACAACGGGTCGATTTCTGCGACAGCCCCCCGGCCGAACTCAATCGCCTATACGGCGACGAAGCACGCGGTCGAAGGGTTGACCAAGACGGCATCGCTCGATGGCCGCAAGTACGACATCGCAGTCGGTCAGATCGACGTCGGCAACGCCCTGACTGAACTGGCGGCCCGTATGACGAAGGGTGTTCCGCAGGCGAATGGCGAAGTCGCGATCGAGCCCGTGATGGATGTGTCCATCGTGGGTCAGTCGGTGCTTTACATGGCAAACCTGCCGCTGGAAGCAAACGTGCTTTTCCACACGGTAATGGCGACCAAGATGCCCTTTGTCGGGCGCGGCTGAAAGTCAGATCAACGGGCGCCGGCAGGGACGCTGCCGGAGGCGAGAGCCCCCGCTGTGAGCGGAATGTCGGCTGGCCAGCGATCGGCCAGATCGCCGTGGTGCCAGACGGCTTCCAGGGCTGCGGCAAACGCGGATCGGCCGGCCGCCAGCGCAGCGCCGGTCATCCCTGCAAGTACGTCGCCGGTCCCGGCGGTCGCCAGCCGCGCGTTGCCGCTGGGATTGATCACTGGCACTTCATCGGGCGCGGCGATCACAGTACCTGAGCCCTTGAGCACAACAGTGGCGCCGAATTGCGCTGCAAGCCGAGTGGCGGCTGCGATACGGTTGTTCTGGATGTCGGCGGTGACCGCTCCGAGCAAGCGAGCCGCTTCGAGTGGATGCGGTGTGAGGATCGTCGGCCGTCTGGAGCGTGTACGCGCAATCAGCAGACCCTGCAGGGCGCTATCGCCAGCGATCGCGTTGAGCGCATCCGCGTCGACCACGAGTCCCGCAGCAGTCTCCAGAACGTGCGGCAACACGTCGGCCACGAGCGCCCCCCCGCCGCATCCGCAGACGACAGTCATCCCTGCAAGGTCCAGGGTATCGGGGCGGCGGAACATCAGCTCCGGTCGCAGGACGTCCAGTGGAACGATGCCCGCGTCAAGTGGCGCGACGAATACGCGCCCCACGCCGGCGTTGACCGCGGCGGAGGCCGCCAGGAGTGCGGCTCCCGCCATGCCCGGGGCGCCACCAATCACTGCGAGGTCGCCGTAACTTCCCTTATGGGATGCCTGCACACGGGGCAGGTGTACCGGAATGCCAGGAAGGCGGGCGACGGGCTTTTCGGAAGCTCCAGAGACACCGAGGTCGTCAAACCAAACATCCCCTGCTGCATCGCGACCCTGCGCAGTGAAAAGGCCCGGCTTGAGTGTCAGAAGGCTCAGGCATGCACGGCGCGAGGCGCTTCTGCCGGGCCGCGGAGGAGCAAGGTAGTTCAAAGAGAGGGTGCCGGTGTCCGCATCCAGGCCCGAAGGTGTGTCGATGCTCAGCACCGGTGCATGACTGCCGCCCATGAGTCGCAGCCAGTCCAGCATCAAACCGCCGGGTGGTCTTGCAGCGCCGATCCCCAGCAGTGCGTCAATGGCCAGGTCATAGTTCGACGGCGGAGCTTCTGAAAAAAGCACGCCGGCCTTCTGCGCGCGCTCAAGGGAGGCCTTGGCGTCCGCGGTTAGCCGGTGGTCGTGGCCGATGCGCGTGACGATGGTGGCGAAGCCGCGTGTCTGCAAATGGCAGGCAGCCTCGAAGCCGTCGCCGCCGTTGTTGCCGGGGCCGCAAGCAATCCAAATGTGCCGAGCGTGCGGCGCGATGGCCATCGCCAGGCGGGCGACCGCGAGTCCTGCGCGCTGCATCAACTCATGAGGCGGCAACGCGGCAGCAGCAGCCTCTTCGATCCGGCGCACCGCCGCAATGTTGAAGAGGTCGGCTGAGGTGGAGGAAGCAATGCGATGCACGTCTGGATGCCTCGAACGTCAACGTTGCAGCAGGCGCTCGACTCCCAACCCCTCGAGATCGATGCCAGGATCCCGGCCTGACATGAGATCTGCAAGCACGCGCGCGCTGCCGCAGGAGAGAGCCCAGCCGCTTGATCCGTGGCCCAGATTCAGCCAAACGCCGGGTACCCCGCTCGGGCCGATCACGGGAGGTCCGTCTGGCAGCATCGGCCGTGCACCTTTCCATTGCTGGACGCCTGAGCGGAGCGTTACCGCGCCGGGGAACCAGTCCTGCAGCACCTTGTAGAGCGTCTGCAGGGACGCAGGATTGAGGGTGTCGAGCGAGCCGCCCAGCTCGGCGCTCCCCGCCACTCGCACGCGCTGGCCCAATCTTGAAATGGCAACTTTGTAGCGCTCGTCCATGACTGCACTACGCGGCGCATTGAGCGACTCGCGGATGCTGGCGCTGATGGAGTGCCCGTAGACCGGTGCGAGCGGAACACGCAAGCCCAGCGGCCTCAGCAGGTTGGCCGAGGCAACGCCGGCGCACACCACCACCGCATCGAAGCGGTGGCCCTCGGAGCCGCTCGCCAGCGCGAGTTCGGTGGGAGCCGAGCGCTTCATGGGCGCGAGGTCGCAATTGAAATGAAACTGAACGCCCAAGGCCTCGGCTTCCCACTTGAGAAGCAGCGCGAACTGCCTGCAATTGGCCACTTCGTCGTCAGGCAGGTGGATGGCGCCGGCGAGAGCGGTCTCATGGCTGAGCGCGGGTTCGATCTTGCGTGCTTCGTCGGCATCGATTTCGCGGAACGCAGCTCCGGCATCGCGCAGCACCTCAAGACCCGCCTGAACCAGTTTCTTCTCGCGCTTTGAGCGCAAGAGCACCAGATAGCCGTCGCTGCGTTCGTATTCCAGTTCGCACGCGGCGGTGATGGCGTGCAGGCGCGTGCGGCTGTAGAACGCCAGGCGCTGCATGCGTGCGCGATTGGCCAAGTAGGTTTCGAGCTTGCAAGCTCGCTGCCAATGCCCCATCCAGCGCACATCTCGAGCCGAAAGAGGCCAACGCAGCTTGATGGCGCCGTGCGTCGAAAAAAGCGACCGGAGGACCTTTCCGCGCATCCCCGGACCGGCCCATGGCGTCACGTATCCTGGCGCCACGACACCGGCATTTGCGAAACTAGACTCCTCGGCGGCGGCGCCGCGGCGCTCAAAGACAACGACGTCATGGCCGTCGCAGGCCAACTCCCATGCAGTGGTGACGCCGATGATGCCGGCTCCCACGATCGCTACTTTCATTCGGTACTTTGCGTCATTGATTTTTTGTTGAGAAGGCACGCTCGGCCTGCAGCGCGGCCGCCAGCACCGTGTCGTCGCGCAGGGCGGCGTGCCAGAGCATGAGGCCCACGGGCAGTTCCCCCGCCGCATGACAGGGAATGGAAATCGCGCAGCCGTCGAGCATGTTGACGACCGAAGGATTGCGCAGCAGCAACGCGTTGATCTTGAAAAATGCCGCATCGCGCTCCTCTCCCGGGGCGACGCTCGCGATGGGAGGGGCCACCATCGGGACCGTGGGTGAAAGGACCGCGTCGAAGGGCGCGAGAGCGGTTTCCATGCGAGAGATCCACGAGCGGCGGGCGTTGACCAACTCGATGTACTCGTACGCCTTCATCGTCGCACCCTTCAGGATGCGCTGCGCCACGCGAGGGTCATAGCCAGCTCCGCTGCGCTCCAGCAGCAGCCGATGCCACGCATAGGATTCGGCCGCTGAAAACCCGCCGGTTGCGTTGATCGCAGGGAGGTCTGCCAGCGCTGGCAGGCTGACTTCTTCGATGTGCGCGCCGGCTTGCCGCAATATTCGGAGCGTTCGTTCGAAGGCGCCAGCTACAACTGGCTCGAGATCGTCCTGAAACAGCTCCTTGGCGACGGCGAAGCGGTAGTTCGCCAGCGGTGCATTTCCGGGCGTGGCTCGACGGGCCGCCAGGATTTCGTGGACGGTGACAGCATCGCGCACCGACCTTGTCATCGCGCAGACGGTGTCGAGGGTGGTCGAAAGCGGCAGCGCGCCATCGGCCGGGACGAGCCGCGCCGTGCTCTTGAAGCCGACGATTCCGTTCAGGGCCGCTGGAATCCGGATCGATCCGCCTGTATCTGAGCCGAGCCCCACGAAGGCCGCGCCCGTGGACACGGAGATCGCCGCGCCGGAGGACGATCCTCCAGGGATCCGCGGCGTTGTCGGGTCGCTCGGGTTCACCGGGGTTCCTAAATGCGGATTGACACCGACACCCGAGAAGGCGAATTCGGTCATGTTTGTGCGCGCCAACAATGCGCCCCCGGCGTGCCGGAGGCGTGCGACAGCGACGGCGTCAGCCTTGGCTGGTGGCGCGTGGGAAAGTACAACGGACCCCGCGGGGGTCGGCTGGTCAGCGACGTCGAACAGGTCTTTGATGGAAAAGGCCAGGCCGGCTAAAGGCGTATGCGCGGCCGCATTGGTGGCTTCCCTGCGTGCCTCGGCGAAGAATGTGCGTGTGAACGCGTTCTTGCAGGCGGGTGACTCCGCGGCAGCCACGGAATGCTCCATTTCAGTGCGCGCGTCGGAGGCGCCCGTCATCAGGGTGATGCGGGTGGCGTGCAAGTCAGGTCGCATGGTGATTTGGGGCCGAAAAAGGGGAGAGGTGGGTGCTATACTCTTTGGGTTTCGCTCCGGGTACTTTTACTCACTTTCCCGGGTATTTTTCCAGGGCGAAGCACATCCGCAAACCAGCCCACTCAAGGTGTTGTGAGTCTTCGAATTTCATCGAAAGAAGGCGCACAAAACGGGCTGGATTTTAGACCCAACCTTTGGAGTTATTGCTATGTCGACGACCATGCGCGAAATGCTCGAAGCCGGTGTCCATTTCGGTCACCAAACGCGCTTCTGGAACCCCAAGATGGCCCCGTACATCTTCGGCCATCGCAACAAGATTCACATCATCAACCTGGAAAAGTCGCTTCCGATGTTCCAGGACGCGATGAAGTACGCCAAGCAGCTCACGGCCAATCGCGGCACCATCCTGATGGTGGGCACCAAGCGCCAAGCTCGTGAAATTGTCTCCGCCGAGGCGCGCCGCGCCGGCGTGCCTTACGTCGAAACCCGCTGGCTCGGCGGCATGCTGACCAACTTCAAGACCGTGAAGACCTCGATCAAGCGTCTGAAGGACATGAAGGCTCAACTCGAAGCCGGCCTCGATAGCCTGAGCAAGAAAGAGCAGCTCACCTTCACGCGCGAAATTGAAAAGCTCGAAAAAGACATCGGCGGCATCCAGGACATGACCGCTTTGCCGGACGCTATCTTCGTGATCGACGTCGGCTTCCACAAGATTGCAGTTGCCGAAGCCAAGAAGCTCGGCATCCCGCTGATCGGTGTGGTTGACTCGAACCATTCGCCTGAAGGCATCGACTACGTGATCCCTGGCAACGACGACTCGTCGAAGGCTGTCACGCTGTACGCCCGCGGCATCGCGGATGCGATCATCGAAGGGCGTTCGAGCGCGGTCAGCGACGTTGTCAAGGCTGTGTCCGAAGGCAACTCCGACGAGTTCGTCGAGGTCGAAGAGGGCGCTTCCGCCTGATTCAAGCTCGTTCGAGCCTGAAGAAGGGGCCTCGAAGCCCCTTTTTTTTAATCTGATTTTCGCGGCGCCCGGTGTGGGCGGCTGCAATGACAAACCGAACGGAGAGTACACATGGCAACAATCACCGCAAGCATGGTCGGCGAACTGCGCGCGAAGACTGACGCACCCATGATGGAATGCAAGAAGGCCTTGACCGAGGCTGAAGGCAATATGGAAAAGGCAGAAGAGCTTCTGCGCATCAAGCTGGGCAACAAGGCCGGCAAGGCATCCGGTCGAATCACTGCCGAAGGCGTGGTCACGGCATTCGTCGAAGGCGACGCTGGCGCGATGATCGAAATTAACTGCGAAACCGACTTCGTGACGAAGAACGACAGCTTCCTCGCGATGGCCAATGCTGCCGCAATGCTGGTCGCCAAGCACAACCCTGCTGATCTGGCGGCCCTCGGCGCTCTGCCGTACGAGCAAGACGGTTTCGGCCCCACGCTTGAAGACGTGCGCAAGGGTCTCGTCGGCAAGATCGGCGAGAACATGAGCTTCCGTCGGTTCAAGCGCTTTGCTGGCAATGGCAAGGTGGCGTCATACCTGCATGGCACGCGCATAGGCGTCATGGTCGAGTTCGAAGGCGATGACACTGCCGCCAAGGACGTGGCAATGCACGTGGCGGCCATGAAGCCGGTCGCAATTTCGGCAGCTGACGTTCCGGGCGAACTGATCGAAAAGGAACGTGCCGTCGCTGCCGGCAAGGCCGAGGAAGATCGCAAGGCAGCTGAAGCCGCCGGCAAGCAACCTCAGCCTGCGGATATCGTTGCCAAGCGCATCGAAGGTGGCGTGCAGAAGTACCTCAAGGAGGTTTCGCTGCACAACCAAGCGTTCGTCAAGAACGACAAGCAGACCGTCGAGCAGATGCTCAAGGCAGCTGGCACGTCGATCAAGGCCTTCACGCTCTATGTGGTGGGCGAAGGCATCGAAAAGAAGGTCGACGATTTCGCAGCCGAGGTCGCCGCCCAAGTCGCAGCGGCCAAGGCTGCGGCTTAAGCCGATATCAGGCAATGGTGCGCATTGCTCCATTGCCTGCTCGCTACCACGTCTTACACTCGCACCCGCCAACCTCAAAGGAAATCCTCCATGCCTGAAGCCCGCCCAGCCCACAAGCGAATCTTGTTGAAGCTGTCGGGAGAGGCATTGATGGGCGACGACGCCTTTGGCATCAATCGCGCAACGATCGTCCGTATGGTTGGCGAGGTGGCAGAGGTGGTGAACATGGGCGTCGAAGTCGCAGTTGTGATCGGCGGCGGAAACATCTTTCGTGGCGTTGCCGGCGGTTCCGTCGGAATGGACCGCGCCACGGCCGACTACATGGGCATGCTGGCGACTGTCATGAACGCACTTGCCTTGGCCGACGCTATGAACAAGCAAGGCCTCATTGCGCGCGTGATGTCCGCCATCGCCATCGAGCAGGTCGTCGAGCCTTATGTGCGCCCCAAGGCCCTCCAGTATCTGGAAGAAGGCAAAGTGGTGATTTTTGCTGCCGGCACCGGCAACCCGTTCTTCACGACGGACACTGCCGCGGCGCTGCGCGGCGCCGAAATCGGGGCCGAGCTGGTCCTCAAGGCGACCAAGGTCGATGGCGTGTATACCGCCGATCCCAAGAAAGACCTGAGCGCAACCCGCTATTCGATGTTGAGCTTCGACCAAGCTATCGCTCAAAACCTCGGCATTATGGATGCCACGGCTTTTGCGCTGTGCCGGGACCAGAATCTGCCGATCAAGGTGTTCTCGATTTTCAAGAATGGCGCGTTGAAGCGCGTCGTTATGGGCGAGGACGAAGGCACGCTGGTGCATGCCTGAGCGGAGAAAGTATCTATGACCATTGCAGACATTCGAAACGCAACAGACGCCAAGATGAACCAATCGCTGGCGGCGTTCCAAAACAACCTCACCAAGATTCGGACAGGTCGGGCAAGTCCCGCTCTGCTGGACTCCATCCACGTCGAGTACTACGGTTCGTCGGTGCCGCTGTCCCAAGTTGCCAACGTTGCACTGCTCGATTCGCGGACCATCAGCGTTCAGCCTTGGGAAAAGGGTATGGGCGCCAAGATTGAAAAGGCGATTCGCGAAAGCGACCTCGGCCTCAACCCCGCTTCGATGGGGGACTTGATCCGCGTTCCGATGCCTCCCATGAGCGAGGAGCGGCGCAAGGAAATGACCAAGCTGGTCCGCAACGAAGGCGAAAGCGCGAAGGTCGCCACGCGGAATCTGCGGCGCGATGCAAACGACGCAATCAAGAAACTGGTCAAGGACAAGCTGGCATCCGAAGACGATCAGAAGCGCGCAGAGGCTGAAATCCAAAAGGTCACCGACCGACACATTGCTGAGATCGACCGGCTGGTGACAGCCAAGGAAGCCGAGATCATGGCGGTCTGACATGAAGAGTCCGCGCGCGATTCCTCATCACATTGCCATCGTCATGGACGGGAATGGGCGCTGGGCAACGCGTCGTTTCCTGCCGCGGGTGGCGGGGCACAAGCAGGGCGTCGAATCCTTGAGGCGATGCGTCAAGGCTTGCGTGGCGCGTAGTGTCGCTGTGCTGACGGTCTTCGCCTTCTCGTCGGAGAACTGGAATCGACCCATCGAGGAAGTGTCCGGACTAATGGACTTGATGGTTGGTGCGCTTGCTCGTGAGGTTCCGAAGTTGAGCCACGATGGCGTCCGCCTTCATTTCGTGGGTGAGCGGGGGGGGCTGTCCGAGAAGATCGCGGCCGGGCTGATCCAGGCGGAAACTGCGACGGCTCACAATAGTCGACTAGTTCTCAACGTTTGTTTTAACTACGGCGGCCGCTGGGACATTGCCAGGGCCGCGGCGCAACTGGTGGCTCGAGGCGAAGCGCTGACGGAAGCCAATCTCGATGCCGCCATGGCGCTCTCGCACGTACCGGACCCCGATCTATTCATCCGCACCGGTGGCGAACAACGGCTTTCCAATTTTCTTCTCTGGCAGAGCGCCTATTCCGAGTTGTTCTTCAGTGACAGGCTTTGGCCCGATTTCGATGAAGCCGCACTGGACGAGGCTATTGATGCGTACCAGCTTCGCGAGCGTCGATACGGAAAAACGTCGGCGCAGGTCCGGTTGCCGGCTCGGCCTGATCAGCAAGTAGCCTGAGCGCATGCTCAAACAACGCATCATCACAGCGGCCGTCTTGCTGGCGATCCTTCTCCCAGCGCTTTTCTATCCGTCCTACGTTCCCTTCGGCTGCGTCATGCTCGCCTTGATCGGCGCCGCTGGCTGGGAATGGGGCCGCCTCAATGGCTACGGTCAAGCCGTATCGCTGTTCCTCGGGGTCGAAATCGTCTTGCTTTGCTCGCTGTCCTGGTGGCTGGGACTGCTCGATGCGCCCCTGCTTCTCGTCTGGATCGTCGCCAGTGCTGCCTGGGTATTGGGTGGCGCCGCACTGCTCCGGGTTGCAGTGCCAGGATGGCCGCGAGTCCCCAAGGGATTGCGGTTGGTAGGAGGCTTGTTGGCACTGTGGGTCGCGTGGCTTGCCGCAGTGCAAGCGCGGATGATCGGGATCAACTTCCTGTTGTCGATCCTTGTATTGGTGTGGGTCGCCGACGTGTTTGCCTATTTCGCGGGCAGGGCGTTCGGGCTCAAATTTACTCATAACAAGCTTGCGCCCAGCATCAGCCCCGGCAAGAGCTGGGAGGGCGTATGGGGAGGCATGGCTGGCGTGATCATTTTGGCCATCGCCTGGACCTGGAGCGACGCGGCGCTGCAGGCCACGGTCGTCAGCCTCTATACGCGGCTGGCTGATCGTGGCTGGTGGCTCCTGTTGATAGGCGTAATATTCCTCGCGGCAATGAGCGTGGTGGGTGATCTGGTCGAATCCTTGATCAAGCGAAGTGCGGGTGCGAAGGACAGCAGTTCCCTGCTGCCGGGGCATGGCGGCGTTCTTGATCGGGTTGATGCTTTGCTTCCGACGCTGCCTATCGCAATGATGTTGGCCTCCCTGTGAACTCAATCAGACAGCGCGTCACTGTGCTCGGCTCGACGGGGTCCGTCGGCGTGAGCACCTTGGACGTGATCGCTCGACATCCCGACCGGTTTGAAGTCTTTGCCTTGTCCGCGGCAACGAAGGTCGACGAGATGCTGGCGCAATGCGCGCGCTTCTCACCGAAGTTCGCCGCCATGGCCAGCGCGGCGCACGCGGATCTTCTTGCTGAAAAACTAAGGCAAAACGGAATACCTACACGCGTATTGCAGGGTAGGAATTCGATCGAGACGATTGCGTCCCACGACGAAGCGGATGTCGTCATGGCGGCCATCGTCGGCGCCGCAGGACTGGGGCCTTGCCTGGCCGCCGCTCAAGCAGGCAAACGGCTATTGCTGGCAAACAAGGAAGCCTTGGTCGTTGGCGGCGAACTGTTCATGAGCACTGTGCGGCAGGGCGGAGCGACCCTGCTGCCGATAGACAGCGAACACTCGGCGATTTTCCAGTCGCTTCCGGAAGACCCGTCGACGTGGGCGCGGCGGATCGACAAGATCATCTTGACTGCTTCCGGCGGGCCGTTTCGAACGCGTGAACCCGCATCGCTGATCAACGTCACGCCAGAAGAGGCTTGCGCTCATCCGAACTGGGTGATGGGCCGCAAGATTTCGGTGGACTCCGCGACCATGATGAACAAGGCGCTCGAAGTGATCGAGGCACGTCACTTGTTCGGAGTGCGGCCGGATCAAATCGAGGTCGTCATTCATCCTCAGAGCGTGGTGCACTCGATGGTTCAGTTTGCGGATTCATCTGTGATTGCCCAACTCGGAACGCCTGATATGCGTGTACCCATCGCCGTGGGGCTTGCCTGGCCTGAGCGGATCGAAAGCGGCGCGGGCAGACTTGATTTTCGTCAAATGTCGGCCTTGACCTTCGATCCACCCGACGCGGCGCTCTTTCCCGGCCTCGAACTGGCCTGGCATGCACTTCGCGCCGCTCCGGGGACGACGGCGATTCTGAACGCTGCCAACG
The DNA here is from genome assembly GCF_056397405.1 of Variovorax sp. 05N34. Classification (NCBI taxonomy): domain Bacteria; kingdom Pseudomonadati; phylum Pseudomonadota; class Betaproteobacteria; order Burkholderiales; family Comamonadaceae; genus Variovorax; species Variovorax sp. 05N34. The sequence continues at coordinate 87,614 of NZ_JBFTNI010000001.1, forward strand.
AAGTGGCCGTTGAAGCCTTCCTGGACCGGCGACTTCGCTTCGACCGCATTCACGCAGTCAACATGGAAACTTTGGAGGCGGTGCTTCCCTCCAAGCCGGAGTCGCTTGGCGACTTGCTCGCACTCGATGCCAGCGCCCGTGCCGCAGCCAACGCAGCCGCATTGCGCTTCGCTGCCTAACCACCCACGATCGGAAATCCGATGCTCACAGTCGTTGCCTTCATCGTCGCGCTCGGCTTGCTGATCGCAGTTCACGAGTACGGTCACTACCGAGTGGCGGTGGCCTGTGGCGTGAAGGTCCTGCGCTTCTCGGTCGGATTTGGGGCGGCGCTCTATCGCTGGCAGCCGAAGCGCCAGCATCCTGGGCAGACCACCGAGTTCGTGATCGGCATGTTTCCGATCGGCGGATACGTGAAGATGCTGGACGAGCGCGAAGGCCCGGTGCTCCCTGAAGAGCGGCATCGCGCATTCAACACACAACCCTTGCGGTCGCGCGCTGCGATAGTCGCTGCGGGGCCCATTGCAAATCTGCTCTTGGCGGTGCTGCTCTATAGCGTCGTGAGTTGGGTTGGCGTCGAGGAGCCTTCCGCGAAGCTTGCGCGCCCCGTGGCGGCGTCGTTGGCCGAAGGCGCGGGGCTGCGCGGCGGAGAGCACATCACGCGGGCGGGCTTCGACGGTGCGCTGGAGCCGGTGCAGTCTTTCGAAGATCTGCGCTGGCGCATGACTCGTGGCGCCCTTGACGGGCGCGACCTTACGCTTGAGATTGCAGGTGAGGGCGGGCGCCCATCGCGCGAACTCATATTGCCGTTGAGCCGTATAGAGGCCAAGGACGCCGATGCGCAGATGTTCCGAAAGATCGGCATCGTTGCTCCATTGACGCGTCCGGAGATTGGCGAGGTGATGGCGAACAGTGCTGCGGAGCGGGCCGGTCTGCACGCGGGCGACGTCGTTCGGGAGGTGGGAGCGACCACGATCGTCGATGGCCAACAACTGCGTGAGGTGATCCGCGCTTCGATCGACGGCGACCAGCCGAGGGTCCAGCCATGGAGAGTCGAACGTGCCGGCCAGGTGCTGAAGCTCGATGTGGCCCCCGACGTTCGCGATGAGGCAGGCGTCAAGATCGGCCGCGTCGGTGCTTACGTCGGGGCTCCTCCTGAGATGGTTCTCGTGAGGCAAGGGGCCATTGACGGGCTCTTGCATGGGTTCGTTCGGACATGGGAAGTGTCCGCCCTCACGGTGCGCATGATGGCCAAGATGGTCGTCGGCGAAGCATCGCTCAAGAATCTGAGCGGCCCCCTGACGATCGCCGACTATGCGGGCAAGTCCGCAAGCCTTGGCATTACCCAATACCTGGTGTTCCTCGCACTCATCAGCGTCAGTCTCGGCGTGCTGAACCTCATGCCGTTGCCGGTCCTCGATGGAGGACACCTGATGTATTATCTTTGGGAGGGCCTGACCGGCAGGAGTGTCTCAGACGCATGGATGGAACGGCTTCAGCGCGGCGGTGTTGCGTTGTTGCTTGTCATGATGTCGATCGCACTTTTCAACGACGTCACGCGGCTCTTTGGTTAACTATCTGCCGGCCCATTCCGCGCCGGCGCAAATTCACAGATGAACAAAACATTCAGTCGCTTTCGCCTGCGCAGCGTCGCCGTAATGGTGGCCAGCGCAATTGCCGCCACTGCGGCCTGGGCGGTCGAACCATTCACGGTTCGCGACATCCGCGTCGAAGGCCTCCAGCGTGTGGAGCCGGGTACGATTTTCGCCTCGCTGCCCTTTCGCGTAGGCGACACGTACAACGACGAACGTGGCTCGGCAGCGATCCGTGCTTTGTTCGATCTGGGCTTGTTCAAGGACGTGCGAATCGACGTCAATGGCAATGTGCTCGTCGTCGTCGTCGAAGAGCGGCCGACCATTGCCGAGGTCGACTTCGTCGGCACCAAGGAATTCGACAAGGCCGCACTCGTGAAATCGTTGCGCGAAGTGGGTCTGGCCGACGGACGCCCTTACGACAAGGCACTGGCCGATCGTGCGGAGCAGGAGCTGAAGCGCCAATACGTGAGCCGGAGCCTGTACAACGCCCAGGTCGTCACGACTGTGACTCCGATCGAGCGCAATCGCGTCAATCTCACCTTTACCGTGACCGAAGGCGAGCCCGCACGCATTCGCGAAGTCCACATCGTCGGCAACAAGGATTTCAGCGAATCCACGCTGCTCAGCCTCTTCGACCAGGACAGTGGTGGCTGGTTGAGCTGGTACACCAAGTCCAACCAGTACTCTCGCACCAAGCTCAATGCCGACCTGGAGACGCTGCGCTCCTACTATCTGTCACGCGGCTACCTGGAGTTTCACATCGACTCGACCCAGGTTGCAATTTCTCCGGATCGTCAGGATCTGGCAGTTACCGTCAACATCAGCGAAGGCGAAAAATTCATCGTCTCCGGCGTCAAGCTGTCTGGCAATTTCCTGGGACGCGAAGACGCATTCAAGTCGCTGGTGACCATTCGACCCGGCGAGCCCTACAACGGCGAACAACTCAACGAGACAATCAGGGCGTTTACCGATTATTTCGGCTCTTTCGGCTATGCGTTCGCGCGAGTGCAGGCCGAGCCCGAGATCGACCGCACCAACAATCGTGTCGCATTGACCCTGAACGCCGATCCAGGTCGGCGCGTGTATGTGCGCCGTGTGTCGATCGGCGGTAACAATCGCACGCGCGACGAAGTCATCCGACGCGAATTCCGGCAGTACGAGGCCTCCTGGTATGACGGCGACAAGATCAAGCTGTCGCGCGATCGTGTGGACCGTCTGGGATTCTTCACCGACGTCAACGTCGACACCCAGGAAGTGCCGGGCTCGCCCGACCAGGTGGACCTGACTATCAACGTGGTTGAAAAGCCCACTGGCTCATTGCAGTTGGGCGCCGGCTTCTCCACCGCGGACAAAGTTTCGTTGACCTTTGGTATTTCGCAGGAGAACGTGTTCGGTTCCGGCAACTACCTGGGCGTGCAGGTCAACACGAGCAAGTACAACCGCACGATCTCGTTGACCACCACCGATCCTTACTTCACTAAGGATGGCATCTCACGCACTTTCAGTCTCTACACCACGACGACCCGGCCGTATTACAACGTGGATGGCGACTACAAACTGGTGAACGAGGGCGGGAGCATCCGCTTCGGCGTGCCGTTCAGCGAGGTGGACACGGTCTATTTTGGCGCAGGCCTCGAGCGTTACCGTTTCGACCCCGGCACTTACATCTCCGCGGCAACGCCGCAGTCGTACCGCGACTACTTCGGATGTACGACGGGACCGGATGGCCTTGTTTCATTCTGTGCAAACAACTCGGTCTGGGGCATCCCTCTGACCGTTGGCTGGGCGCGCGACGATCGCGATAGCGCGCTAGTCCCGACGCGTGGTCGTCTGCAGCGTGCCAATCTCGAAATTGGCTCCGGCGGAGACATGAAGTACTACAAGACCAGCTACCAATACCAGCAGTGGTTCCCGCTCAACAAGCAGTACACATTCGCAGTGAACGGCGATTTCGGGTACGCCAAGGCCTTTGGTGACAATCCTTATCCGATCTTCAAGAATTTCTATGCTGGCGGGTTGGGCTCCGTTCGCGGCTTCGAACAGAACTCCCTGGGGCCGACGGACGTGCCAGTCTATGGCCAGGTCGAGGGTGCGGCGCTGGGTGGCACTAAAAAGGCTATCTTCAATGCCGAGTTGAGCACTCCGTTCCCGGGTGCGGGCAACGATCGGACTCTGCGTCTCTACGGATTCTTCGATGCCGGCAACGTCTGGGCAGAGCGCAATACGTTCTCCACCGATGCTCAGTGGGATGCGATCACCAAGATCCGCGCGTCCGTCGGCCTTGGAATCAGCTGGATATCCCCCCTTGGCCCGCTGCGCCTGGCGTATGCCATTCCGGTCGTGTACCAGAAGGCGGACGTCTTGAACAACATCCCGGAGGATAGAATTCAACGCCTGCAATTCCAGATCGGAACTTCCTTCTAATGACCCCATTGCTCCGTGTCGCAGGTGCGCTGCTGATCCCCGCCTTTCTGGCGGTGGGGACACCCGCCCACGCGCAGGAAACATTCCGCATCGGTTTTGTGAATCCTGACCGCGTTCTGCGCGAAGCGCTGCCCGCCAAGGCAGCTCAGGCAAAACTGGAGGCCGAATTCCTCAAGCGCGAGAAGGATTTGACCGCACAGGGCGAGGCGCTCAAGGCGGCGTCCGAGAAGTTCGAAAAGGAGGCTCCGACGCTTCCAGAGGCACAGCGCATCACACGGCAACGTGCCTTGATCGATCAGGACCGGGATTTCCAGCGTCGCCGCCGTGAGTTCCAGGAAGATCTGAACGCCCGCAAGAACGAAGAACTGCAGCAGGTCTACGAGCGGGCCAATCGCGTGGTCAAGCAGGTGGCCGAAGCTGAAAAGTACGATGCGATCCTGCAGGAAGCGATCTATATCAATCCCAAGCACGACATCACCGAGAAGGTGATCAAGGCGCTGAACGCGTCGTCCTCGAACGGCGGCAAGTAGCGCCGAAGAACGGCGTGGCACTGCGGTTAGGCGCGATCGTCGATGCTCTCGGGGGCGAGCTTAAGGGCGATCCGGCATTGTCCATCGAGCGGCTGGCACCGCTTTCGGTGGCAAGACCCGATGCCATCAGCTTTCTGAGCCATCCCAAATATCGCAAAGAGCTGGCCGCCTCGAAGGCGGGCTGTGTCATCGTCGCACCTGCCATGCGAGAAGCCGCCGCAGAGCGCGGCGCATTCATTTCTACACCGGACCCATACCTGTACTTCGCCCGGTTGACTCAGCTCTGGAAGAAGGCACACGCACGACCGGAGACCGTGCGCATTCATCCGAGCGCCGTCATCGATCCAGATGCTGCGGTCCATCCCACGGCCAGGATTGGCGCGCTGTGCGTCGTGGAGCGGGGCGTGCGCATCGGTGCCGATACCGTGCTGAAGTCCCGAGTCACGGTGAGCGAGGATTGCGTCATTGGAGACAGGTGTCTTCTGCATCCGGGCGTCGTCATCGGCGCGGATGGATTCGGGCTTGCCCCGCACGAAGGCGCATGGGTCAAGATCGAGCAACTTGGCGCCGTGCGAATCGGCGACGACGTCGAGATCGGTGCCAACACCTGTATCGATCGAGGTGCACTGGAAGACACCGTGATTGAAGACGGCGTCAAGCTCGACAACCTGATCCAGATCGGCCACAACGTGCGAGTGGGCAAGCACACGGCAATGGCCGGCTGCACGGCGGTGGCCGGCAGCGCGACCATCGGCGCGTACTGCACGTTCGGCGGCCGCGCTGGCGTCCTGGGCCATCTCACGATCGCCGATCACGTGCATATCTCGTCCAACTCGCTCGTGACGCGATCCATTCTCAAGCCGGGCCAATACACTGGCGTGTTTCCCATCGACGACAATGCCGCCTGGGAAAAGAATGCAGCCACGCTCAAGCAACTGCACAGTCTGCGCGAGCGCCTCAAGGCGCTGGAAAAACTGACGATGCAGGACAAGAAATCATGACGCTCGATATCCATCAAATCCTCAAGCTGCTACCTCACCGCTATCCGTTTTTGCTTGTGGATCGCGTGCTCGAAATGGAAAAGGGCAAGCGAATCAAGGCTTTGAAGAACGTGACCATGAACGAGCCTTTTTTCAACGGACACTTTCCGCATCGCCCGGTAATGCCGGGTGTGTTGATGCTCGAAGCCATGGCGCAGGCAGCCGCGCTGCTCTCCTTTCATTCGCTGGACATCATTCCGGACGACAACACCGTCTACTACTTTGCGGCCATCGATGGCGCCCGTTTCAAGCGGCCCGTCGAACCTGGGGATCAACTGACGCTCGAAGTGGAAATCGAACGGATGAAGGCTGGCATCTCCAAGTTCAAGGGTCGAGCATTGGTGGGGCCGGAGCTGGCATGCGAGGCCTCGCTGATGTGCGCAATGCGGCAGATCAATTGAAACTGCGGTGGGCATGACGCTGATTCACTCGACGGCCATCGTCGATCCCGGTGCTGAACTGGATCCGACTGTGAGCGTGGGGCCTTATGCCGTGATCGGGCCGCACGTTCGTGTGGGGGCTCGCACGACCATCGGCGCGCACTGCGTGATCGAAGGCCGGACCACTATAGGCGACGACAACCGCATCTTCCAGTTCGCATCGCTCGGCGCGGTACCGCAAGACAAGAAATATGCTGGAGAGCCGACAGAACTGGTGATCGGCAATCGCAACACCATTCGCGAATTCTGCACATTCAACCTGGGTACGGTACAGGACGTCGGCACCACGCGAGTTGGCGACGACAACTGGATCATGGCTTACGTGCACATTGCGCACGATTGCCAACTCGGCAGCCAGATCACCATGGCCAATAACGTGACGTTGGCCGGGCACGTGCGAATCGGCGACTGGGCCACAGTCGGCGGCCTCGTCGGCATCCTCCAGCGGATGCGCATCGGCGCCCATTCGATGATCGGCTTTGCAAGCCACGTGGGCAAGGACGTTCCGCCTTTCATGGTGGTCGACGGCAATCCGCTCGCTGTCCGCGGCGTCAATCTTGTCGGCTTGCGTCGGCGCGATTTTTCCGCTGAACGGATCGCCGCCATCCGAGAGATGCACAAGTTGCTGTATCGCCAGGGCAAGACGCTCGACCAAGCCCGGGAAGGCATCGCCGAGTTGGCCACTGAGATGCCCGGCGCAGCGGCGGACGTGGCGCAAATGCGCGCGTTCCTCGGCAGCGCAGCAAGCGGCATCGCGCGCTGAAGGCAATGACGGCGGAAGTTGCAGGGCGGCGGTTTTCGCTGGTCGCGGGCGAGGCCTCTGGCGACCTGCTGGCCAGCCTTCTCATTGATGGGCTTCAGGCGCGTTGGCCGGACGTGAAGGCTGTGGGCATTGGCGGCCCGCGGATGCTTGCCCGCGGATTCGAGACCTGGTGGCCTCAGGAGAAGCTCGCTGTCAGCGGGTACGTCGAGGTCCTGCGCCACTATCCGGAAATAGCCGGCATCCGGCGGCAATTGCGAGCTCGCCTGCTTCGCGAACGGCCGGACATCTTCATCGGTGTCGACGCGCCTGACTTCAATCTGGATCTGGAAGTGGCGCTGCGAAACAGGGGCATGAAGACGGCGCATTTTGTCTGTCCCTCGATCTGGGCGTGGCGACCGGAGCGGGTGGAAAAGCTGCGGGCCGCTGCCGACCACGTTCTTTGTATTTTCCCTTTCGAGCCGAAACTGCTCGCAAAGCATGGAATTGCCGCGAGTTATGTAGGCCACCCGTTGGCAAACGTCATTCCGATGACGCCTGACCAAGCGGCCGCCCGCCTGTCTCTTGGACTGGATGCAGAGGCGACCGTTGTCGCCCTGCTGCCCGGAAGTCGAGGCTCGGAGATCCGGCGCCTTGCACCGCTATTCTTCGCCGCTGCCGCGGTCATGCGCGAGTCGCGTCCGGCGCTCCAGTTCATCCTGCCCGTACTGCCGAACCTGCGAGCCGAAATGGAGCAACTGCTGCGAGACAGCGTTATGGACGGCCGTGTGAAGCTCCTGGACGGTCAGTCACACGCGGCGCTGGCTGCCTGCGATGTGACCTTGATCGCCAGCGGGACCGCAACGCTCGAAGCCGCCCTGTTCAAGCGGCCGATGGTGATCTCGTACCGGGTCAATACGTTGACGTGGAACCTGGTCATGAAGCACAAGCAGCTTCAACCATGGGTCGGACTGCCGAACATTCTTTCCGGCGAGTTCGTCGTCCCTGAACTGCTGCAGGACAACGCGACCCCGCAGGCTCTCGCCGAAGCGACTCTTGGGTGGCTCGCTGCGCCCGAGAAGGTTCACGCTTTGCAACAACGTTTTAGCGCGCTGCATACTGAATTGCTCCGCGATACGCCGACACTGTGCGCCAATGCAATCCAGAAAGTTCTTGAAGGCTGAACAGGCCACCCTGGTGTGGGATGCGCCGGGCTTGCTCGCCGGTGTCGACGAGGCAGGCAGGGGCCCGCTGGCCGGGCCGGTTGTCGCCGCTGCCGTCATATTGGACGAAAAACGTCCGATCCGTGGCCTCGCCGACTCCAAGACGTTGACGGCGCTGCAGCGCGAGCGCCTCAACGAACAGATCCTTGCGAAAGCTCTGTGCTGCTCGGTCGCGCAGGCGAGCGTCGAGGAAATCGATACGCACAACATCCTCCAAGCCACTATGCTTGCTATGCGCCGCGCCGTGGAGGGCTTGCGACTGAAGCCGGGCAAGGTGTTGGTTGACGGCAATCGGCTCCCCACGCTCGGTGTGCTTGCCGAAGCGGTGATCAAGGGCGATGCCCGCGTCAAAGCCATTTCGGCGGCGTCGATCCTGGCGAAGGTGTATCGCGATCGACTTTGTGAGCAACTGCATGCCGAATATCCCCAATATGGCTTTGCCGGTCACAAAGGCTACGGCACGCCCGAACACCTGGAGGCGTTGATGCGCCACGGTGCTTGCGTGCATCACCGCAGGTCGTTCAGCCCGGTTGCCGCCGCACTCGTGCGCACTTCCGGGTCTCTCGAGGCTGTTGGCGCCGCTGGCGACGCGACGGTGACGCGGGTCACCAGCATCGAAATACAGATCTCGCCATGACATCCGACGTCGGGCACATCACTTCGCGAGACAACCCGCTGCTCAAAGAACTCCGCAAGCTTGCGCACGAGCCCGGCGCCTACCGGAAGACGGGGCGCGTATGGCTGGAGGGGGATCATCTGTGCCGGGCAGCTCGAGAACGTGGCGTTCGTGCGTCGATTGCGGTTATTGCGGAGTCGCTTTGGCCGACGTCAGCGCGCGAATGGACGAACGCCGCCGAAAAAACGGTGGTGGTCGCCGATGCCCTGCTGGCGGGAGTCAGCGGCCTTGAATCGCCCGCTCCGATGGGGTTTGTGCTCGATTTGCCTCTCACGCCGGATCTCGAGGCATCCGCTCCCACTGTGGTGCTCGATCGCCTGCAGGACGCGGGCAATGTCGGCTCAATCTTGCGAAGCGCCGCCGCATTCGGATTCACCCAGATCATCGCGCTCAAGGGGACTGCTGCGCTCTGGGCGCCAAAGGTGCTCCGCGCCGGCATGGGCGCGCACTTCGGACTGAGACTGATCGAGTCTGCGGAAATCGACGCGCTGGACGCCTTGGCCGTGCCGTGCGTTGCCACCAGTTCGCACCGTGGCGATTGGCTTCATCGGGCCCGATTGCCTCATCCCTGTGCATGGCTGATGGGACACGAAGGGCAGGGCGTTTCGGCCGCACTGGAGGCGCGGGCTGCCCAACATATCCGGATAGCGCAGCCGGGCGGCGAGGAGTCGCTCAACGTAGCCGCGGCCGCCGCGATCTGCCTGCATGCGAGCGCGGCGGGAGCCATTTCCTGAGCCGCCCACGGCTATAATCAAGGGCTTTCCCGCTCACACCCCGCCCTCAGCGCACGCAAGCCAACTCCTCGACGAAAGTCGCAGCCCAAATTCAGTTCTTGGGTTCGCTTTGGGCGTCATCCATCCGGAGATCCCAGTGCTTTTGTCTCTCAAGGGAAAATTCCCGCCCGCCATCCTGGCGCTTGCAGACGGCACGATTTTTCTCGGCAATTCGATCGGCGCCACGGGCGTCACGACTGGCGAAGTGGTGTTCAACACCGCCATGACCGGTTACCAGGAAATCCTGACCGATCCGAGTTACTGCCAGCAGATCGTGACGCTCACGTACCCGCACATCGGCAACTATGGCACCAACGAGGAAGATGTCGAGGCCGACAAGATTCATGCATCGGGCCTGATCATCAAGGACCTGCCGCTCGTCGCGTCGAACTTCCGCAAATCGGCGACGCTGAACGAATACCTCATGCGAGGCAACACAGTCGCCATTGCAAACATCGACACCCGAAAGCTGACACGCCATTTGCGCACGCAAGGCGCCCAGAACGGCTGCATTCTCGGGTTGCCAGAGGGCGAAACGGTCTCCCAGAAATTGATCGACAAGGCTGTTGCCGCAGCCAAGGCTGCGCCGAGCATGGCAGGCCTCGATCTTGCCAAGGTGGTTTCGGTCAAGGAAACGTACGAATGGACGCAGACCGAGTGGAAGCTCGGTTCCGGCTATGGCGTGCAGATCACGCCCAAGTTTCACGTCGTCGCGTTCGACTACGGGGTCAAGAAGAACATCCTGCGCATGATCGCCCAGCGCGGCGCGCGTATCACCGTCGTGCCGGCGGAGACCCCTGCTGCCGACGTGCTCAAACTGCGCCCGGACGGCATTTTCCTGGCCAACGGCCCCGGCGACCCGGAGCCCTGCGACTACGCCATCGATTCGACGCGTGAACTCATCGAAACCGGCATCCCGGTTTTCGGAATCTGCCTCGGCCACCAGATCATGGCGTTGGCTTCCGGCGCGAAGACCTTCAAGATGAAGTTCGGCCACCACGGCGCCAATCATCCGGTGAAGGACCTCGACAACGGTCGGGTGAGCATCACCAGCCAGAACCATGGCTTTGCGGTCGACGAGAAGACGCTGCCCGCCAACTTGCGCCCCACGCACGTCAGCCTGTTCGACAACACGCTGCAAGGTTTGGCACGAACCGACAAGCCCGCCTTCTGCTTCCAGGGCCATCCTGAAGCTTCGCCGGGACCACATGACATCGGCTACCTGTTCGACCGCTTCACGGCACTCATGCAAAGTCACAAAGAAGGACAGAAGAATGCCTAAGCGCACAGATCTCAAGAGCATCCTCATCATCGGCGCTGGCCCGATCATCATCGGCCAAGCCTGCGAGTTCGACTACTCCGGCGTGCAAGCCTGCAAGGCGCTGCGCGAAGAGGGCTACAAGGTCATCCTCATCAACAGCAATCCGGCGACGATCATGACGGACCCGGCCACCGCCGACGTGACCTACATCGAGCCGATCACCTGGCAGACGGTCGAGAAGATCATCGCCAAGGAGCGCCCGGACGCAATCCTCCCGACGATGGGCGGACAAACTGCGCTCAATTGCGCGCTGGACCTTTGGCGCAACGGCGTGCTCGAGAAGTACAAGGTCGAGCTGATCGGCGCCACGCCCGAAGCCATCGACAAGGCCGAGGACCGCCTGAAGTTCAAGGACGCAATGACGAAGATCGGCCTGGGCTCTGCACGCTCGGGCATCGCGCATTCGCTCGACGAAGCCTGGGCTGTGCAGAAGACGGTCGGGTTCCCGGTCGTAATTCGTCCGAGCTTTACGCTCGGCGGCACGGGTGGCGGCATTGCCTACAACCCCGAAGAGTTCGAAACCATCTGCAAGCGCGGCCTCGAAGCCTCGCCGACAAACGAGTTGCTGATCGAAGAATCGCTGCTCGGCTGGAAAGAGTACGAGATGGAAGTCGTCCGCGACAAGGCCGACAACTGCATCATCGTGTGCTCAATCGAGAACCTGGATCCCATGGGCGTGCATACCGGCGATTCGATCACCGTTGCACCCGCACAGACGCTATCGGACAAGGAATACCAGATCCTTCGCAACGCCTCGCTGGCCGTGCTGCGCGAGATCGGTGTCGACACGGGCGGCTCCAACGTCCAGTTTTCGATCAACCCGAAGGACGGCCGCATGGTCGTCATCGAGATGAATCCGCGTGTGTCGCGTTCGTCCGCTCTGGCCTCCAAGGCGACGGGTTTCCCGATTGCGAAAGTGGCCGCCAAGCTGGCGGTAGGCTACACGCTCGACGAATTGCGCAACGAGATCACGGGCGGCGCCACGCCTGCGAGCTTTGAGCCGAGCATCGACTACGTGGTCACCAAGATTCCGCGTTTCGCTTTCGAGAAATTCCCGCAGGCCGATTCGCGCCTGACGACACAGATGAAGTCCGTCGGCGAGGTGATGGCGATGGGCCGCACCTTCCAGGAATCGTTCCAGAAAGCCCTGCGTGGCCTCGAAGTCGGCGTCGATGGGCTGAACGAGAAGACGCAAGACCGCGAAGTGCTTGAAAAGGAACTCGGTGAGCCGGGGCCCGACCGGATCTGGTACGTCGGCGATGCCTTTGCAATGGGCTTGAGCGTGGATGAAGTCTTCGCCTTGACCAAGATCGACCCCTGGTTCCTTGTACAGATCGAGGAAATCGTCAAGATCGAACTCGAACTGGAAACCAAGTCCCTCGACGAGATCGATCGGGACACTCTGCTCGCGCTCAAGAAAAAGGGCTTCTCCGACCGCCGCCTCGCGCGCCAGCTGAAGACCACCGATACCGCAATCCGCGAAAAGCGTCGTGCGCTGGGCGTGCGTCCCGTCTATAAGCGTGTCGACACTTGCGCGGCCGAATTCGCCACCAACACCGCCTACATGTATTCGACCTACGACGACGAGTGCGAGGCCGAACCCACCAGCAAGGAGAAGATCATGGTCCTGGGCGGAGGCCCCAACCGCATCGGGCAGGGCATCGAATTCGACTACTGCTGCGTGCATGCCGCACTGGCAATGCGCGAGGACGGCTACGAGACCATCATGGTCAACTGCAATCCTGAGACGGTGTCGACGGACTACGACACGAGCGACCGACTGTATTTCGAGCCACTCACGCTTGAAGACGTGCTGGAAATCGTCGACAAGGAAAAGCCGACGGGTGTCATCGTGCAGTACGGCGGTCAGACCCCCCTCAAGCTCGCGCTCGACCTCGAAGCCAATGGTGTGCCGATCATCGGCACTTCGCCGGACATGATCGACGCCGCCGAAGACCGTGAGCGCTTTCAGAAGCTGCTGCATGAGCTCAAGCTACGTCAGCCGCCGAACGCCACCGCCCGCACCGAACCCGAAGCGCTCGAGAAGGCTGCTGCGCTTGGTTATCCGCTTGTCGTGCGTCCGAGCTACGTGCTCGGTGGTCGCGCCATGGAAATCGTGCACGAGCAGCGCGACCTCGAGCGCTACATGCGCGAGGCGGTCAAGGTAAGCAACGATTCGCCGGTGCTGCTTGATCGCTTCCTGAATGATGCGGTCGAGTGCGATGTCGATTGCCTTCGCGATGCGGAGGGCAACACGCTTATCGGCGGTGTGATGGAACACATCGAGCAGGCGGGCGTGCATTCCGGCGATTCCGCTTGTTCTTTGCCTCCCTACAGCCTGAAAGCGGAAACCATTGCCGAGCTCAAGCGCCAAAGCGCCGCCATGGCGAAGGCGCTGAACGTGGTGGGCCTGATGAACGTGCAGTTCGCGATCCAGGAAAAGGACGGCGAAGATGTGATCTACGTGCTGGAGGTGAATCCGCGCGCGTCCCGCACGGTGCCTTACGTGAGCAAGGCGACGGGGATTCAGTTGGCCAAGGTGGCCGCTCGTTGCATGGCCGGCCAGTCGCTGACGTCGCAGGGCGTCACGCGCGAGGTCACGCCGCCGTACTTCAGCGTCAAGGAGGCCGTGTTCCCGTTCGTCAAGTTCCCTGGCGTGGACACCATTCTCGGCCCGGAGATGAAGTCGACCGGCGAAGTGATGGGCGTGGGCAAGACCTTCGGCGAAGCCTTCGTCAAATCGCAATTGGGCGCCGGCACGCACCTGCCGAAGTCCGGCCGAGTCTTCATCTCGGTGAAGAACAACGACAAGCCGCGCGCCGTGGAAGTCGCTCGCGGGCTGGCTGCGCTGGGATTCGACCTCATCGCCACCAAAGGAACCGCTGCGGCAATCAATGCGGCGGGTGTGGGTTGCGCGGTAGTCAACAAGGTCACCGAAGGGCGTCCGCATATCGTGGACATGATCAAGAACAATGAGATCGCCTTGGTCATCAACACGGTGGAAGAGCGGCGCAACGCTATCGCTGATTCGCGTCAGATTCGTACGTCCGCGCTCCTGGCGCGCGTGACGACGTTCACGACCATCTTCGGCGCCGAAGCGGCCGTCGAAGGCATGCAGCACATGGACGACCTCGGCGTCATTTCGGTCCAGGAGATGCACGCTCAGCTTGCCTGATCCGTCGCTGAGTGGAAGGAGCCCTTTTCCAATGGACACCCAACTCGTAGAACTTGACCTGTCCGACTGGAACGCAGCGACGGCGAACGAGGCGTGGATTGCCGAGCTAGAGGCGGGAAAGGTTCTGTACTTCCCTCGGCTCGGATTCGACATACTGCCTGACGAGCGCGCCTTGCTGACACCGGCAGTCTTGTCGCCCGACGTGCGCAACATCAGCCTGGATGCTAACGGGCGCCTGAAAGGCGTGGCAGGAGACGAGGAGCGCCAGCGCGCCGTGTCGACCATGATTGGACGCTTTCGCGCACAGGCCCAGCAATTGATTCACGGCCTCTTGCCGCACTACACGCCGGCCTTGCGGCTGGCGCCGACCAGCTATCGTCCGGCGCAGGTTGAGACGCGGGTGCAGTCATGGCGGGCAGATGACCGTCGGCTGCACGTCGACGCCTTTCCTTCGCGCCCCAACTACGGCGAGAGAATCTTGCGTGTGTTCACAAACGCCAACCCGGACGGCGCGCCGCGTGTATGGCGCGTTGGCGAGCCGTTCGAGAAGGTTGCCGAACGCTTCCTTCCGCGCGCAAAGCCGTATTCACGTTGGGAGGCGAAGATGCTCCGGGCTCTTCGCGTGACGAAGTCGCTGCGCAGCGAATACGACCACCTCATGCTCCAACTGCACGACGGCATGAAGTCTGACCTTCAATATCAAAAGAATGCCGAGCAGGAAACGGTGCCGTTTCCGGCAGGATCGGTCTGGGTGTGCTTCTCGGACCAGACTTCTCACGCGGTCATGTCGGGGCAGTACATGCTTGAACAGACGCTGCATCTGCCCGCAGCAAGGCAATACAATCCTGAATCGAGCCCGCTCGCCATTCTGAGCCGGCTGACTGGACGCAAGCTCGTCTGAATTTTTCTCTCCCTTCAACCGCCGAACGGCAGCGTTCGGCGGTTTCGCTTTCTGGAGCAACCCAATGGCAACCATCCCCATCACCAAGCGCGGCGCCGAGAAGCTGCGCGAAGAGCTGCAAAGGCTCAAGACCGTCGATCGCCCCGGTGTGATCAACTCGATCGCGGAGGCGCGCGCGCAAGGAGACATCAGCGAAAACGCTGAATACGAAGCCGCCAAAGACCGTCAGGGCTTCATCGAAGGCCGCATCCAGGACATCGAAGGCAAGCTGTCCGCAGCACAAATCATCGACCCGTCCGAACTCGACGCGGGGGGCAAGGTCGTCTTCGGCTCAACGGTGGAACTCGAAGAAGAAAAGACCGGCGAAGCCGTCAAGTACCAGATCGTGGGCGAAGACGAAGCCGACCTGAAGCTCGGTCTCATCAACGTCTCCAGTCCAATCGCGCGCGCGTTGATCGGCAAGGAAGAGGGCGACACCGCGGAGGTGCAAGCGCCGGGCGGCCTGAAGCGGTACGAAATCGTCGCCGTCAGCTACCTCTGAACGCAGGATGAAAGACCGCATCGCCCTCATGCTCGCCGCCCTCTGGTGGGGCAGCCTGTCGGCGGTCGGATTTATTGTCGTGCCGATGTTGTTCGCACGGCTGGGCAGCCCATCTGTTGCGGGTAACTTCGCGGCGCAACTGTTCGCCGCCCAGACATGGCTGGCGCTTTCTTGCGGGCTGATCCTGCTGATCTACTTTCGCGCCCAGGCCGATGAACGCGTCACTGCTGCTGCGCGAACCGCCGTCTTTCTCGTGATCACAGCGCTGTTGCTGGCTCTACTGCAGCAATATGCAGTCGCGCCGCGCATCGTGGCGCGCGAAAACCTCAGGTTTTGGCATTCACTGGGAAGCGTCATGTACCTGGGGCAGTGGGCTTGCGCCGGTGCGCTACTCTGGCGAATGGGCCCGCGCCGAGGTTGATCAGGCCTTCCAGAACTGGGTGATCCAGCGGGCCGGCCGGATGAAACGAAAGCGGCGGTTGCGCCTCCCCGCCAGCGCATCGGGCGGATTGCATTCGCCGTGGAACACCATGATCTTGGCGCCCTCCGGCACGAAAGGTTCTCGCCAGTAGTTGCTGGGCCAGCTCGGAATCCCGTGGTACTTGAAGCTCGGACACCAAGCTTCCGGCCAGTAAGCAAGCTTGCCTTTCCGGTACATGAAGTCGGACAGGTAAGTCTGCTCATTGCGAAACTCCGCCTGCACCGCGTCCATGTTCTCGCGAAAGTGGGCGAGGACGTCTGGATGCGCTCCCAGTTCAAAGCGGTACACGGACGAATTGCCGGTGATTCGCCGCCGGCGCCAAGGGCGTTCGTAGTCGTGAATGATCAGGAACTCGCCCGGATACTCAAAGAACTCGTCCAGGCTGCCAACCACGACAACGTCCAGGTCGACGAACAGCGCCGTCCCGCGCAAGCCGTGTAGGTCTTTCTCGAAGGTGGTGAGCTTCTTCCAGGCCCGATCGACCTGGCCGGGCGCCAGTTCGAGATTCAGCGGCGGAATCGGAAAACACTGGACCTCACTCCGGATACCTTCGCTGTTGTCGGTAAGGCACACGAAATTGAAGTCGCCGGTCAGATGTCGCCGCACCATGGCGTACAGGCGATTGACGTATTCGGGCCCGTACTTGGTGCCCCATTTCATGCACAGGATGTGGCGCTGCGGTCGTCCCGCGGTCTGCGTCGGCATCCTCAATCCGCCTGGCGGCGCTTCTTGTCCGACAGCGGCTTCTTCGCCTTGGCTCGCTTGATGTTGCCGCCGGGGGTCAGGCGTTGGTTGCCAAGCACGCGCAGCGTCTTGATTTCAGGACGTTGGCCGGCGCGCTTGCTGTACTTGATCACCTTGACATCGCGCGGGCCTGGCATGCGGTCTTCGTCGATCGCTTTCTCCTTTGGGGGAATAGGCCGCCAGAGGACGAGCAGCTTGCCGATGTGCTGGATGGGTGCTGCGTCCAGTTCGTCGGCCAGGGTCTGAAGCATGGCTTCGCGAGCGGTTCGGTCGTCAGAGAAGACGCGCACCTTGATCAGGCCATGCGCCTTGAGGGCGGCGTCGGTTTCCTTCTTCACGGCTGGCGTCAGCCCGTCACCGCCGATCATCACGATCGGATCCAGATGGTGCGCTTCGGAGCGGTGCACCTTGCGCTGCGCAGGGGTAAGTTGAATGGCGGGCATCCCCGTATTATCGATGTCAATGAATCCCAAACCGAAAGCCAAGAAGGTCAACAAGGCGTGGCTGCACGACCACGTGAATGACCCATACGTCAAACTCGCTTCTCGAGAGGGCTACAGGGCTCGCGCCGCCTACAAGTTGAAGGAAATCGACGAAAGCCTCGGTCTTATCAAGCCGGGGCATATGGTGGTCGACCTGGGCTCCACGCCTGGTGCCTGGAGCCAGTACGTGCGGCGACGGCTCTCACCCGGCGGAGCGGCCGCGGGAGAACTCGCGGGAACCATCATTGCGCTAGACATCCTTCCCATGGAGCCGATCGAAGGGGTGACCTTCCTTCAGGGCGATTTTCGTGAGGCCGAAGTGCTTGGGCGCCTGTCTGAGGCGATGTCCGGCCGCTTGGCGGATGTGGTCGTCTCCGACATGGCCCCGAACCTCTCAGGGATCGCGTCTGCCGACACCGCCCGTGTTGCGCACCTGATCGAGCTTGCAATCGACTTCGCACGGCATCACATGAAGCCCGAGGGCACCCTCGTTGCCAAGCTGTTTCATGGAAGTGGCTACAGCGAGCTGACCCAGCTTTTCAAGGACAACTTTCGCGTCGTAAAGCCCTTCAAACCGAAGGCTTCGCGCGATAAATCCTCGGAGACCTTCATGGTGGGCATCGGAATCAAGAGTCCGGATACAAAGTGATACGGCGGCCGTCCGGCATACGACTGTCTTAAAACCGTTTGCCCCCTATGGCTGCTATGGGGAAATTAGGGCTTTTCGCAGATTGAAAAGCCTAAAATGGTCGCCAATTGCGTCCCCACAGCGCGTTTTTAGTTTTTCATGGCACGCGCTTTCGACTGGAGCTTCGTTTGAACAATCAGTGGTTTTCCAAAGTTGCCGTATGGCTCGTCATTGCGATGGTGTTGTTCACTGTGTTCAAGCAGTTCGACACCCGCGGCGTAGCCGGCGCAGGCAACATCGGGTATTCGGACTTCCTCGAGGAGGTCCGCAGTAACCGCATCAAGAGCGCCACGATCCAGGAAGGCCAGGGCGGCAGCGAGATCGTCGCGATCACCAACGACGACCGCAAGATCCGCACGACGGCCACCTATCTCGACCGCGGCCTCGTCGGCGACCTGATCGCCAACAACGTCAAGTTCGACGTCAAGCCGCGTGAAGAAGGCTCCCTCCTCATGACGCTGCTGGTAAGTTGGGGGCCGATGCTGCTCCTGATCGGCGTGTGGGTCTACTTCATGCGACAGATGCAGGGGGGCGGCAAAGGCGGCGCCTTCAGCTTCGGCAAGAGCAAGGCTCGGATGCTCGACGAGAACAACAACCAGGTCACTTTTGCGGACGTCGCAGGTTGCGACGAGGCGAAGGAGGAGGTCAAGGAAGTCGTCGATTTCCTTAAGGACCCGGCGAAGTTCCAGAAATTGGGTGGCCGCATCCCGCGGGGCCTGTTGCTCGTCGGCCCTCCAGGCACCGGCAAGACGCTCCTGGCCAAGAGCATCGCAGGAGAAGCCAAGGTCCCGTTCTTCTCGATCTCGGGTTCGGATTTCGTCGAAATGTTCGTCGGTGTGGGTGCTGCGCGCGTCCGAGACATGTTCGAGAACGCCAAGAAGAACGCGCCTTGCATCATCTTCATCGATGAAATCGACGCTGTCGGCCGCCAGCGCGGCGCCGGCCTCGGCGGTGGCAACGACGAGCGGGAACAGACCCTCAATCAGATGCTGGTCGAGATGGATGGCTTCGAGACCAATCTTGGCGTGATCGTCGTCGCTGCAACCAATCGGCCGGACATTCTCGATGCGGCGCTGCTGCGTCCAGGTCGCTTCGACCGCCAGGTCTATGTGACTCTGCCGGACATTCGGGGCCGCGAACAGATCCTCAACGTCCACATGCGGAAGGTGCCCTTGGGGCAGGACGTCAACGCGAGCATCATTGCGCGCGGCACTCCAGGCATGTCGGGCGCGGATCTCGCCAACCTGTGCAACGAAGCCGCGCTAATGGCCGCGCGCCGCAATGCGCGCGTCGTCGAAATGCAGGACTTCGAGAAGGCCAAGGACAAGATCTTCATGGGCCCCGAGCGCAAGAGCATGGTCATGCCCGAGGAAGAGCGACGCAACACTGCCTATCACGAGTCGGGCCATGCGCTCATCGGCAAACTGTTGCCCAAGTGCGACCCGGTGCACAAGGTCACCATCATTCCGCGCGGCCGTGCCCTTGGCGTGACGATGAGCCTGCCTGCGCAGGACCGCTACAGCTACGACCGCGAATACATGCTGAACCAGATCAGCATGCTCTTTGGTGGACGTATTGCTGAAGAAGTCTTCATGCACCAGATGACGACCGGCGCGAGCAACGACTTCGAACGCGCGACCCAGATCGCTCGCGACATGGTGATGCGCTATGGCATGACCGAATCGCTGGGCCCAATGGTGTACGCTGAAAACGAGGGCGAAGTATTCCTCGGACGCTCGGTCACCAAGACCACGAACATGAGCGAGTCGACCATGCAGAAGGTGGATGCCGAAGTTCGCCGCATCATCGATGAGCAGTACGCCCTGGCGCGCCGCCTGATCGAGGAAAACAGCGACAAGATGCATGCGATGGCCAAGGCGCTGCTCGAATGGGAAACCATCGACACCGAGCAACTCGACGACATCATGGCGGGCCGTGCGCCGCGTCCTCCAAAAGACTGGACGCCGCGTATTCCGCCTTCGGGCAGCGGCGGCGGCAGTGGCGGAACGCCGGCGGTGAACCCCGACCCGACACCGACTGCAGCCTGAGCATGACGCTTTGGCGATCAACGGGGCCTCTGGCCCCGTTTTTTCATGGAGCCGGGGAATGACGGCGATCTGGCGCACCTCGCGCTTCGCGATCGATTTGGCCCAGCCCAAGGTGATGGGCATCGTCAACGTCACGCCTGACTCGTTCTCCGACGGCGGCGCCCATGCGTCCACTGAAGCCGCTGTGCGTCATTGCGCCGAGTTGGTCATACAGGGTGCGGACATTCTCGACATCGGCGGTGAGTCGACCCGCCCCGGAAGTCCCGCCGTACTTCTCGATGCGGAACTGGCGCGCGTGGTGCCTGTCGTTCGCGAAGCGGTGAAACTTGGAGTGCCAATCTCCGTCGACACCTACAAACCCGAGGTCATGCGTGCAGTGCTGGAATTCGGCGCTGACATCATCAATGATGTGTGGGCGCTACGGCGGCCGGGTGCGCTGGAAGCCATTGCGGCGCATCCGCTCTGCGGCGTTTGCCTGATGCACATGCATCGCGATCCGCAGACCATGCAAGTCGCACCGATGATCGGCGACGTTGTTCCTGCCGTTCACACCTTCCTGGTGGAGCGCGCATCGGCGCTGACGACTCTGGGCGTCAAGCCGGACAGGATCGTGATCGATCCGGGCATCGGCTTCGGCAAGACTGTGGTGCAGAATTTCGCTCTGCTGGGCCGTCAACGCGAGCTGCTCGTGTCGGGTTGGCCGTTGCTCGCAGGATGGTCTCGCAAGTCTTCACTGGGCGCGGTCGCAGGCATCGAATCGGCGCGGGATCGCATGGTGCCCAGCGTCGCGGCCGCCGTGCTGGCCGTGGAGCAGGGCGCATCGATCGTGCGCGTGCACGATGTGCGTGAGACAGTGGCGGCGCTCTCCGTTTGGTGCGCCATGAAGCAAGAACAACGAGGACAGGAAACATAACGATGACAAGGCAGTATTTCGGAACCGATGGCATTCGCGGAACGGTCGGGCAAGCGCCGATCACGCCTGACTTTGTATTGCGCCTTGCCCACGCCGTCGGCCGTGTGCTCAAGAAGTCGGAAGCGCGGCCGACCGTGCTGATTGGCAAGGACACCCGCATCTCCGGGTACATGCTGGAGTCGGCGCTCGAGTCCGGGTTCAATTCCGCGGGTGTCGATGTCGTTCTGCTCGGGCCGCTGCCCACTCCGGGCGTGGCCTACCTGACGCGGGCGCAACGCGCGAGTCTCGGCGTCGTCATTAGCGCCAGTCACAACGCCTACCCAGATAACGGCATCAAGTTCTTCAGCGCGCAGGGCACCAAGCTCAGCGACGAATGGGAGCTGGCGGTCGAAGCCGTGTTGAAGGAGCCACCAGTCTGGGTCGATTCAAAGAATCTCGGCAAGGCGCGACGCCTGAACGACGCGCCCGGGCGCTACATCGAATTCTGCAAGAGCACCTTCGCCACCGACCTGACGCTGCGAAATCACAAGCTCGTCGTTGACGCAGCGCACGGCGCCGCCTACCAAGTGGCGCCTTCCGTCTTTCACGAGTTGGGCGCGGAAGTGACGAGCATCGGATGCGCACCGGACGGTCTCAACATCAACAAGGATTTCGGGGCGACGCATCCGCAAGCCTTGATCGATGCCGTGAAGACGCAAGGTGCCGACTACGGCATCGCGCTCGATGGCGACGCCGATCGTTTGCAACTGGTCGATGCCAGCGGGCGGCTTTTCAATGGCGATGAGTTGCTGTACCTGATGGCGATGGAGCGCATCGCGCGCGGCGAAAAGCCCGCTGGTGTCGTCGGCACGCTGATGACCAACAAGGCGGTCGAGATGGGCCTGAGGGCTCACGGGATCGAATTCGTGCGGGCCCGGGTCGGTGACCGCTATGTTCTGGAAGAACTCGACAAGCGCAATTGGCTGCTCGGCGGCGAAGGCTCGGGCCACCTGCTGGCATTAGATCGCCACACCACGGGCGACGGCATCGTCAGCGCGCTGCAGGTGCTTCAAGCATGCGTGCGAAGCGGCCGCAGCGTGGCTGAACTGCTCGCGGGCGTGACGCTCTTTCCGCAAACACTCATCAATATTCGGTTGAGCGAGGGCCAGGATTGGAAGGCCAACCGGGCGCTCGCGGCCGAAACGGAGCGCGCCGAGGCTGAACTGGGCGACTCAGGCCGCGTGCTGATTCGCGCCAGCGGCACCGAGCCGCTTCTTCGCGTGATGGTCGAGGCCAAGGATGCCGCGCAAGCCGAGGCGTGCGCGCGGCGGTTGGTCGCAGCAGTCGAAGCGGGTTGAAGTGGGGCGGCCATGATCAACGTCTTGACGGCGGACTACCGCAATCCCGCGCATGCACGCGCACTGGTCGACTTGCTTGACACCTATGCGCGGGATCCTGCTGGCGGTGGAACTCCGCTTGCCCCCAGCGTGCTGGCCGGCTTGCCCGAAGCCTTGGCAGCACGCCCGCAAGCCTTCAGCGTGCTGGCCTATGACGGTGAGCAGGCTGTGGGCCTCATCAACTGCATCGAGGGCTTTTCTACCTTTGCGTGTCAGCCGCTCGTGAACGTCCACGACGTCGTGGTGTTGGCCACTCATCGCGGGCAGCGGGTCACGCAGCGCATGTTCGCGCACGTCGAGGCGGAGGCACGAACGCGCGGCGCGTGCAAGCTCACATTGGAGGTGCTTTCCGGAAATCGGAGCGCGCTGCGAGCGTATGAGCGCGAAGGCTTCGCCAGCTTCCAGCTCGACCCTGCCTTCGGCAGCGCCATATTCCTGGAGAAAAAGCTCGCCCCCAGGTTGGCTCACTTCGTGTAGCCGCCCACCCCCTCTGACCGGGGGCAACACCAGCGGCCTGGCAAAGCCAGTTCCGCGGTGTTTCTGGATTAGAAGCGAGTGACGGGCATTCCTTCGTCGCCCTTGCTCGGCGCGTACTTGCCGAGTTCCCACTTTGCGATGGCGTTGCGATGGACCTCGTCCGGACCATCCGCAAAGCGCAGCGTGCGCGCGCCGGCGTAGGCGTAGGCGAGCGGGAAGTCGTCGCACATGCCGCCGCCGCCGTGGACCTGCATGGCCCAATCAATGACCTGGCAGGCCATGCTGGGCGCCACGACCTTGATCATTGCGATTTCAGTCTTTGCGACCTTATTGCCGGCGACGTCCATGAGCCACGCGGCCTTGAGGGTCAACAGCCGCGCCATGTCGATCTTGCAACGCGCTTCGGCGATGCGTTCCTGCGTCACGGTCTGCGATGCAACCGTCTTGCCGAAAGCCACCCGCGACGAGGCGCGCTTGCACATCAGTTCGAGGGCGCGCTCCGCCAGCCCGATCAAGCGCATGCAGTGGTGAATGCGTCCAGGGCCAAGCCGGCCTTGTGCGATTTCGAAGCCGCGGCCCTCGCCCAGCAGGATGTTGCCCACTGGCACGCGAACATTCTCGAAATACATTTCGACGTGCCCGTGTGGCGCATCGTCGTAGCCCATGACATTGAGTGGCCGCACGATGCGAATGCCTTTGGTATCGGCCGGCACGATCACCATGCTCTGCTGTGAATGCCTGGGCGCGTCAGGTTCCGACTTGCCCATCGTGATGAAGACCGCACAGCGCGGGTCGGCAGCACCCGAGATCCACCATTTGCGGCCGTTGATGACGTACTCGTCTCCCTGGCGCTCGATCCGGGTCGAGATGTTGGTGGCGTCGCTCGATGCCACGTCAGGTTCCGTCATTGCGAACGCAGAGCGGATCTGGCCTTCGAGCAGTGGCTTGAGCCAGCGTGCCTTGATCTCGTCGGAGCCATAGCGCGCGATCGTTTCCATGTTGCCGGTGTCGGGCGCCGAGCAGTTGAAAGCCTCGCTAGCCCATGGCACACGTCCCATGATTTCGGCGAGCGGTGCGTATTCCTGATTGGTCAGGCCTGCGCCTTCGTAGCCCGATGCCGCGGCGCTGTCGACCGGCAGGAACAGATTCCACAAGCCGGCCGCCTTGGCTTTGGTCTTGAGCTTCTCGACGGTGTTGAGTGCGGTCCACCGCTTGCCGGCGGCCGTGTTCGCCGCGAGTTCGGCCGAATACTCGGCTTCAGCGGGGTAGATGTAGTCTTCCATGAAGGCCGCGACGCGCTTCTGCAAGTCTTTGGTTTTGGCCGAATATTCGAAGTCCATTTCGTCTCCTGGTGTTAAGGGTTCAGGCGCTCATCGCGAGCTCATGCCCGTTCTGCGAATTGCCATGCCATTTCGGCCATCGGGCGCGCGCCGCGGCCGGAAGCCACTGCCTGCTCGCTGGACGCAGTGCCGGCCTCGACCCGCTTGGCAATACCTTGCAAGATCGCTGCCATGCGGAACAGGTTGTAGGCCTGATAGAAGTTCCAGTCTGGTGCGAGCGCCTCGGGCGTCGTGATGCCGGTTCGGTCGCAGTATTTGCGGATGTATTCGCTCTCGGTCGGGATGCCCAGACTCTTGAAGTCGAGCCCGCCAATGCCACGGAATGAACCTGGCGCGATGTGCCAGGACATGCAGTGGTAGCTGAAGTCGGCGAGCGGATGGCCCAGCGTCGACAGCTCCCAGTCGAGCACGGCAATAGCACGCGGCTCGGTGGCGTGGAACATCAAGTTGTCCAGGCGGTAGTCGCCATGGACGATCGAAGTCATCTTCTCATCGCGGGCACTGGCTGGGATGTGCGCCGGCAGCCATTCCATCAGCCGATCCATCTCCGGAATCGGCTGCGTGACCGACGCCACGTACTGCTTGCTCCAGCGGCCGATCTGGCGTTCGAAGTAGTTGCCCGGCTTGCCGTAGTCCGCCAAGCCGCGCTCGGCGAACTTCACTGAATGCAGCGCCGCGATCACCCGGTTCATTTCGTCGTAGATTGCGGTGCGCTCGGCATTGCTCATACCAGGCAGGGCCTGGTCCCACAGAACGCGTCCGGCCATGAACTCCATGACATAGAAGGCACGGCCGATGACTGCCTCGTCTTCGCAAAGGCAGTACATGCGCGGCACGGGCACGTCTGTGCCTGCAAGGCCGCTCATGACCTTGAATTCGCGCTCGACGGCATGGGCGGACGGCAGCAGCTTGGCGACAGGCCCCGGCTTGGCGCGCATCACATAGCTTTGCGCGGGCGTGACGAGCTTGTAGGTCGGATTGGACTGGCCGCCCTTGAACATCTCGATCGTGAGCGGGCCCTTGAAACCGTCGAGGTTCTTTTCGAGCCATGCAGTCAGCGCGTCGATGTCGACGACGTGCTGCGGAGAGACGGCACGCGTGCCGACGAATTTTTCGAAGTCCTGGGTCATGTCTCTGCAGTCTTTATTGGTCGTCGGCTTCCGAAATCCGCATCAGCGCCGAGCGATCGAGCACCACCAGACCGGCTGGTTCGATGCGGATCGCTTCCTCGCGCTCCATGGCCTTCAGTTCCTGGTTGACGCGTTGGCGCGACGCGCCGAGCAACTGGGCGAGTTCTTCCTGCGCGAGTTGCAGCCCGATCCGCATCTGGCTGCCGTCCGCGAGATTCGGCACGCCATAGCTGCGCACCAGATGAACGAGTTGCTTGGCCAGGCGTGCTCGCAAGGGCAGGGTATTGAGATCCTCGACCAGCCCGAACAACTGCCGAATCCGTCGCGCCTGAAGCCGCATCAGCGCTTCGTAGAGCTCGATGTGATTGGACAGGATCTTCTGGAAGTCCGCACGGGCCACGCAAAGAATCGTCGAATCGCCATGCGCATAGGCATCGTGCGTGCGCCGATCTCCATCGAAGATCGCCACGTCGCCAAACCAGATGCCCGGCTCCACATAAGTCAGCGTGACTTGCTTGCCCGACACTGCGGTCGAACTCACACGCACGGCTCCCTTCGCACACGCGATCCACTGCTCGGGCGGATCGCCGCGAGCGGCAATCAGTTCGCCGTCCTTGTAGCGTTTGACGAATGCACATCGGAGGATGTCGTGGCGCAGTGAGGGGGAAAGTGAAGAAAACCAGCGACCACCGTTGATCGCTTCTCGTTCTTCGATGGTAAGAATGGGGTCGTCCATGGACTGTCCTGTCGGTGACTGAAAGGGGTAGGGGCTGTCGCGAGAGCGACCTGCTGCTATTCGTAGCGAGGTGTTTGCTTGTCGAGAAAGGCGGCGATGCCAATACCCGCATTCGCGTGATGAAGATTGCGAACGAAGTGGTCACGCTCTGCCGACAGCTGCGAAACGAGCGTGGCGCCGCGAGCTTCACCGAGCAGTTCCTTGATGCTTGCCATCGAGTTCGGCGCGCGCGCATTGAGCTTTGCGGCAAGCGCGAGAGCACCTGAAAGAGCCTGGCCGTTTTCGGTGATCTCGTTGATCAGGCCCAATGCATGCAGGCGCGATGCATCGAGGCGCTCGCCCAGCATGAGCCATTCGCTGGCCAGTTGGCGGGGCAGCATCCGTCCGAGATGCCAACTCAGACCGCCGTCCGGCGACAGTGCGACATTGCTGTATGACGCCGCGAAGACGGCGTCGCGTGCGGACACGACCAAGTCGCACGCCAGCGCCAACGAAAAGCCCGCGCCTGCGGCCGCTCCTTCGACCGCGGCGATGACAGGCTTGGGAAACGTGCGGATCGTGTCGATCCAGGTGTGCAATGCCTCGATGCTTTCGGCCTGCACCGAGGGATCGAGCGTCCGGTTGTTCTGGAGCCGTTGCAGGGATCCGCCCGCGCAGAACCATTTGCCTTCGCCGACGAAGACGACGCTGCGGATCTCAGCACTGTTCTCGGCGCCGTTGAGCGCCTCGATGCCTGCCGCGTACATCTCGGGCCCGAGCGCATTGCGCTGCGATGGGTTGGAAAGCGTCAGCACCATCGTGCTGCCTTCTGTGGTGCTCTTGAGTTCTGCGGTCATGGGTGGTCTCGTGTGTCTCAGGGTTCTGCTCTTTACTCTTCTTGATGTGTGAGGCTCAGGCCGAGCGCTCCGCGGCGGCGCAGCCAAGGGCTCGGGCGATAGCGCGGGTCGCCGTACACGGTCTGCAAGTTGAACAGCACCTCCAGCATGTTGGTCGGGCCGTACAAGTCACCCATTGCCAACGGACCTTGCGGATAGCCGAGGCCGAGCCGCACCGCCAAGTCGAGATCGGCGGGCGTGCAAACGCCTTGCTGGCACATGTCGCAGGCGATGTTCACGATGGTGGCGACCACGCGTTGCGTGACGAAGCCACCGCTGTCGCGGATCACGCTGACTGCCTTGCCGTCGCGCGCGAACAGTGCATGCGCCGCGTCGCGCATGTCCCGGCGTGTTGCAGGATTGGTTGCGATGACGCGCCGCTTGGTCGCGGCATCATCGATCATCATGTCAATGCCGACGGTGCGCGTGGCGTCAAGCCGTTCGACGGCCGCCACGGTTGTCACATCGAAGCCTAGGGGCGCAACCAGAATCAGCGCGGAAGGAGAGGGCGTTGCACCACTTTCGAGTTGGGCGCCAAGCGCATGCACCAGCCGCAGCAGCTCAGGGCGCCGGGCTGCGCGGGGAGACACCCAAACCGCCGGCATGGCGTCGACGGTGGGCGATGGCGCCTCGGGGGTCTGTTGAATGGCACCGTCGACATAGCGATAGAAGCCTTCGCCCGTCTTGCGGCCCAGCGCGCCGGCGGCCAGCCGTTGTGCCGTGATCACGCTCGGGCGATATCGCGGTTCGTCGTAGTACTGGCGATAGATCGACTCCATGACTGGGTGCGAGACGTCGAGCGCCGTCAGGTCCAGCAACTCGAAGGGCCCGAGTCGGAAGCCCGCCTGATCCTTGAGGATGCGGTCGATCGTCGCGAAATCCGCGACCCCTTCGCTGGCGATGCGCAATGCTTCGGTGCCGTAGCCGCGCCCCGCGTGGTTGACGATGAAACCGGGCGTGTCCTTCGCCTGGACCGCGCTGTGGCCCATCTGCTTGGCATAGCCTGAAAGCCGGCGGCAGACTTCAGGGTCCGTCTTGAAACCGGCTACCACCTCCACGACTTTCATCAGCGGGACCGGGTTGAAGAAATGAAAGCCGGCCATGCGCTCGGGATGTTTCAGCGCGGCGGCAATGGCAGTGACTGAGAGGGACGATGTGTTGGTGACCAAGGTCGCCGAAGGCGCGACGGCGGCTTCGAGATCGCTGAACAAACGACGCTTGACCTCGAGGTCTTCGATCACCGCCTCGATCACGAGATCGCAGCCGGCGAGCTCCTGCATCGAATCGACGGCGATCACGCGGCTGGACAACTCATCGCGTTGTGTCGCGTCGAGCTTGCCTTTTTCGTGTTGCTTTTGCCATTGGGCAAGAATGGCGTCGCGGCCGCGCAGAGCTGCGCCTTCGAAGCTGTCCAGAAGGAAGACCTTGCTTCCGGCTTGGGCAGCGATTTGGGCAATGCCTCGCCCCATTGCGCCGGCGCCGATCACGGCGGTGTTGGAAAAGTTCACAGTCATTTGATAATTGTCTCTCCGTGGGTCGGGGTCCCTGACGCACATGTCAGAATGTGTCAACTTTTGATTGCTTCTTGAAGCCTATTTTGCGATTTCCACGCTTGGCGGCGAGCCTGCTTCTTTTCGGGGTCGTCCTCGAATCATCCGCCTTGACGATAGGCCGGCCCCAGGGCGCCGTCTGGATCGGCAAGCCGATCGACATGGTGATCCCGATCTCGCTGGCAGCCACCGAGGACGGAGGCTCCCTATGCCTCAACGCCGATATCTTGCAAGGGGACACGCCCATGCTCGACCGGCGAGTGACTGTATCGCTGGAAGCAGGCGGGAGTCCGGGCAATTCGAACATCCGGGTGCGCTCGACAGTCCCCGTCGAAGAACCGGTCGTCACGGTGACCGTCCGCGCCGGGTGCGACACGAAGACGAGCCGGAGCTATGTGCTGCTTGCGGATGTGCCTTCGGACGTGACGCCGCCGGGTGTTGCGTTTGCCAGTGCTCGCGCCTCCGTAGAAGTGGCGACCGCACCGCGGGCATCCCTGCGCCCGGTGTCGCGTACGGCCGGCAGCGGCGGAGCGTCCGGTTCCGATGGGGCGGCGACGGGGGCGAAACGCTCTGCGGCATCGGCCGACTCGACATCCGACCGCGATCCGGCAACGTCCGCGCAGCGCAAACCAAGCGCCTCGCCCGCACCTCGTCGCGCTGCCGTCGTTCAGGCGCCGGCCGCTTCGCGTGCTGTCAATGTGGCTCAGGCATCCCCGGCTGCTCAGCCGGCGAAGGCGGCACCCGTCGCCGCAGGACCTCGACTCCAGGTGGATGCGTTGGAGCCGGAGCCGGCAAAAGACGCAGGCCTGAAATCGACCAGCCGATTGAGCTTGCCGGCCGTCGAGGATCCAACTCGCCGGGCGGCGGCCGCCGCTCTCTGGGGTGCCCTGGATCCTGCCGCCGAGCAGGCCCGGCGCGATGCCCAGCGCGCCAAGGAAATGGATGCCACGCTAGCCGCTTTGCGCGATCAAACGGCGCAGAATCAGCGCGCACTGGCCGATATGCGGAGCGAACTGGCACAGGCACGGGAAAGCCAATATCGCAATCCGCTCGTCTACGCGCTGCTCCTCGCATTGTTGTTGGCTCTGGTCGGCATACTGCTGCTGTGGCGCATGTCGCGCAGGGCTGTGGCGCCCGCGTGGTGGGGTGATTCGGAATTGAAGCGCGGCGACCCGAAGCCAAAGCTCGGAGCGAAGCGCGTTCGGCGGCACGGCGGTTTGCTTGACGAAGATGAGGATTTGGACTCGGATCCCGATTCGGAGCCGCATGAGCAGCCGCGCAAGCGCAGCCTCGGCGTGTCGACTTTCGGTGCAAAGCCGCTTGCGGTACCTGATCACGCCGACAGTGATTTCGGCGAGCCGCCGCATCCCTCTCGCGCCTTGGAAAGCGTGCCGGCGCGGCTCGTCAATACCGAAGAACTTCTGGACGTGCAGCAGCAGTCGGACTTCTTCCTCTCGCTGGGCCAGCACGATCAGGCCATTGCGGTTTTGCGGGAGCACATCGAAGCCAACCCCGGCACCAGTGCGCTGGCGTACCTCGACCTTTTGCGGATCTACCATGCGCTCGGGCGCGAGGACGACTACGCCGGCGTCGCCGAAGAGTTCGAGCGGGCATTCAATGCCGACGTGCCCGCATTCGAGAATTTCACGGATACGGGCAAGGGCCTCGAACACTATCGAAGCGCCCTGGCGCGCATCGAATCGCAATGGCCTGCGCCGAGCACTTTGGCCTTTATCGAAGAACTGATTTTCCGAAAGCCCGGTGTCCACGAGGACGGGGCCTTCGATCTTGCCGCCTACCAGGAGCTTCTGCTGCTCTATTCCCTGGCCAAGGAAGTCATCGAACCCGCGAGCGCGCCGCCGGTCCTGGTGACGCCGCAGGCGTTTGCGGACACCTATGGGCATGATGGCGAGCTGACGGCGACTGCGCCTCTCGGCCCGGAAACGGAGCCGCCTGCAATAAAGGACGGTCCTGTCCTTCCGCCGTCGATCTATGGGTCGATCGACGAGCGTTTGCAACATGACACCGTGCTGATCCCGGATGCCGCGGCGACGCTGCCGGCGGACGTCGATGCTCCGGCGCCAACGCCAGAGAGGCCTCCGCTTGAACTCGATCTTGCCGAATTCGACAAAACGGCTTACGAGACGATGCCGACGCCGCTCGAGCAGCCCAAGGCGCCGCCAGCGCCTTCGACCGACCCGCATCTGATCGACTTCGAACTCTTCGATCCGAGCACCGAAGCGGAAATCGCCCCGCGCCCGATCATCAAGCGCTGAAAGCGGGGGCGCGCCGCTGCGCCTTTTCGACAGCGATGCTGAGCGCAATGGCAAAGAGCATCGTCGCAAAGCCAACCCAGCTCATCCATGCGGATTCGTCGTTAGCGAGGAGCCAGCCCCCGGCTGCTGCACCGATGGCCTGACCGATGTAGATCCCTGAACTGTTCAGTGCGACCGATCCAGGCGCAAGCGAAGGCTCGAGAGACACTAGGCGCGCCTGTTGCGCCGAATTGGTCGCGAAGCAGCCCAGTCCCCATGGCGTCAGCAGCAGCGCGAGCCATACCAGCGTGACGCCGAGCGGCCAGAGCAGCAAACTCAAAGCGATCAACGCTGTCGTCAGCAAGACCATGCGCGGTGGCCCCACACGGTCGATGTAGCGGCTGACGAGCACGTTGCCCACCACGCCGCAAGCACCGAACCAAGCCCACATGAGGCCCTGTTGAGTGGCGTTTGCACCCAGCTGCTGCTTGAGCAGCGGGGCGAAATAGCTGAACAAGACAAACTGCCCGGACCCCTGCAGCGCGGTGACGCACACCACACCCATCAGCAAAGGACTTTTGAACACACGGCCCCACGACTCGCGCGACAACGCAGCGGGTCGAATGCCGGAGGGCAGTTGCCGCCAGACCCAGATGGCGCTCACGAGCGACAACATCGAGATCAGCAGGAATGCGGGCCTCCACCCGAAATGGCCGCCTATCAGCGCGCCGATCGGAAGCCCCAGCACTGACGCCATCGACCATCCGAGAAAGACGAAAGTGACGGCACGCCCGCGCTGTTCGTTCGGCACCAGGAGACCGACACAAGCGGCTGCCTGCGGCGTGAAGATGGCTGGCGCCACCACCGTCAACATGCGGACGACAAGCAGTCCGACGAAGTTCGGCATCAGGGTCGCAACAAGATGCCCGCCCGCGTACCAGAGCATCGTGCAGGTCAGCAGCACGCGGCGATCCCACCCGGCGACGACGGCGGCAAGCAACGGAGCCCCGAGACACATCACGACCGCCGCGGCGGTGATCAACTGGCCGGCGGTTGCAGCGCTAACCTGCAGTGATGCACTGAGCTCATTGAGCGTTCCGGGCACGACCATCACGCCCGTGCCGATCACGAAGTTGCCAGCCAGCAGGGACCACAGCGCGGCCGACGGTGCCGACTGTCTCAACGCCGGACCTGCAGCGCGCCAGGATTGACGATGTTGGTCGGATTGCCCTTGATGAAGCTGACGACGTTGTCGAAGGCTTGCCCGAAGTACATCTCGTAGCTGTCTTGCTCGACATAGCCGATGTGTGGCGTGCAGATGCAGTTTTCGAGGCGGAGCAGCGCGTGGCCTTGCAGCGGCGGCTCGCTTTCGAACACATCAATGGCGGCGAGGCCAGGCCGACCACGATTGAGCGCAGCAAGAAGAGCGTCTTGCTCGACAAGCTCCGCGCGCGACGTGTTCACGAACAGCGCCGTCGGTTTCATGCGCGACAGGTCTTCTAGCGTCACAAGCCCGCGCGTCTCTTCCGTCAGCCTCAGGTGAACCGACAGGACATCGGCCGCGGCGAAGAAGGTGTCTCGGTCCGATGCGACCTGGAAGCCATCGGACCTTGCCTTGGCGCAGCTTTGCTCCCGGCCCCAGATGACCACCTGCATGCCGAAAGCCTGCCCATAGCGAGCGACCAATTGGCCGATGCGGCCATACCCCCAGATGCAGAGCGTCTTGCCCTTGAGCACCGAGCCCAGGCCGAAGTTCGGAGGCATCGACGCCGACTTGAGGCCCGACTGCTGCCAGGCGCCGTGCTTCAGGTTGCTGATGTATTGGGGCAGCCGGCGCATGGCGGCCATGATCAGGGCCCAGGTCAGCTCGGCCGGGGCCAGCGGCGAGCCCGAGCCTTCGGCGACGGCGATGCCGAACTCGGAACAGGCATTCACGTCGACGTGACTGCCGACGCGACCTGTCTGGGAGATGAGTCTCAGCTTCGGCAGCTTTTCGATGAGTTGCCTGGAGATGTTGGTGCGCTCACGGATCAACACAATCACTTCGGCATCCTTGAGGCGGACCGAGAGTTGCCCGATGCCCTTGACTGTGTTGGTGTAGACCTTGGCCGCATAAGCGTCGAGCTTGGCTGCGCACTTGAGCTTGCGCACCGCGTCCTGATAATCGTCGAGGATCACAATGTTCATGGCGTGCCATTGTGCCTCGCACCGCCCACGTGCTGTGTCGGCGCACTGCCTGGCCTCCGCTTATCTTGAACAATTTTGCGGCGAGAGCAGCGCGCTTGCGGGCTTCTCTGCCGTCAATGCAGATGAGCGCGAAGGCCTGGCGACGGGGGAGAGGCGGCGGCCTCGAGTGCTACGAGCCTGTCGAGCTCGGCGCATACGTCCGCCATGCGGCCGGAAATCACCACCCGGCCTGGATGGCGACCGGTTTGCTGGGCATCGACCATCCGCACGACTCGAAGCGGCCGTGCCGCCGAGCTCGGCGCATCCTCGCGAGTCGCCGGACTTTGGCGCAACCCGCAGCTTGGCCGAACCCCGACATAGCGCAAGCCCGCCGTGCTGATGTGGCTTGACCGACGCGTTGGCATCCATCGGCTGGCCAATGTCTGCAGAGGCGAGATCAGGTCGACGATGCTAAGAAGAGCGATTCCCATGTGAACTCCAGAAAAGTCAGAGATTGAACATAGGCAGGATTGCTTTCATTGGCCACGACAGGGTGATGGCACTACGCCATACGCCCGCCACCTGTCGCGGCCGTCAACGAGGCGAACACGGGTGCAGACCGAGTTCGCTTGCAGGATGGTCGAAGGGTTACATCAACATCGTGTTGCGGATCAGTCCGACAGCGAGGCCTTCGATCTCGAAGGGCTCACCCGGTTGAACAACGATGGTGGGGTAGTCAGGGTTTTCGGCGTGCAGTTCGATGACTTGCTTGTTGCGCTTGAGCCGTTTGACAGTGACCTCATCGCCCAGGCGGGCGACCACGATCTGGCCGTTGCGGGCTTCCTTCGTGGCCTGCACCGCCAGCAGATCGCCGTCCATGATGCCGGCGTCGCGCATGGACATCCCGCGCACCTTGAGCAGATAGTCGGGTTGCCGCTGGAACAGCGTGTTTTCGACATAGTAGGTTTGGTCGACGTGTTCTTGAGCCAGGATCGGCGAGCCGGCTGCCACTCGGCCGATCAGCGGCAGCGCGAGTTGTGCCATACCCGGAAGGGACAAGGAAAATTGGCTGTTTCGGGACTCGTTGAGCGCGCGCAATGCATCGCCCTTGAGGCGGATACCGCGCGACGTGCCACTGACGAGTTCAATCACCCCCTTGCGCGCGAGCGCCTGCAAATGCTCTTCGGCTGCGTTGGCAGACTTGAAGCCCAGTTCAGCCGCGATCTCTGCGCGAGTGGGAGGCGCACCGGTGCGCGCGATCGCGCTTTGGATCAAATCCAGAATCTGCTGCTGGCGGGCGGTAAGCTTGACTGCGAACTGCATGTGGGCTCCTGAAGGAACTGGCTGAATATCCAGTACCTGTATTTTTAACCAGTTTTCTGTGGTTGGCAAGTCATGAATGAAATCAAACAAGGCGACGAGCGCATCCGCAAGGTGATCGTGCTGGGAACAGGCGGCACGATCTCAGGCCGCGCCGAGTCTTCGGCCGACAACATCGGGTATACGGCCGGCCAAGTGGGCGTCGAGGAACTGCTGGGTGGAATCAAAGCGCCGGCTGGCGTGGAACTCGCGGCCGAACAGGTGGCGCAGATCGACAGCAAGGACATGAGTTTTGCAATCTGGCAGAAGCTCGCGCAGCGGTGTGTGCACTGGTTGGCGCAGCCCGATGTGTCAGGGCTCGTCATCACCCACGGAACCGATACGCTGGAGGAAACCGCGTATTTTCTGCATTCCGTCATTGCATCCGCATCGGTGAAACCTGTGGTGCTCACGTGCGCGATGCGGCCCGCCAGCGCGCTGGTGCCGGACGGTCCGCAGAATGTGCGCGACTCCATCGTCGTTGCGTCCACCCAGGGCGCGCGCGGTGTCGTGGCCGTCTGCGCCGGGGCCATGCACGGTGCGGTCGACGTCCAGAAGGTGCACACGTACCGGCTCGATGCCTTCGCCTCCGGCGATGCCGGACCGTTGGGTTACGTCGAGGAGGGGAGTGTTCGACTAGTGCGGACATGGCCGGCCCCCGCGCCAGCCGCCCACGAGGTCTTCAGTCGCGTGGTTGCCGCGCGCAAGTGGCCGCGCGTCGAGGTCCTGATGAGCCATGCGGATGCGCGCGGCAGCATCGTCGATGCCTTGGTGCGAGAGCGTGAGTTGGGGTCATCCGAAGTGCTTGATGGGCTCGTGCTTGCCGCCACCGGAAACGGAACCCTGCATCACGCCCTGGAAGCCGCTGCTTTGCGGGCTCAGGCCGCGGGCGTGTCGGTCGTCCGCGCTACGCGCTGTGCGCAGGGGCGCATCTTGCCAAGACAGAACGAGCTTCTTCGGGATGCAGGCGCACTGACGCCGGTCAAGGCGCGCATCGAGCTCGTGCTGGAGCTGCTGGCGGGGCGGCCATCGCCATGAAGATCAGGAGCTCAGTGCAGCCAGCGCGCGCTGAGTGATGTCGTCCACCGTTCCGACACCGCTGATGGAGCGGTACTTGGGTGCCGCAGCCGGGTCGGATTTGGCCCACTGCGAGTAGTAGTCGACCAGCGGCCGCGTCTGCTGGCTGTAGACCTCGAGCCGCTTGCGAACCGTCTCTTCCTTGTCGTCTTCTCGCTGGATCAAGTCTTCGCCCGTCAGGTCGTCCTTGCCGATGACCTTGGGCGGATTGAACTTCACGTGGTAGGTGCGGCCAGACGCCGGGTGTGAGCGGCGACCGCTCATGCGTTCGATGATGTCGGAAAAAGGAACGTCGATTTCAAGCACGTAGTCGAGCTTGACGCCGGCCGAGCGCATCGCTTCGGCTTGGGGGATCGTCCGTGGAAAGCCGTCGAAGAGAAACCCTTGGGCG
This sequence comes from Variovorax sp. 05N34, assembly GCF_056397405.1. Taxonomy (NCBI): domain Bacteria; kingdom Pseudomonadati; phylum Pseudomonadota; class Betaproteobacteria; order Burkholderiales; family Comamonadaceae; genus Variovorax; species Variovorax sp. 05N34. Next base: position 123,077 of record NZ_JBFTNI010000001.1, read on the forward strand.
CAATCGGGCTGCGCGATGCGTTCCTTGACGAGGTTGATGATGAGATCGTCGCTCACCAGCGCGCCCGATGCCATGACGGACTGTGCCTGCAGGCCAAGCGGCGTACCGGCCTTGACCGCGGCGCGAAGCATGTCGCCGGTCGAGATTTGGGGAATGCCGTATTTCTGGCAAATGAAGGCCGCTTGCGTGCCCTTGCCCGCACCCGGGGCGCCCAGCAAAATCAGTCTCATGGTGTCCTCGGAAGGTTTTTCGATTTATGTCGCGCCATGCTGCCTCCCATAGGATTTCCCAGGCGGAATTGCGGCGAGGATAGCATGCGCTCCCCCCGCTAAAACGAAGCTAGCCAGCAGCGAGAAGGGCGCGAACTCGCGCGAGATCCTCTGGCGTATCGATCCCGGGGCCGGGAGCATCCGAGGTGATGTGGACAGCGATGCGATGACCATGCCAGAGCGCTCGAAGTTGTTCGAGGGCTTCGGTGGTTTCGACGGGCGCAGGAGGCAGGCCCGGAAACTGCCGGATGAATCCAGCGCGGTAGCCGTAGATGCCGATGTGCCTCAAGGCCGGCGGCGACGTCGGCACTGCTTTCGGCCCCAGCGCCGCGAAGCCGTCGCGCCACCAGGGGATTGGGGCTCGGCTGAAGTAGAGCGCATAGCCCTTGGCGTCGAGCACGGTCTTGACCACGTTGGGATTGGCGAATTCCTCGGGCGAATCGATCGCGTGCGCCGCGGTGCTCATCGCTGCGTCGGGATGGTCCGCCAGAGTTCGTGCGACCGCGTCGATCAACGTCGGCTCGATCAACGGTTCGTCGCCTTGCACGTTCACGACGATGGCGTCGTCCGCGAGGCCGAGCTGCGCGCACGCCTCGGAAAGGCGATCGCTTCCGCTGGCGTGATCGGTGCGAGTCAGCAGCGCCTGCACGCCATGCGCCGCGCATGCGGCAATGATGCGCGGGTCGTCTCCCGCCACCACGACGCGCTGGGCGCCTGATACCAAGGCGCGCTGGGCAACGCGCACGACCATGGGCAGCCCGGCGATGTCAGCCAGCGGCTTGTCCGGCAGTCGGGTCGATGCGAGCCGGGCGGGGATCAGGACGACGAACGCCGCGTTCAATTCAGCCCGCCCGGTCAAAGGCCCAGCTCTTCGTCGGAAAGCGTCCTGGCTTCCGCTTCGAGCAGCACCGGAATACCGTCGCGCACCGGATATGCGAGGCGTGCGCTGCGCGAGACCAGCTCCTGCTTCTCAGCGTTCCAAGTGAGGGGCCCCTTGGTCACGGGGCAGACGAGCAGTTCAAGCAGCTTGGTGTCCATCGCGCGATGATAGCTTTGCGTCCAGCGCTGCGAAGAACGCATCCGACGTTTCGAAGACGAGCGGTACCGCCAATGCGTCGGGCACTTTGCACCAGAGCTTTACGGCGTCCTTTTCGGTGCAGAGCAGCGTGCGGCCGGTCGCGGGCGCATTCCAGTTGTCGAAATCGTCATGGTCCGGAAGTGCGATGCATTGTTCGAGGTGCAAGCCCCGCTCGCGCAGCATGTCGAAAAAGGCTTCTGGCTTGGCGATCGCCGCCACCGCGTCGAGATTTTGGTATTGAAGATCGCTCAGCGGAATCGTCGTGCCGTCTTTTCGGACGGCGTAGTCGGCCAGCATTCGCCGTGCAGTGAAGCCGTCGAACGCCGGCCGGCCGCCCGTGTGAAGCACCAAATCGCAATGACGCGGCCACTTTTCGCGCAAAGGTCCAGCGGGGAGCAGCCATCCGTTTCCGATGCCCCGGTCATCGAAAACGCAAATCTCGACATCGCGAGCCATGGCGAGATGCTGCAGGCCGTCGTCGCTCACGATGACCTCGGTGGTCGGATACCGAGCCAGAAGCGCGATCGCCGCGTCAACGCGCCGCCGTGCAACGAAGACCGGGACTCGCGTCGAGCGCCGGATCAGCGCGGGTTCATCGCCGACGTCACGAGGATGGCTGTCATCGAGGACTTCCCGGCAATCGTCGGTGACTCGCCCATGGCCGCGCGATACGACACCGGCGTGGATACCGCGCGTTTGAAGATGCCGCACGATGGCCATCACCGCAGGCGTCTTGCCGGACCCTCCGGCGATGACATTGCCGACGACCACCACGGGCACGCCAACTCGTGTGGTTCGCAGGATTCCGAGTCGATACAGGCAGCGCCGGAGCCCGGTGATCGCACCATACAACTGCGACAGCGGCCACAGCAGCCGTGCGAGCGCTCCGCGTTGCAGCCAAGCCTGCCGCAACGACGCCAAGGCTATCGTCCCGCCTGCGCGGCTGACTGTGTTGCGAAGGTGATCTGTATCAGACCCGCCCGGCGCGCCGCTTCCATGACGGTGATCACGGACTGGTGGGTTGCGCTGGCGTCGGCGCTGATGATCACGACGCGGTCCGTTGCTCCGCCGGTGGCAGCGGCCAGCGCCGCCGCTACGCCTTCCACGCTGCGGTCCGGCAGAACGCTCTTGTTGATCGAGTAGCGCCCATCGGACGACACGGCCACGATCAGTTCCTTCGGGTAGTCGCGCTGCGCTTCCGCATCCGCGACCGGCAGGCGCAACTGCATCTCGGTGAACTTGCTGTACGTCGTGGACAGCATCAGGAAAATCAACACGACCAGCAGGACGTCGATGAACGGAATCAGGTTGATCTCCGGTTCCTCGCGCGAGCCGTGGCGAAAGTGCATTCTCATCGGCGCAGCGTGTTCAGATGGCGTGCAAAGCGCTCGCCCGAGAGCTCGAGGTTCAGCAGGTATTCGTCGACCCGGCTGCGGAAGTAGCGCCAGAAAATCAGCGCCGGAATCGCAATCATGAGCCCGAACGCGGTGTTGTAGAGCGCAATCGAGATGCCATGCGCAAGCTGCGCCGGGTTGCCGGATCCGACGGCGCCGCTGGAGACCGACTGCGCGCCGAAGATCTCGATCATCCCGATGACGGTGCCGAGCAGGCCGAGCAACGGTGCAGCCGAAGCAATGGTCGCCAGGGCGGGCAGATAGCGTTCGAGGCGATGGGCGACCACGCGCCCGGCCGCTTCCATCGACACGCGCAAGTCATCTTCGCTAGAGGTCGGGTTGACATTGAGCGCACGAAAGCCCGCAGCAAGCACTTCGCCGAGGCCGGAATTCTTTTCGAGCTTGGTCACAACATCAGGGCCGGGGATCGCGCTGCGCGACACCGCGATAGCTTCGTCGAGCAGCTTGGGAGGCAAGACCTTGGAAGTCTTCAGGCTGGCGAATCGCTCGATGACGAGTGCCAGGCCGACGATCGAACAAGCGAGCAAAGGCCAGATCGGCCAACCCGCAGCAACTATGATGGAAAACAAGAATTCCTCCGGCCCATGGACTGCAAATGCGCGGCGATTATCCACCTTGCTGACCTGTATTCCGGCGCGGCTCCCGTGTAGGTGAGGGCGCACAGAATCTGTGGATAACTTTGTGATTAACGGCCTGGGCAACTCGCCCGAACCCGCACCAGATGGGCCTTCCCTTAAATCGAGCGATATTTGAGCACCGCTTTCTTCATAAAAATCAATGACTTGCACGGGAACATGCGCCCGCGCTGTGCATGGATGAGTTGTCGCAGCGACCTCCTGCCCGGTTGTGGAAGGTTTTCGGCTTGTCACGCAGGTGAGGCATGAACGGACGTGAGCAAACACCTGCGGCCGGCGGGCGCGTCTGGGCGGTCGGAGCACTTTGCCGGGCCGTCGCCGATGCCTTGGACGCGCGCTTCAACCCAGTCTCAGTGCGCGGAGAAATTTCCGGCTTCTCGCGCGCCTCCAGTGGCCACTGCTATTTCTCTCTGAAGGACGAAGCAGGACAGTTGCGTTGCGCGATGTTCCGTCGCGCGGCGAGCCTGCTGGACTTCTCGCCGCGCGACGGCGACCAGGTCGAAGTGCGCGGTCGGCTCGCGGTGTATGAGCCGCGCGGCGATCTCCAACTGGTGGTGGAAAGCCTGCGTCGCGCAGGGCAGGGCGCACTCTTCGAGCAGTTCCTCCAGCGCAAGGCCAAACTGGAAGCGGAAGGCCTCTTCGATCCAACTCGAAAGCGAGCGTTGCCGACGATGCCGCGCACCATCGGCCTGGTCACCTCGCTGGGCGCGGCAGCGCTTCACGACGTCGCCACGGCACTGCGCAGGCGCGTACCGCAAGTTTCGGTCGTGCTGGCACCGGCCGCTGTGCAGGGCGCGGGCGCTCCGGGTGAACTCGTGCGGGCACTGCAGTCGCTGTATGCCGTGGCACCGCAAGTGGACGTGATCCTGCTGGTGCGCGGGGGTGGTTCCATCGAGGATCTCTGGGCCTTCAATGACGAGTCGCTTGCGCGCACCATCGTGCGCAGCCCTGTCCCGGTGATCAGCGGTGTCGGGCATGAGACCGACTTCACCATCGCTGATTTCTGCGCGGACGTGCGCGCGCCAACGCCGACTGCGGCTGCCGAAATGGTCGCCGCGCCGCGCGATCTGTGGTTGGACGCCCTTGAACTGCTGGAAGACCGACTCCGCGGAGCGACCCTGGCGCGGCTGGATGCTTCGAACCAGCGGCTCGATGTGACGGCGGGCCGGCTCGGTCGCCCCTCTGAGCTGGTCGCCCGGCAACGATTGCGGCTCGCGCACCACGCCCAGCGGCTGCACTTCGCAGTGCTGTCGCGGATGGACCGGCTCGGACAGGCGCAGCAAGCCCTGGAAGGCGCACTTCCCATGAAGCTGCACGCAGCATTGGACCGGCAGCATCAGCATCTCAACCGCGCTGCGCTGCGTCTGCAATTGCTCGATCCGGCTCTGGTGCTTCAACGGGGGTATGCGTGGCTCACCGATGCGCAGGGACACGCCGTCACCAGTGTCGAGGACCTCGCCCCTGGCGACGATGTCCGTGCGCAGCTCGCAGATGGGATTGCCGAATTGACCGTGTCGAAGACCGAAACGAAAGGAAGGCGTCCGACGCCGAGTGTCTGATTTCCTTTCTAGAATCGTCCGTCCCACAACCAACCCCGAGAGCTACAACATGGAACACGTTCTTCCTCCTCTGCCATACCCGATGGACGCGCTGGCGCCCGAGTACTCCAAGGAAACTCTCGAGTACCACTACGGCAAGCATCACAACGCCTACGTCGTGAACCTGAACAACCTGCAAAAGGGCACGGAGTTCGAGAACATGACGCTCGAGCAAATCGTGAAGAAGTCCAGCGGCGGCATCTACAACAATGCAGCGCAAACCTGGAATCACACGTTTTTCTGGAACTGCATGAAGCCGTCCGGCGGCGGCGAACCCAGCGGTGCGCTCGCCAAGGCCATCGATGCCAAGTGGGGTAGCTACGCAGCCTTCAAGGAAGCCTTCGTCAAATCTGCCGTGGGCAACTTTGGCTCAGGCTGGACGTGGCTGGTGAAGAAGCCTGACGGCACGGTGGACATCGTCAATACGGGCGCCGCCGGCACGCCGCTGACGACCGACGACAAGGCGCTGATGACGGTCGACGTCTGGGAGCACGCGTACTACATCGACTATCGCAACTTGCGTCCGAAGTTCGTCGAGACCTTCCTCGCCAAGCTGGTGAACTGGGATTTCGCAGCGAAGAACTTCGGTTGATCCAGGGTCTTCGCACACATCGAGAAGCCGACCTCCGGGTCGGCTTTTTGTTGGGTACGAGCGGTTTGGAGTCTCAGCGCTTCTGGGTGAACAATTCCCCGCCGAGCTTCGTTCCTTCCTTGATGTTCTTGCGTGCGAACCATCCCTGGTTCATCTCCAGCACGAAGCGCACCGGTTCCTTCGAGCAATGCGAATCTTCTGTCATCGGCTTCATGTCCGCCAGATTCACGATGCGCCCATCTTCAGCCACGAAGGCGGCCGTCAGCGGCAGCAGAGTGTTCTTCATCCAGAAGCACTGCGTGGCGGGTTGTTCGAAGACAAAGATCATTCCTTCCGCCTGCGGCATGTCCTTGCGGAACATAAGCCCGATCTCGCGTTGCGTCGGCGTGTGCGCGACTTGCGCGTCGATTTGATACATGCCGGCGGTCAGCCTGACTCGGGGAAGATTGCTTTGTGGCCTTTGTGGCTCTTGCGCGTGCGCAAAAGTCACCAGCGAGACTGACAACAGAAGAAACGAAAAAAAACGCTGAAACATGGATCGACTTTCACGATGGCGACGCAAACAAGAATGCCCGCGCTATGCGGGCATCGACCAATTGTTCTTTGAGCTTACCTCTTAACCCCGTCAAATTGCTGTCGTGGACCTGACGTCCGCGACAGGGCGTTGCCGGCGAAAAAAAAGCGCTCCCGAGGAACGCTTTTCCGATTGGGAGCAATCCCGATTATTGGGGGGTGCCGCCTTGCGGGTTCATCTTGCGAACGTTGCCGTGGCGATCGCGGCGACGATCGCTGCGGGTGTCGGCGCGAGCCTGGCCAGCGGCCGTGGCCTTGCTCGGCACCACGCCGACGGCTTCGGAGGAGTTGCGTTGATCGCCGCCCTGCGGACGAACTTCACCTTGCGGCTTGGTCGAGCGGCGCTCTTGCGCGCGCTGTTGCGGCTTGGTGTTAGTCGGAGGGGCGGCTTCTTGCGAGGTCGAGGCGCCTTGGGCGTATGCGCCAGCTGCTGCGAACAGGCCGGCCATCATGACTGCGAGAACTTTACTCATTACAAATTCCTCATTGGAAATGGTTGAAAACGCCTCCCGGCCAGCAGAAGGTCAGCCAACAACGGCGCCCATGCGGCGGCGGTTGACAGACTCCTCAGGCTCCTCCGGTTGCGTCTAAAATTCTAAAGCTATCCAGCGGCCCGGCAGTTCAGTGTCTGCCAGGCTTTTACGCTTTTACGCAACGCGGAGTTTTCGTCTTCATGTCCAGCTACCAGCACATCAAAGTTCCGGCCCAAGGCCAGAAGATCACTGTCGATGCGGACAATTCGCTCAATGTGCCCGACCAGCCGGTCATTCCGTTCATTGAAGGAGATGGGACGGGGCTGGACATCACGCCCGTGATGCTGAAGGTCGTGGACGCCGCAGTTGCAAAGGCGTATGGCGGCAAGCGCAAGATCCATTGGATGGAGGTTTTTGCCGGCGAGAAATCGACGAGGGTCTACGGTCCCGATGTCTGGCTCCCGGAAGAAACGCTTCATGCCGTTCGCGATTACGTGGTGTCGATCAAGGGTCCGCTCACCACGCCGGTCGGCGGCGGAATTCGCTCGCTGAACGTCGCCTTGCGGCAGGAACTCGACCTTTATGTCTGCCTGCGCCCCATTCGGTACTTCGAAGGCGTGCCCAGTCCCGTGAGGGAGCCACAGAAGACCAACATGGTGATCTTCCGCGAGAACTCCGAAGATATCTACGCGGGAATCGAGTTCGAAGCCGAAAGTGAAAAAGCAAAGAAACTCATCAAGTTCCTGCAGGATGAGTTCGGCGTCAAGAAGATTCGCTTTCCCAATACTTCGGGCATTGGCATCAAGCCGGTCTCGCGTGAAGGCACCGAGCGGCTGGTTCGCAAAGCCATTCAATACGCCATCGACAACGACAAACCGAGCGTGACCGTCGTACACAAAGGCAACATCATGAAATTCACGGAAGGCGCCTTCCGTGACTGGGCGTACGGCTTGGCTGCCAAGGAATTCGGCGCCGAATTGATCGACGGCGGCCCGTGGATGCGCTTGAAGAACCCAAAAAACGGCAAAGAAATAACCATCAAAGATTCGATTGCTGACGCGTTCCTGCAACAGATTCTGCTTCGTCCCGCCGAATACAGCGTGATCGCCACTCTGAACCTGAACGGTGACTACGTTTCCGACGCTCTGGCTGCGCAAGTCGGCGGGATTGGAATCGCGCCCGGCGCGAATCTGAGCGACACGGTTGCAATGTTCGAAGCCACGCATGGGACCGCCCCCAAGTACGCCGGCAAGGATTACGTGAATCCCGGTTCCGAAATCCTCTCGGCCGAAATGATGCTGCGGCACATGGGATGGAAGGAAGCTGCGGACCTGATCATCAGCTCCATGGAAAAATCCATCGAAAGCAAGAAGGTGACGTATGACTTCGCCCGCCTGATGGAGGGCGCCACCCAGGTGAGCTGCTCTGGGTTCGGGCAGGTGATGATCGACAACATGTAATTTAGTTGTCTGAAGCGAGCTTCGACGCCTCGCCTCACAGAGCCCCGGGCCGCAAGGTGCCGGGGCTTTTTCGTTGCCGGGAAGGCACGAGGCTTGCATGAAGGCAGCCGCACTTCCGCCGCATCCATCTTGAATGTCACAAAGCTGGCACCAGTTGTGCCACTACAGCGAGTGCAACGCGTGGCTGCTCTATAAAATGATTTTCATGGCTACCAGAATCCCCTCGACCCCAAAGACGCCGCCGGCCACAAAGCCGGGACGGGACGATGGCGACTCGGTCGTTCTAGAACGTCGGCCGCAGAAAACCGCCCCGCCCCAGATGTACCAGGTCGTGATGTTGAACGACGACTACACGCCGATGGAATTCGTCGTCGTCGTGATCCAGGAGTTCTTCAACAAGGACCGCGAAACCGCGACACAGATCATGCTGAAGATTCACCTCGACGGTCGTGGCGTGTGCGGTGTCTACTCCCGCGACATGGCAGCTACCAAGGTCAATCAGGTCATGGAAGCGGCCCACCAGGCAGGGCACCCACTTCAATGCGTCAGTGAACCGGTTGAATAAATCACTCTCCAACCCATCTGACAAATTATTTACAGCAAGGCAAAAGGAAATCACATGATTGCCCAGGAACTGGAAGTCAGCTTGCACATGGCTTTTGTCGAAGCCAGGCAGCAGCGCCACGAGTTCATCACGGTGGAGCACCTGCTGCTCGCTTTGCTGGACAACCCGAGCGCCGCGGAGGTCTTGCGCGCCTGCTCGGCAAACGTCGACGACCTGCGCGCGTCGCTGACCAATTTCATCAAGGACAACACGCCACAGGTCGCGGGTACCGACGATGTCGATACCCAGCCGACACTGGGTTTTCAGCGCGTGATCCAGCGCGCCATCATGCATGTGCAGTCCACCGGCAACGGCAAGAAGGAAGTCACCGGCGCCAACGTGCTGGTCGCGATCTTCGGGGAAAAGGATTCGCATGCTGTCTACTACCTGCATCAGCAGGGCGTGACGCGTCTCGACGTGGTGAACTTCATCGCGCACGGCATCAAGAAGAGCGATCCGCCGGAAGCTGCCAAGGGCAGCAGCGATGCGTCTTCTGGCGAAGGCGAGGAGGGCGGCGGCGAGAAGAACGAGAAATCTTCTCCGCTGGAGCAATTCACGCAAAACCTCAACCAGCTTGCCAAGGAAGGCAAGATCGATCCGCTGATCGGCCGCGAGTACGAGGTCGAGCGCGTGATCCAGATCCTGTGCCGCCGGCGCAAGAACAACCCGCTGCTCGTGGGTGAGGCTGGCGTGGGCAAGACGGCGATCGCCGAAGGCCTCGCCTGGCGCATTACGCAAAACGACGTGCCGGAAATCCTGGCCGAGTCGAATGTGTATTCGCTCGACATGGGCGCACTGCTGGCTGGGACCAAGTACCGCGGTGATTTCGAGCAGCGCCTGAAAGGCGTGCTCAAGTCGCTCAAGGACAAGCCGAACGCGATTCTGTTCATCGACGAGATTCACACGCTGATCGGTGCGGGCGCGGCTTCGGGCGGCACGCTCGACGCGTCGAACCTGCTCAAGCCGGCGCTTTCGAGCGGACAGCTCAAGTGCATCGGCGCGACCACCTTCACCGAGTACCGTGGCATCTTCGAGAAGGATGCGGCCCTGTCGCGTCGTTTCCAGAAGGTCGACGTGGTCGAGCCGACGGTGCAGGAAACCGTGGACATCCTGAAGGGTCTGAAGTCGCGCTTCGAGGAGCATCACGGCGTGAAGTACGGCGTGGCTGCATTGCAAGCGGCAGCGGAATTGAGCGCCAAATACATCAACGACCGCCATCTGCCTGACAAGGCGATCGACGTGATCGACGAAGCCGGCGCCGCCCAGCGGATTCTTCCTGCGAACAAGCGCAAGAAGACCATCAGCAAGACCGAAGTCGAGGAAATCGTCGCGAAGATCGCGCGCATTCCCCCGGCCAACGTGTCGAATGACGACCGCGGCAAGCTGCAGACGATCGAACGCGACCTCAAGAGCGTGGTGTTCGGGCAAGACAAGGCGCTCGAAGTGCTCGCCTCGGCCGTCAAGATGGCACGTTCCGGGCTGGGTCGCGAGGACAAGCCGATCGGATCGTTCCTGTTCAGTGGTCCCACTGGCGTCGGCAAGACCGAAGCGGCCAAGCAACTTGCCTACATCATGGGCATCGAGCTCATCCGGTTCGACATGTCCGAGTACATGGAGCGTCACGCGGTGAGCCGCCTGATCGGCGCGCCTCCCGGCTACGTCGGTTTCGACCAGGGTGGCCTGCTGACCGAAGCGATCACGAAGAAGCCGCACGCGGTTCTCCTGCTCGACGAAATCGAGAAGGCGCACCCGGACATCTTCAACGTGCTGCTGCAGGTGATGGACCACGGGACGCTGACGGACAACAACGGACGCAAGGCTGATTTCCGCAACGTGATCATCGTCATGACCACCAATGCCGGTGCCGAGACGATGAACAAGGCGACGATCGGCTTCACGAACCCGCGTCAGTCCGGCGACGAGATGGCCGACATCAAGCGCCTGTTCACGCCGGAGTTCCGCAATCGGCTGGACGCGACGGTGAGCTTCAAGGCGCTCGACGAGCAGATCATCCTGCGCGTGGTGGACAAGTTCCTGCTGCAGCTGGAGACGCAACTCGCCGAGAAGAAGGTCGACGTCACGTTCACCGATGGGCTGCGCAAGCATCTCGCAAAGAAGGGCTTCGATCCGCTGATGGGCGCGCGCCCGATGCAACGCCTGATCCAGGACACGATCCGTCGCGCCTTGGCCGACGAATTGCTGTTCGGACGCCTGCAGGAAGGCGGTCGCTTGACCGTCGACCTCGACGACAAGGAAGAAGTGCAGCTGGACATCCAGCCGTTGGCGAAAAAAGAAGGCAAGGCAAAGCCGGAAGCCGAAGAAGCAGCAACTGGCTGAGGCGATACCAGCGGACCGGCAAAGCCGGTTCCGCCGTACTTCTGGTGAATGAATAAAGGTCGGTAGCATTGGGCTGCCGACCTTTTTTCTTTTTGGAACCCTTTTTCCCTTGATTCTTCCCGAGCTTAGCCAGGAATGGCGTACTGGCCTCTCGCTTGCATGGAGCGGCTACATCGCGGTGCTTTCCGTCTGGATCGTGATGCAGAAGCGGGCGCCGGTGTCGACGATGAGCTGGATTCTCTCGTTGGCTTTGGTGCCGTTCGTGGGGTTCATCGTCTATTACTTTCTAGGGCCTCAACGGCTGAAGAAGCAGCGGCTGAAGCGTCTGCGCAACCGGGCGAGCGCCCAGGCGCCGGGCGACACGGTGATGTTGCGCGATGCCGCCGAGCGTGCGCCGCCTTCGCTGCGGCAGATGGCGGCACTGGGGACTGCTGCCTGTGGATTGCCGGTGTCCAGCGCCACATCGGCCGAGCTGCTCTCGGGCGGGGCTCGCACCTTCGATGCGATCTTCGAGGCGATCCGTCAGGCGCGCGATCACGTGCATCTCGAGTACTACATCTTCGAGCCGGACAACATCGGCACCGCATTGCGCGATCTGCTGATCGAGCGCGCGCGCGAAGGCGTGACGGTGCGGCTGCTGCTGGACGCGCTGGGCTCCAAGCGCATCGGCCACAAGTTCATGGCGCCGATGCGGGATGCGGGAATTCTCATTGCGCTCTTTCACGACACACGCATCGGCAGGCGCCTGCGTCCGGTGACCAACTACCGGACCCACCGGAAGATCGTCGTGTGCGACGGCCGCGTAGGCTTTACCGGCGGCGTCAACATCACAGATGAAGAAGACGCCCGCACCCGTGCCGACGCGTATCACGACGTGCATTTGCGCATCGAAGGGAGCGCCGTGCGATGGCTGCAGACGACCTTCATCGAAGACTGGACCTATGCGACCGGCGAGAACCCCCGAGAGATGCACAAGGACATCGGCAGCCTGCTGCCGCGTCTCTCGCAGCATGACGGCGCGGGCGACATCCCGGTGCAGATCATCACCAGCGGGCCCGACAGCGCGCTGGAGCCCATTCATCGCATTCACGTCGCAGCGATCCATGCATCGGTCCACCGGGCGTGGCTCACCACGCCGTATTTCGTCCCCGGCGAACCCGCCCTGATGGCGCTCACGAGTGCCGCCTTGCGCGGAGTCGACGTGCGGCTGCTGGTGCCGCGGCGCAGCGATTCGCTGATCGTGAGCGCGGCGGCACGTTCGTACTACGACGAACTGATTGCAGCCGGTGTGCAGGTCTGGGAATACAAGGCGCGAATGCTGCACTCGAAGACGCTGGTGGTGGACACCAATTGCGCGATGATCGGCACCGCCAATTTCGACAATCGCAGCTTCCGGCTCAACTTCGAGGTCTGCGCCGTGATTTATGGTCCGACGCTTGCCAATCCCCTGATCGCGCAGTTCGAGACCGACCTTGGCAATGCGTCCCCAGTGCACGCCCAACGCCACCAGAGCTTTCTGCGCCGCCTGGGCGATGCCTCGGCCCGTTTGTTTTCTCCCTTGCTATGACCGCTCACACTTTTCTTTGGCACGACTACGAGACCTTCGGTGCCGTGCCGCGCCGCGATCGACCTTCGCAGTTCGCGGCAATCCGCACGGACGCTGAACTCAATGAAATCGGCGAGCCGCTGATGATCTATTGCAAGCCGGCGCCCGACTACCTTCCCAGCCCCGAAGCCTGCCTGATCACCGGCATCACTCCACAGCAGTGTCTGGAGCGCGGCATCCCCGAGCATGAGTTTGCTGCGCGAATCGAGCAAGCCTTTGCGCAGCCGGGCACCATCGGCGTGGGCTACAACACGATTCGCTTCGACGACGAAGTGACCCGTTTCCTGTTCTGGCGCAATCTCATCGATCCCTATGCGCGCGAGTGGCAGAACGACTGCGGGCGGTGGGACTTGCTCGATGTCGTGCGCCTGACCTATGCGCTGCGGCCCGACGGCATCGAATGGCCGAAGAAGGAAGACGGCAGCCAGAGCTTCAAGCTCGAAGACCTCGCACGCGCCAATGGCCTGCTGCACGAGGCGGCGCACGATGCTTTGTCGGATGTTCGCGCCACCATCGCTCTCGCGCGCCTGATTCGTCAAAGGCAGCCCAAGCTGTTCGATTTCGCGCTCGGCTTGCACCGCAAGGACCGCGTCGCGACCGAACTCGGCCTGCCCGCGACCAAGGAAACCGCGCGGCCGTTTTTGCACGTCTCGGGCATGTTCCCGGCCGAACGTGGGTGCCTTGCGGTCATGTGGCCGCTGGCGAGCCATCCGACCAATCGCAATGAGCTGATCGCGTGGGACCTCGCGCACGACCCGAGCGAATTGCGCGACCTGGATGTGGCGACGCTGCGCCTGCGGCTCTTCACGCGGAGCGCCGACCTGCCGGAAGGCGTCGTCCGGCTTCCTGTCAAGGGCGTGCACCTGAACAAGTCGCCGATGGTGGTCGGTAATCTTCGGACGCTCGCACCCGCCATGGCGACGCGCTGGGGCATCGATGTGGAAGCCGCCATGCGCAATGCCGCCATCGCTGCAGCGCTGCCCGACATGAGCGCGATCTGGTCGCAGGTGTATGAACGCGCGAAGGAGGGCACGCCGGACGTCGATGAAGATCTCTACGGAGGATTTGTCGGCAACGGCGACCGTCGCCGCCTGACCGAACTGCGAAGCCTTACGCCGGGCCAGCTTGCGCAGGCGCGCACCAGCTTCGACGACCCGCGGCTTGAGGAACTCGTCTTCCGCTTCCGCGCGCGAAACTTTCCCGAAACCCTGACCAGCGACGAGGCCGAGCGGTGGGAGGCGCATCGCATCGCCAAGTTGCTCGAAGGCGAGGGCGGGGCGCGCAACGTCGATGAGCTGTTCGCGGAGATCGATACGCTCGCCGAGACGGCGGATGAACGCGCAGAGCAGATACTCGGCGCCTTGTACGAATACGCCGAAGCGATCGCGCCAAGCATTTGAGAGGGACGTCATGACAGTTCGCCGCCTTTCGCCCGCAGACGCCGGACCGTACCGGGCCTTGATGCTCGAAGGCTACGAGCGCCATCCCGATGCGTTCACTTCAAGCGTGGCCGAGCGCGCGGCGCTTCCGCTGGGTTGGTGGCAGACGCGGCTTGATGCTGCACCGCTGGCGGCTCAGGTCGTGTTCGGCGCGTTCGATGGTGAAGTACTCGTAGGCGCCGCCGGCGTGCAGTTCGAGGCGCGCGAGAAGGCTCGTCACAAGGCCAATCTTTTCGGGATGTATGTATCGCCTGCATCACGGCAGGGCGGGTTCGGCCGCCAACTGGTGCAGGCCATCCTCCAAGAAGCCGGACAGCGTGAAGGCGTCAGGATCGTCCAGCTGACCGTCACCGAAGGCAATGCTGCGGCGCAGACACTCTACGAGAGCTGCGGCTTCCAATCCTTCGGTGTCGAACCTTATGCGGTCGCATTGGGCGACGCATTCCTGTCGAAGATCCACATGTGGCGCTCAGTGGGTCCGCTCGTCACTTCCGGCTGAAGGGCAGCGCGGGCATTCGCGAGATGGCGATCGCCCAGGCAGGACTGACGGGACTGACAGGAATGTCATCTTCTTGTCAGGGTGGCGTCCCCGCCCGCTGCCTAGAGTCGAAGGCATGCGAATACTGTGTCTGGCCCTGGCCGCGTCACTGACGGCTTGTGCCGTCGGGCCCGACTACCAGCGGCCTTCCCTGCCCGAAGGCGTCGATGCGCCTGCCTTCAAGGAAAGTGGCGACTGGAAGTCCGCGACGCCCTCGAGCGTCGACCCGTCCCAGCCTTGGTGGAAGGCTTTCGGCGACACCCGGCTCGATGCATTGATCGAAGAGGCCAACCTCGCAAACCAGGACATCCACGCCGCCGAGGCGCAATATCGGCAGGCGCAGGCGCTGGTGCAGAACGCGCAGTCGGCGCTTTTCCCGACGCTCAACGGCGCGGCGGGTGTGGAGCGGCAGAAGAATCAGACGGTGCTCGGCCCGTCACTCGGCAATTCCCACTCGTGGTCGCTGCAGGCCGGCTGGGAACCTGACCTTTGGGGTCGCGCGCGCCGCGCAGTCGAAGGTGCCAGCGACAACGCCGAGGCGAGCGATGCCGATCTCGCGGCGGCGCGACTGGCGATCCAGGCCGAGATCGCCAACGACTACATCCTCCTGCGAGTGGCCGACACGCAGCAGCAGTTGTATGCGCGCACCGTCGAGGCATATCAGAAGTCGTTGCAGATCACGCGGAGCCAGTACCGCGCGGGCGTGGTGACTCGGGCCGATGTCGATCTGGCCAATACGACGCTGCAGTCGACGCAGGCACAGGCCATCGACATCGAGATCGCACGCCGACAGGCCGAACACGCCATCGCGGTGCTCTTGGGCAAGACGCCATCGCAGTTTTCGATTCCTCCGGACGTGCTCGCGCTCCACCTGCCGCCGGTTCCGTCGCTCGTGCCTTCCGAATTGCTGGAACGCCGCCCCGACATTGCCGGCGCCGAGCGCCGCGTCGCCTCCGCCAATGCCGGCATCGGCTATGCGCAGGCGGCGCGCTACCCGTCGCTCACGCTTAGCGCCGTCGGCGGTTTTAGCGGCGCAGGCCTCGGCAACTGGCTCGCCACGCCGGACCGTGTGTGGGCGCTCGGCGCAGCGCTGGCCGGCCCAATCTTCGATGGCGGGTTGCGCGAATCCCAGGTGGCGCAGGCGCGCGCCGTTTTCGATGCGTCCGCTGCGAAGTACCGGCAAACCGTGCTGGGCGGCTTCCAGGAAGTCGAAGACAACCTGGCCGCGCTCAACCTCCTGGCGCAGGAGCGTGGCGTGCAGGAGGGTGCGGTGACTTCGGCGCGCAATGCCGAGCGCGTGACGCTGACGCAGTTCCGCGCGGGCACGACGCCCTACCTCTCCGTCATCACCGCGCAAACGCTCGCGCTGTCGAACGAACGCACGGCGCTGCAACTGCAAGGGCGCCAGTTCACCGCCAGTGTTTCGCTGATCAAGGCCGTCGGGGGCGGCTGGAACGCGAGCCAGATGCAGGCGAGTGCAGGGGCCAGCCCTGGCGCATCCGGCCCGGTGGCCGCCACAGACAAATGAACAACATGGATACCTCTGCACCTGCCCCCCGCAAACGCCAGCGCTGGTGGATCGCCGGCGCCATTGCGCTGATCGCCGTTTTGGTCATCGCCACCGGCGCCTGGCGCAGGGTCTGGGCGCCGGCTCCTGCGCCAACAGCCGGACCGCCATCGGTGCCTGCGACGACGGCCCGCGTGGCGCAGGAAACCATCCCGATCGCGCGTACCGGCGTGGGCACGGTCATGACGGTCGCATCAGTCACCGTGCGCCCGCGCGTGGACGGTCAGCTCGACAGCGTCGACTTCAAGGAAGGGCAGGACGTCAAGGCCGGCCAGGTGCTCGTTCGCATCGATCCGCGAACCTTCCAGGCGCAACTCGAACAGAGCCTGGCCCAGAAAGCAAAGGACGAGGCGCAACTCGCCAATGCACGGTCCGACCTGAAACGCTATGGCGAGCTGATCAAGGAAGACGCGACCACCCAGCAGACGCTGGACACGCAGCGTGCGCTGGTCAATCAGCTGCAGGCGGCGGTCAAGAGCGACGATGCGCAGATCCACCTCGCGCAGGTGCAACTCGGCTTCACCACCATCACCGCGCCGATCGGTGGGCGCGTGGGCGCGCGGCTGGTCGATCCCGGCAACATCGTGCACGCGGCGGACGCCAACGGGCTGCTGGTCATCAATCAGATCGACCCGATCGCGGTGCAGTTCACGTTGCCGGAGAGCAGCTTCCAGGCCGTGAACCGCTCGCTCAATAGCACGCATCAGCCGCTGCAGGTGCAGGCAATCGACCGCGACACACGCGAGGTGCTCGCGACCGGCAAGCTGGTGCTGCTGAACAACCAGATCGACACCGCGACGGGCACGATTTCGCTCAAGGCACAGTTCGGCAATGCCGAGCACAAGCTGTGGCCGGGCCAGTCGGTTGACGCACGCGTCGTGCTCGGCGAGCGATCGGATGCGCTGACTGTCCCATCGGCGGTGGTGCAGCGCAGTCAGGACGGATTCTTTGCCTACGTGGTCGGGCCGGACGACAAGGTCCGCGTGCAGCCGATCGAGGTGGCGGACACGGTCGATGGCAAGGCAGTGGTCGTCAAGGGCTTGGCAGCCGGTGACCGCGTCGTGACCGACGGCCAGTACCGTTTGACGCCGGGCGCGCGCATCGTGGAGAAGCAGAGCAAGGCACAGGTCGCGACTGTCGGCGGAGGCCAGTCTTGAGCATTTCCGCCGCCTTCATCAAACGCCCGATCGGCACCTCGCTGCTCGCCGCGGCGCTGCTGCTGATCGGCCTCGTCGCGTGGCCGCTGCTGCCCGTGGCGCCGCTGCCGCAGGTCGACTTCCCGACGATTCAGGTCACGGGACGTTTGCCGGGCGCCAGTCCGGAGACCATGGCGGCGAACGTCGCCCAGCCGCTCGAACGACAGTTCTCGTTGATCCCGGGGCTGACGCAGATGACATCGAGCAGCTCGCTCGGGCTCACGCAGGTCACGCTGCAATTCGATCTCGACCGTAACATCGACGGCGCTGCGCTGGACGTTCAGTCCGCCATCAACTCGGCCGGGGGCCAGCTGCCGCAGAACCTGCCGAGCCCGCCGAGCTTTCGGAAGATCAATCCAGCCGACTCCTCAGTGCTGATCCTTGGCGTGCAATCCAAGGTGCTGCCGTTGATCCAGGTCGACGACTATGCCGACAACGTGCTGGCACAGCAGATCTCGCGCATTGCCGGCGTGGGGCTGGTGAATATCTTCGGCGCACAAAAGCCTGCGGTTCGCGTACAGATCGATCCCGCCAAGCTCAAGGCTGTGGGACTGAGCCTGGAAGAAGTGCGCGGCGTGATTGCGAGCACGACGGTGAGCCAGCCGACCGGCACGCTCGATGGCGAACGCCAGGCCTTCAACGTCTACACCAACGACCAGCTTCTGAAGGCAGCGCCGTGGAACGACATGGTGCTCGCGTGGCGCAACGGCGCGCCCATTCGAGTGCGTGATGTGGGGGTTGCGGTCGACGGCCCGGAGAACACCAAGGTTTCCGCCTGGGGCTATGCCGGCAAGGGCGCGGCCGAAGGCACCGACCTGACCGATGGCCGCGCCATCATGTTGGCGGTCACCAAACAGCCCGGCGCCAATGTGATCGAGACGGTCGACCGCATCCAGGCCGCGCTGCCCAAGCTGAAGGCGGCCATTCCGCCGAGCGTGACCGTCAACACCCTCATCGATCGCACGCAGACCATTCGCGCGTCGGTGAAAGATGTGGAGTTCACGCTCGTACTGTCGATTGCGCTGGTGGTGGCCGTCATCTTCGTCTTCCTGCGCAACTTCACGGTCACGGTGATTCCGAGCTTGACGGTGCCGCTTGCGCTGCTGGGCACGGCGGCGGTGATGTATGTGGTGGGCTACAGCCTGGACAACCTCTCGCTCATGGCGCTGACGATTGCGGTCGGCTTCGTGGTCGACGACGCCATCGTGATGCTGGAGAACATCTACCGACACATCGAGGAAGGCATGTCGCCCATGGAGGCGGCGCTGAAGGGTTCCAGCGAAATCGGCTTCACCATCATCTCGATTTCGGTGTCACTGGTGGCGGTATTCATCCCGCTGCTGCTGATGGGCGGCATCGTGGGACGGTTGTTCCGCGAGTTCGCCGTCACGGTGACGCTGACGATTGCAGTGTCCGTCATCATTTCGCTCACGCTGACGCCGATGCTGTGCGCGCGCTTCCTCAAGCCACACACGGCCAACGAGAAACACGGAAAGATGTACATGTGGTTCGAGCACGGTTTCGACGCCATGCTGAACGGCTACAAGCGCGGATTGACCGTGGTGTTGCGCCATCCGTTCATCACCTTGATGAGCTTCCTGGTCACCGTGGCGGCTACGGTGGCCCTCTTCATCGTGATCCCCAAGGGATTCTTTCCGCAGCAGGACACGGGCTTCATCTTCGGCTCGGCCGACTCCGCGCAGGATTCGTCGTCTCAGGCAATGCACGACCGCATGCTCAAGCTCGCCGACATCATCCGCCAGGACCCCTATGTGACCAGCTTCGGCATGCAGGCGGGGGCGAGCACCTTCAATTCGGGCAACTTCTTCATCGGCTTGCGGCCGAAGGACGAAGGCCGGACCGCCAATGCGGACGAAATCATCGCGCGATTGCGGCCCAAGCTGGCACCGGTGCAAGGCATCACGCTGTTCATGCAGGCCGGGCAGGACATCAGCGTGGGCGGGCGTCTTTCGCGCACGCAGTATCAGTACACGCTGCAGGACTCGAATCTCGTCGAGCTCAACGTCTGGGCGCCGCAACTGCTCGCCAGGTTGCGTCAGTTGCCACAACTCACGGACGTGACCTCCGACCAGCAGAACGCCGCACCCACTGCGATGGTGACCATCGACCGCCAGCGCGCATCCAGCTACGGCATCACGCCGGCCATGGTGGACGCCACCATCTACGACGCCATCGGGCAGCGGCAGGTGGCGCAATATTTCACGCAGCTCAACAGCTACAACGTGGTGCTCGAAGTCACGCCCGAGCTCCAGCGCGATCCGGCGCTGTTCGATCACCTCTACCTGACCTCGCCGATCAATGGCCAGCAGATTCCGCTGTCGACCTTCGTCAAGCTGGACACCAGCAAGACCGGCTACCTGGCCATCAACCACCAGGGCCAGTTTCCGGCCGTGACGATCTCGTTCAACCTGAGGCCGGGTACTTCGCTCGGACAAGCGGTGAATGCAATCAACGCCGCCCAAGCCCAGATGGGCGTGCCGCCGACGCTCAGCGGCACTTTCCAGGGCACGGCGCAGGCTTTCGGCGATTCGCTGCGCACGCAGCCCTATCTCATCCTGGCTGCGTTGATCTCGGTGTACATCGTGCTGGGGCTGCTCTACGAGAGCTACATCCACCCGCTGACGATTCTTTCGACGCTGCCGTCGGCAGGGGTGGGCGCTTTGCTGATCCTCATGATCGGCGGGTACGATCTGAGCGTGATTGCGCTGATCGGGATCATTCTGTTGATCGGCATCGTGAAGAAGAACGGAATCATGATGGTCGACTTCGCCCTGCACGCAGAGCGCGACAGGGGTATGTCGCCGCGCGACGCGATCTACGAGGCCTGCCTGCTTCGCTTCCGGCCGATCATGATGACGACCATGTGTGCGCTCCTGAGCGGCCTTCCGTTGATGCTGGGCCATGGTTCCGGCTCCGAGCTTCGCCGGCCCCTGGGCTACGCCATGGTGGGTGGATTGATACTCTCGCAGATGCTCACGCTCTTCACCACGCCGGTCATCTATCTCTACCTCGACCGCGCCCACCACTGGTATGTGCGCCGCAAGGTTGCGCGCAAGCAGCAGAAGCCCATCACCACCACAGACACACCCGCAGGAGCCATCGCGGAATGAAAGTGCTGATCGTCGAAGACGAGCGCAAGACGGCCAACTACCTCTACCAGGGTCTGACCGAGCAGGGCTGCGCCGTGGACCTCGCCTTCGACGGCATCGACGGCCAGCACCTGGCCTTGCACTACGACTTCGACGTCATCGTGCTCGACGTCATGTTGCCGGGGCTGGACGGGTTCTCGGTGCTGAAGTCGCTGCGCAGCGTCAAGAACACGCCCGTGATCATGCTGACCGCCCGCGACGGCGTTGCCGATCGGGTGCGCGGCCTTCAGGACGGCGCGGACGACTACCTGGTGAAGCCTTTTTCGTTTCTCGAACTCCTGGCGCGGCTCCAGGCGCTGACGAGGCGCGGTCGCAGCCATGAATCGACGTTGCTGCGCGTCGGCGACTTGCGGGTCGATCTGCTCAGTCGCAAGGCCATCCGGCAGGACCAGCGCATCGATCTCACGGCCAAGGAGTTCGCGCTGCTCGCGGTGCTTGCGCGCCGGCAGGGCGAGATCCTGTCGAAGACGGTGATCGCCGAGCTGGTCTGGGACATGAATTTCGACAGCAACACCAACGTGGTCGAAGTGGCCATCAAGCGCCTTCGCGCCAAGATTGATGCACCCTTCGAGCGCAACCTGCTGCATACCATCCGGGGCATGGGGTATGTCCTGGAAGACCGCGGCGGCTCGGAGTCGGAATGAAGAACTCGATCGCCACGCGGCTGGCGCTGATGTTCGCTGGCGCGGCACTCGTTGGCTTCGCCCTCTTGGGAGGCGCTTTGCATCGCGTGCTTTCGAGCGAACTTGCGCGCCATCAGCAGGCGCAGATCGATGCGCGGCTGGAAGACATGTCATACATGCTTCAGCACGGCCGGGCCGTCAACCTCGGCGAACGTATTCGCGAAAAGCTGGACACCCTGAGCGCTGACGATCCGCGCACCCGCTCGTGGATCTGGAGCGAAGACCCGGCTTTCCGCTATGGCGATGACCTCAATGCAATCGTCGCTGCCGTAGATGCGGGTGAGGACATCGTTCAGCTTCGCACCGGCGATTCGCGGGAACTCCAGCGCTTCCGTGTCCAGGGCATGGCGATTTCGGCGACGGCCTCCCGGCCGGCTGTGCGCTTCATTGCGGGCGTCGACGCCGCCCCGTTCAGCCGCACGCTTCGCACCTTCGAGACAGCGCTGGTGATTCTCACGTTGGCCGGCACGGCCTTGTCCGCGGCTTTGGGCTACTGGATCGCAAGAATCGGCCTCGGCCCCGTGGAGCGGCTGTCCGCGGATGCCCAGCGCATCGGTCCCGACAACCGCGACCAGCGCCTGCAACTGCCGGCGCTTCCACGCGAACTGGCCAAGCTCGGTGCGTCTTTCAATGCCGCGCTGGATCGGCTGGATGCGGCGTATCGGCAACTGGCGACGTTCAGCGACGACGTCGCGCACGAGCTGCGCACGCCACTGGCGAACTTGATCGGCCAGACGCAAGTGGCACTGGCCCGCGACCGCGATGCTGCCGAGTTGCGCGAAGTACTGCAATCGAATCTTGAAGAACTGGAGCGGCTGCGCGCCATCGTGGCCGACATGCTTTTCCTGGCGCGCGCGGAGCAGGGCGTGCGTGCGCGAGGTCTCGTCGAATCGTCGATCGCACAGGAAGTGGGCAAGACCGTCGAGTTTCTGGACATGCTGCTCGACGAGGCGGGCATGACGGTGCAGGTCGAAGGCGATGCCGTGGCGCCGATCGAGAAGTCGCTGTTCCGGCGTGCACTGACGAACTTGCTGCAAAACGCAATCCAGCATTCGCGTCCCGGCGCCCAGGTGGTCGTGCAGATCGGGCAGCACGACCGCTCCGCTCAGGTGAGTTTCTCGAACCCGAGCCAGCCGATCGAGCCCGATCAGTTGCCGCGGCTTTTCGACCGGTTCTATCGCGTCGACAGTTCGCGCCGCAACAGTGGTGAGAACCACGGCCTCGGCCTGTCCATCGTGAAGGCCATCGCCGTGATGCACAACGGGACGGTGTTCGCGCGGTCCGACGACGGCATCACCACGGTCGGGTTCAGCGTCGCGCTGGAATAGTTAAACCCCAGCGGCCCGGCTAAGCCGGTTCCGCGGGGTTTCTCGACTCGGGCATCCAGGCGGTCGCGGGGCGGCGGCCGGGCAGGTGCAGCGCCGCTGTGGCGGGCGGCGTCTCCGCCAGCAATTTGCCCTTGCGATAGACCTTCAGGCGCGTCGCTCGAAGACGGATGGCCTCGATCGGGTCGCGCGCCTGCAGCAGCACGAAGCTCGCGTCGCATCCCGCTTCCAGGCCGTAGCCGTCGAGATGAAGCACCTTGGCGGCGTTGACGGTGACGGCGTCGAAGCACTGGCGAATGCCGCGTTGGCTTGTCATCTGCGCCACGTGCAGGCCCATGTGTGCCACTTCGAGCATGTCGCCCGAACCCATGCCGTACCACGGGTCCATCACGCAGTCGTGGCCGAACGCCACGTTCACGCCGGCGGCCATCAGCTCGGGCACGCGCGTCATGCCGCGGCGCTTTGGATAGGTGTCGTGCCGGCCTTGCAAGGTGATGTTGATGAGCGGGTTCGCGATCACGCTGACGCCGCTTTCGGCAATGAGCGGCAGCAGCTTGCTCACGTAGTAGTTGTCCATCGAATGCATCGAGGTGCAGTGCGAGCCTGTCACCCGCCCTTGCAGCCCGAGCCGTTGTGCCTCGAATGCGAGCGTCTCGATGTGGCGCGACAGCGGATCATCGGACTCATCGCAATGCATGTCGACGAGATTGCCGCGCTCGGCTGCGATTTCGCACAGCAGCTTCACGCTGGCAGCGCCATCGGCCATGGTGCGTTCGAAGTGCGGAATGCCGCCGACCACGTCGACCCCCTTGTCGAGAGCACGCTTCAGGTTGTCGACGCCACCGGGCGTGCGCAGAACGCCATCCTGGGGAAAGGCGACCAATTGCAAATCAAGGTACGGCGCGACCTGTCGCTTGACTTCGAGCAGCGCGTCGACGGCGAGCAGGCTCGGGTCGCTGGTGTCCACGTGCGTGCGAATGGCGAGCAGGCCCTTGGCAACGGCCCAGTCGCAGTAGGCAAGGGAGCGCTCGATCAGAGCATCTGCCGTCAGCAGCGGCTTGAGTTCGCCCCATAGCGCGATGCCTTCGAGCAGCGTGCCGCTTTCGTTGATGCGCGGCAGGCCGTAGCTGAGCGTCGCGTCCATGTGAAAGTGCGGGTCGATGAAGTGCGGCGCGACGAGCAGGCCTTCTGCATCGATCGTCTGGCCAGCGGGTGCTTGTAGTCCAGCGGTCACTTCCGCGATTCGGCCGTCCTGCACGGCAATCGACATGCCGGCCCGGCCGTCAGGGAGGGCAGCGTTCTGGATGAGGAGATCGAGCATCAGCGCTCTCCTTTTCGGTAGGGTTTCATCAGGGCTTGCGGATAACTCGCCTTGCGTGCCACGAGCACTAGCGCCAGGATCGACAGCAGATAGGGAAGCATCAGATATAGCTGATAAGGCAGGAAGGCGTCCCCCGACTGCTGCAGCCGCAATTGAAGCGCATCGAAAAACGCAAAAAGCAGCGCACCAAGCAGCGCCTTGCCCGGCCGCCAGGACGCGAACACCACCAGCGCAACGCAGATCCAACCACGACCATTGATCATGTTGAAGAAGAACGCATTGAACGCCGACAGCGTGAGGAACGACCCCGCTACGCCCATCAGCGCCGATCCGGCGACGATGGCGCCCGTGCGTGTGGCCGCGACCGACACACCCTGGCCTTCGGCCGCCTGCGGATTCTCGCCGACCATGCGCACTGCCAGGCCCATGGGCGTGCGATAGAGCATGTACCCAATGACGGGCACCAGCAGCAACGCGAGCAGCGTGAGCGGCGTCTGCGCCGAAAGCACCGGGATGTGCAGCCATTCCATCGGCGCGAACGGCGTGACCGTGGGCGGCGTGTTGACCTTCGGAAAGCTCACCCGATAGCCGTAGTAGCTCAACGCCGTCGCCAGCAGCGTGATGCCCAGCCCGGAAACGTGCTGCGACAGGGCCAGCGCCACGGTGAGGAACGCATGCAACAGCCCGAATACGGCGCCCGTCAGCGCTGCCACGCCAACGCCTACCCACAGAGGCGCGCCCGCATACACCGCCAGCCAGCCTGCGAAGGCCCCCGCGACCATGATGCCCTCGATGCCGAGGTTCAGCACCCCGGCGCGCTCGCACAGCAGCACGCCCAGCGTGCCGAAAATCAGCGGCGTGGCGATGCGCAGCACCGCCACCCAGAAGGCGGCGTTCGAAAGGATATCGGCGACGTCGCTCATTTCCAGCGGACGCGGTATTGGGTGAGCAAGGTGGCAACCAGCACCGCGATCAGCGACGCCGCAACGATCACATCCGCGATGTAGGTCGGCACGCCGATCGCACGGCTCATCGTGTCGGCACCGACCAGCATGCCCGCCACGAACACCGCGGCCGCCAGCACGCCCAGCGGATGCAGCCCGGCCAGCATCGCGATCACGATGCCGCTGTAGCCGTAGCCCGGAGACATGTCGAGCGTGACATAGCTCGTGCGGCCGGCCACCTCGATTGCGCCCGCGAGTCCGGCCAGCGCGCCGGACAGCAGCGCGACCAGCACCACCGTGCGCGTGACCGGCACGCCCGCGAACTTGGCGGCCCGCGCGTTCGCACCCACAGCGCGAATGTCGAAGCCGATCACCGTGTATTTGAAGAGCACCCAGACGAGCACGGCCAGCGCGCCGGCCCACAGCAGGCCGGTATGAACGCGCGTCTGCGCGATCAGCTTTTCGAGCTCCAGATCCGGCTGCAGTGAAACGCTCTGCGGCCAGCCCATCGCGCTAGGGTCCTTCATGGGCCCGTCCAGCATGGCCGATACGCCGAGCACCACGATGAAGTTGATCAGCAGCGTCGTCACGACTTCGTCGACGCCCAGCTTGTTCTTCATGAGTGCCGGACCGAGCAGCAGCAGGGCGCCCGCAACAGCGGCGGCCAGCATCATCAGCGGAAACAGCAGCCAGATCGGGAGATCGAATCCGGTACCGCCATGCAAGCCGCCCACGGCGACGGCGGCAAGCGCGCCCGCGTAAAGCTGGCCCTCGGCGCCGATGTTGAAAAGCCGCGCCTTGAAAGCCACGGTCGCCGCCAGCCCGGTCAGGATCAACGGAATGGCGCGGGTCAGTGTCTCGCTCCACGCGAAGACCGAGCCGAAGCCGCCCTGAAGCACCAGCGCATACGTACGGCCGACGGGTGCGCCGGCCCAGAGGACGAGCAGCGCGCTCACCAGCAGGGTGAAGGCCACAGCGCCGAAGGGTGCGAGTACCAGCGCCGTGCGCGAAGTTCCCGAGCGTCGCTCGAGCCTCATGCCCGCGTCCCGGCCATCGCCAGCCCGATCGCCTCGCGCGTCCAGTCCGATGCCGCGCGGGGTTCAACGAGCTGGCCGCCGTGCATGACCGCAACGCGGTCGCCGAGCGTCAGCACCTCGTCGAGATCATCTGAAATCAGGAGCACCGCAGCGCCGGCATCGCGCGCCGCGATCAACTGCTGCTGCACGTACGCGACCGCGCCGATGTCCAGCCCCCAGGTGGGCTGGTGCGCGACGATGAGTCGCGCGACCCGGCTCTGCGCACTGGCCGAGGCGGGCGCCAGCAACGCACGACCCAGGATCAGTTTCTGCATGTTGCCGCCCGACAGCGACCGCGCAGGCGAATCGAGTCCGCCGCCTCGCACGTCGTAGGCCTTCTCGACCTTGCGTGCGTGCGCCTTCGCGGCTGCGCGCCGGACCCAGAGCCAGCGCGAGAAAGCGCGGCCGCGCAGCCGTTCCGACACGGCGTTTTCCCACACCGGCAGGTCGCCCAGCACGCCGATGCCGTGCCGGTCTTCAGGAATGCGCGCGACACCGCGATGCACCAGCAGCGCAGGGGAGGCGGGCAGGACGCGCCCCATCAGCTTGACCGTGCCTTCCGTCGCTCGTCGGGTGCCGCTCAGGAGCTCTGCGAGTGCCACCTGTCCGTTGCCTGAGACACCCGCGATGGCAGTGATTTCGCCGGCACGCAGCGTGAGCGTCACGTCGTGCAGGCGATCGTGTCCGTCACCGGCCGTGCCGACACGGTCGAGCACGCAGACAGCATCGCCGACGCGTTGGGCGGGACGTCGCACCGTGCCTTCGATCGCATGCCCGACCATCCACAGCGCGAGCTGCGCCTGCGTGATCTCGCTGGTGCGCGCCTCGGCCACCCGCTTGCCACCGCGCAGCACCGCGACGCGATGCGACACGCGCAACACTTCGGCGAGCTTGTGGCTGATGAAGATGATCGACAGCCCCTGTGCCACCATCTGCGCCAGCGTATGAAACAGCGCCTCGCTCTCCTGCGGCGTGAGCACCGCCGTCGGCTCGTCCAGGATCAGGATGCGCGCATCGCGGTAGAGCGCCTTCACGATCTCGACCCGCTGCCGCTCGCCGACCGACAGACTGCCCACCATCGCGTCCGGCTGGACCGCGAGGCCGAAGCGCTGCGCTACATCCAGCAGCCGTGCACGTGCGGCGCTGCGCCGCGAGAAGGGCTGCCACAGCGGCTCGGTGCCCATCAGCACGTTGTCGAGCACGCTGAGGTTGTCAGCCAGCGTGAAATGCTGATGCACCATGCCGATGCCCGCAGCCAGCGCCACCTTCGGATTACCTGGAGCGAGCGGCCGGCCGAACACCTCGATGCTCCCTTCATCGGCCACGTAGTGCCCGAAAAGGATGGACATCAACGTCGACTTGCCCGCGCCGTTCTCGCCCAGCAATGCCAGCACCTCTCCAGCCCGGAGGTCGAGCGAAATGCCGTCGTTGGCCACCAGCGCACCGAAGCGCTTGGTGATGCCGCGCAGGGACAGGACTGTCACCGACAGCTTCCCGCGCGTCTCACTTTGCCGTGGATTTGGGCTGGCTGTCGTCCACCTTCACAGTGAACTTGCCGCCAAGAATGTCGGACTGCCGGGCCTTGACCTTCGCGACGATATCGGCCGGCACCTTGGTGTCGAAGGTGCCGAGCGGCGCCAGCTCCGAGCCCTTGTACTTCATCATCGAATACTGGCCGTAGTCCTCGGCGGTGAACTTGCCTTCCTTCACCAGCTTGATCGCGCGATCGGCCGAAGGCTCGAAATTCCACAGCGCCGAAGCGACCACCGTGTCGGGGTACTTGTCCTGCGTGTTGATCACGTTGCCGATGGCGAGCTTGCCCTTTTCCTTGGCCGCGTCGCTGACTCCGAAGCGCTCGGCATACAGCACGTCCGCGCCCTTGTCGATCATGGCGAAAGCGGCTTCCTTGGCCTTGGGCGGGTCGAACCAGCTGTTGATGAAGCTCACGCTGAACTCCACCTTCGGATTCACTTCCTTCGCCCCGGCCATGAAGGCGTTCATCAGGCGATTGACCTCCGGAATCGGGAAGCCGCCGACCATGCCGATCTTGTTCGTCTTGGTCATGCCCCCGGCGACCATGCCGGAAAGATAGGCCGGCTCCTGGATGTAGTTGTCAAACACCGCGAAATTCGGCGCCTGCGGCTTGAGCGACGACCCCATCAGAAAGGCCGTCTTCGGAAAATCCTTCGCCACCTTCCGCGCCGCCGCCTCGACCCCGAAGACCTCGCCGAGGATCAGCTGATTCCCCGCCGTCGCGTACTCCCGCATCACGCGTTCGTAGTCGGCGTTGGCGACATTCTCCGTCGCCGTGTATTCGATTTCCCCCCGAGCCTCGGCGGCCTTCAGCGCCTTGTGGATACGCCCCACCCATTGCTGTTCGAACGGCACGGTGTAGACCGCCGCCACTTTCAGCTTGGCCTGTGCAAGCGCGAGCCCCGGCACCCCCGCCGCCAAAGCAACGGCAAGCGCGACCGAACGAACAACCAACTGCCGGCGTGATTTCAAAGTCTTCTCCTCAGTTAAACATCCTCAAACCACCCACAACCCAATTCGCGAAATACCGCGGAACCGGCTCCGCCGGGCCGCCGGTGTTGCCCCCGGCAGGGGGTAGGCGAAGCGACACGAAGTGCGCGCAGCCTGGGGGCGAGCGCTACTTCGTGCCGAAGATACGGTCACCGGCGTCGCCCAGGCCCGGCAGGATGTACCCGTGGCTGTTGAGTTCGCGATCGACCGCCGCCGTATAGATCGGCACGTCCGGATGCGCGTCCTGCATGGTCTTGACGCCCTCGGGGCAGGTCAGCAGGCAGACGAACTTGATGGACTTCGGGTTGAGTTCCTTCAGCCGTTCCACCGCGGCGACCGCCGAATTGCCGGTCGCCAGCATCGGGTCGACCACGATTGCATCGCGTTCCTCCATGCCGCCGGGCATCTTGAAGTAGTACTCGACCGCGGTCAGCGTCTTCGGATCGCGGTAGAGCCCGATGTGGCCGACGCGCGCACCCGGGATGACGCTCAGCATGCCGTCCAGGATGCCTGTGCCCGCCCGCAGGATCGACACCAGCACGACCTTCTTGCCGTCGATGACCTTGGCGTGCATCGTCTCCAGAGGCGTTTCGACCTCGACGTCCTGCATCGGCATGTCGCGCGTGACTTCGTAGGCCATCAGCATGCTGATCTCGTTGAGAAGCCTGCGGAAGCTGTTGGTGCTCGCCTCCTTGCGGCGCATCAGCGTGAGTTTGTGCTGGACGAGAGGATGGTCGAGGAGGTGGACGTTGCTCATTGGTATTGTTGATGGAGGAGAAAAACCGAAGAAGTCTAGACAGACTAGAAGACCGTGCCGTCGCTCTCGATGCGCAGGGGCGGCGCACCGTTGCGCAGGCGTTGTGCCAGTACGCGGCCAGCGGCCCATGTGCCGCCTTCGAGCACACGTGCGAGCGGCATGTCCTGCTCGCTTCGGCCCAGCACCTTGCACACGCGCGGCGCAAGCTCGTCGAGCAGGGCGATCGTCAAGGCGCGCCATTCGACGATGAACTCGTCGCTGACTTTCCATTCGCGCTCGAGAAAGGCGGGCTCGCGCGGAACGATCATTCCGCTGTCGAGCAGCAGGCCGCCGTTGCGGTATTCGGGCAGCGCGGTCAGTTGATCGAGATGCCGGACCTTGACGCCCGCCCACTCGAAGGGTTCGAGCAGCGAATAGGTCAACCATTGCGACAGCTTGTGGAACGGCATCCAGCCATTCGTCAGACCCGGCCCTTGCACCGCGCTGTGGCGCCAGCAGTCGCCGAGTGCGAATCGTGGATCGCCTGTGCCGATCACATGGCTGCCATCCGCCGCAATGCTGTCCAACGCGTTCGATGACGGCCAGATGCTCGACAGCGAATCCAGCAGCAGTGTCAGGATTTCGTGCGCCGAGATTTCGGCCGTGGGCGGCGCGGCCGGGCCGTAGGGGCCGACCAGCGCGTCGAACAATCCGCCGGGCCGCCCGTCATCGCCGAACCACTCGGGTTGTTCGCTCATCGTTTCGCCGAGCCGGCGCAAAAGCGTGGCCCGCCCCGCGAGACCAACCAGCGGGTTGACGGCATTCACCTGGAAAGCGTCGCCGAGCCGGTCGGTGACCAGCGCGCGCAATCCGGCCGCATCGACCTGCAAAGGGTGATCGGGGTTCGACGAGAACAAGCCACTCGTGAATGCATGAAAGCTGGCAATCGCGAGACCTTCAGAACGCGTGAAGCGCTGGCCGTTGGCTGGTTCGATGTAATGCCAGTCGGGACCGGCTCCCGCATCGAGCAAAACGCTCACCACCACCAGATCGATATGCGCCCGCGCGCGCTGGCTGGCGTTGCAATCGCGCAGCAAGTCGTCCAGCAGCTTGAGGCGGTCGACGCCGCCCGCCTCGAAGTGCCGCCATCGGCTGTGATAAGGGATAGGGCTCCACGGGTAGCGGTCGCGCGTGACTTCCGCGACGGTGCGCGCGGTGTCTTCGAGCACGTTGTGGTTGCCGATCAGGAACCACGGAGAGTCGCCCGCGCGAGCCCTGGCAAGCAGTGCCGCCGCGCGGCTGCGCACGGCCTTGGTCGTGCGCAGATGGGCGACCGCCCCGGCGGGGCGGCTCGTGTCGTCCTCGAACTCGGCCTCGGGGTCCACATTGCCTTCGGCGTCGACGGTGCGCATGGCGGCGTCCGCACTTGCGCGATCAGGGTCCAGTCCGTAATTTTCTCTGCTCATTGGTCGAGTCCGCGGCCCTTGGCCTTCTTGAGTTCATCGGCGTCCGGCACCACGCCCGGCGTGAAGTA
This sequence comes from Variovorax sp. 05N34, assembly GCF_056397405.1. Lineage (NCBI taxonomy): Bacteria > Pseudomonadati > Pseudomonadota > Betaproteobacteria > Burkholderiales > Comamonadaceae > Variovorax > Variovorax sp. 05N34. The sequence continues at coordinate 153,769 of NZ_JBFTNI010000001.1, forward strand.
GCCGGCCGCCATCTTGGCGTCCATCTCCACGCGCGCGTCGGCCGGGATCAGTTCGTCGGGGATGTTGACGCGCGTGCCGATCTCGATGCCCGAGCCGGTGATCGCGTCGAATTTCATGTTGCTCATCGACACCAGGCGGTGAATCTTGCGAATGCCGAGCCAGTGGAATACGTCGGGCATCAGCTCCTGGAAGCGCATGTCCTGCACACCGGCGACGCATTCGGTGCGCGCGAAATACTGATCCGCAGTGTCGCCGCCGACTTGCCGCTTGCGGGCGTTGTAGACCAGGAACTTGGTCACCTCGCCCAGCGCCCGGCCTTCCTTGCGCGAGTAGGCAATCAGTCCCACGCCGCCGCGTTGCGCGCCCTGAATGCATTCCTCGATCGCGTGCGTGAGGTAGGGGCGGCAGGTGCAGATGTCGGAGCCGAAAACGTCCGAGCCGTTGCACTCGTCGTGGATGCGCGCGGTCAGTTCGACCTCCGGGTTCGCGAGGTCGCGCGGGTTGCCGAAGATGTAGAGCGTCTGTCCGCCGATGGGCGGCAGGAAGACTTCGAGGTCGGAGCGCGTCACCAGCTCGGGGTACATGCCGCCCGTTTCCTCGAAGAGCGTGCGGCGCAGGTCGGTTTCGGAGCAGCCGAAGCGCTTTGCGACTTCGGGCAGGTACCACACCGGCTCGACGGCGGCCTTGGTCACCATGGCCGCGCCGCCGGCGGTAAGGAACTTGCCGTCGGCCTTGAGGCGGCCCTTCTGCAGGGCCTCGATCACCTCCGGCAGGATGACGTGCGCCTTGGTGATCGCGATGGTCGGGCGGATGTCGTAGCCCGCGGCGAGTTCGGTCGCGAAGGCGTCGGCCACCACGGCGCCCCAGGGGTCGAGCGAGACGATCCGGCCCGGTTCGCTCCACTGCGGATAGGGGCCGATCACGTCCGTCGGCGAGGTGTTCGTCAGATCGGCCTTGTGGTGCGGCGACAGCGCGCCTGCGGCCACGGCCAGCGCCCGATAGACGCTGTAAGAGCCACTGTGCGTGCCGATCACGTTGCGGTGCGCGCGCTTGGTGGTGGTGCCGACGACGGGGCCCCGCTCGACTGCGGTGGCTGCGCCCCATTGGATGGGCAGCGCACCCGAGAGGCCGGCGTGCGATGTCAGCCGGATGTGCTTGCGCGCTGAGGAGGGCTCGGGGGAGGCAGGGGAAACGGTCGGAGTGGAAGGAGTCGGAACGGTGTCGACAGACATTGCGGGCCCTCAAAAAACACAATGTATCGACGGCTTTCAGAACTGGCAAGCAGGGGCGTACGCCATTCGCCGTAAGCCTCGGCTCGCCAGGCGGCTGATGGCGCTCGCGGCACAATCCGCCGGAATTGTTTTTTGCGCGCTGCCTGTAACCGACTGAACCGAAAGCACGAATGACCAAAGAGGGCTTGTCGGCAAAGAGCGAGGCCGAGGTGGAACTGCACGGCCTGCTGATGCGCGGGCTGGACGGCGACGCTGCGGCCTACCGGGCGTTCCTGCAGAAACTCAGCTTGCATTTGCGCGCGTTCCTCGGAAGGCGGCTCTACGGTTGGCCCGATGAAGTTGAAGACCTCGTTCAGGAATGCCTTCTTGCCATGCACAACCAGCGCCACACCTACCAGAGCGACCAGCCGCTGACCGCCTGGGTGCATGCGATTGCGCGCTACAAGATGATCGATCTGCTGCGTGCCAAGGCCGGCCGCGAGGCGCTGCACGAGCCGTTGGACGACGAACTGGCGGTCTTCGCCGAGTCGGCCACTGAAGCCGCCGACGCGCGCCGGGACATCGCCGGCTTGCTCGAAACGCTGCCGGACCGGCATCGGCTGCCGATCGTCCACGTCAAGCTCCAAGGCCTTTCGGTGGCCGAGACGGCAAAGCTGACCGGCATGTCCGAATCGGCAGTCAAGGTGGGCGTGCATCGCGGACTGAAGGCGTTGGCGCTCAAGATCAAGGAAATGAAGTGAAGACGGACGATCTCATCGCGATGCTCGCCACAGGCGCTGCACCAGTGCGGCCTCGCACGGCTTCGCACCGGCTCTCGGTGGCGCTGTGGATGGGCCTGTCGCTGTCGCTGGCATGCATGCTCCTGGTGTTCGGGCTCCGGCGCGATCTGATGCAGGTCATGTCGCTGCCGATGTTCTGGGTGCGGCTGGCGTTCCCGATCTGCATGGTGATTGCCGGCTTCGTGGTCGTGCAGCGGCTGGCCCGGCCGGGCGCGCGCGTGCACTTTGCGTGGCTGGGGCTCGCGGTGCCGGTGCTCGTCATCTGGTCGATGGCGTTGATGATCCTGGCTTCGGTACCCGCCGAGCAGCGGCATTCGCTGGTCATGGGGCAGACCTGGCGGACTTGCACGATGAACATCGCCTTCATCTCGCTGCCGGTCTTCGTGGCGATGATGGCCGCGCTGAAAGGCATGGCGCCGACCCATCCAGCATTGGCGGGCGCAGCTGCGGGCGCAATGGCCGGCGCGGCGGGCGCGGCCGTGTATGCCTTGCATTGCCAGGAACTGGAGGCGCCGTTCCTGGCGGTTTGGTATGTGCTCGGGATCGCCTCGCCTGCGATCGTCGGGGCACTTCTGGGGCCGAGGCTGCTGCGTTGGTGATGCACCCCGGCCAGTGGTTCAGCGTCGCGTCTTTGACCCGAAGATCCCGCCGAGCACGCCGCGCAGAATCTCGCGACCCATGGTCGTCCCCATCGTGCGCACGGCCGACTTGGCCATCGTCTGCGCCAGTCCGTCATGCTTGCCGCCGCGCGGCCCGGTGGTGCCGAAAAGGATCTCGTTGAGGCTGCCCATGACGCCACCGCCGGCGCCAGCGGATGCTTGCGTCCCCGCGGCACCCGCCTTGCCTGCAATGCTGGCTCCGTCAGGCGCGGATTCCGCTCGGCCCTTGAGCTTTTCGTAGGCCGATTCGCGATCCACCGTCTTCTCGTACACACCCGCCACGAGCGAATTCGCGATCAGCGCCTGCCGTTGCTCGGCCGTGATGGGCCCGATCTGGCTGCCAGGAGGCAGCACGAACACGCGCTCCGTGACCGACGGACGCCCCTTCTCGTCCAGAAAGCTCACCAAGGCTTCGCCAACGGCCAGTTCGGTGATCGCCTTCTCGATGTCCAGTCCTGGCTTCTGCCGCATGGTCGTCGCCGTTGCCTTGACGGCCTTCTGGTCGCGCGGCGTGAATGCTCTCAACGCGTGTTGCACGCGATTGCCCAACTGCGCGAGCACGGAATCGGGAATGTCCAGCGGGTTCTGCGTGACGAAGAACACGCCCACCCCTTTGGACCGCACCAGTCGCACCACGAGTTCGATGCGTTCGATGAGCGCCTTGGGCGCTTCGTTGAAGAGCAGGTGGGCTTCGTCGAAGAAGAACACCAGCTTGGGCTGGTCGGGGTCGCCGATTTCGGGAAGATGCTCGAAGAGTTCCGACAGCAACCACAGCAGAAAGGTTGCGTACAGCCGTGGCGAATTCATCAGCTTGTCGGCAGCGAGGATGTTGACCACGCCCTTGCCGCCTTCGGTCTGCATGAAGTCCGCAATGTTGAGCATCGGCTCGCCGAAGAACTTGTCGCCGCCCTGGGTTTCGATCTGCAGCAGGCCGCGCTGGATGGCGCCGACGCTCGCGGCGCTGATGTTGCCGTACTGCGTGGTGAATTGGCTGGCGTTTTCGCCGACGTGCTGCAGCATTGCGCGCAAGTCTTTCAGGTCGAGCAGCAGCAGTCCGTTGTCGTCCGCGATCTTGAACACGAGGTTCAGTACGCCCGATTGCGTGTCGTTGAGGTCGAGCATGCGGCCGAGCAACAGCGGCCCCATGTCCGACACGGTGGCGCGCACGGGATGCCCCTGTTCACCGAAAACGTCCCAGAGAGTGACGGGGCAGGCGAGGGGAGTCGGCGCATCGATGCCGCGCTCCTTCAGCGACGCGGCCATCTTGCTGCCAATGGCGCCTTTCTGACTGACGCCCGTGAGGTCGCCCTTCACGTCGGCCATGAAGACCGGCACGCCGATGCCGGAGAGCTTTTCGGCAATGGTTTGCAGGGTGACGGTCTTGCCGGTCCCCGTCGCGCCTGTGATCAGGCCATGTCGATTCGTGAGCCCCGGCAGCAGGCTGCATTCGGTGGCGTCGTGGCGGGCAATCAAAAGAGGGTCGGCCATAGGGGGAGTCCGGTCGTTGGCAGGCGGCCAGTCTAGCGAAGCCGGACTCCTATAATCTGCCGCCCATGTGATAGTTCCCAAAAGTACCCGGAGTTTCTCTTGTCATCGACTGCCCATTCCCCCGTTCCCGCCGCTGGCGACGCTTCCGAACAGTCACCTCTCGAGAATGAATTGGCCGTCCTCCTGGTGGAATCGCTCAACCTCGAAGTCGCACCTTCCGACATCGCGCCGACGGCGCCGCTCTATGGCGAAGGTCTCGGGCTCGATTCGATCGACATCCTCGAAGTCGCGCTCGAAGTGTCCCGCAAGTACGGATTCCAGCTGCGCTCCGACGACGAGCGGAACCAGCAGATTTTCGAGTCGCTGCGCAGCCTGGCCACGCACGTCGCGCAGAATCGCGGCGCTTCCTGATCCATGTCCCGATGGCGCATGGCGCTCCTGCTGATCGCGGGGGTGGCCTATGCCTGCATCTCCCACTGGATGATGCTCTATCACGCGGCGCAGCCATGGGCAGTCGTGGTGCTGCTCGGGCCGCTGTGGCTGACCGCGCTCGGTCTGGCCGCCAGCCGCTTCGGCAAGGGCGGGCTCGCGGTGACCGGCCTGCTCGGCGTGGCGCTGTTTGCACTCGTCATGATGGGCGAGGCGGGCGACACCAACCGGCTCTACGTACTCCAGCATGTCGGCATCAATGCCTTGCTGTGCGGTTGGTTCGGCGGATCGCTTCGTGCAGGCCGGCTTTCGCTCATCGGCCAGTTTGCCGAACGCGTGCATCCTCTTTCGCCGGCCATGGTCAAGTACACGGCGCAGGTCACGCGGGTCTGGGCAATCTACTTTGCGGCGATGGTCGTGGCTTCGATCGCGGTGTATGCAAGCTTCTCTTTCGCCGCATGGTCCGTGCTCGCCAACCTTCTGACGCCGTTGTTCGTCGGAATGCTTTTCCTGGGTGAGTACCTGTTGCGATATCGACTGCATCCTGAATTCGAGCGTACGCGTCTGGTCGACGCCGTTCGCGCCGTCTATGGCGCGCCGGTCAATCGCACCGCTCGACGATGAACCGGACCTGACGGTGAGTTCTTCCTTCTTTTTGCCGCTGATCGCAGAGCGCGATCTCGACCAGCCCATTGCATGGCGCGCCGGTGTGCCCGTGAGCGCGCGCGAGTTCATCTCGGACGTCGCACGCTTCGCACCCGAACTGCGCGACGGCGGCCCGGTCGTCAATCTTTGCGTCGATCGCTATGCCTTTGCGGTGAGCCTTGCTGCCGCGCTCGTTCGCGGCGAGACCAGTTTCTTGCCGCCCGATGCGCGCGCCGATACCTTGGCGCGACTGCATGAGGTGGGCGATCCGGCTTTCGCCGTCGCCGACAGCGCGGACGTCGAAACGCCCGGGCTGCCGCGCGTCCTCTTCGAGCATCGACCCGCCGCGACACCGTCGACCCACACGGAGACGACAGTGCCCGCTTTCGATCGGGGAATGCATGCGGTGAGTCTGCTGACCTCCGGTTCCACCGGCGCTCCCAAGCCCCACGTCAAGAGTTGGGGAGCTTTGGTCCAATGTGTGGATGCGGCAGTGAAGCGCCTCTCCAGCCTGCTTGGGCGCCCGTCGCTTTCCGGACTCACGTTGGTTGCCACGGTTCCGGTGCAGCACAGCTATGGACTCGAATCCTCGGCGTTGCTGGCGTTGCTGGGCGGCGCGGCTTTCGATAGCGGCCGGCCGTTCTTTCCGGCGGATGTGGCCGAGGCCCTTGCGTCCGTTCCGCAACCGCGGGCGTTGGTGACCACACCGTTTCATCTGAAGACACTGCTGCTATCAGGCATCAGCTTGCCGAAGGTGGATTTGATCCTTTCGGCGACCGCGCCGCTTTCGCCGCAACTCGCGGCGCAGGCAGAGCAGGCAATGGGCGGCGCCCTGATCGAGATTTACGGCAGCACCGAATCGGGCCAGGTTGCCACCCGCAGGCCCACGCAAAGCGAAGTCTGGGAAACGTTCGGCGAGGTTCGCGTCCATGTTGAACACGACGACAGCGGAACCGAGCGCTTCATTGTCTCGGGCGACTACATCGCCGAGCCTACCCCCATGGCCGACATCCTCGAACTGGTCGACGACCGCAGTTTCCGCCTGCTGGGCCGTGCCAATGACTTGATCCACGTTGCAGGGCGGCGCAGTTCGCTGGGCTACCTCAATCACCATCTCAACAGCATTCCTGGCGTGGTCGACGGCGCCTTCTGGCTGCCTGATGACGTGGTGGATGGTGTGGTGCGCCCGGTGGCCTTCGTCGTCGCGCCCACGCTCGATGCAAAGGCCATCATTTCCGCGCTGCGCGAACGCATCGAAGCGGTGTTCGTGCCGCGGCGCGTTGTGCATGTGGCCGCGTTTCCGCGCGAGGGAACGGGCAAGCTCACGGCGCGATCGTTGCGCGAGTTTGCGCTGGCGCATCTGGCTTCCGACGACACGCCCGTGCAGTTGACCCGCGAAGTGCCTGAGGATCATCCGGCGTTCGCGGGCCATTTTCCCGGGCAGCCGCTTTTGCCGGGCGCGCTGCTCGTGTCGGAGGTCCTGGAGGCGGTTCGCAGCGTTCCGGCGCTGGCGGCACGCCTTGGCGCGCAGCCCACATTGGCGGCGGCCAAGTTTCTCGCGCCGGTGCGTCCGGGCAGCACGCTGCTCATAGATCTGACACCCGAAACCGGGGCTTCGCGCGGACTCCGTTTCGAAGTGCGCTGCGGCAGGGTCGTCGCCGCCAGCGGGCGCTGGATTCCCGGCGTCGGCGCCGCGTCATGAGTGGTTCGCCGCCAGAGAGCGGCGATGCCAAATTGCGCCAGGCCGAATGGCTGCGTGCGCCTGAGCGCAGCAACATGCTCGCGCTGCGCGTCATTTGCTGGATCGCCATCAAATGCGGTCGTCGGTTGACGCGGCTCATCCTGCATCCCATCTCGCTGTACTTCCTGCTGTTTTCGCCGACGCCGCGCCGTCATATCAAACGCTACCTGTTTCGCGCCATCGGGCCGAGCGCGACGTGGAGCGACGGCTATCGGCTCTTGCATTCTTTTGCTTCAACGGTGCTCGATCGCCTCTACTTCCTGCGCGGCCGCATGGATCTGTTCGACATCCGGGTCACCGGTCAGCAGCCGGTCGAGGCGGAGGTGTACGCGGGGCGGGGCGCCTTCATGCTGGGCGCGCATGTCGGCAGCTTCGAGGCGCTGGGCGCAACCAAGCAGTACAGCGGCGCGCCGGCCGGTCTTCGGCTCGCCATGCTGATGTACCAGGAGAACGCCCAACAGATCAACGCCATGCTGGAGGCGATCAGTCTGCCCGAGTTGCGGCCGCACATCATCGGCCTGGGCCGGCCGCACGCCATGCTCGAGCTACGCGACTGGCTCGATTCGGGCGGCTTGGCCGGCTTGCTGGCCGACCGGACGCTGGCTGGGCCCGAAGAAGCAGGTCAACAGCGCGGCAGCAGCATCGAGCTTCCGTTTCTGGGCCAGCCGGCGCTTTTCAACGACGGCCCATTCCGGCTCGCGGCCCTGTTGCGGCGCAAAGTGTTTTTCATGGCAGGCTTGTATGTGGGCGGCGCCCGCTACGATGTGCTGTTCGAGCCGCTGGCCGATTTCAGCGAACACGTCAGGGATCCGGCCGAGCGGGAGCGGCGCATCCGGTCCGCGCTTGAAAGCTACGTCGCGCGACTCGAAGCGCTGTGCCGCGCGTATCCGCACAATTGGTTCAATTTTCATGATTTCTGGCTCGAAGATTCGGATTGACCGCTGGTGCAGGGCGCTGCTGGCGGTGCTCGCCCTTTCGGCCTCCACGGCGTGGGCTTTCGATCTGCCGGAGTTGATGGGCTTGCTTGCGCAGCAAAAGAGCGGCGAGGCGACCTTCACCGAGCAGCGCTTTGTGCGTGGCCTCGACGGGCCATTGAGCGCGAGCGGCGAACTGAGCTTCACGGCACCCGATCGCTTGGTGCGTCGCACGCTCACGCCGCGACCCGAATCGATGTCGGTGGAAGCCAATACGCTGACCCTGTCGCGTGGCGGGCGCACCCGCACGATGACGCTCGACAGCATGCCCGAACTGCTCGGCATGGTCGAAGCCATGCGTGGGACCCTGACCGGCAATGCGCAGAACCTGGAGCGCTATTTCCGCAGCACGCTCACCGGCTCCAGCAATAGCTGGGCGCTGGAGCTGAAACCCGTCGACGAACGCCTGGCGGCCCAGGTGCGCTCGATGCGCCTGACTGGCCGCGGCGGCGAGGTGCTCGGGGTCGAGATGGAGTTCATCGGCGGCGATCGTTCCGTGATGACGATCACGCCCCGACGCGGCGCTGGCGGTGCCGCCCGGACGCCGGCGCGGTCGGCGCCGTGACCCGAACCATTGCGGCCTCCCGCCGGCGCCATGGCGCGCTGGTGTTGTCGATCTGGCTGGTGTTGATGCTGGCGGGACTGGCGTGGATTGCGAGGACTCATTTCTCGGCGGACCTCTCGGCATTCCTGCCGGCAAATCCCGATGCGCGCCAGCGTGTGCTGATCGAGCAGTTGCGGAGCGGCATCGCGTCCCGAACAATCTTCATCGGCATCCAAGGCGGTAAGGACGCAGCGCAACGCGCAGATGTTTCGCGTGCGGTGGCATCGGCGATGCGCAAGAGCCGTCTTTTCGACCAGGTGCAGAACGGCGACACCAGCGACTGGAAAGAGTCCGGCACATGGATCTTCGATCATCGCTATCTGCTCGCCAGCGATGTGACGCCGGAGCGGTTCACCGGCAAAGGCTTGCACGATGCAATCGTCGACTCGTTGTCGATGCTTGGAACACCTGCAGGCAACGCGCTCAAGCCACTGCTGGAGCGCGACCCGACGGGTGAGACGCAGCGCATCGCCGAGAACCTGATTCCGGCGACCTCGCCGCGCAGCGAGGAGGGCGTGTGGGTGTCGCGGACCGCACCCCGCGCGCTCATCCTGGCGACGACGCATGCGGCGGGCAGTGACCTCGATGCCGTCTCGAAAGCGATCGAGCAAGTGCAGAGCGAATTCGATGCCGCGACGCAGGGAATCGCAGGTGCCAAGCCGCAATTGCAAATGACCGGCGCGCCGGTTTTTTCGGTGCAAAGCCGCGACCAGATCAAGTCGGAAGCGATTCACCTCGCCGTCGTCGGCGGCATCGTGATGGGCGCCTTGTTGCTGCTGGCCTTCGCCTCGCCGCGGGCGCTGGTCGTCGCGCTGCTTCCGGTCGCCACTGGCGTGGTAGCAGGCACGGCAGCGGTCAGCGTGGTGTTCGGCGAAGTGCACGGCCTCACGATGGGCTTTGGAAGCACGTTGATCGGCGAGACGGTCGACTACGCGATCTACTACCTCATCCAGGCGCGCGGCGCGGCCGTGCCTGGCATGGGCTGGGAGCGTTGGCGCGACATCCACTGGCCCACGGTCCGGCTGGGTTTGTTGACGTCCGTCTGCGGGTTCGCGGCGCTTGTCTTCTCAGGTTTTCCGGGCTTGGCGCAACTGGGCGTGTTTTCGCTCGCGGGGCTGATCGCGGCGGCGCTCGTGGCGCGCCATGTGCTGCCGGTGCTCGCTCCGGACGGTGCGACCGGCATGGGCATGCGAGGTCAGATGGCAAAGGTCGCGGGCATGCTCGTGCTCGGACTCCCGCGGCTGCGTTATGCCTTCATCGGGCTCGGCGTGGCCGCGCTGGCGTTGGTGGTGTGGCAGGGCGGCCATCTTTGGCGAGCCGATCTCGGCGCGATGAGCCCGGTTCCCAAGGCAGCGCAGGAACTCGATGCCGAACTGCGAGGTGACATTGGCGCCAGCGACGGCGGCACGCTGATCGTGATCCATGGCGCGGACATCCAGGCGACCCTGCGAAGCGCCGAGACCGCTGGCGAGCGTCTCGAAGCGCTGGTGGACAAGGGCGACTTGGCCGGTTATGAATCCGTCACGCGGCTGTTGCCGAGCGAAGCAGCGCAACAGGCGCGCAAAGCGAGCCTTCCGGATGCAGAAACCTTGCGCGCGCGCCTGGTCGAAGCGACGCGCGGCCTGCCGTTGTCGGCATCGCGTTTGGAGCCTTTCATCTCCGACGTTCAGGCGGCCAGGGCCCAGCCGATCATCCAGCGAACCGACTTGGAGGGCGGCCCGCTCGATGCCGTGGTCAACGCGTTGATGTTCCAACGCCAGGCTGGCGACGGGTGGTCGACCCTCATCGCACTGCATCCGGGCGCGAGTTTCGACACCGCTCGCCTGGCACACGCGCTCGACGGGCTGCCAGATGTACAGGTGGTGAATGTGGGCGATGAGCTTTCGAGCCTGTACAAGCGCTATCTGCATGAAGCGTTCGTGCAGGTCATGCTCGGCGCGCTGGCAGTGGTCGTGCTCCTGGCAGCCTATCTGCGCTCGGGCCGTCGCTTGCTGGCCGTGTGCCAGCCGTTGGTGGTCGCGGTGGTGCTCACGCTCGGCGGGATGGCGGCGCTCCAGGTGCCGCTGGGAATCCTGCACCTGGTAGGGCTGTTGTTGATCGTGGCGGTGGGTTCGAACTACGCGCTTTTCTTCGATCAGCTGCGCGAGACCGGCCGGGCCGACGCCGACACGCTGGCTTCGCTGATGCTCGCCAATCTCACGACGGTCATTTCGTTCGGATTGATCGCCATCTCGAACATTCCGGCACTGTCTTCCATCGGCCGGGTGGTTGCGCCCGGCGCGTTCCTCGCCCTGTTGTTGTCCGCGGCGTTCGCGCGCGCCAAAGTGGCGGATGGCCCGGCGCCCCGCTGATGGGAAAATCCGCGCGGCGCCGGTTCAGCATCTTCAGGCTCCAGATTTTCATGTCGCAAGTTCTTTCCTCATCAGTCCCCGGATCGTGGTCCTGGCCGCCGATCATTCGCGCCAGTGTTGGCTGGCATGTCGCCGCCTTGGGTGCAGCCTGGTTGGTCCCGGGTGCGGCGCCTTGGGCGATCGCCGCGATTGTGCTGAATCATGCGGTGATCACGGCGGCCGGCCTGTCGCCGCGCAGCAGTCTGCTGGGCCCGAACATCACGCGCTTGCCGCAGGCGGCCGCCGATCGGCGGGAGGTTGCCATCACCATTGACGATGGGCCCGATCCTGAGGTCACGCCGCAGGTGCTCGAGCTGCTCGATGCGCATGCGCAGCGCGCCACGTTCTTCTGCATCGCCGAACGTGTGCTCGAACATCCGGCGCTGGCGCGCGAGATCGTCGCACGCGGGCACAGCATCCAGAACCACACGGCACAGCATCGGCACAACTTTTCATTGCTCGGCCCGCGCGGCTTCACGGCCGAGATCTCGCGCGCGCAGCAGGTGCTGGAAGATGCCACCGGGGAACGTCCAACGTGTTTTCGTGCGCCTGCGGGATTGCGCAATGCCTTCCTGGCGCCGGTGCTGCATGGCATGGGCCTGTCGTTGGTCAGCTGGACGCGGCGCGGCTACGACACGCGCGAGGGCGACGCGGCGACGGTGCTTGCGCGGCTGACGAAGAACCTGAAGGCTGGCGACATCCTGCTGTTGCACGACGGGAATGCAGCGCGTACGGCCGCCGGGCGAGCCGTCGTGCTGGAGGTGTTGCCGCAGCTTCTGGCGCGCATCCGGACGGACGGCTTGCGCGCAGTAACCTTGCCGAAAGGCATGTCGGTATGAGCGAACGGGCTTCTACCGACGCCGCGTGGCATCGATTGCACGAGCGTGCGACCGATCCGTACAGGAGGGCAGGGAACTTCGCCTGGCATTTCGCGCGCGGCAAGCTGGGCCGCGATCCGGTCTTCAGAGGGCTCATCGAAAGGGGCTTGATCGGCGAAGCGCATGGTCGCGTGGTGGACATCGGGTGCGGCCAGGGTCTGTTCGCGAGTCTGCTGTCGGCGATGAGCGCCATGCAAACGGAGGCCGGAAAATGGCCCGCATCGTGGCCTGTCGCGCCGAAAGCCGCCAGCTATACGGGCATCGAGTTGATGCCCAAGGATGTGGCTCGCGCCGAAGCATCGGTGGGGCATCTGCAGCCGACGCCCCGCTTCCTGTGCGCCGACATGTGCAAGGCCAGCTTGCCGCCGAGTGACCTGGTGGTCATCCTCGATGTGCTGCATTACGTCAACCTTGAAGCGCAAGAGGGCGTCCTGCATCGGGTACGCAATGCATTGCAGCCGGGCGGGCGGCTGCTCTTGCGCGTCGGCGATGCGGCCAGCAGACGCGGTTTCGCGATCAGCCAATGGGTTGACCGGACGGTGACTCGCATTCGAGGACATCGCGTGTCGCCCACCTGGGGCCGCACGCTCAACGATTGGATGGCGCTGCTGGAGCGATTGGGATTTTCCGTGCAGAGCATTCCGATGAGCCAGGGAACGCCCTTTGCCAATGTTCTGCTCGTGGCCGATCTGAAGGAAATCTGAATGACCGCACCTCAAACACTCGACCAGGCGGGCATTGCCCGGCGGATTCCGCATAGCGGCACGATGTGCCTGCTGGAGCGGCTGGAATCATGGGACGCGAACGCCATCCACTGCACGACGACGACCCACACGCGCGCTGACAATCCGCTTCGCACCGCGAGTGGGCTGTTGTCGCCGACGCTCATCGAGTACGCCGCCCAGGCGATGGCTTTGCATGGGGGCCTGTTGGCAGTGGAGGGGAGCGAGCCATCGGCCGGGTTTCTGGCGAGTGCGCGCAATGTCCGGCTGGCTGTCGAGCGCATCGACGATGTTGCCGGGGCGTTGCACGTGCATGCCCAGCGAATCTCAGGCGATGGTAGCCAGATACTTTACGAATTCGCGGTGAAAGACGACGCTGCACGTTCGCTTGCAGAGGGGCGGGCAGTCGTCGTGCTCAATACACCGCTCGCCATGGAAACCACATCATGAGTCTCACAGGAAAACGCGCGCTGATCACTGGCGCAAGCGGCGCGCTTGGCGCGGCCATTGCTCAACGTCTCTCCCGCGACGGGGCCACAGTGTTGCTTCACGCGAACTCGCGGCCCGAGGCGGTCGAGCAACTGGCTGCGGCCATCATGGAGGCCGGTGGCAAAGCCGAATGCGTGATGTTCGATCTGCGTAGCGACGAGGCTTCGCGCGCCGCATGCGAACGCATGCTCGAGAGCGGACCGGTGCAGGTGATCGTGAACAATGCCGGTGTCCACGACGACGCGGTTCTGCCGGGCATGCGGCCTGAGCAGTGGCACAAGGTGATCGACGTATCGCTCAACGGATTTTTCCGCGTGACACAGCCTCTGTTGTTGCCGATGCTGCGCACGCGGTGGGGGCGCATCCTGAACATCTCTTCGGTGGCGTCTTTGACGGGCAATCGAGGGCAGGTCAACTATGCAGCGGCCAAGGGTGCACTCAACAGTGCGACCAAGGCGTTGTCGCTGGAAGTTGCTGCGCGGGGCGTGACGGTGAACGCGATTGCGCCGGGGATCATTGCGTCGCCAATGGCTGATGGGGTTTTCGATGCGGCGACGATCAATCAGATGGTGCCTGTTAAACGCGCGGGTAGGCCGGAAGAAGTGGCGGCGCTGGCGGGGTTTCTTGCGAGTGACGACGCTGCTTACATCACTGGGCAGGTGATCTCGATCAATGGTGGGATGATTTAGTGCTTCGGCTCTTTTGGGGGGCCGCCCGGTAGGCGGCGCGGGCTCCGTGGCTGTTCGACGGGGGCGTTCGTCATCGGCATTTCCGAACTCGCGAGTCGCACCTGCGTCACGCCGTGCGAGCTGATGCGGGCAAAAAGCGAACGACCCATCCGGAGGCGATGACTACTTCTGAAAGAAGGACATCAAGCCGAGCGCGACCAAAATGAATGGCCAATACCTCACTGGAATGAAGAAGAGGTCGTGTTTGGTCACCAGGACCATCTCCGTCCCGGTCTTCTTGTCAATCACGGCGCGCGGCTCGGATGACCTTTGCAGGAGGAGATGCAGTCCGTAAACCAGAGCTGCGGCAAAGCACAAACCTATCAGTTCAGACCATTGCTTTTTGTCGACCGGAATCGGGACTCCAAACAAGCGCTCCGCGCCAATCTTGCTGGCAAGCAGGCCGAGGACCGCGAATATCGCAACCATGATTCCATACCCTCTCCAAATCAGCATGTGCTCTCTCCTTGTAGTACTCTGAAATTCCGGTCGCGAGCTTTTGTTCGGCCTGAAGTTGTTTGATATCGGCAGATTTGTAGAAAATTTGAGCCGGGCTTCGGGCACCCCGGCGCCGACAACCATGTGGCAGGATGCAGGCCAACACCGGACGGTCGACGCCGTCCTCCATACAGACCTCCAGGACGAGTATGAAGACCGAATCAGGACCGGCTCTCGCGGGCAGGAAGCCCGATGCATTCGAGATGAAGGTGCGCTTTGCGTGCGGAGCTCTGCTCGGGCTGGCAGTTGGCCTGGGCCTATGCGTCAATCTGTCGCCGCTTAGTGCTCTGGCCACATGCATTCTTGTGGGGGCTGCCGTCCTCGCCTGTGGAATCTGCGCCGCTCGGTTCGGCGACAACTTCTGGGCGAATCTTCGTTGGCTCCGGTAGGCTTGTACTGCGGCTCGCGCAGGAGCGGTCCTTCAGGCGATGCCTCCAATATGAACCTTTTCATTTGTCCAGGTGCCCCCAGCCCCACGCGTGTTCGTCTCTACGTGGCCGAGAAGAATGCGGTTCAGCCAGTTCTCCAGGTCACCGATGTCGTCGTCAATCTTCAGGCCGGGGAGCAGCGTCAGGAGCCGCACCTAGCGCGGAACCCGATAGGCAGGATTCCGGTTCTGGAAGTCGAGGATGGCGTGTTTCTCAGCGAATCGCTGGCCATCATCGAATATCTTGAGGAATGCTTTCCCGACCCTTCGATGTTCGGCAGCACAACCCTGGAGCGGGCGCGAGTGCGCGAGCTGGACCGCGTCGCCGAACTGCGCGTGCTGCTGCCCCTCGGCAGGCTTGTCCATGCGACGAACTCGCCGATGGCGCGGCGGCCCGAACCGCTGCTGGCAGACCACTTCAGAAGCATGTTGCCGCTTGGGCTGGGCTTCCTAAACGACCGGCTGCGCGATGGACGGCGCTTCATCGCCGGCGACCGCCCTACGATTGCTGACTGCACGCTCGCCGCAGCTCTGGACTTCGGACGCCGACGAGGCGTCCCGCTCGATGACGAGTATTGTGAGGTGGCTGCGTGGTTCGAGCGCTACCGTACCCGTGCCGTGGTTCGGCAGGTCATGGCACCATGAGCGCGCTGCTCAAAGGTCACGTCGCCACCAAAACCAGACACTCACCACGCACCTCTGAAACGCTTGATGTCCTCGCTTTGGCGCAGTAGCTGCATTGCCGACTGCGGTGCTTGTCCATTGGCTGGCGCCAGGCGCGGATGCCGTTCAGGTCGGAGCATGGCTCGTCGGCCTGGGGTGGCTTGCCGGTGTCGTGTGGGAGCTGATGGGCAAAGACTTCAAGTAGGCATGGGCGGCGGCAGGCAGAATGCGGCCAGAACAATACCGATGAGGGCGACCACATGAGAGGCATGGCGGTATCGGCAATCGAAGGTTATCAGCGCTACTCGCCGTACAAGGGATTCAGCTGCGCCCACGGAGTGCACTCGGGCGGCGCCTCCTGCTTTCAGTTTGCCAAGCAGGCCATTTTTCGTGTTGGCATGACGCTCGGCTTCATGTTGACGGTGCGGCGCTTTCGCAAGTGCGCTGAGTCGGCGCGCCTGAATTCCGTGTCACAACAGGAGGGGCCCGATGGGCGCCGTCAGAACACGTCAACAGGACCATGGCAGTCGGTGGCTAACACCTTGGATTGCGGTGTCTTCGTGGCAACTTGCTGCTGTTGGCCAAGCTAGGCTTCAAACGGCCCAGGAGCGGACATTTGCTGCGATGAAAAAAATCCCAACAGGCCTTCGATTGCGATGCTTTGCCGGCGATGGCGATTTTCCTGCGATGGCAGAGGTGGCCAACGCAGTATTTGCGGCTGACAAGATGGGCTGGATTCGCACTCCGGAACACATACGACAAGATTACGCCCGGTTCACTGACTTCGACCCGCAGGGCGACATCGTGATGGCCGAACTCGACGACCAGTTGGTGGGCTACGTGCGCACCTCGCACTGGACCGACGAAAACGGCTGGCTGGCCCAGGGTCAGGTCGGCTTCGTCCATCCAGCCTTTCGGCGGCGCGGCATTGGCGCCGAACTGCTGCGCTGGGTGGAAACGCGACAGCGCGAGTTTGCGAGGGACCAAGGCGGTGTGTCTGTGCATCACGTCTTCGTGACCGAGGGCGAAGTCGGCCGCGTAGCAATGCTGCGCCGCGCCGGTTATGTGCCCGCTCGCCATTTCATGCTCATGGAGCGGCCCACGCTCGACCACATACCCGCCGCCCCCCTGCCCGAAGGCTTCGAGGTGCGTCCGGTGCATTTAGAACATTTGCGCCCGATTTTCGACGCCCACATGGAAGCTTTGCAGGGACATTGGGGCATCGCACCGCCCAAGCCAGGCGACTTCGAGCGCTGGACGACGCTGCCGACTTTTCAGCCGCACTTGTGGCAGGTGGCCTGGCACGTGGAAAGCGGTCGCGTGGCCGGGCAGGTGAAGCCCTTTATCAACGAAGAGCAGAACACGACGCAGAACCGTCGGCGCGGCGAGACGGAATTCATCAGCGTCGGAGCGCCGTGGCGCCGACGCGGCTTGGCGCGCGCGCTAATCGCGAGGGCCCTACATGCGCAACGCGACGCTGGCATGAACGAATCCGTGCTCGGCGTGGATGCCGACAATGCACACGACGCCGCTCGACTTTACGAGAGCTGCGGATTTCGCGTCGTTCAGCGCAACGCGGTCCTGCGCAAGACGGTGGATAGGTAGGCCGGCGCCAATCGGCCAACACCGGAGGGCGACGCCGTCCTCCAAACAAACGTCAGGACGAGCATGAAGACCGAATCGGGGCCGGCTCTCGCAGTGAGGAAGCCTGATGCATTCGAATTGAAGGTGCGTTTTGCGTGCGGAGCTCTGTTTGGCCTGGCGGTCGGCTTGGGCATATGCGTCAGCCTGTCGCCGCTCAGTGCTCTGGGTGCATGCATTCTTGTGGGTGTTGTCGTCCTCGTCTGCGGAATCTGCGCTGCTCGATTCGGCGATAGTTTCTGGGCCAATCTTCGATGGCTACAGTAGCGGCTCGTACCGCGGCTCGCGGCCAAGTCCGGACTCTCGTCGCCGTCGTCCAAAGCGCCTTCGTTTAAGCTCAGGAGACGTAAATCAACGGACTGAACGAATGGCAACTGTGTCTGCCGCCGTGCTTTCAAGTAGCGGCTTCCTGGTGCTACTCGTCGGCTTTTTGTGCGGGGCCCCTTTGGGCAGCGCAATCAACCAGAACCTCGACGAAGAACGCGTTCGCGCCTGGCGGGTTGCACATTCGAGTCTGGTTGGTGGAGGCGTCATGCTTCTGGCGAGGTCAGCATCACGCCAGATGCCTATCAAGTAGGCGAAGTCAAATCTGCACTCGCCACGCCCGTCGTCGATGCAGTGGTGCGAATCAAGCCGAGCAAAGTTCTGATTGTGGCTTGCCTGGCTACGCCGCCGCAGAAAATCATTCAGTTCGAACGAGAGTTGCGGGCTCGACACGACGTGGAACTGACCCTGACTTTAGTTGGCGACGGATGTCCTACTGCGTAAGCCCGGTGGCGCTGACCAAACTCACACCTGAAACGGCGGAGCTCGCCGCAACTTGCGAATCAGCAACCCAGGCAGCCGCAGCACAAACTCCACCATCAGCCGAGCATGCATCCACGTGAGTAGCAGGTTGTCCCGCACATAGTGAAAGTGCGAAACGCCGCCTTCTTCAGCGCTCAGGTACTTCACCGGCGCATCGATGTTGACGGGCTTGATGCCGCGCCACGCCAGCCGAACCACAGCCTCGGTGTCGAAGTCGAAGCGACGCATCCACGGTTGTCGCGTCATCGTCGCGATCAGATCCGCCACCGGATAGACGCGAAATCCGTAAAGCGAATCACCGACGCCCGCGAACAGCGTCTCAAGCTGGGTCCAACTGTTCGACACCCGCCGGCCGCGCACCCGTAGCAGTGGGGCACTGGCATCGAAGACCGGCCGGCCGAGCACCATCGTCTCGGGACGCGCCTGCGATGCCTTCATGAATGACGGGATGAGGTCCGCCGGATGCTGCCCATCGGAATCCATCGTCAGTGCATGCGTAAAGCCCGCCGCTTGCGCAGCGCAAAGCCCGTGCAGCACCGCCGCACCCTTGCCCTGGTTTGGCTCCAGCACCCACACGCGCAACCCTGGATCCGAAGCCGCCATCTGCTGGATCCGTTCACCGGTGCCGTCGGTGCTGCCGTCGATCACCACCCACACGGGGTTCCATTGAGCGCGTGCCGCTTTGACCGTCGAGAACAGGCGTTCGCCCGTGTTGTAGCTGGGGATCAGGACAAGGTGGGTACGCGAGACGTCTGGCATTCGGGCTGCGCCTGCGGAGTGCGCTGTTCCATGGATTGGCGGAAATATTGTTCGATCTGCTGCAGCAGCGCGTCGCTGTCGTGCGAAGGCGCGAAGCGTTGGCCCAATCGCAGCGTGAAAACGATGGGCAAGGGCGGCACGCGCCACAGCGGCCAGCCCTTGGCCAGATAGGGCGAATCGGTGTCGATGAAGACGGTCTGGATCGGTGCCTGCGCCAGCTTGGCGATCAGCGTCACGCCGGGCCTGAAGGCGTTCAGAGGCTGCGTCACGGTCCGCGTGCCCTCGGGAAAAATCACCAACTGGCCACCGTTCCTGAGGTCTTCGACCGCGAGCCGCACCATCGTTCGGGCCGAGTCGTTGCGGATGTAGCGCGCCAACCTCGCGCCCGCGCCGAGAAAGATGTTGCGCATCAGGTCGGCCTTCATGATGCAGGCGCTGCGCGGCAGTCTTGCCACCAGCAGCAAGGCATCGAGCATGGTCGGATGATTGGCGACGAAGATCAGCCCGCGTTCGTCGCGCAAGGCATCGAGGCAGCTGGAGTCGATGCGCATCATGCCGCTGAACGAAGCGGCGGCCCAGAAGAAGCGGTAGGCGCGCGCGATGACCATCCGGCCCAGGGAGCGCGCCGTCTTCAACGGGAGCACCGGATACAGCAACATCGCGATCAGATTCCAGACGAGCGAGATGCACCCCAGCAGCGCGAGCAGGATATAGAGCGGCAACGCGAGCAGGACCGAGAGCGCCATGGCTGTGGGAAGCGGCCGGTTCATCGCAAGAGGCGCTCTTCAGGCGCGCAAGCTGCCGCCGGCAACGGCATGGGCTTCGATTTCCACCAGAAGATCCTGGCGGCAGATGTCGGCTTCGAGATAGACGGCACGGCTGACCGTGTGTGCGTCCGCTCCGAGTGCTTGTTCGAGCACCTGCCGCACGATCGGCGCATCAGCGACGTGGCGCACGTACACCACGCAATCGAGTGCCGAAAGACCGAACCTGGCGCTCGTGCGTTCGTTGGCGGCGCCGATCACGGCTTCCAGATTTCGCAGTGTTTCCTGCGTCTGCGCGACGATTTCGCCGGTATGCACTGTCTCGTGGCCGACGATGCTGGCGGTGCCGGAAATGAAGAGCGCGACGTTGCCGCCGCCGATCTCGGCCAGTGCGGCGCGCGAGAAAGTAGGCGCGCGCGGGCCGTAGGCCGGCGGATAGCGGTAGGCCGAAACCTGGCGCGGGTTCTCGATCGGCAGCGGCGCCGTGCGGCCGGCCAGGAATCGAATGCACAACGCGCCCTGATGAATGCCCAGCGCACAGGCGGCCGGCGCGCCTTCGAACGCGGCCTGACCGGCTTCGACGAATGCCTCTTGCCGGCCGAGGTTGAACTGCCGATAACGCTCGAGACCGCCGCCGTCGCCGTTGATTTGCGGGAGATAGTTCCACACCCGCAGCAGGTGAGCGCAGCCCGTCTGCTCCAGCGACTTGAAGAGGTCGTGATAAGCCCGCTGGGCGAGCTTGGCCAGGCCCTGCTTTTCGACCGTTTCGTCAAGGTCGATGGCGCCGAGCATCCAATGGCCGTCGCTGCGCCATCGCACGACGCCCGTTGTTCCGGATTCGATGTGTTCGCTGGCATGCCAGACGTCGGCCATGGCGCCGCGCGCCGACAGCACGCGTGCATTCACGGTCGGCATCCAGGGGAGGCCATCCGGGGTTCCATAGCCGAGTGCACCGAATGGCGAACGCCCGCCGTCGGCGAGGGCCAGGCTGTCGGGCAACGAAAGGCGCTCTACGCGCAGGGGAGGCGCCCCGAGTGGTACTCGTGCTGTCACTGGGCCTCGACAATGAGTGTCGTGATTGGAATGTTCATGAGGCGGCTGAAGAGGTCCAAAGAAGAGATGCCCGGGAACGCGAATGTGGCGCATCAGCGCGAGGATTATCCCAAAAAGGCACCGGCAGTCGGCTCGCCGCCCGTCATATTGCGGCGCTCGCGGTTCGCGCCGGACAGTAAACTCACTGCCTGCTTTTGAAAACTCAGGATAGCGAGAGATTGAGCCATGGCCGGACACAGCAAATGGGCGAATATTCAGCATCGGAAGGGCCGGCAGGACGAGAAGCGAGGAAAGCTCTGGACCCGCGCCATCCGCGAAATCATGGTGGCCGCGCGCACGGGGGGCGGCGACCTCGGTGCCAATCCACGGCTCCGGCTGGCCGTTGAAAAGGCCAAGGCGGTGAACCTTCCCGCCGATACGGTCAAGCGCAACATCGACAAGGCCACCGGCAATCTGGAAGGCGTCAACTACGAGGAAATCCGCTACGAGGGCTACGGCATCGGCGGCGCGGCCATCATCGTCGACACCATGACGGACAACCGCGTTCGCACGGTCGCCGAAGTGCGCCATGCCTTTTCGAAGCACGGCGGCAACATGGGCACCGAAGGCTCGGTGGCATTCCAGTTCAAGCACTGCGGACAGTTCGTGTTCGCGCCGGGCACCGACGAAGACAAGGTGATGGAAGTGGCGCTCGAGGCAGGCGCCGAGGACGTGATCACCGACGACGACGGCGCCATCGAAGTGCTCACGGCAGCCGCCGATTTCGAGGCCGTGAAAAACGCGCTCGAAGCCGCCGGCCTCAAGCCTGAAGTGGCAGAGGTGACGATGCGTGCCGAAAACACCATCGAGCTCGCGGGCGAGGACGCCGCGAAGATGCAGAGGCTGCTCGACGTTCTCGAAGATCTCGACGACGTGCAGGATGTCTATCACAACGCAGCGATGTCCGAATGACGGACGCGCCAACGAAGGCCCGCGAATGAAGGTACTGGTGATTGGGGGAGGCGGCCGCGAGCATGCTTTGGCATGGCGGCTGGCGCAATCGCTGCGCGTGAGCAAGATTTACGTCGCGCCCGGCAACGGCGGCACGCGTACGGACGGACGCTACGAATGCGTCGACATCTCGGAGCCCGCAGCGCTGCGCGCATGGGCACAGCAGGAAAAGATTTCCTTGACGGTCGTCGGGCCCGAGGCGCCGCTGGCGGCCGGTGTCGTCGACGAGTTTCGCGCACACGGAATGCGCATCTTCGGACCCACCAAGGCCGCGGCGCAGCTGGAAAGCTCCAAGGCTTTCTCCAAGTCGTTCATGAAGCGTCACGGCATCCCGACCGCCGAGTACGAGGCCTTCACCGATGCTGCGGCGGCACACGCCTATGTCGATGCCAAGGGTGCACCGATCGTGATCAAGGCGGACGGCCTGGCCGCCGGCAAGGGTGTGGTCGTGGCAACCACGCTCGCCGAAGCGCACGAAGCCATCGACTTCATGCTGCTGGACAACAAGTTCGGCGTGTCCCACAACGAAGGCGGCGCGCGGGTCGTCATCGAAGAATTCCTGCAGGGCGAAGAAGCCAGTTTCATCGTACTGTGCGACGGCAAGAACGTGACGGCACTGGCGACCAGCCAGGACCACAAACGCCTGCTCGACGGCGACGAAGGTCCGAACACCGGCGGCATGGGCGCCTATTCGCCCGCGCCGGTGGTGACCGCGGAGGTACATGCGCGCGCCATGCGAGAGATCATCCTGCCGACGATTCGCGGCATGGAAAAGGACGGCATTCCCTATACCGGTTTCCTCTACGCCGGCCTCATGATCGATGCGGCAGGGCACCCGAAGACGCTCGAATTCAATTGCCGGATGGGCGATCCGGAGACGCAGCCGATCATGCTGCGGCTCAAGTCCGATCTCTTCGAGGTCTTCTGGCATGCGACCGACGGCACGCTCGACCAGGTCGAACTCGAATGGGACCGCCGCGTCGCGCTCGGCGTTGTCCTGGCGGCGCACGGATATCCGCTTTCGCCGCGAAAAGGCGATCGCATCGGCGGCATCCCGCCGGAAGCGCCCGATGCCGTGGTGTTCCACGCCGGCACCGCGCTCGAAGGCGGCGAACTCGTCACCAGCGGCGGCCGCGTGCTTTGCGTGACCGTGCTGGCCGACAGTGTCAAGCAGGCGCAGCAGCGCGCCTATGCCGTCGCGGCGCGCGTCCAGTTCGACGGCGTGCAGTACCGCAAGGACATCGGGCACCGCGCCGTGCACGCGCGCGGTTCGCAGTCTTGATGCAAAGCTCGACAGACGCCCAGCCGGCGGACGTCGGCGACTACCTTCGCGGCCTGCAGCACGACATCATCGCGGCTGTCGAGGCTGCGGACGGCGGCAGTTGCGTTCGCGACGAGTGGCGCAAGGACCCGGGCGAAGTGTTGCAGGGGAGTGGGTTGACCTGCATCCTCGAAGGCGGCGAGTTGTTCGAGCGCGCAGGTTGCGGCTTTTCCGAGGTGCGCGGCCCGAAGTTGCCGCCCTCGGCGACGCAGCACCGGCCCGAGCTTGCCGGCGCGCCGTTCGAGGCCATGGGCGTGTCGCTGGTGTTTCACCCGCGCAATCCGTATGTGCCGACGGTTCACATGAATGTCCGGATGCTGGCTGCGCTTCCGGTCGATGCGTCGCCGGTCTGCTGGTTCGGCGGCGGCATGGACCTGACGCCGTATTACGGCTTCGAGGACGATGCCGTTCACTTTCATCGAACCTGCCGCGATGCGCTCGCGCCTTTTGGCGACGACAAATACCCGCGCTTCAAGACCTGGTGCGATGAGTATTTCTTTCTCAAGCATCGCAACGAGCAGCGAGGCATTGGCGGAATCTTTTTCGACGATTTTTCCGAATTGGGTTTCACGGAAAGCTTCGCGATGCTGCGCTCGGTGGGGAATGCCTTCCTGCCGGCGTACATGCCGATCGTCGAGCGGCGACGAGACACTGCCTACGGCGAGCGCGAACGCCAATTCCAGCTTTACCGCCGCGGCCGTTATGTGGAGTTCAATCTCGTCTGGGACCGGGGCACACACTTTGGCCTGCAGTCTGGCGGGCGCACCGAATCGATTCTTTTGTCCATGCCGCCGCTTGCGAGCTGGGCCTATCGGCAACAACCCGAGCCCGCAAGCCCGGAGGCGGCGCTCTACAGCGACTTCATCGTGCGGCGCGAATGGCTTTGATCAAAACGCGGATCGGCGTCTTCGGCGGCGCCTTCGATCCGCCGCACAAGGCACATGTGGCGCTCGTGCAGTCGGCGCTTGCGCAGCTTGCGCTGGCCGAGCTTCGCATCTTCCCGACCGGCCAGGCATGGCACAAGGCGCGCGCCTTGAGCTCGGCCGAAGACAGGCTGGCCATGTCGCGCCTGGCCTTCGACGGCATTGCCAACACGGTGGTCGATGCTCGCGAAATCAGCCGCCCCGGACCGACCTACACGCTCGACACGTTGCGCGAATTGCAACAAGAGCATCCAGCTGCGCAACTCGTTCTGATCATGGGCGCCGACCAGGCCCTGTCGCTGCCTCGCTGGCACGGCTGGGAGGACATACTTTCGATCGCTATAATTTCCGTAGCATATCGCGCAATACCCACGGGCTCTTCCGGCGAATTCGACCCTTCGAACCTGCCATCCCTTCCAGCCGGCGCGCGATTCGAAAAGCTCCAACTCCCGCCAATGGACATCAGCGCGACCGACATCCGGTCGCGCGCCGCGCGTGGCGAGGACCTCAACGAACTGGTTCCGCCGGCGGTTGCACGCTATATTGAACAACACCATCTCTACCGATCCGCCTGATGAGAACTGAAGCCGCCGCCAAAAAAGACACCCAGAAACTCCAGAGAGCCATCATCGATGGACTCGAGGACGTCAAGGCGCAGGACATCCAGGTTTTCGACACTGAGCATCTGTCGCCGCTCTTCGAGCGCGTGATCGTCGCTTCCGGAACCTCCAATCGCCAGACCAAGGCATTGGCCGCGAGCGTGCTCGATGCCGTGCGCGAGGCGGGCTTCAACAAGCCCCGCGTCGAAGGCGAGGCCAATGGCGAGTGGATCATCGTGGATTGCGGCTCCGCCGTTGCGCACATCATGCAGCCGGCCATTCGACAGTACTACCACCTCGAGGAAATCTGGGGCGACAAGCCGGTGCGTGCCAAGCTGGGCGCAACCAAGCCCATCGTGGTCAGGGCTTCCGAAGACGAAAAGGCGCCGGCCGCGAAGAACACTTCTTTGCGCCGTTCGAGCGCAGCCAAGACGGCGATCCGGGCTGCCGAACAAGCTGCCAAGCAGAAAAAGCCCGCGGCCAAGAAGGTTGCGGCGAAGAAGCCGGCTTCGAAGGCGCCCGTCAAGACAGTGGTCGTGAACAAGGCGCCGGCCAAGAAGGCCGCTGCAAAGACCAGCGCCAAGACTGTCACCAGAAAGACGGCACCGGCAGCCAAGAAGGTTGCGCGCAAGACCACTGCCGCGAGGTCATGAAGCTGCTGGTGGTCGCAGTCGGGCAACGCATGCCCGACTGGGCACAGACCGCCTGGGATGACTACGCCAAGCGATTCCCGCCTGAACTCAAGCTCGAACTGAGGGCTGTCAAGACCGAGCCGCGCGGCTCGAAGACGCTCGAAACGCTCTATGCCGCCGAACGCGAGCGCATCGAGGCGGCCATTTCCAAAGGGATGCGTATCGTGGCCCTGGACGAGCGCGGGACGTCCCTCACCACCAAGGCACTTGCCGCCCGGCTCCAGGCCTGGCAGGGCGAGGGCGACGACGTCGCGTTGGTCATCGGCGGCCCTGACGGCCTGGACCCGGCTTTCAAGGCCGCCGCGCACGAGCGGATCCGGCTTTCCGACCTCACGCTCCCGCACGCCATGGCGAGGGTGCTGCTGGTCGAGCAGCTCTATCGCGCCTGGTCGGTCAACGCGGGTCATCCATACCACCGCGAATGAGCCGCCCGGCATGAACCCAGGTTTTATCTACCTCGCTTCTCAGAGCCCGCGACGAGCGCAATTGCTCGGTCAATTGGGCGTGCGGCATGAATTGCTGCTGGCCGGTCCCGAAGAGGATGCGGAAGCGCTCGAGGCCGTCCGCCCCGGCGAATCGCCGACGGCTTACGTCCAGCGCGTCACGGGCCTGAAGCTTGATGCGGCAGTGCGGCGGCATCAGCGGCTGGCACTGCCTGCCGCGCCGATCCTGTGCGCGGACACCACGGTCGCGCTTGGATCAACGATCCTTGGCAAGCCCGATGACGAACGAGACGCTGAGCGCATGCTCGCCATGCTGTCCGGCCGCACCCACCGTGTCATGACCGCCATCGCCCTCCAGCATGGCGCCGAAAGACAGGCGCTCCTGAACGTATCTCATGTGCGCTTCGCTGCGGTCGAACCGGAGCGAATCGTGGCGTACGTCGCGAGCGGCGAGCCCATGGGCAAGGCTGGCGCCTACGCCATACAGGGAAGGGCGGCCGCATTCATCGAACACATCAGCGGCTCGCATTCGGGCATCATGGGCCTCCCGATGTTCGAGACTGCCGGGCTGCTCCGCACGGTCGGCTTCACGCTTTAGACCTGGACAACAGATGCAAGACATCCTGATCAATTGGTCCCCGCAAGAGACGCGAGTCGCAGTGGTCGAGCACGGCGCGGTCCAGGAACTCCACCTCGAACGAACGCTGGAGCGAGGGCTCGTCGGCAATATCTATCTTGGCAAGGTGTCGCGGGTGCTCCCAGGCATGCAGTCCGCATTCATCGACATCGGGTTGGACCGCACCGCTTTCCTGCATGTTGCGGACATCCTCGCGCCGTTCACGCCCGGATCGCGTCCGAGCACGCCGTCGCCGGAGCGCGATCATCGCAACCCCGCGGCAATGGTTC
The DNA here is from genome assembly GCF_056397405.1 of Variovorax sp. 05N34. Classification (NCBI taxonomy): domain Bacteria; kingdom Pseudomonadati; phylum Pseudomonadota; class Betaproteobacteria; order Burkholderiales; family Comamonadaceae; genus Variovorax; species Variovorax sp. 05N34. The sequence goes on from NZ_JBFTNI010000001.1 coordinate 180,014, forward strand.
CGATCGAGAAGCAGGTGTTCGAGGGGCAATCGCTGCTCGTACAGGTGATCAAGGATCCGATCGGTACAAAGGGCGCGCGGCTGTCCACCCAGATCAGCATCGCAGGCCGGCTGCTGGTTTTCTTGCCTCAGGACAATCACGTCGGTGTTTCCCAGAAGATCCCGGCCGATCTTCGGGACGCCTTGCGCAGCCGGATGCAAGTGTTGATCGAGGCGGCAGCTGCGGTCGACGGAGGCGGGGTCGTGCCGGCAAACACCGGCGGCTTCATCCTGCGCACTAACGGCGAGGATTCGAGCGACGCCGAGCTTGCGGAAGACATCGCCTACCTGCGCAAGACCTGGTCCAGGATCCGGGAACTGTCGGTGCGCATGCCACCTATGTCGCTGTTGCACCAGGACCTGAGCCTGCTGCAGCGCGTACTGCGCGACATGACCAGCGAAGACACGCAGACGATCCGCATCGATTCGCGCGAGCAGTTCGACGCGCTGCTCAAGTTCGGCCTGGAATTCATGCCGCAGGCGGCGGGCAAGCTGCAGCTCTACAAGGGCGAGCGCCCGATCTTCGATCTCTATTCGATCGACGAGGAAATCGCCAAGGCATTGGGCCGGCGCGTCGATCTCAAGTCCGGCGGGTACCTGGTGGTCGACCAGACCGAAGCGCTGACCACCGTCGACGTGAACACCGGCGGCTTTGTCGGCGCGCGCAATTTCGACGACACCATCTTCAAGACCAATCTCGAAGCTGCGCAGGCCATTGCCAGGCAGCTTCGTCTGCGCAACCTGGGTGGAATCATCATCGTCGACTTCATCGACATGGCGCGCGATGATCATCGTGAACAAGTGCTGGCTGAATTCCGCAAGCAGTTGGCTCGGGACAGGGTGAAGACCACGGCGGGCGGCTTCTCCCAGTTGGGGCTGGTCGAGATGACGCGCAAGCGTACGCGCGAGTCGCTGGCGCACATGCTGTGCGAGCCATGCATCGCCTGTGGCGGCCAAGGCATCGTGAAGACGCCGCGCAGCGTGGCTTACGACGTGTTGCGCGAGATCCTGCGCGAAGCACGCCAGTTCACGCCGCGCGAATTCCGCATCGTCTCTTCGCCGCAGGTGATCGAACTGTTCCTCGACGAGGAAAGCCAGCACCTTGCCGGGCTGAGCGATTTCATCGGCAAGCCGATCTCGCTGCAGGCCGAACCCCAGATGGGCCAAGGCCAGTACGACATCGTCTTGCTCTGACCACCGGTCACCACGGGCCCAATCCAGAAACACCGCGGAACTGGCTTCGCCAGGCCGCCGGTGTTGCCCCCGGTAGGGGGTGGGCGGCTACACGAAGTGAGCAAGCCTGGGGGCGAGCTCAAATCCTCGGATCTTGGCCGGGTTGGGCGCCTCGGACTGCGAGGTTTTGCAGGCGCGCGTAGAGGCCGTCGAGCGCCATCAGTTGCGCGTGCGTGCCTTGCTCTGCAATGCGGCCGTGGTCCATCACGACAATGCGATCGGCATGCTGGATGGTGGACAAACGGTGGGCCACGATGAGGGTGGTCCGGCCTTGCATGAGGCGCTGAAGTGCCTCCTGGACCGATCGCTCGGACTCTGTGTCCAATGCCGACGTGGCTTCGTCCAGAAGCAGTATCGGGGCATCCTTGTAGAGCGCGCGAGCGATGGCGAGTCGCTGGCGTTGGCCGCCGGACAATTGGGTGGCGTTGTGCCCGAGCACGGTGTCGATGCCATTGGGCAGGCTATCGACGTGCACCGTGAGGTTGGCCGCGGCCACACATGCGCGGATGCGCTCGGGGTCTATCTGGGCGCCGAGCGCGACGTTGGCCGCAAGGCTGTCGTTCAGCATGACCACATCCTGGCTCACCATTGCAAACTGCGCTCGCAGGCTCTTGAGCTGCCATTCGGCAAGGTCATGTCCATCGAGAAGCACACGGCCGCCGCTGGGCAGCACAAAGCGCGGCAACAGATTGACCAGTGTCGTCTTGCCCGAACCCGATGGACCGACGAAGGCCACGACCTCGCCGGGTTCAATGACGAGATCGACATCGTCGAGCGCCCTCGATTCGTCGTCCCCGCGATACGTGACGCGCGCTTGTCGCAGTTCGATCCGGCCTTTCGCGCGTTGCACTTCAAATCCGCCTTGCGGCTCGGCGCCTACGGTGTCCACCAGCTCGAGCCCACGTTCGAGCGCCGCGAGTCCGCGCGTGATGGGATTGGCCATGTCCGCAAGCCGCCTGATGGGAGCAATCAGCATCAGCATGGCGGCGATGTAGGCGACAAAGCCGCCGACGGTCAGGCCCTGTTCGTTGCTCTGCCACAGAGCGATCACCACCACGACCGACAGCGCAACGGCGGCGAGCAGTTGCGTCAGCGGCGTCATGGCGGCCGATGCAATAGTCGACTTCACGGCCAGCCGGTTGAGGCTGTGGCTCAGGCGCTCGAAGCGATTCGTCTGGCTTTCCTGGGCGTTGTGCAGGCGTACGACGCGATGCGCGAGCACGTTTTCCTCGACCACGTATGCAAGCTCGTCCGTCGCGATCTGACCAAGCCGCGTCAGGTGATAGAGGCGCTTGGAGAGCACCTTCATGATCCAGCCCACGCCGGGTACCAAGACGCCGACGATCAGCGTCAGTTTCCAGTTCAGGTAGAGCAGGTAGCACAGCAGCGCGATCAGCGTCAGGCCGTCGCGCGACAGGCCGAGCAGGGCCTGCACCAGCAGCATTCCGCCCGTCTGGACTTCATACACGACGGTGTTCGACAACGTGCTGGCGGATTGCCGCGAGAAGAGGGCGAGCTCGGCGGCGAGCAGCTTTTCGAAAAGCATGCGCCGAAGCCGTTGCATGCCTTCGTTCGCGATGCGCGCGAGGGCGTATTGGGAAATGAATTGCGCCAGTCCACGGACCGCGAAAAGAAGGATCATGCATACCGGAACGATCCAGAGCGCCAGCTGGCCGCGCGTGAATCCACGGTCGAGCAAAGGCTTGACCAACGCGGGCATCAGTGGCTCGGTGAGCGCGGCAATGAGTGCGGTAAAGAATCCGAGAGCCCACCAGCGGCGCGAGCCGCCGAACCAGGCCATCAGTCGCGCGAGTCGGCGCATCAAGGGGGGGCGCGCGACTTCGGCGGCGGGGGAGGGCTGCATGGCGGCGGATTCTACGATCGTCATTCCTGTAGGACCGCGCCGGGTCATACACGTTTTGTGACGCTACGTGCATCGCAATGTGTACCATGTGGCCTCGTCAAGTCCGAGGCGCGAACTTATTCCTCGGAAACCTCTCCGAACCGCATGAAAAAGCAGTTGCAAGACTTTCCCCCAACCCCTTCTTCATCGTTCCTCGCTCGCCGCGCCTTGATTGCGGCTCTCGCTGCCTCCCCGATGGTCCCCGCGCTCGCCCAGTTTCGGGTCGAAGTCTCGGGGGTCGGGTTGACGCAGCTTCCGATCGCGCTTGCCCCTTTCAAGGGTGAAGACGCGTCGCCGCAGAAGATTTCCACGATCGTTCAGGCCGACCTCGAGCGCAGCGGGCAATTCCGCGGCGTCGATGCGTCCGGGCAAGCGCTCGACGAAACCTCCCGTCCCGACCTCAGCCTTTGGCGCCAGCGCACCGCCGATTCACTGGTCGTCGGCAGCGTGACTCGGCTTGCCGATGGGCGCTACGACGTCCGCTTCCGCCTCTGGGATGTTGTTCGTGGACAGGACCTCGGCGGGCAGAGCTTCACCGTGCCGCAAGGCGACCTTCGGCTGGCGTCGCATCGGATCGCAGACTATGTCTACGAAAAGCTGACCGGCGAAAAAGGCATCTTCTCGACGCGCATCGCCTACGTCACCAAGGGCGGCAACCGCTACAGCCTTTGGGTCGCCGATGCGGATGGCGAAAACGCACAGGCCGCGCTGGCAAGCCCCGAACCCATCATTTCGCCGCGCTGGTCATCCAACGGAACGCAGCTCGCGTACGTGTCCTTCGAGTCGCGCAAGCCGGTGGTCTACGTACACAACGTCGCAAGTGGGCAGCGCCGGCTGGTCGCCAACTTCCGCGGCTCCAACAGCGCACCGGCTTGGGCGCCGGACGGCAACACGCTCGCGGTCACGCTGAGCCGCGACGGCGGATCACAGCTCTACACCATCTCTTCGAGCGGCGGCGAGCCGCGCCGGCTCACGCAGAGCAACAGCATCGACACCGAGCCCGTGTACTCGCCCGACGGCAGTTCGATCTATTTCGTGAGCGATCGCGGCGGTGCACCGCAGATCTACAAGATGGGTGCTGGCGGAGGCAACCCGACCCGGGTCACCTTCAACGGTACCTACAACATCTCTCCGGCGATCAGCGGCGACGGCCGGTGGTTGGCCTACATCTCGCGCGTCAATGGTGGCTTCAAACTCCATGTCATGGAGTTGGCGACCGGCAACGCGCAGGCCATCACCGACACCACCGCCGACGAGCGTCCGAGCTTTGCCCCCAACAGTAAGTTGATCGTCTACGCGACCAAGCTTCAAGGCCGCGAGGCGTTGATGACGACCACGCTGGACGGAAAGATAAAAGCACGCCTGGCGGGACAGGCGGGAGACATCCGCGAACCGGACTGGGGTCCGTTTCAAAAGCAATGATTAACTTGAGGAGTTCGAAATGTTGAAACGTACGATTTATTCGTTGGCCATCGTGGCTCTGATCGCCGGCTGCTCGTCGGGCACCAAACTCAACGACACGCCAGTGGTCGATCGTGGCGCGGGCCAGGGCTCGGGCGGCGCTGCCAGCGGTGTTGCACCGGTCACCATCGACCCGAATGCACAAACTGCGCAGGGCCCCGTCGGTGTCGCGCGAATCATCTATTTCGACTTCGACAGCTATACCGTCAAGCCTGAATTCCAGTCGCTGATCGACGGACACGCTCGCTTCCTGAAGGCGAATCCGCAGCGTCACATCTCGATCGAAGGCCACACCGACGAGCGCGGCGGCCGCGAATACAACTTGGCGCTGGGACAGAAGCGTTCGGAGGCGGTTCGCCGTTCGCTGACCTTGCTCGGCGTCAACGACAGCCAGATCGAAGCCGTGAGCTTTGGCAAGGAAAAGCCTGCGGCGCAAGGTACGGGTGAGGACGTGTGGGCGCAAAATCGCCGCGCCGAAATCACTTATCGTTGATCATGCCCCGTGTTTCCTTGCGAGGGGCGGCCCTCGCTGTTGTCTTGTTGTGCGCCTCGTTAGGCGCACAGGCCGCCCTCTTCGAGGACGACGAGGCACGCCGCGCCATTCTCGATCTGCGCCAGCGCGTCGAGACGATGCGCACCCAGAGCGCCGACGAGAACGCGCAGCTGCGGCGCAGCCTGCTCGATTTGCAAAACCAGATTGAACAGATGCGCGGCGACATCGCACGCATGACCGGGCAGAACGAACAGCTGACGCGCACTCTCACCGAGATGCAGCAGCGGCAGACTGAAGTCGACAACCAGCTGAAGAAGAACGAGCCCTCGAAGGTGTCGATCGATGGACGCGAGTTCAACGCCGACCCCAAGGAAAAGGCCGACTTCGATGCGGCATTGGGCATCTTCAGGGCGGGCCAGTTTGCTCAGGCGCAAACCGCGTTCGCGGATTTCGTCAAACGCTATCCGCAAAGCGGCTACAACGCCTCCGCCTTGTTCTGGCTCGGCAATGCGCAGTATGCAACCCGAAACTACAACGAGGCGATTGCCAATTTCAGGTCGATGCTTTCGCTCGCGCCTGACCACGCCAAGGCCCCTGAAGCCGTGTTGTCGATCGCGAACTGCCAAATCGAACTGAAAGACACGCGGGCGGCACGCAAGACGCTGGAAGACCTGACCAAGGCCTATCCGCAGTCCGAAGCCGCACAGGCCGGTCGCGAGCGCCTTTCGCGCCTGCGCTGATCTTGCTGAGCGCCATGCCTTCTCCTGTCGTCATCTCGGACGACGCCGATCTGGCCCGCCGATTCGGTGGCCTGGAGCGGCTGTACGGGGTTGCGGGTGCTACAGCGATTCGGTCGTCGCATGTGCTGGTCGTCGGCATCGGCGGCGTCGGCTCGTGGGCCGTCGAGGCGCTCGCTCGCAGTGGAGTGGGGCGGCTGACGTTGATCGATCTCGATCACATTGCCGAGTCCAACATCAACCGCCAGATTCACGCGCTGGAAGCCACGGTGGGACAGGCCAAGGTCGAGGCCATGCGCGAACGCATTGCACAGGTCAACCCGTCTTGCCAGGTCTCCGCTATCGATGAATTCGTCGAGCCCGGCAACTGGCTTTCGCTGCTTTCAATGGCGCAGGACGCAAATGGATCGCCCACCGCGGTCATCGATGCTTGCGACCAGGTGCGCGCCAAGTTGGTCATGGCCGCATGGGCGCGCGAAACGGGGGTAGATTTCATCACCGTCGGCGCGGCCGGCGGCAAGCGACTCGCGCACAAGGTCGACATCGATGACCTCGCTTTGGTGACTCACGATCCTCTGCTCGCGCAGCTGCGCCAGCGACTTCGCAAGGAGCACGGTGCTCCACGCGAAGGCCGGAAGATCGGCGTGAACTGTGTCTTCAGCCGGGAGAGCGTGGCGCCGCCTGATGCTTCGTGCGCGATGGAGGGCGATGGCACGCTCAACTGCCACGGCTATGGTTCGGTAGTGAGCGTCACTGCCACCTTCGGCCAATGTGCGGCAGGCTGGGTTTTGGACCGAATCGCCAGGAATGGCACGCTATAATTTCTGGCTTTGCTGGATTCAACGCCAGCAAAGAACGAAGAAGCGACTGGTAAATGGGTAGGGGACGTTAGCTCAGTTGGTAGAGCAGCGGACTTTTAATCCGTTGGTCACAAGTTCGAATCTTGTACGTCCTACCAACAATGACGGGGGTTAGCCGGTAAGTGCCTGCTAACCCTTTTTCATTTCTTGCAGACCGTGTCGCGATCTGTGTCGCGATCCGTCCGATGTTGCGATTGGTGCTGGAGGACTTCCTTGTTACATTCCGTAGCGACCCGTCTTAACCAATCGGAACTGTGATGAACGTCGCTTCCAACTTCGGCTTTCTCAAGCAGCACGATCCGCTACTTGCCGATCTTGGTGCGACGGCGGAGCGGATATTCGCGCACGACCCCGCCAGTGCGGTGCTCAAGCTTCGCCTGTTGGCCGAGGCTTTGACGGAGGAGATTGCAGCGCGGTTGGGTATCGCACAGCAATCCACGCAAGCCGATCGCCTTCGAGCCGTGGATGCGCGCATGGGGCTGGACCCGCAAGTTGCCCAGATGTTCCATTTGCTGCGGCGTACAGGCAATCAAGCGGCCCACGATCCTGCGCACCGCATCGGCTATCGCGAAGGCCTTGACGCCCTCAAGGTGGCCCGCGAGTTGGCTGTTTGGTTTCACCGCAGCTTCGGCGGCGATATTGACTTCAACCCCGGCAAATTCGTTCTGCCGGACGATCCCAGTCGCAAGCTCGTGGAACTTCACGAGCAGGTCGCCAAGCTCGAAGCTGATTTGGCCGCTGCGCAAGCCGCGAAGGGGGCTCGCGATGAACTGACGCAGCTCCAGGCCGCACAGGCCGAGCAGGAACGCGAGATGGCCCAGCGGGCCCAAGAAGAACGCGAGTTGTACGAAGCACTGGCCGAGGAAGCCAGCCGCAACTATGCGGAACTCAAGCGGCAGTTCGATGCGCACATGGCCGCATCCGAGCGGCAGGCCAGCGCCGATGAGGTGAATTCCTTCGCGCGGCGTTCGCAAATCGCGGCGAAGAAGGTGCACCTCGACGAAGCCGCCGCGCGCCAGATCATCGATCAGCAGTTGCGCGATGTGGGGTGGCGCGTGGACAGCGTGGACATGACGTTCGCAAAGGGCATTCGCCCGGAGCGCGGCGTCAATCAGGCGATCGCCGAGTGGCCCACGGCTGATGGGCGCGCCGACTACATGCTGTTCGCGGGCATGACCCCGGTGGCCGCTGTGGAAGCCAAGCGCCAGATCATCAACGTGGCCGGCAAGATCGGGCAGGCAGAACGCTACGCGCGCGCCCTGCGGGCCGATGATGGCCAAGTTGCCGCTTGGACCGTTGAAGGCCGGTCAGATCCTTGGCCCGACGGGCAGGGTGGCGCCTTCCGTGTGCCATTCGTTTACGCCAGCAACGGCCGCCCGTTGATCAAGCAGAGCCCCGACCTCAGCGGCACTTGGTTTCGAGACGTGCGGCATCCCTCGCACGTGGCGCGCGCACTCCAGGGCTTTCATACGCCCGACGGGTTGCTCGATCTGCTCAAGCGCGACAGGGAAGCCGCTGAGGCCCGCCTGCGCGAAGAAGGCTTGGGCTACTTGCACCTATGGCCGCATCAGGACAAGGCCATCGAGGCCGTGGAAGCGGCGCTGGCCGACGGTGCCACGCGGGCGCTGCTGGCGATGGCCACCGGGACGGGTAAGACGCGCACCGTCATCGGCCTCATGTACCGTCTGCTCAAGGCAGAGCGCTTTCGCCGCATCCTGTTTCTCGTTGACCGCACCGCGCTGGGCGATCAGGCCATCGCGGCCTTCGACGAAGCCCCGCTGGAACAGAGCCTGCCTCTATCCCGCATCTACAACGTTGCCGAACTTGGCGACATGTCGGCTGAAGCAGAAACCCGCGTGCAGGTGGCCACGGTGCAGGCGATGGCGCGGCGCATCTTCGGAAGCGATACCCCCCCGGCGGTCGATGCCTACGACTGCATCATCGTGGACGAGGCCCATCGGGGCTACGCGCTGGATCAGGAAATGACCGAGGGCGAGCAGGCTCTGCGCGATCAAGCACAGTACCTCTCGGCCTATCGGCGTGCGCTCGACTATTTCGACGCTGTGCGCATCGGCCTCACTGCCACGCCGGCGAAGCACACCACCGAAATTTTCGGACGCCCTGTCTACACTTACAGCTACCGCGAAGCTGTGGCGGACGATTGCCTGATCGACCATGAGCCGCCCATCCGCTATGAGACGCTGCTTAGCAAAAAGGGCATTCAGTTCGCGAAGGGCGAGAAGGTCGAGGCCATCAACCTCGGCACCGGCGAAATCGAAAGCGCGGAACTTGACGATGACTTGGATTTCCAGGTCGATAGCTTCAACCGGCGTGTCATCAACGAAGATTTCAATCGCGTCATCTGCGAGCAACTTGCACGCGAGATCGATCCCCTGGGCGAAGAGAAGACCCTGATTTTTTGCGCCACGGATGCCCACGCCGATATGGTCGAGCGACTGCTGCACCAAGCCTTCGGCGAACTTTACGGTGAGGGATACAACCAAGCTGCCGTCAAGAAGATCACCGGCGCATCCGACAAGGTCAAACAACTGATCAGCCGCTTCAAGAACGAGACCTTTCCAAGCATCGCGATCACCGTTGACCTGCTGACAACGGGCATCGACGTGCCGGCGATCTGTCATCTGGTCTTCCTGCGCCGCGTCCGCTCGCGCATCCTTTACGAGCAGATGATCGGGCGGGCCACGCGGCGCTGCGATGCGATCGGCAAGACGGTCTTCAAGATTTACGACCCGGTCGATCTGTATGCGTCGCTCGAAGCCGTCAACACAATGCGGCCGCTGGTCAAAGATCCAAGGGTCACGATCGAGCAACTACTCGATGAACTGAACAACCCCGACAGCCTTCAAGCGCCGGGCAGCGCGGCCGGGCGTACCCATGCGCACGAGGTACTTGACCAGCTCAATCAGAAGCTGATGCGGGTGTTGCGCAAAGCCACGCACAGCGCAGAAAAGCGCCCGCGCCTAAAGGAGCGGCTCGCGCAACTTCAGCAACAGTGGGGCGTGCCGCCCGACCAATTGCACCAGCACCTGCACAAGCTCGGGGAAGCGCAAGGCCCGAAGGCGGCTGCCGATTTCCTGCGAAGCAACACGCGCCTGCTCGTACAGCTTGCCGAAGTAGAAGAACTACTGGGCACGGCCTACATGCCCATCCTCTCCCAACACAGCGACGTGCTGAAGGCGCGTGATCAAAGCTGGGGTGCCTATACCCGGCCGGAGGATTACCTCGACGGCTTTGGCCGCTTCATCCGCGAGCAAGTAAACCAATCGGCCGCGCTGGCGGTGGTGGTTCAACGCCCGCGCGACCTTACGCGCGAACAACTCAAGGAGGTGCGGCTGCTGCTCGACGAACACGGCTACAGCGAAGCGAACCTGAAGTCCGCCTGGCGCACCAAGAGCAATCAGGACATCGCGGCCAGCATCCTGGGCTACATCCGCCAAGCCGCGTTGGGCGAGGCGCTGGTGCCCTTCGAGCAGCGCGTGACGCAGGCCATGCAGACCATCTACGCCGCGCACGCCTGGACTCCGGTGCAGAAGGGCTGGCTCGCACGGCTGGCGAAGCAGCTCACGCACGAGGTGGTGGTGGATCATGGTTTCGTCAATAGTGCCTTTGTGGGCCATGGCGGCGCGAAGCAACTCGACAAGCTGCTTGGCGGTAGGCTCGACAATGTGATGCTGGATTTGGCCGAGCGGATTTGGCCCTTGGCCGCGTAAGCGTGCCCTAGAACTCTTTTTTCTCTTCCCCCTGTTTCCATGACCCCCAACGACATCGTCCAGAAGCTCTGGAACCTCTGCGACGTGCTTCGCGACGACGGCATCAATTACAGCGATTACGTCACCGAACTGGTGCTGCTCCTCTTCATAAAAATGGAGCACGAGAACCAACAAAGCGGCATCCTGGCAAAACACCGGCTCCCCGAGTACGCGCGCTGGAACAAGCTCTCGACATTGAGCGGGCTGAACCTGCTCAATCACTATCGCGAAACCCTGCTGAAGCTCAGCCAGCATGCCGACCCGCTGATCGCCGCCATCTACGCTGACGCGCAGACGCGGATCAAGGAAGCCCGCCACCTGGAACAGCTCATCAAGAGCCTGGACGGCATCGATTGGTACAGCGCCGAGAAAGACGGGCTGGGCGACCTCTACGAAGGCCTGCTCGAAAAAAACGCAGGCGAGACCAAAAGCGGTGCGGGCCAGTACTTCACGCCGCGCCCGCTCATTGACAGCATCGTGGCGCTGGTGCAGCCCCAGGCGGGCGAAACCGTGCAGGACCCGGCGGTTGGTACAGCCGGCTTCCTTATCGCGGCCGACGCGTACATCAAGGCCCGTACCGACGATCTGTTCGACCTCAACGACCGCGACCGCAAGTTCCAGCGTCAGAAGGCCTTCCTCGGCATGGAACTGGTTAGCGACACGCGCCGCCTCGCCCTCATGAACTGCCTCCTGCATGGCATCGAGGGCGACGCCCATGGCGTAGTCCACTTGGGTAACACCCTCGGCAGCGCCGGCAGCGGCTTGTCGAAGAGCAACATCATCCTGAGCAACCCGCCTTTTGGCACCGCCAAGGGCGGCGGAGGTCCGACTCGCGACGACCTCACCTTTGCCACCAGCAACAAGCAACTGGCCTTTCTGCAGCACATCGTGCGCCATTTGAAGGACGGTGGGCGTGCTGCCGTGGTGCTGCCCGACAACGTCTTGTTTGAGGCGGGCGTGGGCGCCGACGTGCGGCGCGATCTGATGGACAAGTGCCGGTTGCACACCATCCTGCGTTTGCCCACCGGCATCTTCTACGCCCAGGGCGTCAAGACCAACGTGCTCTTCTTCGAGAAAGTGAGCCAGAGCGCGACCGGCAGCACTGAGGAGGTCTGGGTCTACGACATGCGGGCCAACGCGCCGAAGTTCGGCAAGCGCACGCCGCTGACGCGTGCGCATTTTGCGGACTTCGAGCAGGCTTTTGGCGAGGAGGCGAATGGCCGGAGCCTGCGTGTGGACCAAGGGGAGGCGGGACGATTTCGTCGTTTCAGCCGCGCTGCAATCTTGGCGCGCCAGGACAGTCTGGACATCAGTTGGTTGAAGGACGACAGCGCGGAGGACGCGGGGGACTTGCCCGAGCCGACGGTGTTGGCGCGGGAGGCGATCGAGGAAATGAGTGGGGCGTTGGCAGAATTAGAGGCGATCCTGTCTGAGTTGGGCGAAGAGGCGGTCCGATGATGGAATTGCCCCCAGGTTGGACATCCAAGGCGATCAAGCAACTGATCAACCTCAACCCGAAAACGGAAGTGCCCTCAGAGACGAGCGCGGGCTTCTCGCCAATGCAGGCGCTTGGCACGCGCTATCTCGAACCGCTTTCCTTCGAGGTTCGACCGTGGGGTGAAATTAAGAAGGCATATACACACTTCACTAACGGCGACGTCCTGCTGGCGAAGATCACGCCGTGCTTTGAGAATGGAAAGGCTGGCATCGCCCGCAATTTGCCAAACGGCATTGGTGCGGGCAGCAGCGAATTCTTCGTGTGTCGTCCCAAAGAACAGGTGCTCGACGCGCGCTATCTACTGGCCTGGGTGAGCACGGACGGTTTTCGCATCCGTGGCGCAATCAACATGACCGGCTCTGTGGGCCACAAGCGAGTGCCAAAAGACTTCGTTTTGAGTGATGTTCTTCCGCTGGCCCCACTCGAGGAGCAACAACGCATCGCGGACAAGCTCGAAACTTTGCTCGGTCGCGTGGATGCCTGTCGCGACCGTCTGGCCGCCGTGGGCCCACTGCTTAGACGCTTCCGCCAATCCGTCCTCGCGGCGGCCACGTCGGGACGGTTGACGGAGGATTGGCGAGGGCAAAACGCTATCGCCCCCGGGTCTGCGGAGCGCGAAGTTCAAATTCACGAACTGACGCGAACTGGATCACTACGTGTTCGCGGAAACGCAGCTCGCGTTGACGGAGCGATGCTCTACGACTTGCCCGAGTCGTGGGCTTGGCTCGCAAATCATCGATTGGCTTGCGACGAAGGAAACGCCATTTGCGCGGGGCCGTTTGGGACGATCTTCAAAGCCAAAGATTTTCGCCAGGACGGCATCCCGATAATATTTTTGCGGCACGTGGGTGAGGGGGCTTACTTGAAGCGCAAGCCCGGATTTATGGATACAGAGGTCTGGCGGCGGCATCACCAGCCGTACTCTATATACGGCGGGGAGTTGCTCGTGACTAAGCTAGGCGACCCGCCCGGAACAGCCTGCATCTTCCCTGAGGGCGGCGGACCTGCGATGGTTACTCCCGATGTGATGAAGATGAAGGTCGACGAAGCAGTCGCCGACGCTCGATACTTGATGCATTTTTTCAACGGGCCACTTTCCAAGAAGATCGTTGAAGCCATTTGCTTTGGCGTCACCAGACTTCGCATCGATCTCTCGATGTTCAAGACTTTTCCTATTCCGCTGCCGCCGCGTGCTGAACAGACCGAAATCGTCCGGCGCGTCGAAACCCTCTTTGCCTTCGCCGACCGCCTCGAAGTCCGCCTGTCCCAAGCGCAGACCGCCGTCGATCGACTAACGCCCGCCCTCCTGGCCAAGGCCTTCCGCGGCGAGTTAGTACCGCAAGACCCCACCGACGAGGCGGCTGGCGCGCTCCTGCAGCGCCTTGCTGCACAGCCTGCCGAAGCGCCGGTCCGGCGCGGGCGGCCTCGGCGCGACGTCCTGGCGTGAACACGGGCGCTGGCTGCCGGAGTGCGACGTGAGCGATGAAACAACGCCGCCGGATGAGAAGGGCGAGCCAAGGCGCCTCCGCCTCGCCGACCTGATCGGCAAGCGCGTTGAGCTGCAGGCTGCAGAAGGCACGCTTTACGCTCGCCACCTGAGCACGCGCGATCTCGGCGATCTGGGGCCGCTGATCGATGATCCTGCGGTCTCGGACGACGTGCTCGGCCGCGAAGTCGTCAGGCGTCTCGTTTCTCGCAGCAAGGATGCATTCGATGAGCCGCTCGAGGAAGCCGAGGTTGGCATCATTGCGCCACTTGACGAACTCACGGCCGCCGTGGCGAAGGCAATCGGCATGGTTCTGCAGCCCGATGGCGACGAGGTCGCGCAGCTTGATGCGAACGTGCGGCAACAAGCGCGCGACTCCGCCGAGACGGCACGGCGAGTTCGTGAGTCCTTCGGTTCGATCGGATCGACCCTGCAATCGCAGATGGCGAAAAGCCTCGACGCGATGCAGGCGGCCGCAAGGAATTTGACGTCCATCGCGGGGCCTAGCGCGGCGCTGGCGCGCCCCGACCCGAAAATGTTCGAGGTGCGATCGCGGGTCCTTGCCGACATCGGGCCCTCGCCCTTGATCCGATCGAGTGAACTCACGGTCGAAAAGCTCGACGGGATCGCAACGCAACTCGCGGCGCTCGCGAGCAGCGAGGCCGAACTGTTGCGTACGGTCACGCTCGACGTCGTGCCCAAGTGGGAGGAGGCCAGCAAGGCCTCCGATAAGGCCGCCAAGCGCGCGTTGATGTTGGCACGATGGTCAATCGGCATCGCGCTGGTCGCGCTGCTCGCATCGGCCCTGGTGCCGTATCACATCCTGAAGCTGCAGGACGATGCCGCCGCAGCGGATCGGAAGGTCGATATGGCCGATCGCGCGCGCCAGGAAAGCCTAATGCGCGAGCAACTCGACGCGATGCGTTCCATGCGTACCCAACTCGAACAGCAAGCCCGTGCGGGTCGTCGGTAGAAGGCCTCGCTTCCTTGACTCGGTGCCGAGTTGCGTTGCCTCGCCGCGACAAAAAATATTTCGGTCCCGCTAAGTCCTTGAGGCAAAGGGCCTTTTTTTTGAACGTGCCTCATCTTTGATGCACGTTGTCGTGCGGTGAGTCGTGAGGGTGTGAAACAGCCGCGTACGGCGAGGTACGCTCGCGGTGCTCCGCAAACAACGAAGCCCTCGGGTCAGGTGGTGGAACACCTGATGAGGGCCTCGCGCGGCAAGCTCCTGATGTGGAGTGCCTCAACAAATTTGATGCATGTTGTGGGCGCATTCTATCCAGGCGCGGGCCAGCGGGGCAAGACCAACCTGCCAACCTGAAAGTGCACCAATGCCCAACGCTGCCCATCGCGCCGAGAAGTCTCGCGCCGCTACCCCCGTTGCCCCGCGACCCCGGCCCATCATGGAGACGATCGCCTCCACAGGTGCCCGCCTGTCCGTCGGCCGCACCACGGTCAATCGCTTGATCAAGGACGGGAAGTTGCGCACGGTCACGCTGAGCAAGCGTGCCGTGCGCGTTATCTCCGCCGACGTCGACGCCTTGCTCGGCTGATCCGGCCGCCCCTCGCAACCTGTTCACGACCGCCAGCCTCTGCCTGGGGTTGGTGACCGCCTGCGCGCGCCTGATCAATTTGCTGGCAATTGCCGGCAACTGGACACGCGGGCCTGTCGTGACGGAACGATTGCGCGGTCGAATCGAAGGAGCACTTGATGCCAAACCCGAACCCCGTATTGAACGCCGAGCCCCCCGTCGCTGAAACCAACGACCTCCGGCTCATCAGCAAGCCTGCGCTCTGCGCGCTCTTTGGTGGCGTGTCGCCGCGCTACATCGACGCGCTCGTGAAGGCCCGTCGCCTTGGCGCGCCGATCAAGCTCAGCCCCAAGGTGTCGCGCTTTCGACTGGCTGACGTAAGTCGCTTCCTGGCCGAGCAGGAGAGCGCCGCCTCCTGAAACGGAAAAAGCCTGCCCGGCGCAAACCGGACAGGCCTTCCTTGAATGCTTGCAGCCCCAAGCGACAAGCGCCCCTACCAGAGCGCATTGTCGCGTCCCGGATTCCCGGCCGCAAGCAACCCGTGATTTTTTTGAACGGATTGCACATGTCTGCTACCCGCCTTGCGCTGCCCTCGGCGCACTTCGCGATCATCCGCCGCGCACCCGTTGCGCCGGCGCAGGCCCACGGCGCCCCCACGCGCCGCGCTGGCTGCCCGAGCCTCGCTACCCCCTTGCCACGTGCGTGCGCGGCTGCAAGCGGCCGTGGCGCGGTCCTGGCGGCCCGGATCGATGACGGCGCCGCCCTGGTGCGCACTGAGCCCTGCAACGCTCCGCCGGGCTGCAGTGCACCGCCGCGTCCGTTGGTGCCGCCGCGCTGGGGAGCGAGCGTCGCGTGGGTGGCGTGGGCGCTCGGCGCCGTGCTGACGGTCGAAGGCGAGGTGCGCCATGGCTGAAACCGAATCCCGTGTCCGCGAGGTCCTCTCGTACCTCAGCCCGAATTGCGATCGCTACACGTGGGCCGAGGTCATTTGCCCGGGCATCAAGAACGCGGTCGGTGAAGGCGGCCACGGCGCGTGGCACGACTGGTCGGCGCAAGGTGAAAAGTACAACTTCGGCGAGGCCGAGGACGTGTGGCGCTCGTGGTCGCCGATCGGCAAGCGCACTTTCGCTTCGGTCGTCGCGCTCGCGAAGCTGGAGGGCTACAACCCGAAGGGCCAGTACGTGCCCCCGACGCCTGAACAGAAGCAGGCCTCCGATGCTGCCGCGAAGGAGGCCGCAAAGAAGTCCGCGATCGAGCGCGCTGCGAAGGCGGAAAAGGCTCGCGAGCGCGCGAATGGCATCTGGGATGACGCGAAGGATCGCCCGGCCACCGAAGCGCATCTGTACGTCAAGAAAAAGGGCATCAAGCCCCATGGGTTGCGCATCGGCACGTGGACGAAGCGCGCAAAGAACGCCGACGGCTCATTCGCCGTCGATGCCGACGGTAAGCCGAAGTTCATCACGATCGACAACGTGCTGCTGGTGCCGATCCTCGACAAGTCCCGCAAGCTGCAAAGCGTGCAAGGGATCACGGCCGAAGGCGAAAAATTCCATCTGCCGGGCGCCTCCAAGTTGGGCAACTTCTCGCCGATCGAGGGCACGAACCCCGGGCTGGTACTGGCCGAAGGATGGGCCACCGCCGCCTCGATCAACGAAGCCACCGGCCGCACGGTGCTGTGCTGTTTCGACGCCGGCAACGTGCTGGCGGTCGCGAAGGCCATCCATGAATCCGGCAAGGTCAAGGACGTGACCATCGCCGCCGACAACGACACCGAAACCGAAGCGCAAGGCAAGGGCAACCCCGGCATGCAGGTCGCCTTCGAGGCGGGTCGCCTGTTCGGCATGAAGGTCGCGGTGCCGCCGCCGGGCTGCGACTTCAACGATCTGGTTGTGCGCGCCCGTGCAGAGGGCCTGCCACCCGAGAGGATCGCCGCAATGGTGCAGAAGCTGTTCGACGATGCACCGGTACCGGGCGAGGCCTACAAGCCGAAGCTGGCGCCGGCTGCGGCCCCCGCTGCGCCGTCCGAATCGGGCGCCGAGAAGCGCAAGCTCGTACCCACTGGGGAAGGCATCGGCCAGCCGGTGGACCTGTTCAACGTGCTCCCGCCGCCGCCGCTGCCGCTGGATTGCTTTCCAGCGCCAATCGCCGCCTACGCGCGCGACCAAGCCGAGCTTCTCGGTTGCGACCCGGCGATCATCGCAGTGAGCGCGCTCGTTGCAGCGGCCTCGATGATCCATGACGGGCTGCAGATTCAGCCGAAGCAGCACGACTACTCCTGGAAGGAATCGCCGCGCCTGTGGGGCGCCATGGTGGGCGATCCTTCGACGATGAAGACCCCCGGCATCGCCAAGGGGATGCGCCACGTGCGGAAGGCGAACGGTGCTTGCGCCGAGGCGAACAAGGCCAGCGAGGCCGATTTTCTGCGCCGGTACGAAGATTGGAAGGAAAGCTGCAAGCTCGACGGCAAGGGCGTGCATCCGCAGCCGCAGCGTCCCCCGCGCAAGCGTCGCATCGTCGAGGACACGACAGTCGAAGCGCTCGCCGATGTGCTGGCAGACAACGAGGGCGGAGTGATGTGCTTCGTCGACGAACTGACCGGCTGGTTCGGCTCGATGGATGCCTACAAGGGCGGCGGAAAGTCTGCTGGCAAGGACCGCGCGCACTGGCTCGAACTGTACAACGGCGGCCCCCGGCAGATCGATCGGGTGCAGCGCGGGAGCATCTTTGTGCCCAATTTCTCGGCGTGCGTGCTCGGCGGCATCCAGCCGGGCCCCATGCGCCGGATCGCGAGCGGCATGGGCGACGACGGGCTGTTGCAGCGCTTCATGGTGGTGATTGCTCGGCCTGCCGAGGCCGGTCAGGACCGCGCACCGGACGCCGACGCGGTGCGCGATTTCGATGACCTGTTCGCCTACTTGGAAGCGGTTCAGCCCGGGTCGAAGCCCGTGGTGCTGGCAGCAGGCGCGCATCTGGCACGCGAGCGGGTTAATTCGCTGGCGTTGAAGATGGGCAAGGCGATCGATCATCCGCAGTTGAAGGCGTGCATGGGGAAGTGGCCGGGCCTGTTCGCTCGCATCCTGCTGACGGTCCATGTGTGCGAATGCGCGGCGCGCAAGGTTCACCCCACGGCCGAACCGGTCAGCCCCGCAACCGCCGAACGGGTTGAAAAGCTGATGTGCGCCGGCCTGCTGCACCACGCGATGCACTTCTACACGGAATTGGTCGATGCCGACGATCGCCACGAGCATGTGCGCCAACTCGCACGCCTGATCTTGGCCCGTGGGTGGTCCACCATGTCGCGTCGCGACCTCGCGACCGGCTGGAAGGCGTCGAGGTCGCTCAAGGACTGGGAACTGCAGTCCGTCATCGGCACCCTGTGCACCTACGGCTGGCTCGAACCGGAGTCCGAGGCCATCGGCCACGACGGCAGGCCGAACCGCTGGGCCGTCAATCCACTGGTGCATGAGGCCTTCGCGACCCGGGCCACGATCGAGCGCGATCGTCGACAGGCTGCGGTGGCGGCGATTCGCGAGGTTCGCGAAAGCCATGCGGCGAACGATCCCGGGCCCCGGGCGGCTTGAGCACCAAGGGCGCTACGGCGCCCTTTTTCTTGGACCGGTCGGTCGGCCCAAACGCATCGACGACGATGTTGACTTTGTTGACCGGTGGATCACCGCAGTCGGTCAACAAAGTCAACAAACGTGGTCGCCCGGCCGGCACCTTGGGTAGATCGGCGCGCCCCCCCGATTTGTTGACTTTGCTGCATGCGCGTGCGGAGGTAATGGCAATTTCTTCTCTCTCTCCCTCCAAACGCATACCCCTCCGCGCACGCGATGCAACAAAGTCAACGTGGGCGGTGGGCGGACTGCTGCCGGTCTGCGGGTAAGCAGCGCGGGGGGCGGATGGATGCTCGCGTGGGGCGTGAAACCCACGCCCGCGACCACGGCCGGCCGCGCGTATAAAAAAAACGCGCGCGCGACCTGGCGCACGACCAGTCCCGGGGAACACGACGGTAGAGTGCGCGACCGTCCGTTCGGCTGGGCCGTGGTGGCGGTAGATTGCGCGGCAATGCGACCCGGTAGGTCGCAAGGAAGGTTGGCGATGGATCGAATGGAAGCGAACGCTCAGGACGGCCTCCGGCTGGTCGCCGACACGGTGGGTGCGGGCAACTACCTGGGCAGCCCCACCGTGGTCGACCACCTGCTGCGCGACTTCATGGCGGGCGCTCTGTCCATCCTGGCGGAGTTCGAAGATGGCCGCGCCGGCGACGAGGGCGCGGCCGAAGCGAGGGTGCACGAACTGGCGAAGCGCTACGAGGCGATTTTCCTGGGCGAGGACGAGGGCTACGTGCCGATGCCCTGGAATTCGCGCCGCCGGCTTGCGATCTACTTGCGCGCGATCTGCCCAAAGGTCGATGGCATGGAGCGATCTGCGCTCGCGTTCTTCGTGGCGATCGCGTCCACGGTCATCGCGAACGCCATCGCCGTGAACAAGGGCCTGATGGTGGAAGCCGACGCGAAGGCCGACATGATCATCATCCTCAACGACGCCACGAAGGCCCTGCTCGGCACGCGCGAGGGCGCCTCGCGGCCCAAGTGATGCCCGCGCGGGTTGGTGCCGTGCCTGCGCCGATCTACTTCATCGGCCCCGTCGACCGCTGCGACGCTTGCCAGCGGCCGCTCGCCGACGAGCCGGGGTTCGGCGACGTTGAACTGTCCGGTACCGGCGGCATCTGGGGGCTGCTCTGCCTGTACTGCTGCGCGGCGGCCCGGGTTCGCTGGGGGTGGGGGTCGGGGCAGCGGTATGCCCGACAGCCCGGCGGTCGCTGGGCCCTACAGTGCGACCTGCGGTGACGACGGCGGCGGCATCGCGGCCCAGTGCTTCTCTTTCAGCAGGCCGAAGCGCGGTCCGAGCATCCCGCTTTCGGCCGTGACGATCGCGCAGTTCGCCGTGTAGACCTGCAGCAGGTTGCGGTTCCGCAGGACCGACGCCAACTTGTCGGCCGGGTAGCCGCCCATCAGCGCATGCGCCACCGTCTGCGATCCGCCGTGCACAAACGAATGCATGCCGTCGATCGTGGCGTACAGCTTCCTGAACTCCGCAGCGATGTGTGGGGCGTGCTTCGCGAAGGCGTCGAGCATCGCCGGGATCGGCGGTCCCATGATCGGCTCCTTGTGGCCCTCGCTGTCGTCGACCGCCGTGGTGAACGCCTTGACCCACTTGTTCGACGCGCCTTTCCCCATCCATGCTGCGCGCACGGTCGCCTCGAAGTGCAGGCGGCAAAGCGCCAGGGCGGTACCGGTCAGGCCCGCTTCCATCAGCACGCGCTGGCTGAGGGCGTGCTCGAACGCCGCATTGCAAAGCGCCAAGCTGAGCATCGCGCGCGGGCTCGCCGCTTCGCATTTGCGCAGCAGCTTGGCGACGTCTTCGTCCAACGCCTCGCACTGCTGCAGCAACTGGTTGAGGCGATCGTCGGCCGATTCGTCTTCGGCCTCTGCTTCCTGGCGGATGTTCATGCCGGCGAGGCTACTCGATGCGATGCCCTGGGAGACACCCTGACACCCTGGCGAGCAAGCTTCCATATAATTTCGGACAACGACCGTTGATTGGATTTATAAAAATGTCTTCTACCTCAGTCCTCTACGGCTACGTCCGCGTCTCCACCAGCCAGCAAGGCAAGTCGGGGCTCGGCCTCGAAGCTCAACGCGAGGCCATCAAGCGCTTCGCCGAAACGGAAGGCCTGCACATCGCCGGCTTCTTCGAGGAAGTCGAAACCGGCAAGGGTGCCGACGCGCTGGATCGTCGGCCGAAGCTGGCCGCCGCGCTGGCCGCCGCGAAGCTTGCCGGCGGCGCGGTCTGCGTGGCAAAGCTGGACCGGCTGTCGCGCGACGTGGCGTTCATCGCCGGCCTCATGGCGCAGAAGGTGCCTTTCGTGGTCGCCGAACTCGGCGCCGATGCCGACCCCTTCATGCTGCACCTGTACGCCGCCTTGGCCGAGAAGGAGCGCAACCTAATCAGCACGCGCACGCGCGATGCCTTGCGCGCTGCCAAGGAACGCGGCGTGGCCCTTGGCGGCTGGCGCGGTGGCCCGGTGGTCGACCAGAAGCTCGGCACCGATGCTGCCAGCCGTGCCGCCGATGCGTTTGCCCGCACCATGGCGCCGATCGTCGGGCCGATGCGTCAGGAAGGCCTGAGCCTGCGGGCGATCGCCGACGCGCTGCAGGCCAAGAGCATTCGCACCGCTCGCGGTGGCGCTACGTGGACGCCGACCGCCGTGCGCAACCTCCTGGCGCGTCTGCCAGCCATGTGAGGGCGTGGGGGCGGCGCCGGCTGCCGCCTTGGAAAAAGGTGTTCCCGGAACGCCCGTCGTGACGGAAGACTTCGATTCCATGCACACGCACACCACTTCCCAAAGCCCCTCCGATGCCACCGCACCCGAGGCCGTTCGACTTGCCGAGCAGGCGCTCGAAGACGCGCTGATCGCTGGCGCCGATACCGGCCCCGCCCGAGCCGCGCTCGAAGCCGCGCTTGCCGCTGCAGCCGCCGAGCGCGATGCCGCCGATCAAGCCGCACGCGCCGCTGCCGAAGCCGATCAGACCGCCGCCCAGCAGGCCGAAGCCGAAGCCGTCGAACAGGCGCAGGATCAGGTCGCCGACGTGATCGAAACCATCGAGTCCGCGCCCGATGCCGACCCGCTGCCCGCGCCGGTCGAGTCGTCGATCGTGCGCGTCGCCGCCGAGCATCTGGCGCAGGCCCGCGCCGCGCTGGCAAAGGCCGATGTGCCCCATGCGGCCGCGATCGCCCACCGCGACGCGGTGCGCGCCCGGCTGCGACCCAAGGCCGCCGAACTCGCCGCAATCCGGGCCCGCCGCGCTGCCGGCAACGAGCAGCCCGAGGACGCCGCGAACATGACCGCGCTGGGCATGGATATCGAAGACCTCGAACGCATGCTGGTGCCGCTGGATGCCGCCGTGGCCGCTGCCGACCCCGTGGCGCAGCAGCACGCCCTGGACGCCGCCAAGGTGGCCCTGGCGGCCGCACGGAAGCGCGCCGAACTCGATGGCATGGCCGACCGCGTTCGCGCCCTGGAAGCCCATTTCACCGCCCAGGTGCGCGTGCTGCGCCTCGCTGCGGCCGACCGTGGGGTGAACAACCTCGGCTCGATCTATCGCGCGTCCGATGCCCTGCGCACCGTCGCGAATGGGGGCTGGCTGTGAAGGCGCGGCCCAGCAAGGCCGCCGCACGCCGCCGGGAACTCGACGAGCCGGCGATGACCAACGTCATCGAAAGCGAAATCGAAGGCACCCTCAACGACTTGGGCTGCTGCGACACGGAGATTCACGGCATGGCATTCGCGATCGCCAGCGGCCACGAGCACGCCATCGACGCCGCCGCGCGGATCATCGCCGCCCGGCTTGCGACCAACATGCGCGCGATGCAAGTCGCCGACGCCAACAGCCTCGTGGGGGACGATCATGGCGACTACTTCTAAGCTGACGTGGCAGCGCCTGTTCGCGGCGGCCGATCACCTCGATAACCGCGTGTGCACCAAGGAGCACGAGGACGCCGTCTTCATGCTCCTGCTCAAGTGCGCGGTGGCATCGACCCGAGCGAAGTACGCGGGTGAAGCGCGTGCGCGTCGGCTCGACGTCGCCGACGAGCGGCTGGCCGCGCCCCTCACGATTGACCCGGAAACGGTGGACCTGCGCCCGCGCGCAGTGCGTGCATCGGCCGGCCCGTCCACGCGCCAACGCCGCGTGTTCTTCAAGTCGTCGGTACCGATCGTGTCTACGAGGAAGGTGGACCCGAACAATATGACCGACGCCGAAGTGCTCGCCCTGGCGCGCCGGCTGGCCCGGCTCTGACCGGCATCCCCTTCGACCAAGGCCCGCCGACGCGGGTCGTTTTCATGGGGTCGGCTCCGCGTGGTGGTCGTGGCAAGCCGGGCATCGCGCGTCGAGCCTGCCGTCTGCGGTGCTGCGCGCCTGGAGCACGCCTGCGCCGCAGTTGCCGCATCCGAACGCCGTCGAGGTCCACTGGGCGGTTGGGCGCTCCCCGGTGGCCTTGAGCCATGTGATCAGGGTCGCTGCCGGCCATACCGTGACGGCTGCACGTGGCCTCGCCAGGGTCCATCCCAGGCCGCTGGGCGCGCCTCCGCACCCTTCGCAATGGTGGCGAAGCATGCCGCGCGATTCGCGCTCCAGCAGGCCCGGGTGGCCGCATGCGGGGCAGGCGACGACCAGCCGGCGATGGCACGTGCTCCATTCCGTTCTGCCGGGCCGGGCCGTGCTGAGCCGTGCGCCCTTCGGCAGCCGCATCGCGATGACGCCGATCGCCTCGGCGACGTGGCGCGCCTGGACCATGCTGTGCATGACCTCGCCGGCCGCCGTCTCGGTGGCGACCGTGAACGTGATCAGGGGCGCGAACTGAACCGGCGGCACGCCCTTCGAGTTCTGGCCGACGCGCCATTCGCGCGATCTGTTGAAGCAACTGACGCAAAGCGAGTGCGCCTGGATCACGCGCAGGTCGGTCCTGCCGCAGCGCATGCATTCGCGCTGGCGATCGCGGGCCCTCGGTGCGATCCCAGCGCCGCTGGCGGTGGCCGCATGGTGTTGGCGGCCGATGGCGCAGCCGCTGCAAGTCGACGCGCTGGCCGCCGTGCTCCAGCGGCTGGCGCAGGCTGTCGTCGATAGCGTGGCGCTCAGGCGTGCGCAGTTGAAGTAGACCCCGGCCGGTGCGCCGGCGGGCCCTGGCACCACCGTCACCGGGATCATTCGGCGGGGGTTGCGGCGGTATCGGAAAGCGCGCGCTGGCTCAGCAGGGCGCCCATCGCGATGACCTCGGCCATCGGCCTCTGGTGCTCCTTGGCGATCGCGCGAAGGCGACGCACAGTGCTGCGGTCGACCGCAACATAGATGCTCTCGAATCCCTGCTCGGCAAGGCGTCGGCGGTATGCGCGGGTGCGCGCGGTGCTGGTCTTCTTCGTGCTCACGATTGGCGTTCCTGTGACTGGTGGGCCAACTTTCCAGTCACGACGACGCCCTGCATCGCCCCTCGCGCACAATCCGCCGCATGCCATCGACACCCCCGCCCGACAAGGCCGCCAGTGCCCACTTTGCCTCGGCATATCGACCCGGCGTCTTCGAGTTCCGGTACGGACGGCCGGCGCCGCCCGAGCCGGCGAAGCTTAGGCCGAACATGCCCGCCGTGACGCACGCGATGATGGTCGGCGTCGTCGGCACGGTCACGGAGAAGTGGTTGAAGCCTGCCGGCTGGCTGCTGACGGGCTTCGCGGCCATCGTGGCGCTGCTCGTCTCGAACTACGACAAAGCGATCGGCGTGATCGGCACCGGCGCGGCGCATGCGGTCGTGCTTCTGTTCTTCGCGGCGGCCGTGGCGCACGCCGTGCAGCAGGTCGCTTCGACGATGGTCCAGGCGGGCGTCGCGGGCGGCAAGCTGGCGCGCGAGCACGATCTGGAGGACCTCAATCGAGCCGAGACCATCGAGTTCATGGACGGGCTGGTGGCGGCCTACCCCTGGCCGATGAAAGCCTTCCTGCGCCGCAAGTACGACGAGATGCTTGAGCACGGTGTAGCGCCGTTCAGCAAGTCCATGGGGCGGATCGGGGCCTGGGCGGTCTGGTCGGCCGTGGCGCAGATGCTGCTGGGCCTATTCGCGATCGGCGTGGTGACCTGGGCGGTGGTGCTGCGCACGACGTGGGTGCCTGTCGTTCCTACGGCCGACCCGCCTGCCGCGATCGCGCCAGCGGCGCCTGCGCCCGCGCCCGTGGTGCCGAAGTAGGCCGGCGCCGCTCGGACAAAAAGAAACCCGCACGGGGCGGGTTTAAGGCGCTTTCAACGGCGCACCAAGTTTCAAAACGCATCGTGCCGTCACGACAAGCGGCAATGCGCTATGCCGCGATCGCCTCTGTAGTCTGCTGCGCGTCGGCGTCGGCGCGGCCGATCGCCAAGTCCCTGATGAATTCATTCCACTTGCGCAGCGCGTCCGTCTTCGCCTGCAGGTGCAGCCCCTTGTCATAGTGGGCGTCCTGTACGCCGCTCAGGCCGTGGCTGAGCAGTTGCGCGCGCGTGTCCTTGGTGATGCCGAGGCGCTCGGCCATGATCGTCTCGACCGTGCGCCGGATATCGCCGCCGCGAAACGGCGCCGACGCCGTGCCCTCGTGTTTCATGGTGTCGCTAATCTGGAGCACGGCCTCGGATAGCGTCTCGGCCCGCATCACGGCGTCGCGGTTGTGGAAGAAGGCGCCCTCGGCGTTGATCGTTGCAAGCTCGGCGAGGATTTCCTCGACCTCGGGCACGATCGGCAGGACGTGGGGGCGGGGCTGCGCGCGCCGGCCCTTCGGATCGAACAGCGTGAGCGTCTCGCCCGCTTGCACATGGGCGTGCTCGATGCGAAGAAGCTGCTGCACGCGCTGGCCGCCGGTGGCGATCTGGAGCATCAAGCCGAGGCGTATCAGGGTCGACGGGTGCGCCGCGACGTAGGCGAGATAGATGCGCAGTTCCTTGATCGAGAGGGCGCGGTCGCTGGCACGCCTGAACTCTGCCAAATCCTCGATGTTCACGGCTGCTGCGGGGTTGCTAGTGACATCGAAGCCAGCGGCGTCCAGCGCTTTGGGGTTCGAATCTGCGCCAAGTGCTCGCTTGAATGCCGCTGCCAAGTAGGTTCGCAACTTCAGCGCGGTGCGCCCCTTCGGTCGTGCGATGGATGGGTCAATCAGCCGTGCCATCATTCGCGCGACATGCTGCTTGGTGATTGCCGAGGCGGGTAGGGCTGCGAGTTCTGGAAATGCGCTCTTGACGTGATTTTTGAAGAGATTCTCGGCGTCGTAGGCGCTGTCCAACTTGTCCTTTTCGCGCAGCCTTGCAACGTAGTTGTCGCAGATCGCGGCGAGCGTCTTGCTCTCGACATTCAGGACCTTCGCCATGACGGTCGCCTGCAGAATCTTCGCCTCCTGGCGCGCAATCTCGCGCTGCGCCAGCGGGTCTTCGCCACCTTTGATGGTGGCCTGAAGGCGCGCCGCCTCCGTGCGGGCCTGGGTCAGGGTCAGGTGCCCCTCGGCCTCGGCGCTGCTGAACCGGCCGAGCGTCTGCGTGCGGGTCTTGCCCTCGTGCTGGTACACGAAGATGAACTCGGTGACGGTGCGGTCGTTGGCGGCGATTCGCCGTCGCGCCTTCAACGACCCGAAGCCCGGCCGGACGGCGCCGTCGGCGAGCATCTTGCCGGGCTTGAGGTTCCGAATGGTCGCGGTGGTGAGGGCAATGGGCGCGCTGCGGCGGAGGATGGTGGAGGGCTGTGTCGAAGGCGTCATGGGTCAGATTCTTGTCGCGATCCATGTCGCGATCTGTGTTTGGCACGATGCCGAACATTCTGGCACAACCGGGAACAACGAATCGACGTAACTCTTTGATATTGCTCAATAATTTTGATGCACATTGAACAACGGCGAACGCTCGGGAACAACGCTGGACCTGTCTTTTAATCCGTTGGTCACTGGTTCGAATCCAGTACGTCCTACCAACTACCCGCGTGGACATATGAGAAGCCTGCTATTTGGTTAATGGCAGGCTTTTTGTTTTGGTTCGGCCAAGTCACATCTTTCTGCAAGGTGTGTCGTTCTCGTTCACCAGTGAGGCCCTATGCCTTCTCCTGCAGCGCCTCCCGTACGCGTACCGCCGCATCCTCTCCGACTATCTCCCGGAGGATATCTGCCACTTCGCTCAACTGAGCTTTCGTCAAACCAACGTTCAGACTGATTCGAATGTGCGCCACGAGTTGCGGCTCGACGCCCGCCAATGCGGACAGCGCGCTCACGGTTGCAAGCTCACGGCTCTGCCAGTCGAGGTTGTCCCGCGCGAAGATGTCTCCAAACAAGTGAGCCTTCAGGTACTCGTCGATGGCCGGGGCAAACTCGAACAGCGGTCCGCGCACAGGAGCGCCCGAGAGTTTGGTCTGGTTCGCCGTTCCGATGTCCATGATGTTGCTGCCGGCAGGCAGCGGCGTCGGAGTGCTGCCGGCTGGATCGTTGATTCCCCGCTGCTCGCGATCCTTGGTCACATTCATCAGTTCCGCCAAGGCATTGAGGCTGCGCGGGAAGCCGGCATAGGCATACAACTGCACCAGGACTTCCTTGCATTCATTGACGGTGAGTCCGGCATCAAGCCCGTGATTGAGTGCCGAGCGGAGCTTGGCGATGTCGCCAACGGCTGCGAAGGCCGCAATGGGAACAATGGCCCGCCGGGAGGCGGGGAGGAGCGACTGAGGCGACTGAGATTGAGGTTGAGATTGATGCGTCATGGTGGTGTCGTTTTCAAGCCGCCGGAGGTCCCGCGAGATATTCGGCATCGCTCACCTTTTCCATCCATTCGACGTTCTTGCCGTCGAGCGCTTCTTGAATGGCGATATGAGTCATCGCCGTCGTGGGTGTGGCGCCATGCCAATGCCGGTGCCCCGGTGGACACCAGATCACGTCGCCTGCGCGAATCTCCACGATCGGCTCGCCTTCGCACTGCGTCCAGCCGCAGCCAGCGGTCACGATCAGAGTCTGCCCGAGAGGGTGCGTGTGCCACGCACTGCGCGCTCCGGGCTCGAAGGTGACGCTTGCGCACGACGCGCGGGCTGGCTCGGGCGGTGCGTTCAGCGGATCGATTCGCACCTGGCCGGTGAAGTAGGCGGACGGGCCTTGTGCCGAAGGCTGTGAGCCTGCGCGTTTGAGCATCATGGTGGACCTCTTGATGGTTGTCGAAAATCAAGTGGGGCCCGTCGCCAGCAGAGTCAGGCGTGGTGCAGGGCAGTGCGTCGCATCTGCAAGGGTGACGGCCAGACGGGCAAAGATTACGCCTGCACTGATAAGAAAAACAGTCGCAGGGCACCGCTATCGGCCGCCGCACGCATTTGGACTCGCCTGCGACCGCATCACTGACGCGCATCCGTTAAGTATTTGTACTAGCCCTGAAATAGCTTACGGAAATTGCTACTTTGATGCTACTTTGATGCTACATTGAACGTAACTTATCGTTGCATAAAAAGGTAGGCCATGGCCGCGTTGAGGGGAGGGACGGGAGCGAGAGCGGGGAGGCGCGAGTCTCCTCCTTGCCTGTCACGCGCGACTGCCTGCGCAAGTCATCCGTCCAGCAGTTGCCTTGCGAGCCGTCGGATCTCCCCCGCCAATGACGGCCAAATCGGCTACCGGCGTGACGTCGCCCGCCTGGACGAATCAGGTCATCTGCCATGACTCCAATGATCTTCGGGCCGGGCTCTCGCCGGCTCTTTGGCGTGTATCACGCGACTGAAGGCGCCGCAGACGCCGCCGTCCTCCTTTGTCCACCTTTCGGGCAGGAAGCGATACGTACGCATCGAATGTTCCGCGTGCTCTCCGATCGTCTCGCCCGTGCAGGAATGCCGGTGCTGCGATTCGACTATCACGGTACCGGCGACGCGCCGGGTGAAGACTTCGAGGGCGACATTCACGGCTGGGTCCGCGATGTCGGTATCGCCCACGAAGAACTGCGACGCCGCGCGGCGCCGCGCCGCATCATCTGGCTGGGTTCGCGCCTTGGCGCGGCGGTGGCCGTGCTCGCCACACAAGGCCGGTACAGCGACTTGTCGCGCCTGATCCTCTGGGACCCGATTCTCGATGGGGCGCGCTATCTGGAGGACGTACGCACAGCCCATGTCTCGGCCCTCGAGGTGTCGTATCTCAGGCCAAAGCCCGAATGGCGTCGCAGCCTCGTCGAGGACAAGGACGCCTTCACCGACGAGCTGCTCGGTTTCGCCGTTTCGCCGGAGCTGCGCCAGCAATTGCGAGCCCTGTCGCCCAGTTCGATGAAGCTGCCTCTGCTGCACTCGACCATCGTGCTGGCAGACCCCGAAGACACCGTTGCGCATACGTGGACCCTCGAGCAGGCCGAGCGCGGCGCGCCGGTGCGGCTGGTTCCCTTTTCGCACTCGCTGGTATGGACGTCCGACCCTTTCGCGGACAGCGCCATGGTTCCGGCCGAAGCTGTGCAATGCCTATGGAGGCACATCCATGAATGACTACAAGGAAATGCCGGTCCTGTTCGGGCCGGACGACTCTCTGATCGGGCTGATTGCGACGCCGGCGCAAAAATCGATGGCGCCTGTCGGATGCCTGCTGCTCAATGTGGGAGCCAATCACCGGGTCGGTCCACGCCGCATCAACGTCAAGCTGGCGCGACAGCTGGCGGGCATGGGCGTCAGCAGCATCCGCATCGACCTTGCCGGCCTCGGCGACAGTCGCCCGGCCAGCGGTGACGAGCATTTCCGCAAGCGGGAGGTACTCGATCTTCAGGCGGCGATGAACCTGATGCAAACCTTGCTCGGCATCGAGCGCTTCGTTCTCGTCGGCCTGTGCTCGGGAGCGGGCAGCGGCCTGGCACTCTGTGTGAGCGATCCGCGGATGATCGGCTTGCTGATGTTCGACGGCTATACATTTCCGAGCCGTCGCGCTCGATGGGATCGAAGCCTTCAAAGCTTCCTGGCCGAGCGTTCGGTGACCGCACTGCTCGGGCGGGTGTATAGCAACATGCAGCGCGCGTTGCTGCCCGCACTCCACGCAGCATCGAAGGGCCGCACGGGGTCGGCAGCGGCGGCAGGGCCCGCGAGCATCTTCGCCGCGGACGACCGGCGCGCAGTCGCTGACCTGTTTTGCAGGTCCATGGGACAGATCGCGGAGCGCGACGTCGCGGTCATGTTCGTCTACAGCGCAACGCTCCAGGCCAGGGACTGGAACCGCGACCAACTCGGTCCATTCGTCAACGAACCGTTCATACGCAGGGCCGAATACCGTTTCCTGCCGGAGGTCGACCACAGTCTCCTGTCGCTGAAGGCGCAAAAGATATTCATGTCCGTGGTGTGCGACTGGGCCATGCGAGTGATCCAAGGATCGGGCCGAGCCTTGTCGCCTTCCGCGGTCGCGACAGGGGAGGGCATCCGAATCCCGGAGCCGCGCGTCCCGACGGTGCTGGAGCACGCGCGGACTTGATGAGCGGGTTCACTGACCAATCATAAGTTCAAGAATCGGGAGGATGTCATGTCACCTATGTTCATACGCGCCTTGCGGCGGGGTGTCAGCGCAATTGCCATGGCTTTTGTATTTATCTTCTTGACATTGTTCATCTGGATTGATCCCAAGAACCCAAAGGAGGACGAATTTCGTGACAGCGTTTGATTGGGTGCTGGTCCTTGTCGCCGCATGTTGGGCGATAAAAGTGGCCTTTTACCGATAGCTTGTCTGGCTTGGGCGGCGGCCGAGATTCAAAGCGCCATCTTGATGATCGTGAAATCATCCTCAAGCACACCCGGCCCGTGCGCGTCGCGCGCATAGTTCAGCAGCTTGTCCAACTCTGACTCCCCTTCGAGAACCGGACGCGCGAGCAATTCAGCAAAATCCGAGAACTCCAGCATCGAGCCGTCGGGTCTGCGGACCTCATAAGTCCCATCGCTGAAGATAAACAGTCGCGATGGCGATTCGAGAATGCACTGTCCTTCCTGGTAGCGCGCCGCCGGAGAGATGCCGACGCAAGGTCCGGACGCCTGCAGTTGCCGTCCGCCCCCCATCTCGTCGCAAGGCCCGTTCACAAGAATGGCCGGTGGATGGCCCGCAGAGGCATAACGAAGACTGCCGCTTGCACGGTGGTACACGCCGTACCAAACCGTGCAGAACAGCTCCCCGTGGCTCTCCATCTGATAAGCCAGATTGAGCGCAGTCAGCACCTCGCCGGGATTGCGGAAGTCGATTCGCGCAAGACCCTCCGAACGCAGCGTGTCCGCAACCGCCACCGACAGAAGGGCGGAGCCCACACCATGGCCACATACGTCGATGAGATACAGCGCGAAGTGCTCGTCGTCCACCCAGTGATAGCCGAACGAGTCTCCGCCCAATTCGGTGGATGGAACAAATCGCCAGTCGACCACGAGCGGCCCCGACAGTGGTGCAGGGAGGATGGCTCGCACATATCGCTCGGCATCGCGCAGTTCCTGCTGCAGGCGGTCATGCGTGCGTTGCAGGTCCTCGCGGGACGAGGCAAGCTCGCGATGCGCGACAGTCAGTTCCTCATTGGCGGACTCGAGTTGCGCAATCAACCTTGCCTCGCGCTGGCTGAGCAAGGTCATGTCGTAGGCCTTCTGCTGCACACGCCGCGCTTCCTCGTATTCCGCAGTCACGTCGAGCAGAAGAATCCAGACGGTGTTGTCATCCGCAAAGAAATGAACGTCCGCCACGCGGCCGCTCGGCATCTCCATCGATCGAATGAGGAAGGGAGTTTCCGCAAGCGGCAGCATGCCTTCGAGAAACGGGATCTGGTCCGAAGCAGCGCCCCCCGAACGGAGCTCAGCAAGCCCGTAATGCTCCAGGTGCCCGCCAGCCTGCACGAGGTTCAATGAGCCATCGACGACAAAGTGCGCGAGCACGCGCTGCGAATGCAACAGCGTCAGAAGCGAATCGGAGATGCGTGTCGGCAGATCGAGCATGACTATCGCGCAAGGCGCGCCGCCAGTTCCGCGAAGGTCTCCTGGACGCTATCGCCGGTCTTTGCGCTGGTGCGGCGAAAAGACCAGCCTGCGGCCTCCAGCACCTCGATGCGCTCCGGCGGGAGTGCCCAGTCCTCCACGAGATCGGCCTTGTTGAGCAGGACGAAGAAGGGCGTAGGCCCGATCTCCGCGGTGATGCGCTTCTGGATGGACTCCGCAGTCTCCAGCGTCTCAGGCCGTGTGCCATCCACCACGAGGAGATAGCCCGCGGCGCCACGGAGATAGCTCACGCGCACGGCGGCGATCTCGTCCTCTCCGGCGATGTCCCAGAGAATGAGCGCGATCTCTTCCGAGCCGACAGTCAGCACCTTCTTGTCGATCTTCACTCCGACCGTCGTGAGATAGGCATCCGAGAAGATGGAGTCGACATAGCGACGGACCAGACTGGTCTTGCCGACGCCGAACGCTCCGAGCAGGCAGATTTTCTTTTGCAGCATTGCTACTCGCCCACGGTTACGGAGAAGGACACGCGCCGATTCATCGACAGTTCGTCTTCGCTGGCGCCGGGTCTCAGCGGCTCCAGCGGCCCGGCGCCGCGAACGGCGAGCAATCCCTGGTCGATGCCACGCGCGCGCAGCATCGAACGCACGACTTCCGCACGGCCCACGCTGAGCGCGAGATTCGACGTGTCCTTGCCTGTGGCGTCGGCGTGTCCGACGATGGTTACCTTCACGGTGAACCCCAGGTTGCGGGCCACCTGGACCAATTCGCGCATGTCTGTTGCAACGGCATCGAGCTTGCTCTCCTGATCCGCCGCGGGTCGCGGCATTCCGAAATCGAAGTGAATGAGCTGTGACTGGATCGAGTCGCGCAGTCGAGCGTAGGTCGCATCTTCCACGTCCCTGAGTTGGCTGAGATCGACCTTCGGCGCGCCCGCGGGCAAGGTCAGCAGGTAGTTGCGCGCCTTGTCCGTCCATTGCTGGGTGGCGGTGCCGGCGACGCGAATGCCCCCGCCGTCCTGCGCGAGAAGAACTGTCGATGGGGGGCTCAGCGTCGCCTGCAGTCGCTTCAGCATGATGGCCGGATGCAATGCCTGATAGGGCTCCCAACGCCCGATGACACGCGCAGGGTCGAGGTGCGCCTTGTCCAGCAACGCCTCCGGCGCCATGGCGAGCGGATCGCGCAGCCCCGACACCAGCCACTTGCCGTCGCGGCGGTCGGCAGCCGTGACGACGATGCCTGGCTGGTCCTGCAATGCCGAGACATACGCATCGATGCGGCGGCTCTCGATGATCCGTTGCGCGAGCCAATAGCCCAATGCCAGCAGCAGTGCCAACGGAATGATCCACAGGAATGGAGAAAACTTTCTGTGCGTCTCGGCACTCTGCGACAGCAGGCACGGCCGCATCCGCTCACCAGCGGCTTCGAACGGGTCGGTGTCGCCTTGGAAATTGTCGAGTTCGGCATGCCACTCACTGTGGATGGCACCGAGCGTTTCGCCGATTTGGGTGCGCAGCATCGGGGGCGGATTGCCATGGATCACTGCGGCAAGAAAAGCCGACGGGCCTTCCTCGCACCAGAGCAGCAGGTCGCCCAAGCGCAGGCTGTCGATGCCGCGGCCGCCCGCGCCGCCCGTGCCCGCGTCATCAAACGAATCGCGCACGAAATCCTGGATCGCGGACAGCATCGCCGAGACCAGTTGTGGATCGCGCGTCGTCGCATCGTCCCTGGCGACATGCGCAAGCAGCAGGCCGGTCTTGCGATGAATGAGGAAGAGGTGTTCGACACTGAACACGGCCGTGTGCTTGAGCACCACGTCGCGAAAAGTGCTGCCGGCGCGCCAGGCCTCGATGCGCCACTTGAGTCCGCGCCACGACAGGCTGTGCTTGAGTGCCTGGTTGACCGATTGAAGCGTGCCGTCCAGCGTTTCGGCGATGGCCTTGCGAATCGCCGGACCCATGACCGGGTACAGGATGTCGACCATCGTGCCGGGATTCTTCCGGATCGACGCCTGGGTTGCGCGCTCGACGGTGGGTGCGATCACCTGGCCCAGGCGATCGTCCTGCTCGGCGGCCAGCGTAAAGGCGGCGGGCAGCACCGCGCCGACCGCGTCGGCGAATTCGCGTGGATCGTCGAATTTTTGCTGCAGCCTTGCCAGCGCCACCTGCTCGCGTTCGAGCAGTACGCCGCGCAGGGCATCCAGGCGAGGATCGGCCTCCAATCGGCTCGGCTCCGTCGCGGCCACGTCGGGGTTGACGCAGCGAGCCAGCTCCAGCAAAAGTCCGGCCAGCCGCCTGCTCCGATCGTCGTCAGAAGCGCTTCCAGGAGTGCTTGTCGCGGCGAGCGACAGGCGGGCGTTCACCGCTCACCCGTCCCGGCGCTCAGCCGCGCTCCCCGCCGTTGAGGCTCTTCGGCGTGGCGTCCTGGTTCAGGCATTTGGCGATCTCGACGAACAGCCCCGCGAGCAGATTGCGGTCCGTCTTGACGTTGCTGAGCTCGGCGAACATCCGTTCGGTGGTGGTGCGCATGTCGTCCTGGCGCTTGCGCATCTCTTCCCGCAGCCCCTGGACTTCATGGCTCAGGCGATCCGTGAAATCGCGTTCCTGGCGCGCCAGTTGGTCCGACACCTGCGCCAGGCGCTTCTCCAGTGCCTGTGTGTGATCGCGCAAGCTGCGCTCCAGCTCTTTGTCCGCGTCGGCCCGCAGATCCTTTTCTTCGCGAAACTGCCCGGCGACCGATTCCAGCTGCTTCTTGATCGTGGTTTCAAGATTGGTCAGGCTGCGCGACGACTCTGTCTCCAGATCGCGCATGCGCTGCTGAAAGCGGTCTTCGAGGATCGAAAAGCGCTTGTCGTAATCCTGCATCTGATTGCCGAACAGCAACTCGCGCATCTTGTCGACGCCGGACGTCTCGCCCGCTCCGTTGCCTTGGGTGGCCAGCGCCGCTTGAGCCGCCAGTGCGCTTTGCGCATCGATCATGGGTGAAGGTTTGTTGGCTGCAGTTCCCATCGAAATCTCCTCGGTTGTGGATTGAGAGGTGGCGCTTTCGGC
Source organism: Variovorax sp. 05N34 (assembly GCF_056397405.1). Taxonomy (NCBI): domain Bacteria; kingdom Pseudomonadati; phylum Pseudomonadota; class Betaproteobacteria; order Burkholderiales; family Comamonadaceae; genus Variovorax; species Variovorax sp. 05N34. Next base: position 214,584 of record NZ_JBFTNI010000001.1, read on the forward strand.
GCCGCGAAGCGAATCTCTGGGGGCAGGAATGGACAGAAATGGATTCAAGGCGGCCTGCCGGCTCTAAAAAGCAGCGTCAGGCAATTGCGTCCGTCTTCGTGCCGATAGCTCAGGTCGTCTGAAAAGCGGCGAACGATCGGGATGCCCCATCCGCCAATGCGCGCGTCCTGGACGCTGGTCGCGCGCGCCGGTTCGGGCACCTTCCGGGGGTCGAACTCGCTTCCCTCGTCTTCGACTTCGAGCGCCACGTTCTCGCCTTGCCAACCCAGGCGCAGCAAGATGAGCTGCCCACCATTGCCGCATGCATAGTTCATGATGTTGGTCACGACCTCGGTGGAGCAGAGATCGAGCTTCAATGCGAGCTTCGGAGAAAGTCGCTGGCTCTCCGCCCAATCCTGAATCCAGCTGCTGATGCGCGAGAGTTCGCGCAACTCGCTTCCGACGAGCAGGGATGCCTTCGGCTCCCCGTCGTGATCGGACATCAGCGGCTTTCGGCGAGCGCCATCAGCGCGCTGCAGGCTGTGTCGACGTCGGGGTACACCGGGATGATCGAGTCGATGCCCGCCATCTTGAGAACCTCCGCAACCAGGGGCTGAGGGTTGGCCAACGCCATGCCGCCACCGCGCATCGACTGGGCCCTCGCGTTGATGACGAGCGTCCGGATGCCGATCGAGGCCAGGAAAGACACTTCCGACAGGTCCACCACGGCGAGAAGCTTTCGGGTCGCCACCAGCGCGGCAAAGCGGGTATCGATGTCGTGCCCGCCGATGCTGTCCATTCGGCCGACGAGACTGATCTTTTCGACACCGTCAGCCAGCTGTTCGCTTCTCAGATCCATACGGTCTCCGCGGTCGAATATCGATGGGGGTCCAGTCGGTTAGAACCTTCTTCTAGCTTACGCCGAAATCATTTCGGCGTCGATGGGCCGATCGCTCTATCAGCTGTCGGCGCGCGCAGGCACATTGCGAAGGGCTTCGACCAGCCGATCGACCCTGATGGGCTTTGTGAGGTAGTCGTCCATTCCGGCCGCGATGCAGATCTCCTGGTCGCCCTGCATGGCATTGGCAGTCATGGCCACGATGCGCGGGCGTCGCTCGGCATCCATCAGGGTGCAGATCTGCCTCGTCGCGTCCAGCCCATCGAGCTCCGGCATCTGAACATCCATCAGCACCACGTCATAGGTTTGGCGCTGGACGGATTCGACCGCTTCGATGCCGTTCGAAGCCAGGTCGGCCCGGTAGCCCATCTGCTGCAGGAGGCGCATCGCAAGCTTCTGGTTCACCGCGTTGTCCTCCGCCAGCAGGATGCGCAGCGGATGGCGCGCAGCCATCGTCGGGTCGATTTGCGGCTTGGCCGCGACGCTGGGCGCGGGCTTCGCAGCCGATTCATGCGCGAGCAGGTTGACCAGCGTGTCGAACAGTTGCGACTGGTGGATGGGCTTCGACAGATAGGCGTTGAACAGCGGTTCAGCATCACCCGTCCCTCCAATATCCCGCCGCCCAAGCGAGCTGAAGAGCACGAGCGGAAGAGTCGGATGCTTGGCACGAATGCGCCGCGCCAGTTCGCTGCCGTCCATCTCCGGCATGTGCATGTCGAGGATCGTGAGATCGAACTGCTGCCCCTGTTCGAGCAAGCGCAGTGCCTCCAGCGGCGATTCGACGTCGCGCGAATCCATGCCCCACTTGGCGGTCTGGAGCGTGAGCACGCGGCGGTTGGTTGCGTTGTCGTCCACGATCAACACACGCTTGCCTTGCAGCTCGGCTTGCACGCCGGCAAAGACGCGGCGCTTGCTCGGTGGCGTCTCGGCGACCTGCGCTTCCATGGTCATGAAGAAGGTTGAGCCCGTGCCCGGTCCGTCGCTTTCGACCCAGATGGTTCCGCCCATCAGTTCGGCCAGCCGCTTGCTGATGGCAAGGCCGAGGCCGGTGCCGCCGTACTTTCGGGTGGTGCTGGAGTCCGCCTGAGAGAAAGATTGAAAGAGCCGGCTCATGCCTTCCGCAGAGAGGCCGATGCCCGTGTCGCGCACGGCAAAAGTCAGGTGGACCTTGCCGGTCGGCAGGGGATTGGAGCTGACTGTCAGCACCACCTCACCCGTTTCCGTGAACTTGACCGAATTGCTCAGCAGGTTCAGCAGGACTTGCCGCAGGCGCGTGAGGTCGCTGCTCACGCCCAGCGGCACGTCGCCTTCGAATACATACGCGATGTCGAGCTTCTTCTCGGCTGCGCGAGTGCTCACGAGATCGAGCGCGGACTCCACGCATTCGCGAAGATCGAACGGGTGCGACTCGATGTCCATCCGGCCGGCTTCGATCTTCGAGTAATCGAGGATGTCGTTGATGATGGTCAGCAGCGCATCGCCCGAGTCGCGAATCGTCGAAACATAGTCGTGCTGATCGGCGTCGAGCGGCGTGTCGAGCAACAGGCCGCTCATGCCGATGACGGCATTCATCGGCGTGCGGATCTCGTGGCTCATGGTGGCCAGGAACGCGCTCTTGGCTTCGTTCGCGGCTTCGGCTGCGGCGCGCGCTTCCTTGGTTTCATTGAAAAGCCGTGCGTTCTGGATCGCGATGACCGCCTGGTCCGCAAAGGTTTCCAGCAGCTTGATTTCCTTCTCCGCGAAGGGCTCGGGCGGCTGGCGCGTGACGTGAATCGATCCGATGTATTTGCCCTCCCACAGGAGCGGCGCGATCATGATCGCGTAGTTGCCCATCTGTTCGGCAATCTCCCGCATGAATGCGGGCAGGTGCGGCTCGCCGAGCGCATCGGGAATGTGCAGCACTTCAGGGCCGGCCATGGCGGTGCCGATCGCCGAATGATCGATCGGTCGCGGATAGTATTTTTCGAGCGATTCGCGTGCGGAGCCGCGATGCGCGCTCAGGTGAACCAAACCGTCGTCGCCAATCAGCGAAATGCCGAGCTGCGCGCCCGAGAACAGCCGCTGGCAGCTTTCCAGGATCTTGTCGAAAACGGGTTGCGCGTTCTCCATCGACTCGCTGATGACCTGCAACACGTCGGCCGTGGCGGTCTGCTGCTCCAGCGCTTCCTGCGTCTCGTTGAAGAGCCGAGTGTTCTCGATGGCGATCACGGCCTGGTCGGCAAACATCTTGAGCAGGTCGATCTGCCGCTGCGGGGTTTCGCCGGGTTCGGGCCAGGCGGTGGAGATCGCTCCGACGGGCACGCCGTCCTTGAGCATCGGCGCGCAGATCATCCGGCGCCTGTCGCCGGTGCTTGCCAGCGTCCGGTCGTAGGTCGGGTCGGCCCATGCGTCTACGTTGGTCACGGCCCGCCGTTCGAGGATGACGCGCCCGTTCATCTGATGAGGGTCGGGCGGGGCGGGCCAGAGCGCACGCGCGGACTCCAGCGCCTGTGCGGACCAGTTGCGCGTCGCAGCCAGACGAACCAGCTGTCCGTCGTAGGTGAAGATCGCCGATGTCGGACCTTCGAAGAGCCACATGGTGCAGTCCAGGATGGCCTCGAAAACCGGCATCACGTCCCTGGGAGATTCGCTGATGACACGCAGCACGTCACTGACGGCCGTCTGGTATTCGAGCGACTCGGTCAGCTCGGCCGTGCGCTCTTCGACCTTGTGCAGTGCGACCTGCGTTTCGTTGAACAGGCGCCCGTTCTGGATCGCGATGACCGCCTGGTCTGCGAAGGTCTTGAGCAGGGCGCGCTCGCTCGGCCGAAACGGGCCGACTTCCGTCCGCTGCATGCTCAGGATGCCGATGCCCCGGCCTTCCCAGATGAGAGGCGCCGAGAGATTGGCGAAGCTCGTCCCGGCGTGCTCGGCATGGTGGCGCAAGACCGAAGGCGCGTTCGGATCGTTCAAGACGTCCGGAATCTCCACGAGATCGCCCGTTTGAAACGAACGCTCGGCAGAGGTCCCTGCCAACGACAGCGGATAGTGCGACTGCATCAGTTCTGCAAACTCCGCCAGGCGTTCGCCCTGGATGGAGGCGCGGCCGGTCGCCGTCATCAACCAACGCGTGAGTTCGAGATTGCCCTGGTTGTCAGCCATCATCAACGCGAAAGAGCTGCCGTCGAAAAGCCGCGCACAGCATTCGAGGATCTTGTCGAACACCGGGCCCGGATCCGCGACCGAACTGCCGATGACCTGCAGCACCTCCGCCGCGGCCGTCTGGTGGGCCAGGGCGTCCGCCATCTCTCGGCCGCGACGCTCTGTTTCATCGAAGAGGCGTGCGTTCTCCAGCGCCAGACCCGTGGTTGCCGCCACGGTTTCGAGCAGCCGCAGCTGATGCGGCCCGAACGCGTATTCGCGCTCATGGTTCTGCAGCGCAATGATCCCCAAGGCGCGGTCGCTGCCGATGATCGGGACGGCACAGACCGAAAGCGCCCAGTCTGTCCCCGGTGAAGGACGAAGGCCCAATCGCGTCTGCTCCTCGCGCGTGTTGGCAGCACCGCTTTGGCGCGTGCGCAGCAATTGCGCTATCGGCTCGTCCGGCTGCAGCGATCGCGCCGGCATCAGGGGGAGGGGACGGCCGTGCTCGTACCGGTACAGCACCTGAACCATGTTGGTCTTGTCGTCCCACCAGACGATGTTCAGATTGCCGGTGTCGAACAGCTCCCGCAGCTTGTCGCCGACGAGATCGACGATGGCCTTGAAGCCCAGCTTGGCCGCCATGCCCTGCTGGATGCTGTTGATCAGAGCGAGCTCATTGGTGCGCTGGCCGAGCGCACTCTGGCGATCGGCCAACTCGCGCCGGAGGCCCTCCCGGATGCGGATGTTTGCCAACGCGCTCGCGGCTTGGCGCGCGAGGGTCTCGAGCAAGTCGCAGTCTGCGTGATCGAAACGGCCGGTAGGGCCTTCGACGTCTGCGTACAGGTAACCCAGAAGTTCGCGTTCCGCGACCAAGGGCGCAATGAGGCACGAGCGCTGTTCAATGGCTTGGGCGCCCTGCGGCCCATGGCGCAGGCTCGCCTTGCGAGTGCGGGCGGTCTCGGCCAGCCAAGGTCGGACGGCGTCGAGCAGATGGGCAGCACTTTCGCGGCGGGGCAGCGATGCTCCGGCAGCAATCAGGCCAGTCGCGGTTTCGAGCACGAGAAGGACGCGCTGTGCGCCGACGACCTCGGCGGCTTCGCTGACCAGAAGTCGTGAAACTTCGTCGGCCCTGCGGAGTGCGTTCAATCGAAGTCCGACGTCGAGCAGCCGCTCGCGCGGATTGCGCACTTTGCTGTCGGCGCGTGGCGCATGCTTCGACAGGGGTCGAGATCGGGACTCAGCCATGGGGCGTTTGCCTTCAACGATCAGCGGGTTGATGCGCGGGGGGCGCACACGGCGTGCAGTCTAGCGGCCAAGAGGCTTCCTGCACGAGCCCTCTTTCAGGGCTCCATAGCAAAACAGGCCGCTGATGCGACCTGTTTGATGGGATGCTTTGCCAAGGGTGGTTCAGCGGGTTGCGGCGTCGTCGTCTTGCATCGACGCTTGGCGCGAACTCGAAATGCTGGAGACGATGCCCACCGCGCCGGCACGGATCAGTTCCTGGCGAAGTGCGGCTTCCAGCAGCCGGCGCGCAGTGTCCGGTTTGTCGTGGTCGTACTCTTCGTCCAATTCGCAGTGCAGGTAGTAATCGACTCGGGCCATCAGTCGCTCTACCGACGCTGCAAGGTCTGTCTCATTCATAAGTTCCGCTCCTCCGAAAATCCGTCGTGCGGAGTGGATCTTGATTTGATCCGACATACGCTCCCAAGAACTGACATCAGCCTGACCCCTATGGCTTTGTTGCATTATCCACCGCTCTCACAAACGTGTTGCACTGAATGTCGCCGGAGTCCAACAGGGCGTCATGGATAAACAGCCCGGGGGGTGCTAGCGCAATCCGAGTCGACTCCACGCAGAGCCCAGACGGGAAGGTCGGGATGGCACGGGCGGCGCGGACGGCGGCGGCAACAGGTGACGGACGGACAACGCCACCTTGACGCAATCCTTGATGTGCAATTCGCCCAGCGCTCGCAGTGCCGCGTAACTGAGTGTTGCGGACACGGCTTGGCCAACGATGGGAACGTATCTCGCCGCCTGTTTGGCAGTCATCCGGAAACCGGCATGGCGCGCGAGCTTGATCAGCAGCTCCCGGGTGAGCAGCCGCCCGACAAGCAAGGCGCCCACCGCGGATGCAGCCTTTTGGATTCGCTCGCGGTCATAGGGCGCGAGGCGGTCGAGCTGCGTCACCGACAGCCCGAACTCGGCGCTGATCTGCGGAATCACGCGGGAGAGGAGGGTGGCGTCGGCCGCCCAATCAATGCCAGGGATCGGCACCGCACCCACCGCGGCGGCCATCAAGGCCTTGCGGCCGAGCAGACGGCGGCTGCGGCGGATTGCCGCAATCAGTTGCGGATCACCTTGGGCGAGATCGATGGCGGAAGACATTCCGCCGTCATTATCAGGCGGCGAGCGCTTCCAGTTGGCCCGAAAGGGTGAGCCAGCGTTCCTCGAGTTGCTCGATCTCGTCATTGAGCGCCTTCAGCCGTTTGCCCGCGTCCGCGATCTCGGCCGCGGCCAGCGGCTGCACCATTCGTTCTTCGATCGCTGCCTTTTCGCTGCCGGCAGCTGCAAGCCGCTGGTCGATTTGCGCGAGCTCTCGTTTGAGCGGCTTGGCCTGCTCGCTGCGTTGCTGACGCTCGTGCGCATCCTGCTTGCGCTGGTCCTTGCCTGAAAGGGAAGTCTCCGGCGCAGCCGGTGCCGGCGCTTTCGCGGCCTGCACTGGTGGTGCGACGGCCACCTCGGCGGCGGCTTCGCGGGTAGCCAGTTTGGCTTCTTCGCGGAGACGCTTTGCCTCGTCCAGCAAGTAACGCTGGTAGTCGTCCAGGTCGCCATCGAAGTCGCCGACCTTGCCCCGGCCGACCAGCCAGAACTCGTCGCACACCGAACGCAGCAGCGCGCGGTCGTGGCTCACCAGCATGAGCGTGCCTTCGAACTCGTTCAGCGCGACTGCGAGAGCTTCGCGCGTCGCCAGATCGAGGTGGTTGGTCGGCTCGTCGAGCAGCAGCAGGTTGGGGCGCTGCCAGACCATCATCGCCAGCACCAGCCGCGCCTTCTCGCCGCCGCTCATGGTTCCGACGGCCTGCTTCACCATGTCGCCGCTGAAGTTGAAGCTGCCGAGAAAGCCGCGCAAGTCCTGCTCGCCCGTGCGCTCCTTGACCGAGGCGCCGAGTTCGCGCGCCATGCGGACCATGTGTTCGAGCGGCGTGTCCTGCGGACGAAGCACGTCGAGTTCCTGCTGGGCAAAGTAGCCGATGTTCAGGCCCTTGCCTTCGGTGACGGTGCCGGCGAGAGCACCCATTTCGCGCGCGATCGTCTTCACCAGCGTCGACTTGCCCTGGCCGTTTGCGCCGAGGATGCCGATGCGCTGGCCGGCCAGCACCGAACGATTCACGCCCGTCAGGATGACCTTGGGCGGCGCGTCCTCGCTCTGATAGCCAAAGCTCGCAGCGCTGATCGAGAGCATCGGATTGGGGATGTTGCCCGGCTCCTTGAACTCGAAAGTGAAGTCGGCCTCCGCCAGCAGCGGCGCCACTTTTTCCATCCGCTCCAGTGCCTTGACGCGGCTCTGCGCCTGCTTGGCCTTGCTCGCCTTGGCCTTGAAGCGGTCGATGAATTTCTGCAAGTGCGCGATCTTGTCCTGCTGCTTGGCGAAGGCGGCTTGCTGCAGTTCCATCTGCTGGGCGCGGAGCAATTCGAAAGCGCTGTAGTTGCCGCCGTAGCGGGTGAGCTTGGCTTTTTCGATATGCAGGGTCACATCGGTCACGGCGTCGAGGAATTCGCGGTCGTGGCTGATGACGATCATCGTGCCGGCGTACTTCTGCAGCCAGGCTTCGAGCCAGACCAGCGCGTCCAGATCCAGGTGATTGGTCGGTTCGTCAAGCAGCAGCAGGTCGCTCGGACACATCAGCGCGCGCGCCAGCTGAAGGCGCATGCGCCAGCCGCCGGAGAAGCTGTTGACCGGATGCTCAAGCTCGTGCGCCTTGAACCCGAGTCCGAGGATCAGCGCCTGCGCGCGGGGCACGGCGTCGTGCTCGCCCGCATCCGCCAGGTCTGTGTACGCATGAGCCAGGGCCATGCCCATGTCGTGATCGTCCGGATCGGCCTCATGGCCGGCTTCGGCGAGCGCCAGCGTTTCGCGCAGTTCGACGAGCCGCGTGTCGCCGCCGACGACGAAGTCGGTGGCCGACTCGTCGGTTTCGGGCATGTTCTGCGCGACCTGCGCCATGCGCCACTGCTTGGGCATGGAGAAGTCGCCGCCGTCTTCATGCAGCGTGCCGTTGAAAAGCGCGAACAAGGTCGACTTGCCGGCGCCGTTGCGTCCGACCAGACCCACTTTTTCGCCGGGATTGATGGTGACGCTGGCGCCGTCGAGCAGCACTTTGGCGCTGCGGCGCAGGATGACGTTCTTGAGGGTGATCATGTCGGTGCCCGCCAAGATGCGGCGAGCCTGGGGGTGTTTCTACAGCAGGGATTCGCGCGGGACCAGCAGGACCTGGTCTTCTCCGGCGCTCGTGGGGAGCCACATCACTTCGAGTTGCGGAAAGGCCGCTTCGAAGTGAGGGCGTTCGTTGCCGATCTCGAGCACCAGCACGGCGGATTCGCTCATGTGCGCTGGCGCGTCGGCAAACAGGCGGCGGATGAAGTCCATGCCGTCGGCGCCGCCGGCCAACGCCAATTCGGGCTCGGCACGGTATTCGGCCGGCAGCGCGGTCATGCTCTGCGCGTTGACGTACGGCGGATTGCAGAGAATCAGGTCGTACGGCCCGCGCACGCTCGCCAATCCATCGGACTCGATCAGCGCGATGCGCGCATCGAGCTGGTGCCGCGTCACGTTGATTGCAGCGACTTCGAGCGCCGTCGTGGACAGATCAGCCGCATCGACGGTGATGTCCGGATAGGTCATCGCCGCCAGCACGGCCAGGCTGCCATTGCCGGTGCAAAGGTCGAGCACGTTCCGCGTATGTTCGCCAAGCCAAGGGTCGATGCTGCCATCCGCCAGCAGTTCGGCAATAAAGCTGCGGGGCACGATCGCGCGTTCGTCGACGTAGAAGGGTACGCCTTGAAGCCAGGCTTCTTTCGTCAGATACGCGGCGGGCTTGCGCGTCTCGATACGCTGGGCAAAGAGCGCCGCGACGCGCGCCGCGTCGGCGGGCGCCACAGGGCGATCGGCCACGCTGTCCAGTTCGTCGAGCGGAAGGCTCAGTCTCCAGAGCACGAGCCACGCGGCTTCGTCGAAAGCGTTGCTCGTACCGTGGCCGAACGAAACGCCCGCATCGGCCAGCTGTCTGGCGCCGGCCTCGATCAGTTCAAGCACGGTGCTCATGCGTGAAGCAGTGCTTCGAGCCTGTCCAATGTGCGGCGATAGATGTTCTTCAGCGGCTCGATTTCGGCGACCGCGATGTGCTCGTCGATCTTGTGGATGCTCGCGTTCGTGGGCCCGAGTTCCACCACCTGCTTGCAGATATTGGCGATGAAGCGCGCATCGCTGGTGCCGCCGCTGGTCGACAGTTCGGTCTCGATGCCTGTCTCGTCGCGGATGGCCTGCTGCACGGCCGCGACCAGTTCGCCTGGCGTCGTGAGAAAGGGCAAGCCGCCAACGGTCCAGGCCAGCGTGTAGTCAAGCCCGTGCGCATCCAGCACCGCTTGGACCCGCTTCTGAAGTGAATCGGGTGTGGATTCGGTCGAAAAGCGGAAGTTGAAGTCCACCACCGCTGCGCCGGGAATCACATTGCTGGCACCGGTGCCCGCGTGGATGTTGCTGATTTGCCAGCTGGTCGGCTGAAAGTAGGCGTTGCCGGCATCCCAGCCACCGGCCTGATTGATGGCGACCAGTTCGGCCAACGCGGGTGCGAACGCATGGACGGGATTCTTTGCGAGATGTGGGTAGGCGATATGGCCTTGCACGCCCTTGATCGTCAGCTTGCCGCTCATGGTGCCGCGGCGGCCGTTCTTGATCATGTCGCCGCAGCGCTCGACGCCTGTCGGTTCGCCGACGATGCAGTAGTCGATGCGCTCGCCGCGCTCAGCCAGCGCATTGCAAACCACGACCGTACCGTCCGTGGCCGGGCCTTCCTCATCGCTCGTCAGCAGCAGGGCGAGCGACAGCCGAGGATCGGGCGTGGTGGCGAGAAATTCCTCGATGGCCACGACGAAGGCCGAGAGCGATGTCTTCATGTCGCATGCGCCGCGGCCGTAGAGCTTGCCGTCCCGGTGCGTGGGAGTGAAAGGATGGCTGGTCCATTGTTCGAGCGGGCCCGTCGGCACCACATCGGTATGGCCTGCGAAGGCGATGGTGCGCGACGCCTGGCCCAAGGCACCCGGCCGCATCGCCCAAAGGTTGGTCACACGGAAGTCCGCAGGGCCGCTTTCGATGGTTTCGAGCCGGAATCCGAGCCGCGCCAGCCGTTCGCCGATCAGGCCTTGGCACCCCGCGTCATCGGGAGTGACTGAAGGACGTGAAATCAGTTGTTCGGCAAGCTGGAGCGTTCGGGACATCGAAATTGCGAAATTGGGCTCACAGACGCACGTCGAGCGTGATGTCCGTGAATGTGGGTTCCTCGACCTGCTCGAGGATGGAGCGTTCTTCGTGCCGCGCGGCAGGTGCCTTGCGGTTCTGCAGGCGCCACATGAGGTTGGTGGGCGAATCGGCCTGCGCCAGACCTTCCTCGCGAGTGACGAGATTTTCGGTGATCAGGCGGGCGATGTCTTCTTCGAAGGTTTGCGACCCTTCGGCCATCGATTGCTCCATCGCTTCCTTGACCGCGGAGAAGTCGCCCTTGGTGATGTGCTCGGCCACCAGGGCGGTATTCAGCAGCACTTCGAGCGCCGGCACACGCGCGCCGTTCGGCGTGCGCAGCAAACGCTGGGCGACCACTGCACGCAAGGCGCCGCTGAGGTCACCCAGCAACGTCGCCCGCACTTCCACCGGGTAGAAGCTCAGGATGCGGTTCAGCGCCCGATAGCTGTTGTTGGCGTGCAGCGTGGCGACGCAAAGGTGGCCCGACTGCGCGTAGGCGATGGCAGCCGTCATCGTCTCGCGGTCGCGGATTTCACCGATCTGGATCACGTCGGGCGCCTGGCGCAGCGCGTTCTTCAGCGCGATCTGCAGCGATTGCGTGTCGCTGCCGACATCGCGCTGGTTCACCATCGACTTCTTGTTGGTGAAGGTGAATTCGATCGGCTCTTCGACGGTCAGGATGTGCCCGGTCGCGTTCTCGTTGCGATAGTCGAGCATCGAGGCGAGGGTCGTGCTCTTGCCCGCGCCGGTCGAGCCAACCATCAGGATGAGTCCGCGCTTCTCCATCACGAGCGTCTTCAGGATTTCCGGAAGATTCAGCTCATCGAAGGACGGAATGACCGAGGCGATGTGCCGCACCACGACTGCGTAACTGCCGCGCTGGCGCATGGCGCTGATGCGGAAGTTGCCGGCGCCGTCCAGGGCGATTGCCATGTTGAGTTCGCCGGTGCGTTCAAGTTCGGCGACGCGGCTTTCGTGGACGACTTCGGCCAGCAGGCTGAGGGGCGCCTCGGGCGGGAGCACTTGCGCGTTGATCGGCATGCAATTGCCGTTGATCCGGATCAGCGCCGGGGAGTTGGCCGAAAGGTAGATGTCGGACGCCTTGCGCTCGGCCATCAAACGAAGAATTCTCTCCATCGTGTTCATCGGCTCTCTCTCCTAGGTGTAGTTGCTCGCCCCCAGGCTTGCTCACTTCGTGTAGCCGCCCACCCCCTGCCGGGGGCGCCGCCAGCGGCCCGGCAAAGCCGGTTCCGCGGCGGCCTTGGGACGGGCGCGCTGCGCGCAGCCGGGGGCAGGGGTTTCATTCAGTCGCGCAGCAGGTCGTTCAGCGAAGTCTTCGCGCGGGTCTGCGCGTCCACGCGCTTGACGATGATGGCGGCATAGAGGCTGTATCTGCCGTTGTCCTTGGGCAAGGTGCCGCTGATGACGACCGAACCGGCTGGCACGCGACCGTAGCTGGTTTCGCCGGTCGTGCGGTCATAGATGGGCGTGCTCTGGCCGATGTAGACGCCCATCGAAAGCACGGAGTTTTCTTCGATCACCACGCCCTCGACCACTTCGGAGCGCGCGCCGATGAAGCAGTTATCTTCGATGATGGTCGGGCCGGCCTGCAACGGCTCCAGCACGCCGCCGATGCCGACGCCGCCGGAAAGGTGCACGTTGGCGCCGATCTGTGCGCAGGAGCCCACCGTGGCCCAGGTATCGACCATCGTGCCTTCGCCGACGTAGGCGCCGATGTTGACGTACGAAGGCATCAGGATCGCGCCCTTGGCGATGAAGCTGCCGCGACGCGCGACGGCCGGCGGCACGATGCGCACGCCGGCTTCCTTCAGTTCGCCGGCCGACAGGTGCGAGAACTTGGTCGGCACCTTGTCATAGAAGCCCAGCGAGCCGGCCTGCATCTGCTCGTTGTCGCGCAGGCGGAACGACAGTAGCACGGCTTTCTTGATCCACTGGTGCACCGTCCACTGGCCGACGCTTTCGCGGGTCGCGACGCGCAGGGAGCCGTTGTTGAGATCGGCAATCACGTGCTCGACGGCATCGCGGACTTCCTTCGGCGCGCTGGTGGCGGAAATATTGGCGCGGTCTTCCCACGCGGCGTCGATGATCTGCTGGAGTTGTTGGGTCATGGAAAAGCTCGGTTCTGGATGAATTTCACGATGCGCTCGGCGGCCTCCGTGCACTCGGCGGTGTCGGCTACCAGCGCCATTCGAATGCGCCCGCGGCCGGGATTCGAGCCGGCCACGTCTCGGGCGAGATAGCTGCCGGGCAGCACCGTCACATTGTATTGAGCGTAGAGCGCGCGGGCGAAGGCTTCGTCGTCGCCTTGCCACGCGGCGGGGATGGCCGCCCAGAGATAGAAGCTCGCGTCGGGCAGGCGAACGTCGAGCACCGGCTCGAGCAGCGGCGTCACGGCCGCGAACTTGGCGCGGTATTGGGCGCGGTTCTCGATCACGTGGGCTTCGTCGTTCCAGGCCGCGATGCTCGCCGCTGCGACCGTGCCGCTCATTGCGCTGCCGTGGTAGGTGCGATAGAGAAGGAAGGATTTGATGATCGAGGCGTCACCGGCCACGAAACCGCTGCGAAGGCCCGGCACGTTGCTGCGCTTTGAAAGCGAGGTGAGCGCGATGAGGTTGCGGAAATCATTGCGGCCCAGCTTCGCCGCCGCTTCGAGCCCGCCCAGCGGAGCTTCGTCCCGAAAATAGATTTCGCTGTAGCACTCGTCCGCGGCGATCACGAAGCCGTAGCGGTCAGAGAGGGCAAAGAGCTTCTGCCATTCGTCCAGCGGCATCACTGCGCCGGTCGGATTGCCGGGCGAGCAGACGAACACGAGCTGCGTGCGCGCCCAGACGTCCGCGGGCACGCTGTCCCAGTCGACAGCGAAGTTGCGTGAGGGCACGCTGGGCACGTAGTACGGCTCGGCGCCCGACAGGAAGGCGGCGCCTTCGTAGATTTGATAGAACGGGTTGGGCGAAAGCACCACAGGCGCTGGCGATCGCGTTGCATCGACCACGGTCTGCGCCAACGCGAAAAGCGCCTCGCGCGATCCATTCACCGGAAGCACCTGCGTGGCGGGGTCCAGTTCGAGCCCATACCGCCGCTTCAGCCAGCCGGTGAAGGATTGCCGCAGCTTCAGTTCTCCCGCCGTCGCCGGGTAGACCGCGAGGGCGCCCAGGCTGCTGGAGAGCGTCTCCTTGATGAAGTGCGGCGTCGGATGCTTTGGCTCGCCGATGCCGAGGCTGATCGGCGCGAAATCAGGGTTGGGCGTGACGCCCGCGAAGAGTTGGCGCAGCCGCTCGAAAGGGTAAGGCTGCAGTTTGGCGAGCAGGGGATTCATGGTCGGAATTATCCGGGGGGCCTTCAGAGCTTCTTCACCAGCACCTGGCTCTTGCGGTCCCAGTTGTACTTGCGCTTGCGGGCCTCGGGCAGCCAGTCGGGGTTGACTTGCTGGAAGCCCCGCTTCAGGAACCAGTGCATGGTGCGCGTCGTCAGCACGAAGATGCTTTCGAGCCCCTGCGCCTTTGCGCGCTGTTCGATGCGCTTGAGGATGCGTTCTCCGTCGCCCTGCGCCTGTGATTGGGGCGACACCGTCAGCGCCGCCATTTCAGCCGTCTTTGCTTCCGGGTAGGGGTACAGCGCCGCGCACCCGAAGATCACGCCGTCGTGCTCGATGACCGAATATTGGCCGACGTCGCGTTCAATCTCGGTGCGGCTGCGCTTCACCAGCGTGCCGTCGCGCTCGAACGGCTCGATGAGCTGCAGGATGCCGCCGATGTCATCCGCAGTGGCTTCGCGCAGCGATTCGAGCTTTTCATCGATCACCATGGTGCCGATGCCGTCGTGCACGTACACCTCAAGCAAGAGCGAGCCATCGACGCTGAAAGGCAGGATGTGATTGCGCTCGACCCCGGCCTCGCAAGCCTTCACGCAATGCTGGAGATAGAAGGCCGTATCCGTCGGCCGTTGCGCCGGCGGCAGCGTCGCCAGGAGTTTCTTGGCGGCATCGAGCGGCAATTCGGTGTCGATCGGGTTGTCCTCGCTGACGGGTTGGGTCGTGTCGAGTGCAATGCCTGGAACCTCGGTCAGGAAGATCAGCTTGTCCGCCTGGATAGAGATGGCGACGCTGGTCGCAACTTCTTCCATGGTCAGGTTGAAAGCTTCGCCGGTGGGCGAGAAGCCGAAAGGCGACATCAGCACCATGGCGCCGAAAGCCAGCGCCTGGCGGATACCCGCCGCGTCGACTTTGCGCACCAGGCCCGAATGCTGGAAATCGACGCCATCGACAACGCCCACAGGGCGCGCAGTAATGAAGTTGCCCGAAATCATGCGAATGGTGGAGCCCGCCATGGGCGTGTTCGGCAGGCCTTGGCTAAAAGCCGCTTCGATCTCATAGCGCAGTTGGCCGGCGGCCTCTTGCGCGCAGTCCAGGGCGACCTCATCGGTGATGCGAATGCCGTGCGAGTACCTCGCCTGGTGGCCCTTGGCGCGCAGTTGTTCGTTCACCTGAGGCCTGAAGCCGTGAACCAGCACCACCTTGACGCCCATGCTCTGGATCAGGGCCAAATCTTGCGCGATGTTCGCCAGCTTGCCGGCGGCGATCGCCTCGCCGGCCATGGCGACCACGAAGGTCTTGCCGCGGTGCATGTGGATGTAGGGCGCCACCGAGCGAAACCAGGGCACGAAAGTGAAGTTGAAGACGGTGGACATTGGCGGGTAGAAGGGGGCGAAAAGGCGGGGCGCAAGATAATCGTCGATTTTCCCCGAACTGCTCGCCTTGTCTTCGTCTCCTCTTCGAATCGAGTTCCCTGAATCCCTGCCGGTGTCGGCCCGGCGCGACGAAATCATGGCCGCCATCGAGGCGCACCAGGTCGTGATCGTCTGCGGCGAGACCGGTTCGGGCAAAACCACGCAATTGCCCAAGATCGCGCTGGCGCTCGGTCGGGGCAAGCTCAACGCCCCGCCCGGCAAGGGCCGGCTGATCGGCCATACGCAGCCGCGCCGGATCGCCGCCTCGTCCGTCGCCAAGCGCATTGCGGAAGAGTTGAAGACGCCGCTCGGCGATGTGGTCGGCTTCAAGGTGCGGTTTCAGGACCGCCTGTCGCGCGATGCTTCAGTCAAGCTGATGACGGACGGCATCCTGCTGGCCGAAACGCAGACCGACCCGCTGCTGAAAGCCTACGACACGCTCATCATCGACGAGGCGCATGAGCGTTCGCTCAACATCGACTTCCTGTTGGGCTACTTGCGCGAGATCCTGCCGCGCCGTCCGGACCTCAAGGTCATCGTGACTTCGGCCACCATCGATGCGGACCGTTTTGCGCAGCATTTCTCATCAGTGAAGGGGCCCGCACCGACCATCATGGTCTCCGGGCGCACTTTTCCGGTGGAGCAGCGCTATCGGCCCTTCGAGGAATCGCGTGACTACGACCTCAACGATGCTATCGCCGACGGCGTGGATGAGCTGTGGCGTGACCCGCACAATGCGGGCGATATCCTGGTCTTTCTGCCTGGCGAACGGGAAATCCGGGAGGCGGCCGACCATCTTCGCAAGCACCTGAGCCACCAGCCGGTGCTGCGCAACGCCGAGGTCCTGCCGCTGTTCGCCCGACTTTCTCAGGCGGAGCAGGACCGGATCTTCGATGGCCATACCGGTCGTCGCATCGTGCTGGCGACGAACGTCGCCGAAACCTCGCTGACGGTGCCGGGCATTCGCTATGTGATCGACACGGGCACCGCGCGCGTCAAGCGCTACAGCTTCCGCAGCAAGGTCGAACAACTGCTGGTCGAGCCGATCAGCCAAGCCGCGGCAAACCAGCGCGCGGGGCGCTGTGGGCGGGTGGCGAACGGCATCTGCATTCGGCTGTACGACGAAAAGGACTTCGAGGGACGGCCACGCTTCACCGATCCGGAAATCCTGCGCTCGTCGCTGGCCGGCGTGATCCTGCGCATGAAGTCGCTGCATCTGGGCGACGTCGAGCGCTTTCCGTTTCTCGAAGCGCCGCAGCGGCGGGCGATCGCGGACGGCTACCAGTTGCTCAATGAATTGGGTGCCGTCGATGATGCCAACGAACTGACGGCCACGGGTGCCGAGCTTTCCAAGCTGCCGCTCGACCCGCGAGTCGGGCGAATGATCCTGGAGGCGCGTGCGCGCGGTGCGCTCGAAGAAGTGCTGGTCATTGCGAGTGCGTTGTCGGTGCAGGACGTTCGCGATCGTCCCATGGATGCCCAGCAGCAGGCCGACCAGGCCCATGCCAAGTTCGACGACGAGAAGAGCGAGTTCAGCGGCTACCTGCGGCTGTGGAAGTGGATCCACGACGCGCGAGGCGGCCACGGCGACACGCACAAATTGAGCAACCGGCAGTACGAGCAACTGCTGCGCCAGAACTTCATCAACGTGCGTCGTGTGCGCGAATGGCGCGACATCCATTCGCAGTTGCTCACGGTGGTGACGGAGCACAAATGGCGCATCAACGCACAGCCTGCTGGCTATGAAGGGCTGCACCTCTCAATGCTCTCTGGGCTGCTCGGAAACGTCGGCTGGAAGCTCGAGGATGACGAGGCTTATCTGGGCGCGCGGGGCATCAAGTTCTACCGGCATCCCGGTGCGCATCTGAAGAAGAAGCCCGGTCGGTGGATCGTCTGCGCCGAGCTCGTCGAGACCACGCGCCTCTTCGGGCGCGGCATCGCAAACATCGAGCCGCAGTGGCTCGAACAAGTGGCCGGCCATCTGCTCAAGAAGCAACTGCTCGATCCGCATTGGGAAAAGAAGGGCGCGCAGGTTGCGGCGTTGGAACGTGCCACGTTGTATGGCCTGGTGGTTTACAGCGGCCGGCGTGTCGATTTCAGCAAGGTCGACCCTGTCGCCGCGCGCGAGATCTTCATTCGCGAGGCGCTGGTAGGTGGGCAATGGGAAAGCAAGCTGCCCTTTCTTGCGGCCAATCGAAAGCTGGTTCGAGAAGTCGAAGGGCTGGAGCACAAGTCGCGGCGGCAAGACGTGCTTGTCGACGACGAACTGATCTTTGCGTTCTACGACGCGCAGGTGCCGCCTGATGTGTCGAGCGGCATGACCTTCGAGAACTGGTATCGAGCGCAGTCGAAGGCCCAACCGCGACTGCTGCACCTGACGCGCGATGAGTTGATGCGGCACCAGGCGGCAGGCATCACCACGCAGTCGTTTCCGCCGACTTTGCGGCTCGGCGGTGTGGACTGTGCCGCGACCTATCTGCACGAGCCGGGCGACACCCGGGATGGGCTCACCGTCACGGTGCCGCTGTTCGTGTTGAACCAGGTGAGCGAAGAGCGTTGCGAATGGCTGGTGACCGGCATGCTGAAGGACAAGATCCAGGCGCTGCTCAAGAGCCTGCCCCAGAAGCCGCGCGCCCGATTGGTGCCGCTGCCCGAATCGGCTGCGCGTCTGGCCGAAGAACTCTCCGCGCCCGAGATCTTCGGCCATGGATCGCTGACGGACGTCCTGCTCAAGCGCGTGCGCGACCAGACCAGCCTCGACGTGAAGCGGGCCGACTTCAAGCTGGACATGCTGCCGCCGCATCTGTTCATGAACCTGCGCGTGGTGGACGAACATGGGCGCCAGCTTGGCATGGGCCGCAATCTGGGCGCCCTGAAAGCAGAGTGGGGCACCCAGGCCCGAGGTGCCTTCCAGGCGCTGGCTGGGCTCAACGTCAAGGTTGCACCAGCGGCTGATGAACGGGCGCCGAACGAAGGCCGAACGAACGATTCACGCAAGATCGAAGCGCCCCCGGCAGCGCCCGCACTGCCAGCCGGCCAGCGCTATGCCGCCTGGACTTTCGGCGAGCTGCCCGAATTGATGGAGGTGCGGCGAGGTTCGCAATCGCTGATCGGCTTCCCGGCGCTGGTCGATGATGGCGACGCGGTGATGATCGAGGTCTTCGACGAACCTGCCATTGCAGCCGCCAAGCACCGGAGCGGACTGCGCCGCCTCTTTGCATTGCAGATTAAGGATGCGCTCAAGTACCTCGAGAAGAACATCCCCGACCTGCAGAAGATGGCGGTCGCGTTCATGTCGCTGGGAACGTCCGAAGAGCTGCGCGCGCAGATCATCGACGTGGCGCTGGACCGCGCATTCCTGCAGGACCCCTTGCCAACCGATGAAGCCAGCTTCAAGCGACGTGTGGAAGAGGGGCGAGGGCGACTGACGCTGATTGCGAATGAAGTCGCTCGGCTGGCTGGCGTCATCCTGACCGAATACGCGGTCGCGGTCCGCAAGATCAAGGACACGAAGAGTCAGCCCGCAGCGACTGCCGATGCCGCGCAGCAATTGCAGAGGCTGGTCGGCAAGCGCTTCATCGTCGATACGCCCTGGCCGCGACTGCAGCATTTCGCGCGCTATCTCAAGGCCATCACGCTGCGGCTGGACAAGCTGCGCGGCGACCCGGCGCGCGACGCGCAGCGCCTGGCCGAATTGCGGCCTCAGGAGCAACGCTATTGGCGTCTTTTCGCCGACCGTAAAGGCGCGGTAGACGAGCGAATGGGCGAATTCCGCTGGCTGCTTGAAGAACTGCGCGTGAGCTTCTTCGCGCAGGAACTGCGCACACCACAACCCGTGAGCGTGAAGCGGCTCGACAAGCTCTGGGCGCAACTCGAAAGCTGAAAAAAAGCCCGCCGAGAGGCGGGCTTGTTCGGTCACGCGGTGAGCGTGTCTTTGTTGCTATATCCGCCCCATGAGGAGCAGCACGATGACCACCAGAACCACCAGCCCGAGGCCGCCGCTAGGCCCGTAGCCCCAACTGCGGCTGTACCCCCAGCTCGGCAGTGCGCCAATGAGCAGCAGGATCAGGATGATCAGCAGAATGAGTGACAGGGACATGGACTTCTCCTAGGGCGAAATGTTTGTAGGAGACCATGGTCATCGAAGGAGTGCGATCTCATCGCCGGAAGGCACCCCCTCCGGCGGTCAGGACTCTCCTACCGTTCCTGTCAGAGCCGCGCCAGTCGATCCAGGGCGCTGTGGAGCGTTTCGTCCTTCTTGGCGAAACAGAAGCGCACCACGCGCTGGTCGAACGCATCGCCGTAGAAGGCCGACAGAGGGATTGCCGCGACGCCGATTTCGCTGGTCAGCCAAAGGCAGAAATCCGATTCGTTCAGGTCGCTCACCGCGCTGATGTCGACACACTGGAAGTACGTGCCAGCGCTCGGCAGCAGCTTGAAGCGTGTCTTTGCCAGCCCCGCGGCGAACAGGTCGCGCTTGCGCTGATAGAAGGCGGGGAGTTCAAGGTACGGCGCAGGGTCGGCCATGTAGCTGGCGAGCGCGTGTTGCATCGGCGTGTTCACGGTGAACACGTTGAACTGATGCACCTTGCGGAACTCAGCCGTCAGCGACGCCGGCGCCGCGACATAGCCGACTTTCCAGCCTGTGACGTGATAGGTCTTGCCGAAGCTGCTCACGATGAAGGTCCGCGCGGCAAGGTCCGGGAAGCGCGCCGCGCTTTCATGGCGCGCACCGGCATAGACCATGTGCTCGTACACCTCGTCGCTGATCACCAGGACATCGGTCGATGCGAGCAGTTCTTCGAGGCGGCGCATTTCCTCTTCGGTCCACACGGTTGCACTCGGGTTGTGCGGCGTGTTGACGATGATGGCGCGAGTGCGCGGCGAAATGGCGGCGGCGATTTTGTCGAAGTCGGGGCGGAAGGTCCCCGGCGTGAGCGGCACGCGCACCACGGTGCCGCCTGCAAGTTCGATGTTGGGCACGTAGCTGTCATAGCAGGGCTCCAGCACGATGACTTCATCGCCCGGCCGCACGACAGCGAGGATTGCCGTGATGATCGCCTGCGTCGCGCCCGCCGTGATCGTGATCTCGGTCTGCGCGTTGTAGTTGTGGCCATACAAGGCCGCAATCTTCGACGCGATCGCCTCGCGCAACGCCGGGATGCCGGGCATCGGCGGGTACTGGTTGTGGCCGGCGCCCATTGCATCCGTGACGGCCTGGAGCAGCTTCGGATCGCAGCCGAAGTCCGGAAAGCCCTGCCCGAGATTCACCGCGTTCTTCTCGGAAGCGAGCGCCGACATGACGGTGAAGATGGTCGTGCCGACGGCGGGCAGCTTGGTCTCGACTTGGGGTGTACGGGCAGTCACGGTACGGGTGCTCACAGTTCGTAGTCTTGATGATGACCGCTCAAGGCCTTGGCGATCAGGTTGCGATCGAGCCGGTCCGAAAGCAGCTCGGCGAATTTGAAGACGAAGTTGCGCAGATAGGCGCTGCGCTTGAACGCCACGCGCGCGATGTTGGTGCCAAAGATGTGGCCCATGGGGCGCACCACGAGGTCCGCGTTGGAATCATCGCGTACTGCCATCTCGGCGACGATTCCGACGCCGAGGCCGAGCCGCACATAGGTCTTGATCACGTCCGAGTCGATGGCTTCGAGTGCGATGCGGGGCGTCAGCTTCTTCTGGGCGAAGGCATGGTCGATGCGCGTGCGGCCGGTGAAGGAAGGGTGATAGGTGATGATCGGTTCGGTCGCCAGGTCCTCCAGCGAAATGCGTTCCCTGTCGGCCAACGGATGCCCCTTGGGCAGCACCAGTACGTGCTGCCATTCATAGCAGGGCATCGTCACCAGGTCGGTGTAGTCGGAGAGCGACTCTGTTGCGATTCCGATCTCGGCGATCTCGTCGATCACCATGCGCGCCACCTGATCGGGCGAGCCTTGATGCAGACTGACGTTTACCTTGGGGTAGGCCTCGCGGAGCTTGGCGACCGGCACGGGCAGTACATAGCGCGCCTGCGTATGGGTGGTTGCGATCGACAGCGTGCCGCTGTCTTGGGCGCTGAACTGTTCGCCGATGCGCTTGAGGTTGCCAACCTCGCGCATGATCAGCTCGATGCTGGCGAGAACATGCTGCCCTGGTTCGGTGACGCGCTTCAGGCGCTTGCCGTGCCGTGCAAAGATCTCAACGCCCAATTCTTCTTCGAGTTCGATGATGGCTTTGGACACGCCGGGCTGCGAGGTATGCAGCGCTTTGGCGGCTTCCGTCAGATTGAGGTTGCGCCGCACCGCCTCTTGAACAAACTTGAACTGGTGAAGATTCATAACGAATTCCGTCTTATTTAGGAATTTATTATGCCTTCGCAATCTATAAAAATCAGCCGGGAATCAGCTCGAAATCAGCCCGAAATCAGGATTCGGACATCAGCAATCCAATGCCTTGCGCGCGAGCAGTTCGATCACTTCCGGCTCCTCGCCCACCGCGCCGGCGAGTGTGAAGGTGACCTGCGGGTGCCGCATGCGCATTCCCTCCAGCAAGCGGGGCAGGTCTTCTCGCACGTGCTTGCCCATTCCGAGGAAAAGCGGGACCACCCGAATGGATCGGGCTCCGTCGCCCACGAGCGCCGCAGTGGCGGTCAGCAGGTCAGGGGCGACCAGTTCGAGGTAGGCGCATGCCACGCCGACCGACGGGTCAAGCGCCGCGACGCGCCGAGCCACAGCCTCGATCGGCGCCCGCCAGCGCTCATCGCGCGAACCGTGCGCGAAGAGAATGACGGCGCGGCCTGACTCGATCATTGCCGCAGCGCCGCTAGCGTCTCAACACCAGCCACGTGAAGGCGGCGAGCGACATCACTGAATAGATCAGCCCCGGCGCGGCTGCCGTCATCCAGGGCAGCCAGTTCCCGAGGTTGCCCAAGTACCCGAAGACGTTGTTCAGCAAGAAGAAGCTGATGCCGATCATCACGCCGACGAACACATACGTCGCGATCCCGGCCTGGCGGAAGTGCAGATAGGCAAACGGCAGGGCCAGCACGATCATCACCAGGCACGACAGCGGATAGAACACCTTGCGCCAGAACTCGATTTCATAGCGCTGTGCCGTCTGCCCGTTTGCATCGAGATGGCGGATGTAGTCGAACAGGTCGAGCGTGCGCATGCGCTCCGGCCGGAGCAGGGCGACCGACACCATCTCAGGCGTGAGCGAAGTCTTCCATTCGACCATCGGGATCTTCGTGGTGATGATGTGAGCCTGGTCGGCGCTGCGCGTCTGGTATTCCTGTCGCTCCACGTCGACGAGCGTCCAGTGTCCATCTTCGGCGCGGGCAGAGGCCGCGGACACCTGCGACGTGATGAATCCCTTGCCGTCGAACTCGAAGATGCGCGGGTCCTTGAGCGTGCCGTTGCGCTCCATCGTGGCGACGTTGACCGCAAACGAGGCGTCGCCTTGCCGCTCCTTGAGCCATGCGCCGGTGTTGCCTACGAGCGAGTAGGCGTTCTGGAAGCGCGCCTTGAGCAACTGGGCTGTCCGGTCGGTGAAGGGTGCGACATAGTCCCCGATCGCGAATGTCAGGATCACGAAACCCAGCCCCAGCAAAAGCAGCGTCCGCAACGCGCGCCATGGGCCGAGACCGCTGGTCCGCAGGATGGTGAATTCCGAGCTCTGCGCAAGCCTGGCCATGACGAAGATGGTGCCGATCAGCACAGCGATCGGCAGCAATTCATACAGGTGGCTGGGGATGAGCATCGCGACGTACGCGAGGGCCTGGCCTGCCCCATAGCCTAGCGATTCAGGTTTTCCGATGGACTGCAGCTCATCGACAAAATCGAAGAAGAAGAACAGGCTGAGGAAGCCCAGGGCCACAAAGCCCACGGACTTCATCACCTCGACATAGATCAGGCGACGGATTGTTTTCACGCGTTGGGGGTCGTTGCGGGTCGGGCGCGGCTTGCCGTGAAGCCCCAATTGAAATGACGTTTCGCAAGCCACAGAAGGCCGATCACCAGCGCCCCGCCATGGAGCGCGAGCATGAAGCCTGCCATGCCGTACTTGCCTGAACTGACCCAGTTCTGCCCCAGGTTGAGCATGTTGTAGTAAAGGACGAAGGCGAACAGCGCGAACAGGTAGTTGCCGCTGCGGCCGACTCTCGGGTTCACGCTGGAGAGTGCCAGCGCAAGAATCACGAAATTCGCAGCGCCAAACAGCATGCCGACGCGCCAGGCCAGTTCGCCACGGTTGACGAGGGTCGGATCGCGCAGCAGCGTCAGTGTCGTGCGAGTGCGCACGGGCGAAGCGTCCGACGAGTCGCTGCCACTGCCGCCGACCTTGGCGCCATAGGTTTCGAACTCGCTGATCTTGATGCCCTCGGTCGGCGTGAGCGGGCGTTCGAGGCGTTGACCGTTACTCAGCAGCAGAAAGCGCTTGCCGTCGATATCTTCAATGTGTCCATGGCGTGCTGACGTGATGATGTGCAGGTTGCGCTCGATGGAAGAAATGAAGACGTTGTTCGCCGTGGCGCTGTCAGGCGCGTCCTTGTCGATGAAGAACACGCGCAGCCGACCCGCGGACTCGCGGAATTCGCCGGGCGCCACGCGCTCGATGTCGCTGCGGCTCTCGTAGCGCTGGCGCATGCCCTCGGTCTGTGAATTGGCCCACGGCCAGCCGACCAGCGCGAACAGCGCAACCAGCAAGAGGATCGGCCATGCAAAGCCGAAGAGCGGACGTAGAAAGTCCGCCAGCCCGCGGCCGCTCGAAAACCAGATCACCATTTCGCTGTCGCGATACATACGTGACAGCGTGCCGACGATCGAGATGAAGAGGCAGAGACTCAGGATGGTGGGCATGTAGCCGAGCACCGTATAGGTCATCACGAGGAAGACCTCGGAGGGATTCACGCTGCCTTTGGCGGCCAATCCGAGCGTGCGGATCAGCATCATGGTCATCACGATGGTGACCAGCACCACGAGGGTGGCACCGAAGCTGCGCGACAGCTCCTTGCGTAGAGAGGAATGGAATAACATCGTCGAGGGAAAAAAAGGATTATGGACTTTCAACTCAAGACCCTCTCCATCGCTCAGGCAGTCACCGACAAAACCGACGTTCTCGTCGTCCTCGTGGCTTCCGCAATCGGCACCTCCAAGGACGCACTCTCCACGCTGATCGCCAGCGCCCGGAAGGCAGGCGATCTGCCCGACAAGGCGGGCAAGCTGCTCGCGCTCTATCGGCCCGAGGCGGTTTCCGCTCCCCGCGTGCTGCTGGTCTCGATCGGCGACGGCAAGCCGGCATCGGTTCGCACCGCGGTGAGCGCGGCGATCGGTGCGGCCAAGGGGTCCAACCCGAAGCGGGTGTCCATCGTTGCAGCGCAAGCCATCGACGCGGCCGCGCTCGCCAGCGCCGTCATTGCGGCAGCGGACGCCAGCTATGTCTATGGCACGACGAAGTCCAAGGCCGAGCCACGCACGATCCGCCAATTGACCTTCGGCGTGAGCGACGCTGCGCCACTGCGCCAGAGCTTCGATGAGGCTGCCGCTGCCGTTGTGGGCATCGAGCTGGCCAAGGAATGGGCCAATCGGCCGGCCAACTACTGCACGCCAACCATGCTGGCCGGTGCCGCACAAGAGCTCGCCAAGCTGCCGAACGTGAAGTGCGAAGTGCTGGGTCCCAAGGAAGTCGAGAAGCTCGGGATGGGCGCATTCTCGGCGGTTGCCCAAGGCTCTGCGGAGCCGCTGCGCTTCATCGTCCTGCGCTACAACGGAGCGCCCAGGCAGCAGGCGCCGGTGGTGCTGGTCGGCAAGGGCATCACCTTCGACACGGGCGGCGTCTCGCTCAAGCCGGCTGCCGAAATGGACGAAATGAAGTTCGACATGTGCGGGGCCGCGAGCGTGTTGGGCGTGTTCCGTGCACTGGGCGATCTGCAGCCGGCGATCAACGTCGTCGGTCTTATTCCTTCATGCGAGAACATGAACGACGGCCGCGCGGTCAAACCTGGCGACGTCGTGACCAGCATGGCCGGCCAGACCATTGAAGTGCTCAACACGGACGCTGAAGGCCGGTTGATCCTGTGCGACGCCCTGAACTACGCCAAGCGTTTCGAGCCGGCAGCGGTGATCGATATCGCCACCCTCACGGGCGCCTGCGTGATCGCCTTGGGCGGCGTGCGCAGCGGCTTGTTCTCGAACGACGACGCGTTGGCGACGGCGCTCGGCGCCGCTGGCGAGGCATCGCTGGACCGCTGCTGGCGCATGCCGATCGACGAGGATTACGCAGAAGGACTCAAGAGCAACTTTGCCGACGTGGCCAACATTGCCGGTCGAGCGGGCGGTGCAATCACCGCCGCCAAGTTCCTCCAGCGATTCACCACCGACTTCCCGTGGGCTCATCTCGACATTGCCGGCACGGCTTGGAAGGGTGGGGCGGCCAAGGGCGCGAGCGGTCGACCGGTCGGCCTGCTTCTGAACTACCTGATGACCCGGAGCCGTGATAACGCCGAGGCCGCGCCGCGAAAGACCACGAAAAACGTCTCGAAGAGCGCTTCGAAGACCGCCTCCAAGGATCGGGCAAAGAAGTGACGGAAATCGACGGCCACTACAACATGCCGGACAAGGTGAGCTACGCCTGCCGCCTGCTGCGGAAGGCCGTCAGCGCCCATGGCGCCCGCCTGGTGGTCATGGCAGATTCGCAGACGCTGGACGCGATCGACCAGTCGCTGTGGACACTGCAGCCAAGCGAATTCATCGCCCACTGCCGTTGTGACGATGAAGCGCATAAGGTCATGCGGTCGCCGGTGGTGCTGGCCGAAAGCGGGTCGGAGTCGCTGCCGGACCGGCCCATTCTCGTGAACCTGGGCGCTGACTTGCCGGTGCGGTTCGAGCGGTTCGAGCGGTTGATCGACATCGTTGGCAGCGACGAATCCGACAAGCAGGCAGGGCGCGCCCGCTGGCGGCACTACAAGGATCGCGGCTATGCGATCCGCACCTTTCCCTATGCGGGGAGCGCCAACTGATGGCATCCACCCAGCGCACGCCGCCGCGATTCGTGCCAACCTTGACGACAGTGGTCGAGGAACCTTCGCAGCCCGAGCCTCCCATTGAAACAGCGGCGCCTGCGCAAGCCGAGGCGCCCGCATCGGCAGAGGCTTCGCAAGCCGTTGCCCTGGGTCCCGAAGCGAGACTCTCCGAGGCCCACGCTTTCCGGCTCGAAGAGCAGTTGCTGCATCGCGTGCTGCAGCGTGTGGACCTGCAGATGGAGGAGCGATTGAGCGATGTCGTGTCAGCTGCCGTTCAGCACCATCTCGACACCATGATCCCCGGTCTGCGCAAGGAAATCGAGGCGGTATTGCGCGCGCTGGTGAGCGAATCGCTGTCGCGCGAGCTTTCGGAAAACCCCGGGTCTACGCCAACATTCGGGCCTCATTCCTTGGGCTAAACTGCGCGCCAGGTCGAAAAGCGCACGGGCGCCGAGCTTCGCGGCGCGATACTTGCTGAGTTAAAGCGCCCGGATCCAAAGACCGGTTTTCAACTCTATTTATTAAGTTCTGGAGGTTCCCATGCAAATGAAATGGACCGCGGTCGCTCTGGCTGCCATCGCGCTTGTGGCCTGTGGCAAGAAGGAAGAAGCTGCCGCTCCGGCCGCCACGCCTGCGCCGACTGCAGCAGCACCTGCCCCGGCAGCACCTCCGGCTGATGCGCTCGTCGTGAAGATCGGCCATGTCGCGCCGACCAGCGGCGCCATTGCGCACCTGGGCAAGGACAACGAAATGGGCGCGCGCATGGCCATCGAAGACCTGAACGCCAAGGGTGTGAAGATCGGCGACAAAGTTGCCAAGTTCGAACTGCTCGCCGAAGACGATGCAGCCGATCCGAAGCAAGGCACTGCAGTGGCCCAGAAGCTCGTCGACAGCAAGGTCAACGGCGTTGTCGGCCACCTGAATTCCGGCACGACCATCCCCGCCTCCAAGCTCTACAGCGACGCTGGCATTCCCCAGATCTCGCCGTCGGCGACCAACCCCAAGTACACGCGTCAAGGCTTCAAGACCACCTTCCGCGTGGTGGCTGACGACACGCAACTCGGCGGCACGCTGGGCAAGTACGCAGTCGAAACGCTCAAGGGCAAGAACATTGCCGTGATCGACGACCGCACTGCCTACGGCCAAGGTGTCGCTGAAGAATTCGAGAAGGCCGCAAAGGCCGCCGGCGGCACGATCGTCGGCCACGAATTCACCACCGACAAGTCGACCGACTTCAACGCCATCCTGACCAAGCTGAAGGGCGCCAACCCCGACGTGCTGTTCTTCGGCGGCATGGACGCCGTGGGCGGCCCGATGCTCAAGCAAGTCAAGCAGCTCGGCATGACCGTGAAGTTCATGGGTGGCGATGGCCTGTGCACCGCAGAACTCGCCAAGTTGGCCGGCGACGCAATCGGCGAAGACATGGTCGTGTGTGCCGAGGCTGGCGGCGTCGAAGGTGATTTCAAGGCACCGCTCGAAGCCTGGAAGACCAAGTTCAAGGAAAAGAACGGCGTCGAAGTGCAGATCTATGCACCGTACGTCTACGACGCCGTGAACGTGCTGGCCGCCGCGATGGAAAAGGCCGGCTCCGCCGATCCGGAGAAGTACCTGCCTGAAGTCAGCAAGGTCGAATACAAGGGCCTGACCGGCCCGATCGCGTTCGACGAAAAGGGCGACATCAAGAACGGTGCGCTGACGCTGTACACCTACAAGAATGGTGCCCGTACCCAGATCGCCGTGGTGCGCGGAGCGAGCTAAGGGCTCACACGCCACGTCGGAAAGAAAGGGCCTTCGGGCCCTTTTTTTGTGGCTGCATGCATTACCGAGTGCAGTGGGGAATGTGGAGAGTGCCCGCAAAAAAGCCCCGGCAAGCGGGGCTTTCAGGACGATTCCAAGTGGCAGGTGGAGACTGCCGGAAGCGATTTTTTGGCGGAGCAGGCGGGATTCGAACCCGCGGAGGGCTATTAACCCTCACACGCTTTCCAGGCGTGCGACTTAAACCGCTCATCCACCGCTCCGAAGCCCGCGATTGTAGCAGTGCGCAGGCGCCGTTTCGGGCGTCACGCGCCATTTGATGTCAGCTGCCGCCCTGCGCTTTGCCCGCTTGCATCATCCGCATCGCGGAGGCGATGAGCGCGGCCGTTTCGTTCATGTTGCTGGGCACGATCAACGTCGTCGTAGCGTCGGCCGCGACCTTGCCATAGGCGTCGACCGCGCGCTCGGCAACCTTGAGTTGGACGGCCTGTTCGCCGCCGGGCTGGCGAATCGCCGCCGCCACCCGCTCGATCGCACCGGCTGTCGCCTCGGCTACGGCAGTGATGGCTGCCGCCTGACCCTGCGCGTTGTTGATCTGCGCCTGCTTTTCGCCTTCGGAGCGCGCGATGAAAGCCTCGCGCTCGCCGGTCGCGATGTTGATCTGCTCCTGGCGCCGGCCTTCGGAAGCGGCAATCAGTGCGCGCTTTTCGCGCTCTGCCGTGATCTGGCGCTGCATCGCGTGAAGGATCTCGTTGGGCGGCGTGAGGTCCTTGATTTCGTAACGCAGCACCTTCACCCCCCAATTGAGGGCCGCTTCGTCAATGGCCGAGACGATCTGCGAGTTGATGATGTCGCGCTCCTCGAAGGTCTTGTCGAGTTCGAGCTTGCCGATGACGCTGCGCAGTGAAGTCTGTGCAAGCTGCGTCACGGCCATGATGTAGTTGGACGAGCCGTAGCTTGCGCGCATCGGATCCGTCACCTGGAAATAGAGGATGCCGTCGACTTGCAGCTGCGTGTTGTCGCGCGTAATGCAGACTTGGCTCGGCACGTCGAGGGGGATTTCCTTCAGGCTGTGCTTGTAGGCGACGCGGTCGATGAAAGGAATCAGAAAATTGGGGCCGGGCGTCATGGTCCCGTGGTACTTGCCGAGGCGCTCGCGCACCCAGGCGTTCTGTTGCGGCACGAACTTGACCGATTGGGTGATGACGATGATCGCGATGACCAGGATGACGAGGGGGACGGCTGCGTATTCCATTGAACTCTTTCTTTGCTCTTTGTAGGTTCGATTCAGACTTTTTCGACGACGAGGCGGCTGCCGATCACCTGCGTGACCTTGTGCTCGCCGGCCGATGGCACGCTGCCGGGCCGGGCGATCACGGTCCATTGCGCGCCGCGGTAGCGGACGGTGGCGGTGCCGTCGTCGTTCCAGGCATCGACGTGGACGTGCTCGCCGACGTCGAGGTTGACGTTGGGGTTGGCGCCGGTGGGCGGCTCCGGCGGGCGTTTGCGACGGATCGCGTGCCATGCGATCACGGATGAGACGCTGACCACCGCTGCGACGATCAGTTGCGTGTCGAATCCGGCGCCTGCGTGCGCCGAGATCGCCGCGGCGGCGAAGCCGACTCCCATCAGCAGGAGGTAGAGCGTGCCGGTCCCGGAAAGCAACTCGAGGACGATGGCCGCACCTGCAATCAGCCACCAAATGGTGGAACTCGCCATGACGTTTCCTCTCTTTGTTTTAGGTGCAGGGGATTGTGTCAAAGCTGGAACGCAGCTTCATCTGAATTCCGTACACTTCGCGCCTATTTGCCCGTCCGGAGCCTCTTCATGAAATTTCGCTTTCCGATCGTCATCATCGACGAGGACTTCCGCTCCGAGAACACCTCGGGGCTCGGCATCCGCGCGCTGGCGCACGCCTTCGAGAACGAAGGTTTCGAAGTGCTGGGGGTCACGAGCTATGGCGATCTGAGCCAATTCGCCCAGCAACAAAGCCGCGCCAGCGCGTTCATCCTCTCGATCGATGACGAGGAATTCACCGTCGGCCCCGATCTGGACCCAGCCGTGCTCAACCTGCGCAATTTCATCGGCGAAGTGCGGCGCAAGAATGCCGACGTGCCGATCTACATCTACGGCGAAACAAAGACCTCGCGGCACATACCGAATGACATCCTGCGTGAGCTCCATGGGTTCATCCACATGTTCGAGGACACGCCGGAGTTCGTCGCCCGCCACATCATCCGCGAGGCGAAGAGCTACCTTGAAGGCGTGCAGCCGCCGTTCTTCAAGGCGCTGATCGATTATGCGGAAGACGGCTCCTACTCATGGCACTGTCCGGGCCACTCGGGTGGCGTGGCGTTCCTGAAGAGCCCGGTGGGACAGATGTTCCATCAGTTCTTCGGCGAGAACATGCTGCGCGCGGACGTGTGCAATGCGGTCGAGGAACTCGGCCAGTTGCTCGACCACACGGGTCCCGTCGCGGCGAGCGAGCGCAACGCGGCGCGGATCTTCAACGCCGACCACTGCTTCTTTGTCACCAACGGCACCAGCACGAGCAACAAGATGGTGTGGCACCACACGGTGGCACCGGACGACGTCGTGGTGGTCGACCGCAACTGCCACAAGTCGATCCTGCACGCGATCATCATGACGGGCGCAATCCCCGTGTTCATGAAGCCGACGCGCAATCACTTCGGCATCATTGGTCCGATTCCCAAGAGCGAATTCGAGCCGGCGGCCATCAAGGAAAAGATTCGCGCCAATCCGCTGCTGGCGCACGTGAACGCCGACACGGTCAAGCCGCGCGTGATGACGCTGACGCAGTCGACCTATGACGGCGTGATCTACAACACCGAAAC
Organism: Variovorax sp. 05N34; assembly: GCF_056397405.1. Classification (NCBI taxonomy): domain Bacteria; kingdom Pseudomonadati; phylum Pseudomonadota; class Betaproteobacteria; order Burkholderiales; family Comamonadaceae; genus Variovorax; species Variovorax sp. 05N34. The sequence goes on from NZ_JBFTNI010000001.1 coordinate 245,456, forward strand.
CATCAAGGGCATGCTCGACGGCTACGTCGATACGCTGCACTTCGATGAAGCATGGTTGCCGCATGCCGCGTTCCACCCGTTCTACGGCGCCTATCACGCCATGGGCAAGCGCCGCGTGCGCCCCAAGGATTCGCTGGTGTTTGCGACCCAATCGACACACAAGCTGCTGGCAGGCATCAGCCAGGCGAGCCATGTGCTGGTCCAGGATTCGCAGAACCGCGCACTGGACCGCGATCTGTTCAACGAGGCGTACCTGATGCATTCGTCGACCAGCCCGCAGTACGCGATCATCGCCAGTTGCGACGTCGCGGCCGCCATGATGGAGCCGCCCGGCGGCACCGCGCTGGTGGAGGAGAGCATCCTCGAAGCACTGGACTTCCGTCGTGCGATGCGCAAGGTCGAGGAAGAGTTCGGCAAGGACGAGTGGTGGTTCAAGGTCTGGGGGCCTGAAAAGCTGGTCGACGAGGGCATCGGGCGCGCCGACGACTGGATCATCAAAGGCGAATCGCGCACGGCCAAGTGGCACGGCTTCGGCAAGCTGGCCGACGGCTTCAACATGCTCGATCCGATCAAGTCGACCATCGTGACGCCGGGCCTCGACCTGAACGGCAAGTTCGCGCCGACCGGCATTCCAGCCGCCGTGGTTACGAAGTTCCTCGCGGAGCACGGTGTGATCGTCGAGAAGACCGGCCTCTACAGCTTCTTCATCATGTTCACCATCGGCATCACCAAGGGCCGCTGGAACACGCTGCTCACGGCGCTGCAGCAGTTCAAGGACGACTACGCGCGCAATCAGCCGATGTGGAGGATCATGCCGGAGTTCTGCCAGCAGCAGCCTGGATACGAGCGCCTTGGGCTCAGAGACTTGTGCCAGCACATCCATCAGCTCTATGCGCGCTTCGACGTGGCGCGGCTGACCACGGAGATGTACCTCAGCGACCTGACGCCCGCGATGAAGCCGAGCGACGCCTTCGCGCACATTGCCCATCGCAAGACGGAGCGGGTCGAGATCGACGAGCTCGAAGGGCGCATCACGACGAGCCTGATCACGCCCTATCCGCCGGGCATTCCGCTGCTGATTCCGGGTGAAGTCTTCAACAAGAAGATCGTCGATTACCTGAAGTTCGCGCGCGAATTCAATACGCAATGCCCGGGCTTCGAGACCGACATCCACGGACTGGTTGCGCGGATCGACGACTCGGGCAAGAAGCGCTACTACGCCGATTGCGTGCGAGGGGCATAGCCCCGGGGCGCCGCCGTTCTGGGTTCGACCGCTTCAGAAGTCGGCGTCGTCGCGTCCGCGTACGAAACGCGCGAATCTCGGCAAGCCGGAGGAGGTCTTGCCGTTGTAGCGATAGGTCACCCAGGTGCCGATGGCTGGCGGCTTCTCGCGCTCCGCATCGCTGAAGCCACCGCCTAGCTTGAAGCGCTTGCCGTCCGGCGTTTCGACCAGCAGCGCGCCCATCCGCTTCGCATGCTTGCCACGTCCGCCGATGTGGGCGACGACGCGTGCTTCTGCATCGTCGTAGGCCTTGACCTTGAGAAGGTCGGTGCTGCGATCGGCTCGATAAAGCGATGAGCCCCGATGGAGCATCAGCCCTTCGCCGCCCATCCTGATGGTCTTGTCGAGCAGAGCGTCGAGTTCGTCGGCGGTCGTGGCACGCTGTTGCGGCACGGCGACCGCCCAGGGGACGGTGGTGATGGGAAACAACTTGCGCAAGCGCGCGAGCCGCGCCGTGAAATCACCCGGCTCGGCAGGAAGATCGAACACCATGAAGTGAATCTCCCGCCATGCAGTATCCGACGGCGTCTGGCTGCGCACCGTCGACACTGCGCGGGAGAAATGGCCTCGGCCGGCCCACAGTTCACCGTCCAGCGGCATCGTAGGCAATGCCTCCACGAACCAGGCGGGTGCGGCGATAGGTTCGCCACTGCGTGTTTTCAGTTGATGGCCGTCCCAGTAGGCGCGCACGCCATCGTATTTTTCGCTGACCCAGTAATCGTTGAGTGACATGCCGCGGCGGTAGACCTCGGCCATGATGAGAGGCGGGGGCGCCTTCGGGGCGCCCTGTGCGAGGGCTTCGCCTTGCCTCGAAAGGCCAATGGCCATTCCGGCAGCGGCCAGCAACAACGTTCGGCGGGAAAGCGCCACGGACGTGGCTCCGCCGGTGCCACTCTTGCGGCGTTTGCAAAAAGAAAAACTCACGATCAACTCCCTGACATTTTTGGTATGCCGGGATTATGAAATGCGGCTATGTGCCGCTTCAGACGGATTCTGAGATGCCCCCGACGACGTTGCTGAAACCGCCGTCCACATAGGTGATCTCCGCGGTGACGCCGCTTGCAAGATCGCTCAGCAGGAAGGCTGCGACGTTGCCGACTTCTTCGATGGTGACGTTGCGCCGCATCGGCGCGACCTTCGAGATTGCAGAGAGGAGCTTGCCGAAGTCCTTGATGCCGCTGGCAGCCAGCGTCTTGATCGGACCGGCGCTGATGCCGTTGACGCGCATCCCCTTGGGGCCGAGCGATTCAGCCAGATAACGCACCGAGGCCTCGAGCGAAGCCTTCGCAAGGCCCATGGTGTTGTAGTTGGGCAGCGCGCGGATCGAACCGAGGTAGGTCAGTGTCAGCAGCGCCGATTTGTCATTGAGGTAGGGCAGGGCCGCCTTGGCCATTGCCGGGAAGCTGTAGGCGCTGATGTCGTGCGCGATCTTGAATGCCTCGCGCGAAAGCCCTTCGAGGAAATCGCCGGCGATGGCCTCGCGCGGCGCAAAGCCGATGCTGTGCACGAAACCGTCGAACTTGGGCCAGGTCCGCGAAAGATCGGCAAAGAGCTTGTCGATCTGCGCGTCGTCTCCGACATCGCAGTCGAAAACCAGCTTTGAATCGAAGTCCGCGGCGAATTCGGTAATGCGGTCCTTGAATCGCTCGCCCACGTAGCTGAAAGCCAGTTCGGCCCCTTGCTGGTGGCAAGCCTTGGCGATGCCATAGGCGATGGAGCGGTTGCTCAGCACGCCGGTGATCAGAAGTTTTTTGCCGGAAAGAAAGCCCATGGATCGACCTTGTGAAAATCTTGGGCAGAATTCTCGCATGCGGGTTCTTTGGTTCTGTTGCTTGCTGGTGTGTGCGGTTCCCGCTTGGGCGGCGCATGGTTACGCCATGTGGGACGACCTGAAGTACCCGGCAGGCTTCAAGGCTTTCGACTACGTCAACGTCGATGCGCCCAAGCGTGGCGAGTTGCGCTTGGTCAGCAATCAGCGCTATTCGACCTTCGACAAGTACAACCCTTTCACCATCAAGGGGGCCCCGCCCGCGTACTTGGCCAACCTGATGTTCGATTCGCTGCTGGCCGGGTCGATGGACGAGACGGCATCGGGCTACGGACTCCTGGCCGAGGACGTGGTGGTCTCGCCCGATCGGCTCAGCGCGACCTTCAAGCTTCGCCCTGAGGCGCGCTTTCACGATGGCACGCCCGTCGAGGCCGCGGACGTCAAGCACAGCTACGACACGTTGATCGGTCCGTATGTGTCGCCCGGCTACAAGACTCTGCTCGAAGATGTCGAAGGCGCCGAGGTGATCGACGCGCGGACCATTCGCTTCAAGTTCAAGAAGCCGAATCGCGAACTTCCGCTGACTGTCGGCGGCTTGCCCGTCTTCAGCCGCCGATGGGGCATGGAGAACGGCAAGGCCAAGCCTTTCGACCAGGTGGTGATGGACATCCCGATCGGCAGCGGCCCTTACAAGATCGGCCCTGTGCGTTTCGGCAAGGACATCACCTACGTGCGCGATCCGAATTACTGGGCGCGGGACCTTGCCGTTCGGCGCGGCACGAACAACTTCGACCGCATCACGATCAAGATTTACCAGGACAACACGGCGCGCCTGGAAGCATTCAAGGCCGGCGAGTTCGACATGATGAGCTTCTATTCGGCGGGCGACTGGGCGCGCCGCGTGACGGGAAAGCGGTTCAATACCGGGGAACTGGTCAAGCGCGAATTCGCCCATCGGCTGCCGTCGGGCTTCCAGAGCTTCGTGCTCAACAGCAGGCGTCCGCTGCTGCAGGATCGGCGCGTGCGGCAAGCGCTCGGCCTCGCGCTCGACTATGAGTGGATGAATCGGCAGATGTTCTACGGCGGCTATCCGCGCGTGAGGGACCTGTTCGGCAATACCGATTGCGCGGCCGAAGGCACGCCATCCGAGCAAGAGCTCAGGCTGCTGGAGCCTTGGCGCGGAAAGATTCCCGACGAGGTGTTCGGACCGATGTACGAGCCGCCGACCACCGAGGGCCCAGGGCACTCGCTGCGAGACAACTTGCGCAAGGCCCGTGATCTCCTGAAGCAGGCTGGCTGGGAATATCGCGATGGCGCGCTGCGCAATGCCCGAGGCGAGCCGATGCAACTCGAATATCTCGACAGCAAGGAGGGCGGTGCCCGAACCGTGTCACCGTGGATGCGCAATCTCGAGAAGCTGGGCATCACGCTGAAGTTCGCTTCGGTTGATTTCGCGCTCTACCAGCAGCGCCTGGACAAGTTCGAGTTCGACATCACGACCATCAACTTTCCAGGCACAAACAATCCTGGCCAGCAACTGGCGGACATCTTCGGGAGCAAGGCGGCCACGACGGAGAGTTCGGGCAACTACATGGGCGTGAGCAGTCCGGCGGTCGATGCATTGGTGAACGACATCGTGCGGGCCGAGAGCAAGGCTGAACTCCTTCCGGCCTGCCGGGCGCTCGACCGGGTCATCATGCACAGCCACTACCTGATCCCGCAGTGGACCTTGACGTCGCACCGGATCGCCTACAACGCCTGGCGCCTGGCCTACAAATCGCCGATGCCGCCTTATGCATCGGCCGAAGACTGGGTCATGACGACCTGGTGGGCCAAATAGGGCAGAGCCAGCAAAGGAAACGAAGACCCGATGTTTTCCTATGTCCTCAAGCGGCTGTTGCTGTTCATCCCCACCTTGCTTGGCGTGCTGCTGGTGACCTTTTTCGTGATTCAGTTCGTGCCGGGCGGTCCTGTGGAGCAGTACCTCGCCGAAGCGAAGGCGGCCACGCGCGGCGGCATCGAATCGGGTGGCTCCAACTATCGCGGCAACCAGGGAGTCGATCCGAAGCGGCTGGCGGAAATCAAGGCGCTCTACGGTTTCGACAAACCGGCGCACGAGCGGCTCTTTCAGATGCTGGGGCAGTTCGCCCGCTTCGACCTGGGCCGAAGCTTCTTCCAGAACAAGGATGTGTGGACGCTGATCCTGGAGAAGCTCCCCGTCTCGATCAGTCTCGGGCTCTGGACCTTCTTCATCAGCTACGGGGTTGCGGTGCCGCTGGGCGTCGCCAAGGCCGTGCGCGCAGGCACGCGCTTCGACCTCGTCACCACCTTGCTGATCCTCGTCGGCTATGCGATTCCGGGTTTTGTCCTCGGCGTGGCACTGCTGGTGATCTTTGGTGGGCAACTGCAATGGTTTCCGTTGCGCGGCCTGACCTCGGCCAACTGGGACGAACTCAGCTGGGGTGCGCGCATCGTCGATTACCTCTGGCACATCACCTTGCCGGTGACAGCGATGGTGCTGGGGAGCTTTGCGGTGACCTCCATGCTGACCAAGAACGCCTTCCTGGAGGAGATCCGCAAGCAATACGTGCTGACGGCTCGCGCCAAGGGCCTGGGCGAACGGCAGGTGCTTTGGAAGCACGTATTTCGCAACGCGTTGATTCCGATCGTCACCGGCCTGCCGGCGGCTTTCATCGGTGCGTTTTTCACGGGCTCGCTGCTCATCGAGACGCTCTTTTCGCTCGACGGGCTTGGCTTGCTGGGCTACGAGAGCGTGATCCGGCGCGACTATCCGGTCGTGCTCGGCACGCTTTATCTCTTTACGCTGATCGGCTTGGTGACCAAGCTTATTTCAGACCTCTGCTACGTATGGGTCGATCCGAGGGTGAAGTTTGACTAGCGCCGTCGCCAAGCCCGTGTCGCTGAGCCCGGGACGCCGCGCGTGGCTGCGCTTCAAGCGCAATCGGCTGGGGTATTGGAGCCTGGTGCTGTTCGTGGTGATGGTCGTCACGAGCCTCTTTGCCGAAGTGCTGTCGACCGACCGGCCGCTGGTCATGCGCTACGAGGGAAAGATCTACTTTCCCGTTTTGCGCGACTATTCAGAAAAAACCTTTGGCGGCGACTTCGAGACACCGACGGACTATCTCGATCCGTTCATTCGCGAGCGCATCACGCAAGGCGGCAACTGGGCAATCTACGCACCGAACCCGTACGGCCCCAAGACGCTCAACTACTTCGCAAGGTCTCCGAGTCCGGCGGCGCCAACCCGCGACAACTGGCTGGGCACGGACGATCGAGGTCGCGACCTGCTGGCGCAACTGATCTACGGCTTTCGGGTGAGCGTACTGTTCGGCCTGGCCCTCACGGCCATCGGTACCGTGCTGGGCGTGGCGGCGGGCGCGGTGCAGGGCTACTTCGCGGGCAAGACCGACCTCGCGTTCCAGCGTTTCATCGAGATCTGGGGTTCAATGCCCGAGCTTTATTTGCTCATCATCTTCAGCGCCGTGTTTGCGCCGAGCGTCGCGCTGTTGTTGATCCTCCTGAGTCTCTTCGGCTGGATGGGGCTTTCCGACTATGTTCGCGCCGAGTTCCTTCGCAATCGCCAAATGGACTACGTGCGGGCCGCGCGAGCGTTGGGCGTGGGCAATCTGCAGATCATGTGGCGGCACATTCTGCCCAACAGCATGACGCCGGTGGTGACGTTTCTTCCGTTTCGCATGAGCGCTGCGATCCTGGCGTTGACTTCGCTCGACTTCCTCGGCCTGGGCGTTCCGCCTGGTACGCCTTCGCTTGGCGAACTCCTGAGCCAAGGCAAGGCGAACATCGATGCCTGGTGGATTTCCTTGTCTACCTTTGGCGTGCTCGTCCTCACGCTGATGCTGCTGACATTCATGGGCGACGCGCTGCGCGACGCGCTCGATCCGCGAAAGGCTGACAGATGACACCCTTGTTGAATGTCCAGGGGCTCAGGGTTGCCTTCGGCGACAAGGAAGTGGTGCACGGCATCGACTTCAGCATCGCACAAGGCGAAAAGCTGGCGTTGGTCGGCGAGTCGGGCTCAGGCAAGACAGTCACCGCGCTGAGCCTGCTTCGACTGGTTCAGAACGCGGACGTTTTCGGCGTCGCCGAATTTGCTGGAGACGAATCGACGGGTGCGCGCCGCGATTTGTTGTCACTGCCTGAATCGAAGCTGCGCGGCATCCGGGGCAAGGAGATCGCGATGATCTTCCAGGAGCCGATGACCGCTCTGAATGCGCTCTACACCGTCGGCGACCAGATCGCCGAAGTGCTGGAACTTCATCAGGCGCTGTCTTCCAGGGCGGCGCACGAAGCGTCGGTGCAACTGCTGGCGGACACCGGCATTCCCGAACCGGCGCGGCGGGCGAGGGCGTTTCCGCATCAGTTGTCGGGCGGACAGCGCCAGCGGGCGATGATCGCGATGGCGCTGGCTTGCAGGCCGCGCCTGCTGCTGGCGGACGAGCCGACCACCGCGCTCGACGTGACGGTGCGCTCGCAGATCCTCGAACTGCTGGCGGACCTGCAGCGCAAGTACGGCATGGCCGTGCTGCTCATCACCCATGACCTCAATTTGGTGCACCGGTTCGCAGATCGCGTGGCGGTCATGGAAAACGGTCACGTCGTCGAGCATGGTGCCGTGTCGACCGTCTTCGGCGCGCCGCGGCATCCCTACACACGCAAGTTGATCGACAGCCGGCCGACACGGGATGTGGATCCTGCCCCCGCCGGTGGCGCTGCGCCGGTACTGGCCGCGAAGGGGCTGCGCGTGAGCTATCCGGTCTCGAGGCCCGGAGTGAGAGGCTGGTTTCGCAAAGGCGAGTTCATTGCCGTTCAAGGCGCCGACTTCAGCATCGGCCCTGGAGAGACCCTGGGCGTCGTGGGCGAGTCGGGTTCGGGGAAATCCACTCTGGCGTTGGCTGCGCTCGGCTTGCTGAAGCACCAGGGGGAACTGGACGTCTCCGGCCACCGCTGGGACGCGGGACGGGCCAGCAACCGTGCGCTGCGGCGCGTCATGCAGGTGGTCTTCCAGGACCCGTTTTCGTCGCTCTCGCCGCGGATGACCGTCGAACAGATCGTCGCCGAGGGCCTGACCGTTCACGCACCCGAACTCGGTTCGGCGGAGCGCCGAACGCGCGCCTTGGCGGCGCTGGCCGACGTCGGGCTGACCGAATCGCAGTTCCCCGCGCTTCTGGACCGCTACCCGCATGAGTTCTCCGGCGGGCAACGACAACGCCTCGCGATCGCTCGCGCACTGATCGTCGATCCCAGTCTGCTGGTACTTGACGAGCCGACGAGCGCGCTCGACGTGACCATCCAGAAGCAGGTCCTGGGATTGCTGCAGCGCTTGCAGCGCGAGCGCGGCCTAAGTTACTTATTGATTACACATGACGTGGAGGTGATCCGCGCGATGGCGCACCAGGTCATCGTCATGAAAGACGGTGCGATTCTCGAATCCGGCCGGGTCGAGCGCGTGCTCGACGCGCCGGAGCATCCTTACACCCAGAAACTAGTCGCCGCCGCCTTGGCTGAATAGGCGAGTCATGGATGCAGGAAATGTTGCGTATCGGCAAGGGCCGGGCCTCACGCCGCCGCGAAGCTGTAGCGGCTGTGTCGGACTGATGACAATAAGACTGGTACCGCATCCGCTTGCCTGGACCTTGGGAAACGATGAATTCGTAACGCGTTTGGCATATAATTCGAGGCTCACGACCAAACGGGCGGGTACTTACCGCCCGTTTTTTATTGGTCGAAGCATTTTTCCTGGTGCTGCAAAAGCGGGCGGCGGCATCGGGCACATCAAGGGCGCAAACAGACACGTGGCATTGCAGCAGACAGTGGAACAAACCGTGGCCGGACTCGGCTACGACCTGGTCGAGATCGAGCGGTCGGCCGGGGGATTGCTGCGCGTCACGATTGATTTGCCGTGGAATGGCCCAAATTCTGTCGCTGTGTCGCCTGGGGTGCCGGAGCCCGTCCTGACGGTCGAGGATTGCGAAAAGGTCACGCGACAGTTGCAGTTCGCACTCGAAGTCGATGGCGCCGAATACAAGCGGCTCGAAGTGTCATCTCCAGGCATCGACCGCCCGTTACGCAATGAGCAGGATTTCGAGCGTTTTGTGGGCGAAGTCGTCGACATCACGCTCAAGGCACCGATGGGTGCGGCGGCAAGCGGCCAAGTGGCGGCCAATCGCAAGAAATTTCGGGGCACGTTGGAGCGGGTTGCGATGGCCGACGGTTCGCAGGGCTGGCAGATCGTCTGGAGCCAGGAGCCCGAAGGCCGCTCGGTGCCAAAGCCTGGCCAGAAGATCAGCAAAAAGCGCGCGCCTGCTCCGATGCAGGCGCTGGGTTTTGCCTTGGACGAGTTGCGTGAGGCGCGGCTCGCCCCGATAGTGGATTTCAAGGGGCGCAGGCCCAAACCTGGCACGGTAGTGTCGGACTGAACGAGGAGAGTGGTGGCATGAATCGCGAAATGTTGATGTTGGTGGATGCGATCTCGCGCGAGAAGAACGTCGAGCGCGACGTCGTCTTCGGTGCGGTCGAGTCCGCCTTGGCGCAAGCTACCAAGAAGCTCTATCAGGGCGATGTGGACATTCGCGTCGCCGTGGACCGCGACAGCGGCGACTACGAGACCTTCCGTCGTTGGCACGTCGTTCCCGATGAGGCCGGCCTGCAATTGCCCGACCAGGAAATCCTGCTCTTCGAAGCCAAGGAAGAGATGCCGGACATCGAGGTCGACGAATACATCGAAGAGGCCGTCGATTCGGTGCCGATCGGCCGTATCGGCGCGATGGCTGCCAAGCAGGTCATTCTTCAAAAGATCCGAGACGCCGAGCGCGAAATGCTGCTCAACGACTTCATGTCGCGTGGCGAGAAGATCTTCACTGGCACCGTCAAGCGGCTGGACAAGGGCGACATCATCGTCGAGGCCGGCCGGGTCGAAGGGCGCCTCCGCCGCAGCGAGATGATCGCCAAGGAAAACCTCCGCAATGGTGATCGCGTACGCGCCATGATCATGGAAGTCGACCTGACCCTGCGTGGCGCACCAATCATCCTGTCTCGTGCAGCGCCGGCATTCATGATCGAGCTCTTCCGCCAGGAAGTCCCCGAAATTGAACAGGGCTTGCTCGAAATCAAGAGCTGTGCCCGGGACCCGGGTTCACGGGCCAAGATCGCTGTGCTTTCGCACGACAAGCGCGTCGATCCGATCGGCACCTGCGTCGGTGTGCGCGGCACGCGCGTCAATGCCGTGACGAACGAACTCGCCGGCGAGCGCGTCGACATCGTGCTCTGGAGCGAAGACCCGGCTCAATTCGTGATCGGTGCCCTCGCACCTGCGAACGTCAGCTCCATCGTGGTCGACGAAGAGAAGCATGCAATGGACGTTGTGGTCGACGAGGAAAACCTCGCAATCGCGATCGGCCGTGGCGGGCAGAACGTGCGTCTGGCTTCCGACCTGACCGGCTGGAAGATCAACATCATGGATGCCAACGAGTCGGCCCAGAAGCAGGCGACCGAAACCGATGCCAGCCGCAAGCTTTTCATGGAAAAGCTGGATGTGGACGAGGAAATCGCCGACATCCTGATTTCCGAAGGCTTCACCAGCCTGGAAGAAGTCGCTTATGTCCCGATTTCCGAATTGCTCGAGATCGAAAGCTTCGACGAAGATACGATCAACGAATTGCGGTCGCGCGCCAAGGATGCGCTGTTGACCATGGAAATCGCCCGCGAAGAGAATGTGGAGGGCGTTTCGCAGGATCTGCGCGACCTTGCCGGGCTGGATCCGGCACTTATTCCGAAGTTGGCCGAGGCGGGTGTACATACCCGCGACGACCTCGCCGACCTTGCGGTCGATGAACTCACCGAGATCACCGGCCAGAGCGCCGATGACGCCAAGAACCTCATCTTGAAAGCCCGCGAACATTGGTTCGCCGGCCAAGAGTGATGGTCATGGAGGCACGAAACCAATATGTCCAGTACCACTGTCGCCGAGTTCGCGAACGAACTCAAGAAGACTCCCGAAACCTTGCTTGACCAGCTCAAGAGCGCCGGGGTGCCCAAGCAGGCGCCGACCGACGCCCTCACTGAGGCGGACAAGCAGCGATTGCTCGGCTTCCTGAAGGCCAGCCACGGCACGGTCGAGCCCGAACGCAAGAAGATCACGCTGACGAAGAAGTCGACCAGCGAGATCAAGCAGGCGGATGCGACCGGACGTGCCCGCACGATCCAGGTCGAAGTGCGAAAGAAGCGCACTTTCATCCAGCGCGATGAAGGCCATCCGGCGACTGCCGATGCTGCGCCGCAGGCCGAAGCGCCCGTCGCCGCACCGGCCGCTGCCCCTCAGATCGACGAAGCCGAACTCACCCGCCGTGAGGAGGAAGCCCGTCGCCAGGCCGAACTGATCCGGCGCCAGGAAGAAGAGCTGGTCGAAAAGCGTCGCTTGCGTGAAGAAGCCGAGTCGCGTGAGCGTGCGCAGGCCGAACAAGCCGAACGAGCCGAGCAGGAAGCCAAGGCAGCCGCCAAGAAGAAGGCGGCCGAAGCCGCTGCGGCGGCGACAGTGACTGAAGGCGCTCCGGAGGCTCCGGAAGAAACGCCTGCCGCCACTGACCGCAAGGCTGCTGCCGAGGCGGCAGCCGCGCAAGCCAAGGACGACGCCAAGGCAAAGGCCGCTGCCGAGTCGAAAGCGCGCGCGGACGAGGAAGCCGCTCGCGCCAGGGATCTGGACGAACGCCGTCGCAAGGCGCTCGCCGAGGCCGAAGCCATCCGCGCCATGATGAACGCGCCGGCTCGGGTGCTGGTGCCGCACAAGGCTCCTGAAAAGCCCGCCCCCGACGCCGCCAAGGGTGGCGTGAAGGGTACGTTGCATAAACCGACGGCGCCCGCAGCACGTGCCGGCGCGCCAGGAGCGCCCGGAGCTGCCGCGCCCGCAGCGGGTGCCGGTGCTGGTAAGGAAGTGAAATCCGCCAAGCTCTCGTCGAGCTGGGCCGGTGACACCGCCAAGAAGAAGGAAATCAAGACCCGCGGCGATGCGAGCGGCGGCGTCGGTCGCGGCAATTGGCGCGGAGGCCCTCGTGGTCGTCGGGGCAACGACCGCAACGGGCAAGAGGAGCGCGCACCCGCGGCACCGGTCGAGGCTCGCGTGATCGAAGTCCATGTTCCCGAAACCATCACGGTGTCGGAGCTCGCGCACAAGATGGCGGTCAAGGCCTCGGAAGTCATCAAGCAATTGATGAAGCTAGGCCAGATGGCGACCATCAACCAGTCGCTAGACCAGGACACCGCGATGATCATCGTGGAGGAAATGGGCCACAGCGCGGTCGTCGCCGCACTGGACGATCCCGAAGCCTTCACCGATGAGGACGTGTCGGCGCAGCAGGCCGAAGCCTTGCCTCGCGCACCGGTCGTGACCGTGATGGGTCACGTTGACCACGGCAAGACCTCGCTGCTGGACTACATCCGCCGCGCCAAGGTCGCCGCGGGCGAAGCCGGCGGCATCACCCAGCACATCGGCGCCTATCACGTGCAGACCGCTCGTGGCATGGTGTCCTTCCTCGATACCCCGGGCCACGAGGCGTTTACTGCCATGCGTGCCCGCGGCGCGCAAGCGACCGACATCGTGATCCTGGTGGTTGCCGCGGACGACGGCGTCATGCCGCAGACCAAGGAAGCCATCAAGCACGCCAAGGCTGCGAAGGTGCCGATCGTGGTGGCGATCAACAAGATCGACAAGCCCGATGCCAACCTCGACCGCGTCAAGCAAGAGCTGGTTGCGGAAGAAGTCGTGCCCGAAGAATACGGCGGCGATACGCCGTTCGTACCCGTGTCCGCGAAGACCGGGCAGGGCGTGGACGATCTCCTGGAGCAGGTTCTGTTGCAGGCCGAAGTGCTGGAACTCAAGGCGCCGGTGGATGCTGCTGCCAAGGGTCTCGTGATCGAGGCGCAACTCGACAAGGGCCGCGGACCGGTCGCTACGGTGCTGGTTCAGTCCGGCACCCTCAAGACCGGGGACGTGGTGCTGGCCGGTTCGACCTACGGCCGCGTGCGCGCCATGATCGATGAAGATGGCAAGACCATCAAGACGGCTGGCCCGTCCATCCCGGTCGAGATCCAGGGCCTGACCGAAGTCCCGCAAGCTGGCGACGAGTTCATGGTGATGGGCGACGAACGCCGTGCGCGCGAAATCGCGACATACCGTGCGGGCAAGTTCCGCAACACCAAGCTGGCAAAGATGCAGGCGGCCAAGATGGAGAACATGTTCTCCGACCTGACCGCGGGCGAAGTCAAGATGGTGCCGATCATCATCAAGGCCGACGTGCAGGGTTCGCAGGAAGCCCTGGCCCAATCGCTGCTCAAGCTCTCGAACGAAGAGGTCAAGGTGCAGGTGGTGTACGCGGCAGTCGGCGGCATCAGCGAGTCGGACATCAATCTTGCGATCGCTTCGAAGGCGATGGTCATCGGCTTCAACGTGCGTGCCGACGCAGGTGCGCGCAAGCTCGCCGAAGGCAACAACGTCGGCATTCACTACTACAGCATCATCTATGACGCTGTGGACGAGTTGAAGACGGCGATGGCCGGCATGTTGGCGCCCGAGCGCCGCGAAGAGATCATCGGCTCCGCCGAGATCCGTACCGTGTTCGTGGCATCCAAGATCGGCACGGTCGCGGGTTGTATGGTCACCTCCGGGTCGGTCAACCGCACGGCACATTTCCGCCTGCTGCGCGACAACGTGGTGATCTACACTGGCGAAGTCGACTCGATCAAGCGCCTGAAGGACGACGTCCGCGAAGTCCGCGAAGGCTTCGAGTGCGGTATCAAGCTCAAGAACTACAACGACATCAAGGAAGGTGATCAGCTGGAGTTCTTCGAGATCAAGGAAATCGCCCGGACGCTGTAAGCACCTGGATCGACCTCGGCCATGCCCAAAAGAAAGACCGCTACCCCCAACCGCGCCTTCAAGGTGGCCGATCAGATCCAGCGCGATCTGACCGAGCTGATCGCGCGCGAGTTGAAGGACCCGCGCGTCGGCATGGTGACGATCCAGGCCGTCGAGGTCACGCCGGACTACGCGCACGCGAAGGTTTTCTTCAGCCTTCTCGTGGGCGATCCGGTCGAGACGACCGAGGCCTTGAACCAGGCTGCGGGCTTCCTGCGCAATGGCTTGTTCAAGCGCCTGCACATCCACACGGTTCCGACCCTCCACTTCCAGTTCGATCGCACGACCGAACGCGCCGCGGACATGAATGCGCTGATCGCCCAGGCGGTCGCGTCGCGCTCGAAAGACGATTGACGATGAACGCGCCACGCACACGGGTGCAGCGGCGCCCTGTGCATGGGGTGTTGTTGCTCGACAAGCCGCTGGGTCTCTCCAGCAATCAGGCCTTGCAGAAGGCCAAATGGTTGCTGCGCGCTGAAAAAGCGGGACACACCGGCACGCTCGATCCGCTCGCGACGGGTGTGTTGCCGCTGTGCTTTGGCGCCGCCACGAAGTTCAGTCAACTTCATCTCGAAGCCGACAAGACCTATGAAGCTCGCGCCAGGCTCGGCATAAAGACCTCCACGGGAGATGCCGAGGGCGAAGTCGTGGCCGAACGGCCGGTGTCCGTCACGGCGGACGATCTTGCGCGGGCCGAAGCGAAGTTCACCGGGCCGATCGCCCAGGTGCCGCCGATGCACAGCGCCCTGAAGAAGGACGGCAAGGCGCTCTACGAATACGCGCGCGAGGGCATCGAGGTCGAACGCGCGGTTCGCAGTGTCGTGGTTCATGAACTCACGCTGAAGGCCGACACGGCCGACACCATTCACATCCGCGCCGCGGTCAGCAAGGGCACCTACATTCGGGTGCTCGGCGAAGACATCGGCGAAGCGCTCGGCTGCGGCGCACATCTGACTTTCCTGCGCCGAATCGCGACAGGCGGCTTCGACATCTCGCAGTGCGTGACCCTCGAAGCGTTCGAAGCCATGGGCGAAGAAGAGCGTCTAGCGCAACTTCTGCCGGCTGAATCGCTGGTGACCGGCCATACGACCGTCACGCTCGGGCCGGAAGATGCGGCGAGGTTCCTGTCGGGCCTGCGCCGTCGCGGGAATTGGCCCGACGCATCGCATGTGGCCGTATTTGGCCGCGAGCCGCACGCCTTCCTGGGCACTGCCCATGTCGCGGCCGGCGAACTGATCCCGGGGCGCTTGCTGAACCCCATCGAAATCCAGCAGACACTTTTGACCGAAGCGACACCATGAGCACCAACCAGATCCGCAACATCGCCATCATCGCCCACGTGGACCATGGCAAGACCACCATGGTCGACCAATTGCTGCGCCAGTCCGGCACCTTTGCCGAGCACGAGAAAGTGGTCGACACAGTGATGGACAACAACGCCATCGAAAAAGAGCGGGGTATCACGATCCTCGCCAAGAACTGTGCCGTGACGTGGAAGGGTATGCACATCAACATCGTCGACACCCCAGGCCACGCCGACTTCGGCGGTGAAGTCGAACGTGCGCTGAGCATGGTGGACGGCGTCGTGCTGTTGATCGACGCTCAAGAAGGCCCGATGCCACAGACGCGCTTCGTGACCAAAAAGGCTTTGGCTCTCGGCCTGAAGCCCATTCTGGTGGTGAACAAGGTCGACAAGCCCGGCGCACGCCCCGACCACGTGGTCAACGCCGCCTTCGACCTGTTCGACAAGCTCGGCGCCACCGACGAACAACTCGACTTCCCTGTCGTCTATGCGTCCGGCATCAACGGCTGGTCGTCGCTGGAAGAGGGCGAGCACGGTGAACAGTGGGGCCCCGACATGTCGGCGTTGTTCGACACCATCCTCAAGCACGTACCTGCGCACGATGGCGACCCCGAAGCGCCACTGCAGCTCCAGATTTCGGCCATCGACTTCTCGACTTTTGTGGGCCGGATCGGCGTTGGCCGCATCAACGCCGGCACCATCAAACCGATGATGGATGTCGTCGTGATGGAAGGACCGGACGGCAAGGCCGTCAAGGGCCGCGTCAATCAGGTGCTGACCTTCCAGGGTCTGGAGCGCGTCCAGGCCGCAGAGGCAGGTCCAGGTGAAATCGTTCTGATCAACGGCATTGCCGATATCGGAATCGGCGTGACGGTGACCGATCCCGTCAATCCGACGCCACTCCCGATGCTCAAGGTCGATGAGCCGACCCTGACGATGAACTTCTGCGTCAACACGAGCCCGCTCGCCGGCCGCGAAGGCAAGTTCGTCACCAGTCGCCAGATCTGGGACCGCCTGCAGAAAGAGTTGCAACACAACGTGGCCCTGCGCGTCAAGGAAACGGACGAAGAAGGTGTCTTCGAAGTCATGGGCCGCGGCGAACTGCACCTGACGATCCTGCTGGAAAACATGCGTCGCGAAGGCTACGAAATGGCAGTGTCGAAGCCGCGCGTGGTGTTCCGGGACATCGATGGCGAGCGGCACGAGCCGATCGAACTGGTGACCGCCGACATCGAAGAGCAGCACCAGGGCGGCGTGATGCAAGCGCTGGGCGAGCGCAAAGGCGAACTCGTCAACATGGAGCCGGACGGTCGCGGCCGCGTGCGCCTCGAATACCGCATTCCGGCGCGAGGCTTGATCGGTTTCACCAACGAGTTCCTGAATCTGACGCGTGGATCGGGCCTGATCTCGAACATCTTCGACAGCTATGAGCCACACAAGGGCGAGATCGGCAGCCGCAAGAACGGCGTATTGATTTCGATGGATGACGGCGAGATCTTCACCTACGCCTTGGGCAAGCTGGACGACCGCGGCCGCATGTTCGTGCGTGCGAACGACCCCGTCTACGAAGGCATGATCGTCGGCATCCACAGCCGAGACAACGATCTGGTGGTCAATGCCACGCGCACCAAGCAGCTGACGAACTTCCGCGTGTCCGGCAAGGAAGATGCGATCAAGATCACGCCGCCGATCGAACTCACGCTCGAATACGGCGTGGAATTCATCGAGGACGACGAGCTCGTCGAAATCACGCCCAAGAGCGTGCGGCTGCGCAAGCGCTACCTCAAGGAACACGAGCGCAAGCGCGCTTCCCGCGAGAGCGCCTGATGCATTCCGCCGGCGGACGTCGTGGACTGACGCACGGCCGCGCAGCCTGTCTGATGGTCGTGGTGACCCTCATGTGGGCCACGGCGGGAGTCGTCACCCGCCACCTCGAGCACGCGCGCAGCTTCGAGGTGACGTTCTGGAGAAGCTTCTTCACGGTGGTTTCTCTGCTCGTGATCCTTCCGCTTTGGAGGGGCAGGGCGGTTTTCACGCGGATTCGGCACGCGGGGCATGAACTGTGGATCTCCGGCGTCTGCTGGAGCGTGATGTTCACGGCCTTCATGGTCGCGCTCACCTTGACGAGTGTTGCCAACGTTCTGGTCACCATGGCGCTTGGGCCCCTGCTGACGGCGCTGGGCGCGCGGATTTTCATCGGCCACAAACTCGCAGCGCGCACCTGGGGCGCCATCGTCCTGGGCGGCATCGGCATCGGATGGATGTACGGAGCGCAGGTCGGAGAGGGTTCGCTGCTCGGCACACTGGTGGCGCTAGGCGTTCCGCTTGCCGCAGCGTGCAACTGGACGGTGGTTCAGCATGCTCACGCGAAGGGCCACGATGTCGATCTCGTTCCGGCCGTGCTGATCGGAGCCATGATTTCCGTCCTCGTCACGTTACCGCTGGCGTGGCCATTGAAGGCCAACGCGCACGACCTCGGGCTTCTGGCCTTCCTTGGGCTCTTTCAGCTTGCGATTCCGTGCGTCCTTTCCGTGCTTTGCGCGCGTGTCCTGAAGGCACCGGAGGTCTCGCTTCTGGGCCTCCTGGAGGTGATCTTCGGTATCGCGCTTGCATGGGTCGGCGCCGGAGAAGAGCCAGAGTCGAGCGTGCTTGCAGGCGGTGTCCTGGTCATTGGCGCGCTCGTGTTCAATGAACTTCTTGGCATGCGCGAGCGTCGCGTGCCCGCGGCCACGCTGCCCGGGACTTCCTGAAACTTTCAAAGGACCTCACTACAGATGCGCTTTTCAGCAACTCTTCTTTCTTGCGCCCTCGTCGCCGTGCCGTTCTGCGCGTCGGCGCAGGTTTCCATCAACATCAACATTCCGGGACTCGTGGCAGTCGCGCCGCCGCCGCCCCGCATGGAGCCCCTGCCGCCGCCACGTGCGGGGTATATCTGGGTGCCTGGCAATTGGCAGTATCGCGAGAATGCCTACGCGTGGCACCAGGGGTATTGGCAACCGGCACGCGCCGACTACGACTATGCGCCGGGCCGCTGGGTGCGTGCGGATGGTGGATGGCGCTGGGTCGAGCCGAACTGGAAACCCGTCAAGTACAAGAAGGACCGTGACCACGGGCACCATGATCACGAACACGATCGTGGTCATGATCACGACCGCTACGATGACGCGTATCACTGCCCACCGGGTCAAGCAAAGAAGGGCCGCTGCTGATCGCGCTGCGGCCTGAATCGAAAAGCAAAAAAGCCGGCGCTTCAGGCCGGCTTTTTCTATTGGGTCGCTCGGATTACGGGCGAGCCACTTTCCAGACTTTGTTGAAACCGTCGCCCGTCTTGTCTCCAGCCTTCGTGTCCTTGGACCAGTAGTACAGCGGCGCGCCCTTGTAGGCCCACTGCTTCTTGCCGTCATCGCGCACGATGATCGTGTAGGGGCCGATCGGCTTGGCATTTTCTGCGACGGGGAGCGGCGGCCAGGCTGTGGCGCATGGGCCGTTGCAGGCGGATTTGCCGCTCCCGACGGCATCTCGGTCGAAGGTGTACAGCGTCATGCCGGTCGGGCCGATCAGCACTCCGTCGGCAGTGCGTGTCGGCGTGTCCGGTGCCGGCGACATGCTCCCGCATCCGGCGAGCAGGGCAACGGCGAGGATCGAGGCGCTGAGCAGTTTCATAGAGTTTTCTCCTTCGGTTAAAAAAAACGAGTTCGAGTGGACAGTCTATCCGCCGGCCTTTTCCAATTGCTGGTAGACCACCGTGGCGATACCGAGCAATGCATCGTGGGACAGCGGTCCGGTCAGCGCGTAGCCAAACCCATGGTCGATCCAGTAGAAGCTGGGCACCGGACCATCCGCCGAATATCGGAATGCAGTCTCGTCCGAGCGCGCGGCCTTGGATGAGGTGGCGAGACTGCCGATGTAGAGCGTGATTCGCTCCCCCGTGGCTCGTTCGAACATGAACTGCGCTCGCGCGCCTTCGTTGCCCGGCAACAGGCGTCCACCCACGAGCGTATAGCCCTCTGCCGACAGATCCGGTACCTTGATGGGCCGATCCAGGCGCTTCGAAAGCCATTGCGCGAGGTGCTGCTGGTCCGCAGCGGCCACTTCGACTGGGTGACGTTTTTCGGGCGTGTAGACAGCATGAGCCACAGCGGCCGCGTGGACGAATTCCCGCGTCGCCGGCCCCCGAGCCAACGGCGCGCCGGTCGGCGATGTCCATTGATTGTTGGCCAGCCAACCCGCGGCAAAGGCGAGGGCGATCCCGGCGGCCATCCCGCCCCATTGCATCCAGCGGTTCTGACGGGCGTGATGCCGGGCAGCAAGGCCGGCCGCTGCCAGCAAGGCCGGCGGCACCGGTTCGTCGAGAACCTCGCGATGCAACTGGCGCAACGCTTCGCGCTGAGCTTCCCAGGCGTGCAGATCATCGTCGACGGGCGGAGTAGGCGTTTTCATGGCAATGGCCGGTTACTTGAGGCGGCGCAGGCCCGGGCGATTGGCTGGTGTCGACGTCCCATCCATCAGATCCTGCAGGCGACTGCGTGCGCGTGAAAGGCGCGACATGACGGTGCCGACCGGAACGCCAAGCACTTTGGCCACCTGCGCATAGGAAAGATCTTCGAGCGCCACGAGCAGAAGCACAGCGCGCTGGTCCTCCGGAAGCAACAGCAGACAACGCTGGAGATCGAGGGCCTGGTCGCGGTGCGACTCAGCGCCGCGCAATTCGTGAACAAGCTCGTCGACATCGACCGAAGCGCGAGGCGGTGCGCGTCGGATCTGGCTCGCGAATACGTTATGCATGATCGTGAAGAGCCAGGCGCGCAAGTCGGTTCCGACGATCCACAAGCGCCACTTGCTGCAAGCGCGCTCGAGCGTGTCCTGCACCAGGTCGTCGGCCGCCCAGCCGTCGCCGGTTAGCGCACGCGCATATCGACGCAGGCTCGGGATCTGTTCGACGATGGCGCTGGAATCCATGACGACAGGCGTTCAGTGCTGAATCGCGCGGCAGATCGGAGCCACACGGTCCGGACTCTGGACAGCCAGGTAGCCGCTCATCAGCGTGACGTAGGCAACCAGCACAGCAAGCGGCAAATTGATTGGCGGCATGGAATGTTTCCTGGAGGCGACTCAACCGATCGTGGTCGATTGCCTCATGAACGCCGCCGCGGTCGTGTTTATTCCAACCGCCTCAAAATAAATGAACGAGATCAGGGGGTGCCGCCAGGATCGCCGCCAGTGCCGTCGCGCATGACGCGCCGTTTGATCGCCTTGGCCGGATTTCCGCCATAGACGGTCCATGGATCCAACGACCGGAATGCAACGCTGCGAGCCCCCAGGACCGCGCCTTCACCCACCTCCACACCGGGTCCGACGAAGGCTTCGGCTGCAATCCAAGCCCGCGCGCCGATGGTGATCGGCTGGGCCGTCAGCTGAAAATTTTCCGAAGTGATGTCATGGCTGCCGGCGCAAAGATGTGCGCCTTGCGAGACCAGCGCTCCAACGCCGAGCGAAATGGGAGCCATGTTGTAGCAAGTCACCCGTTCAGCCAGGAGCGCGCGGTCCGCAAGATGCAGGTGAGGGGGGTACCAGACCCGCGCGCTGCCCCGCACGTCGGAGAGTTCGCCCAACCGGGCGCCAAAGAGCTTCAGCAAAAAGCGCCGCCAGAAGCGCATCTGCGGCGGCGTCCACGATGCAAGCACTGCCCAAGTCAGATTCCAGATGGCGCGCGATATCCGGTTGCCCAGTGAAAAGCTCGGGCCGCCTTCAAGCGGATTGACACGCGAAGCATCGAGGGGTTGGATCGCCATGCGGGTTCCTTCAGCGGCTTCGGCTCTTCATGGCGCGTTCGACCTCGCGTTTGCCTTCGCGGTCCTTGATGGTGTCGCGCTTGTCATGTTCGGCCTTGCCTTTGGCCAGTGCGATTTCACATTTCACCTTGCCGGCTTTCCAGTGGAGGTTGAGCGGCACAAGCGTATAGCCCTTTTGCTCGACTTTGCCAATCAGGCGGCGGATCTGTTCCTTGTGCAACAGGAGCTTCTTGGTACGGACCGAGTCGGGCGTGACGTGCGTCGAAGCCGAGCGCAGGGGATTGATCTGGCAGCCGATCACGAAGAGTTCGCCATCGCGAATCACGACATAGCCGTCGGTCAATTGCACCTTGCCTTCGCGCAGCGACTTGACTTCCCATCCTTCGAGCACCATTCCTGCTTCGAAGCGCTCCTCGAAGAAGTAGTTGTAGGCAGCTTTCTTGTTGTCCGCGATGCGGGAAGATGTGTCTTGCTTTTTCTTGGTGGCCATGGTGAATCAAGTGAGGTCTGCATGGCTTCAATACAATCCGTCGCGCACGCTGTGCCGATTCTATGAAAACAGTCCACAAGTCCGTTCTGATCTGGTACAGCGCCGACGAGATGTACGCCCTGGTCACCGACGTCGCGAAGTATCCGGAGTTTCTACCGTGGTGCGATCGCTCGAAAGTCATGGAGCAGGACGAGTTCGGCATGACTGCCCAGGTTGGCCTCGCGTTCAGTGGATTTCACCAAAACTTCACGACCCGCAACACTCACGTGCCGGGCCGGGAAGTGCATCTGAAACTCGTGGACGGGCCATTCTCCAATCTCGACGGCGTCTGGAAATTCACACCTGTCGGCGAAGAGGGCG
Organism: Variovorax sp. 05N34; assembly: GCF_056397405.1. NCBI lineage: Bacteria > Pseudomonadati > Pseudomonadota > Betaproteobacteria > Burkholderiales > Comamonadaceae > Variovorax > Variovorax sp. 05N34. The sequence continues at coordinate 267,399 of NZ_JBFTNI010000001.1, forward strand.
AGCGCGCATGCCGCGTCGAACTCAACCTCAGCTATGGCTTCAACAACTTTGCGCTGCAGGCTTTGGTGGGACCCGTGTTCGACAAGATTGCCTCCAACCTCGTGGAAGCCTTTGTGAAGCGCGCCGAACACATCTACGGCACCGCCTGATGCCGCTGCAAGTCACGGTAGTTTGTTCGCCCGCTCCGCGCGAGGTGTTCGAAGAGGTTGTGAGCGTTCCTGAAGGGTCCTCGATCGAAGATGCGGTGCTTGCAACCGGCCTTTCCGCCGCGTTTCCGCAATTCGACTGGAAGGCGGCCACTCCGGGGATCTGGGGCCGGCAAGCGGAATGGACCCAAGTCCTGGCAAACCTCGATCGCGTCGAGCTGTGCCGTCCGCTGACCGTCGATCCCAAGATCGCGCGGCGCGAGCGCTTCAAGCAGCAGGGCGCACGCGGAACAGGCCTCTTTGCTCGCCGTCGCAAGGGTGGCAAAGCGGGCTACTAGAAACGTAGAAGCGTAGAAACGAGAAACAGAAACCGCTACTTGCAGTCCGATTCAATGACGGATTGCAGGCGCTGTTGTTCGGCCGCGCGCGCTCTGTCGTCCATGATTTCGCGCTCGCCCTGAGCATTGACCCGCGCCACGCGGATACCGCTGTCCATCGTTGCCTTGCCCTGCCGCGCCCGATTGCAGTTTTCAGCCTTGGCCTGCGCAATCCTCTGCATCTCCGCCGCTTGCTTGGCCTTTTCGGCCTCTTCGGCCTTGCGCGTTTTTTCTTCAAGATCCTTGTCGATGCCCGATGGCTTCGCGCTGGCGGCCGGCACGGATGCGCTTGCAGCGGGGGCTTCGACTGGCGTTGCCGGCGCAGCCGCATTTGCGCGCTTCGACGGCACGTTCGGCTTGTGAAGGATGTTCTTTTCGGGGATGTCGATCGGGGGCGGCTGGTCGCTGAAGACCTTCTTGTTGTCCTTGTCGATCCATTGCCATTGGGCCTGGGCACCCACTGGCAGAAGGAAGATCGAGCCTAGGACGACGAGGTGCGCGAATTTCATGGCGGGCAGTTTAGCGCTGCCTTACGTTTTGCAACCTTGAAGCTGGCGTTTTAGCAACATAGATGGCGCTTGCGACTTCTTTTCTGCCCTCAATGCGTGCGGGAAAGCGCATTTCCCCACGTCATCGGGGTCGCCGAGCCATCGTTACAATCCGTCTTTTGGAGCTTCACCCATGCGCCTTCTCGGCAAAGCGCTCACCTTCGACGACGTGTTGCTGGTGCCAGCGTTCTCCCAGGTCCTGCCCAAGGACACTTCCCTCGCCACCCGGCTCTCCCGAAACATCACCCTCAATCTCCCCCTGGTTTCCGCTGCAATGGACACCGTGACGGAGGCTCGCCTCGCGATCGCCATGGCGCAAGAAGGGGGCATCGGCATCGTCCACAAGAACTTCACCGCTGCGGAACAGGCCGCGCAGGTCGCGAAGGTGAAGCGCTATGAATCGGGCGTGCTGCGCGACCCGGTGGTGATCACGCCGAGCCACACCGTGCGCCAGGTTATGGCGCTGTCGGAACAACTCGGAATTTCCGGATTCCCGGTGTGCGATGCAGGCAAGGTGGTCGGCATCGTGACCGGACGCGATCTGCGCTTCGAGAACCGGTACGACGCTCCCGTCAGCGAAATCATGACGCGGCGCGACAAGCTCATCACGGTGCCCGACGGCACCACGCTTGCCGACGCCAAGGCGCTGCTCAACAAGTACAAGCTTGAACGCCTGCTCGTGATCAATGACTCCTGGGAGCTTAAGGGCCTGATCACCGTCAAGGACATCACCAAGCAAACCAGCTTCCCGAACGCGGCGCGCGACGCCAGCGGCCGCTTGCGGGTTGGCGCGGCCGTCGGCGTGGGGGCAGGGACCGAGGAGCGTGTCGAAGCGCTCGTCAAGGCCGGTGTCGATGCGATCGTCGTCGACACGGCCCACGGCCACAGCGCGGGGGTGATCGAGCGCGTGCGCTGGGTCAAGAAGAACTATCCGCAGGTCGACGTGATCGGCGGCAATATCGCGACGGGCGACGCAGCTCGCGCGCTGGCTGACGCCGGCGCCGATGCGGTCAAGGTCGGGATCGGCCCAGGGTCCATCTGCACCACGCGGATCGTGGCCGGGGTGGGCGTGCCGCAGATCATGGCCGTGGACAGCGTCGCGACGGCACTGCAAGGAACCGGCATTCCGCTGATCGCCGATGGCGGCATCCGCTATTCGGGCGACATCGCAAAGGCCATCGCTGCCGGCGCGAGCACGGTCATGATGGGCGGCGTGTTCGCCGGCACCGAGGAAGCTCCTGGCGAGATCGTGTTGTTCCAGGGCCGCAGCTACAAGAGCTACCGGGGAATGGGCTCGATCGGCGCAATGCAGCAGGGCAGCGCCGACCGGTACTTCCAGGAGTCGAGCACCGGCAACCCCAACGCGGACAAGCTCGTGCCCGAAGGCATCGAGGGACGCGTTCCTTACAAGGGCTCGATGGTCTCCATCGTTTATCAGATGTCCGGCGGATTGCGCGCGAGCATGGGCTATTGCGGCTGCGCCACCATCGAGGAAATGAAGAGCAAGGCCGAGTTCGTCGAAATCACCACCGCAGGCATTCGCGAGAGCCACGTACACGACGTGCAGATCACGAAGGAAGCGCCCAACTACCGCGCCGAGTGATCGGTCAGCCATGCAACACCAGAAGATCCTGATCCTCGATTTCGGCTCGCAAGTCACTCAGCTGATTGCCCGTCGCGTGCGCGAGGCCCACGTGCTGAGCGAAGTTCATCCATGCGACGTCTCCGACGAATGGATTCGCGACTACGCCAAGGACGGCAGCCTGAAGGGCATCATTCTTTCGGGCAGCCACGCCAGCGTCTACGAAGAGACGACGGACAAGGCCCCGCAGGCAGTGTTTGAACTCGGCGTGCCGGTGCTGGGCATCTGCTACGGCATGCAAACCATGGCGCATCAGTTGGGTGGCAAGGTCGAGGGCGGCCACAAACGCGAATTCGGCTTTGCGGCCGTTCGTGCGCGCGGCCATACCGAGCTGCTCGAGAACATCGCCGACTTCACGACCGACGAAGGGCACGGCATGCTCAACGTCTGGATGAGCCACGGCGACAAGGTCACCGAGCTGCCGCCCGGCTTCAAGCTGATGGCGTCGACCGAAAGCTGCCCGATCGCCGGCATGGCTGACGAAGACCGGCATTTCTACGCCTTGCAGTTCCATCCCGAAGTCACGCACACCCAACAGGGAAAGGCGATCCTCGATCGCTTCGTGCTCGGCATCTGCGGCGCCAAACCTGACTGGGTCATGCGCGATCACATCGCCGAAGCTGTCGAAGCCATTCGCAAGCAGGTGGGCGACGAGGAGGTCATCCTCGGGCTTTCAGGCGGCGTCGATTCGTCAGTGGCGGCTGCGCTGATTCACCGCGCGATCGGCGACCAGCTCACCTGCGTCTTCGTCGACCATGGCCTCTTGCGGCTGAACGAAGGCGACATGGTGATGGACATGTTCGTCGGCAAACTGCACGCCAAGGTGCTTCGCGTGGACGCGAGTGAGCTCTTCCTGGGCAAGCTGAAGGGCGTCAGCGATCCCGAAGCCAAGCGCAAGATCATCGGCGGCGAGTTCGTCACCGTCTTCAAGCAGGAAGCCGCCAAGCTCACAAGCGCCGGCGCGAAAGGCGCCAAGTGGCTGGCACAAGGCACCATCTATCCGGATGTGATCGAGTCCGGCGGCGCCAAGAGCAAGAAGGCCGTGACGATCAAGAGCCACCACAACGTAGGGGGCCTGCCGGAGCAATTGGGGCTGAAGCTGCTGGAACCTTTGCGCGATCTGTTCAAGGACGAAGTGCGCGAGCTTGGAGTGGCGCTCGGCCTGCCGCCTGAAATGGTCTATCGCCACCCCTTCCCGGGGCCTGGCTTGGGCGTGCGTATTCTGGGCGAGGTGAAGAAGGAATACGCGGACCTGCTCCGCCGTGCCGACGCGATCTTCATCGAAGAACTGCGCAATTTCACGGACCCGAGCAGCGGCAAGAGCTGGTATGACCTCACGAGCCAGGCTTTCACTGTCTTCCTGCCGGTGAAGAGTGTGGGTGTGATGGGCGACGGCCGCACCTACGACTACGTCGTGGCGCTGCGCGCTGTGCAGACCAGCGACTTCATGACGGCGGACTGGGCGGAGCTGCCCTATGCGCTGCTGAAGAAGGTGTCGGGGCGGATCATCAACGAGGTGCGCGGGATTAATCGCGTGACCTATGACGTGAGCAGCAAGCCGCCGGCGACGATTGAGTGGGAGTGAGCCGAAGCCGAGACACAGTTGATACCCAGCTTGACCACGGTCGCAGCTACGACCTGGCACCTTGCACTGAGCAAGCGGCGACAGACTGGGTCTACTAGGCTGATGTCACCGTGCTCAGACCAGCTTGCCAGCCTCACTGATCGGTATGGGCACAGTCATGTCCAACAACATCTGCGCCATACCCTTCCCCAGCGGGTCCATCCGCATCGATGAAGGGCCGCCGCCGTCGAGCGCATCGTGGAGCAGCAAGTTCATCCCGGCGATGCCCGGCAGATAGAAACGCTCGATTTTTCCATGCACCAGATGCGCAAAATACGCGCTCACCGCCTCAGGCGTGATGCGGCACCAGATGAGGGGCAACCATTCGGGCCGGCGCGCCACGAGCCCGATGTTCGACAGGTTGCCCTTGTCGCCGCTGCGCGCCCAGGCGAGCTCAATCAATCGCACTTCGACTTGCTGGCCACCGTCGCCCTCGAAGGGCGGAGGCTCGCAAGTGGCAGTCGCGCCCACATCGTCCGTATTCATCGGTACCGTTACCGAGTACGACTGACCGTCCAGCACGAAAGATACCGGCACTGCCTTCTTGGCGAGCAAGAAAGCAAAGGGCTTGATCAACGGCGACACCGCCGGTCGGCCGCCTCCGGGGCCTGTGGTGCCGGGTGACCACGATGTGCCCGATGGCGCAATTTCGCGCGCGAACATGGCCAGCGCCGCCTTCTGGGGATGGTTCGCGACCACCCGCATCATGACTTCGCGCACGTGGCGAGTGCGTGCGTGCGGCCCGTAGAGCGACTCGGCACCGATCACTTCGATATACGTCGACGTGAACGGCGGCAGGCCCATGTCGACGAGGATTTCGCTGGTTCGTTCGATGAAGGATTCAGCGGTGCGCACCGCCTTCTTCTCGGCGTCGATACCGATGATCACCATGCTTGCGGCGCAGCGGAAGCCATCGAGTTGTGTGGCCGACACTTTGTAGTGGGGAGATGGTGCACGGCCGCGTGCCGGGCTCACGTACACGCGGTCGGCGCCTTGCTGCTCGATAGTCACTTCGCGGAAGTCGCAAGTCACGTCAGGCAGCATGTATTCGCCCGGGTCACCAATCTCGTACAGCAACTGCTCAGCCACACAAGCACGGATCACCTTGCCGCCGGTGCCTTCCGGCTTCGTCACGACAAAGCTTCCGTCGGCATGGCATTCGGCGATGGGATAGCCGATGTGGGCCCAATCCGGAATGTCTTTCCAATCGGTGTGAAGTCCGCCGGTTGCCTGGCAGCCGCATTCGATGATGTGGCCCGCGAGGCTTCCCGAAGCGAGCAGGTTGTAGTCGTCCGCGCGCCAGCCGAACTCGTGCATGAGCGGGCCCAACGTGACGGCACTGTCGACGCAGCGCCCGGTGATGACCACGTCGGCACCGGCTGCCAGCGCGGCGGCGATCGGAAGTGCGCCCAAATAGGCATTGGCGCTCAATGCTTTCTCGGGCAGCGATTCATCAGTGAACATGTCTTTGGTGCCGGCGTCGCGCACCTCCGGCATCCGTGCGCTCACGTCGTCGCCCTCGATCACCGCGATGCGCAGCGTCACGCCTTCGGCTTCCGCCAGCGCCTGGAGTGCAGTCGCGCAGCCGTGCGGATTGATGCCGCCGGCGTTGCTCACGACCTTGATACCTTGGCGCTTGACGTCCTTCAGCACCGACTTCATCGCGATGTCGAGGAAATCCGTCGCATAGCCCAATTCTGGCTTGTTGGCGCGCGCCGCGGCGAGGATCGCCATCGTGGTCTCGGCGAGATAGTCGAAGACCAGATAGTCGAGCCGGCCGAGTTTCACCAGTTGGGGCGCAGCCACCATGCTGTCCCCCCAGAAGCCGGAGGCGCCTCCGATGCGAACAGTCTTCTGCACAGGAGGTGACGTGGGCATGGGCGTGGACGCGGTCATGGGTGGCGAGCGACTCTGTGGCTGCGAAAGGAACAAGCTTAGGCGAGGAGCGCGGCAGACGCTTGCGCCAAGTCGCTGCGTGGGGGCAAGCACCCGGCGCGAAAACACCCAGCGAGGCACTGCGGCATGATGACCCGGCCTTGGTTCGCCGCTATTCTTGTTTTTGCCATGTCATTGCCTCCACCTACCGCCGAGCGCCTTCCCGCCCACGGCCGCACTATCACCATCCGTGGGTATCGCCGCAACGACGGCCTATGGGACATCGAAGGCCATCTTCGCGACGTTCGCGATCAGAGTTTCAAGTTTCCGGGCGGCGAACGACCCGGCGGCGAGGCGATCCACTCGATGTGGCTGCGGCTGACGGTCGACGATTCGGCGCTCATTGTCGACGCCGTGGCGGCAACCGAAGATTCGCCGTTTCCCGACGCCTGCGGCGACATCGCGCCCCACTATGCAGATCTGATCGGCGTGCGCGTCGGCGCTGGATTCAACCGTCACATCTCCAAGCTCTTCGGGGGCATTCGCGGCTGCACGCACATGTCGGAATTGCTTCGGACCATGGCGACCGGGGTGGTGCAGACCCTCGCGGGAAACACCCTCGCCGTTTCGGACACGGAGAAGCCATTTCAGCTCGACGGCTGCCACGCATTGGCGACCGACGGGCCGCGCGTGGCGCAGTTCTATCCGCGCTGGTATCGACCGGCACGATGAAGGCGCTGGCCGGGTGGCATTGATCTCCAAGCTCCGGTCCGTTTGCGCGCTTGAAGCTGATGCAGCCAATTCGCACAAGACTGGGCAGGTGCCGTTGCCTAAGCTTGGCGAATGGCCACCATTGAATCCACCATTGCGTGCGGCAGCGGGTCCTTCAAGGCGAATGCCGAGGGCATGAAGGCGCTGATCGAGCGCGTGCGTGCCTGCGAGCAGCGCACCATCGCCGCATCGGCGAAGTCCCGCGAGCGCTTCGAAAAGCGCGGTCAGTTGCTGCCACGCGAACGGCTCTCCCTTCTGCTCGATCCGGGCACGCCGTTTCTCGAGATTTCATCGCTCGCGGGCCTGGGGCTGGACAACGCCGATCTGGAGAAAAGTGTCGCGGGCGGCGGCGTGATCGCGGGCATCGGCTGGGTGTCGGGCGTGCGTGTCATGGTCAATGCGTCGGATTCGGGCATCGACGCCGGTGCGCTGCAGCCGATGGGCATACCGAAGCAGTTGCGCGTGCAGGAACTCGCACTCGAAAACAAGCTTCCATACGTTCAACTCGTGGAAAGCGCGGGCGCCAATCTGATGACCTACAAGGTCGAGGAATTCATCACCGGCGGAAGCCTGTTTCGCAATCTCGCGCGCATGTCTGCAGCAGGCTTGCCCGTGATCACCGTGACGCACGGATCTTCGACGGCGGGAGGCGCCTACCAAACAGGCTTGTCCGACTACATCGTGATGGTGCGCGACCGTTCGCGGGCTTTTCTGGCCGGGCCGCCGTTGCTCAAAGCCGCCACGGGCGAAATCGCGACCGAGGAAGAACTCGGCGGCGCGGTGATGCACACCTCGATTTCCGGCCTTGGCGACTACCTTGCGGAGGACGACCGCGACGCCATCCGCATTGCACGCGAAATCCTCGCCAACATCGACTGGAACCGCGATTTGCCGCAGGAGCCGCCGCGACGCTTCAAGCCGCCACGCCATGACCCCGAAGAACTGCTCGGCATCATGCCGATGGACCCGAAGCGGCCCGTCGACATGAAGCAGGTGATTTCGCGCATCGCGGACGATTCGGACTTTCTCGAATTCGGCGAGAACTATGGCAGCGCTACGGTCGTCGGGCACATCAAGATCGAGGGCGTTCCATTGGGTGTCGTGACCAACAACGGCCCGATCGATCTGGCCGGCGCGACGAAGGCAACCCACTTCATTCAGGCTTGCTGCCAGTCCAAGACGCCGATCCTCTATCTCAACAACACGACCGGCTTCATGGTGGGCAAGGACTATGAAGAGGGCGGCATGATCAAGCACGGCTCGAAGATGATCCAGGCCGTGACCAACGCGACGGTGCCGCAGATCACCATCTATTGCGGCGCTTCCTTTGGCGCCGGCAACTACGGCATGTGCGGGCGCGGCTTTCATCCGCGGTTCTGCTTTTCGTGGCCGAATGCCAAGACTGCAGTGATGGGCGGCGAGCAGGCAGCGCGGACGATGGTCATCGTCACCGAGGCGGCGATGAAGCGCAAGGGCGAAGTCGACCAGGCAAAGCTGGATGATCTAGAGCGCCGCATCATCGAGCGCTTCGACAGCCAGATGAGCGTCTTCACGACCAGCGCGCGTGTGCTCGACGATGGCGTGATCGACCCCCGCGATACGCGGGCCGTGCTGTCGACGGTGCTTTCAATCTGCCGTGAAGCCGAATTGCGCCAGCCGCAACAGATGCAGTTTTCCGTGGCCCGTCCTTGAGCAGGCTGAGTCCTGAAACCATTCATGACAGCACCCGCATCCATTTCGCACGCCACGCCTTTCCACAAGGTGCTCATCGCCAATCGAGGCGAAATTGCATTGCGCGTGATTCGAAGCGCTCGCGCTCTCGGCTATCGCACGGTGGCGGTCTATTCGACCGCAGACAGGCTCGCTCGCCACGTGCGAGAGGCTGACCAGGCCGTCTGCATTGGCGAGCCGCTTCCGGCGCAGTCCTACCTGAACATTCCTTCCATCATCGAAGCCGCGAAACGCACGGGTGCCGATGCGGTGCATCCGGGCTACGGATTTCTTGCGGAGAACGAAGACTTTGCGCAAGCTTGCAAGGATGCAGGGCTGGTGTTCATCGGCCCATCGGCCGAGGTGATCGCCTCGATGGGCAACAAGGCCGCCGCCAAGGCGTTGATGCAGGCAGCCGGCGTGCCGTGCATCACGGGCTACCAGGGCGATGATCAGGGCGAAGATTGCCTCGGACGGGAAGCGGCACGCATCGGCTTTCCCGTCATGATCAAGGCAGTGGCGGGCGGGGGAGGTCGGGGCATGAGGCTCGTCCCGTCCGCGGACGAGTTTTCAGGCCTGCTGCGCAGCGCGCGGTCGGAAGCGCAGAGCGCCTTCGGTAATGCGGATGTGCTCCTTGAGCGCGCCATTGTCGAGCCGCGCCACATCGAAATCCAGGTTCTTGCGGATCGCCACGGCAATGCGATTCATCTTGGCGAACGCGATTGTTCCGTGCAGCGCCGTCATCAGAAATTGATCGAAGAAGCGCCGTCACCCGCGGTGGACGCCGAGCTTCGCGAACGCATGGGTGCGGCTGCACTGGCAGCGGTAAAGGCGATCGGCTACGAAGGCGCAGGCACGCTTGAATTCCTGCTTGACCGCGAAAGCAATTTCTACTTCATGGAGATGAACACGCGGCTACAGGTCGAGCACCGCGTGACCGAGGCCGTGACCGGACTCGATCTGGTGGAATTGCAGCTGCGCATCGCTGCGGGCGAGGCACTGCCGATTTCGCAAGAGCAAGTCCGATTCGACGGCCATGCCATCGAAGTGCGGCTGTGCGCGGAAGACGCCGACAAAGGCTTCATGCCGCAAAGCGGGACGGTCGCTCTCTGGAGAACGCCGAAGCGGTTGCGTGTCGAAGACGCATTGCATGACGGCGTCGAGATACCGCCGTTCTACGACTCCATGATCGCGAAGATCATCAGCCACGGCCGCACGCGCGATGAGGCGCGACGCAAGCTTGCGTCGGGTCTGGAAGACATGGTGGCGCTCGGTGTGACGACCAACCAGGCCTTTTTGCGGCGTTGCATTTCCCATCCGGCATTCGCGAGCGGCCAAGCCACGACGGCGTTCATCGGCCAGCACATTGAAGAATTGCTTGCCATCGACGCTGTCGCGCGCGAGCGCGCCCCTGCGCTTGCTGCCGTGCTGCTTTGTGAGACAAGCGTGGAGCATCGTCCCCCGTCGAATGAACGTCGCATGTGGCACAGCCTGCCAAATTCTTTGCGCTTCGAGATCGACGGAAAACCTTGCAATGCGAGCTTGGTCGGCTCTCAACAGCGCTTCGAAGTCACCTTCAACGAAAAAAGCTACGAGGTCGAACTCATGTCTCTCAGCGATGAGGCCGTGCGCTTCATCTGCGATGGCGTGGTCGAAGGTGTTGCTTACCATCGAGGCGGACCGGCGCTCCTGATCGGCTATCGCGGTCTGTCGTTCCGTATCGAAGACAAGACGCGCGCCGCCTCGGTCCGGCAGGGCGACGCCGGCGGAGACGGCAAGCTGCGGGCATCGATGAATGGTCGCGTGGTGGCGATATCGGCCGAGGCGGGGCAGCAGGTCAAGGCCGGCCAGGCGATCGTGACGCTGGAGGCGATGAAGATGGAGCACGTCCATATCGCTCCGGCGAGCGGGAGACTTGCGGCCCTGCACGTGGCGATCGGTGATCAGGTGGCAGCCAACCGCGTGCTCGCCGAGATCAATCTGATTCCACTTGGGACTGCCATTGCGATTGAGATTCCGGGTCCGGAGCCAGCGCGAAGCTGCTCTTGAGGCCCTGGGTGGCCGAGGGGCCCACCCACAAGTCGAATGAACCGGACTCGACGGTCGGCTTCAGGTCCTGACCGATGAACATCAAGTCGGCGCGAGACAAAGTGAAATCCACATCGACCGTTTGACCGGGCTTGATCCGCACCTTGCGAAAACCCTTGAGTTCGCGCACAGGTCGCGTCACGCTCGCGGCCCGGGCGCCAATGTAGAGCTGCACGACTTCGTCCGCGTCGCGTGCGCCGGTGTTCGTCACGCGCGCGCGCAGATCGAGCTTGCCATTCCAATTCATGCGCCCTGATTTGAGTTCGAGCGAGTCATAGCGCACTCGCGCATAGCCCAGCCCATAGCCAAAGGGGTAGAGCGCGTCGTTGGTGGCGTCCAGGTAGCGAGCCTTGTACATCTGCGCTGGCGCGTTGGCGAGCTGCGGCCGGCCAGTGCGCTTGTGGCTGTAGTAGTAGGGCACCTGGCCCGGTGTCTGCGGAAAGCTCACGGGCAGGCGGCCGGACGGATTTGCATCGCCGAAGAGCACGTCAGCGATGGCGGGTCCGGTCTGGGAGCCCAGGAACCAGGTGACGACGATCGCATTGGCGCCCCGCACAGCGCCTTCGAGTGCGAGTGCCCGGCCATTGCGCAGGAGGATCACCACGGGCTTGCCTGTCGCAGCCACGGCATCCGCGAGATCCTGCTGGGCCTTGGGGATTTCGATGTCCGACCGTGACCGCGATTCGCCGGACATTTGTTCGTTTTCACCAATCGACAGCACGACGACATCCGCATCCTTGGCGGCTGCCACTGCCGCGGCAATGCCGCCTTCGAGGGGCGCGTCCACGTCCGAACCTCGCACCACCGTCAGCGAATCGGGCGAAGACAGGCGGCTGCGCAGTGCATCTTCAATGCCGACCGGCGGCGCCTGATCCGGAAAAATGCGCCATGGGCCGAACAGGTCCGACGTGCCGGCGAAGGGCCCGATCAAGGCGATCTTCTTGCCGGATTTGGGCAGCGGCAGCAGATCGCCCTCGTTCTTGAGCATCACGATGGAGCGGGTCGCCGCTTCGCGCGCCAACGCCTGATGTGCAGCCATGTCGAAGCGGGGGCCTGTCGGTTTGTCGTCCAGGCCACGGAAGGGCTGGTCGAACAATCCGAGCTTCGTCTTGACGCGCAGCACACGGCGGACTGCTTCGTCCAGCCGCGACTTCGGCACCTCGCCCGCCGCCACGAGCGCCGGGAGGTACTTCATGTACAAGCCGCTCTGCATGCTGACGTCGGTGCCGGCGAGGAATGCGCGCCGCGCCGCTTCCCGCCCATCCGCGGCAAAGCCATGCGCGATGAGCTCTTCGTCGGCCGTGTAGTCCGACACGACGAAGCCCTGAAAACGCCATTCGTCGCGCAGCACGCCCGTCAGCAAGGATGGATTGGCGTTCGACGGAATGCCGCCGATCTCGTTGAAGGCGCTCATGATCGACAGCGCGCCGGCGTCGATGGCCGCCCGAAAAGGCGGCAGATAGACCTCGCGCAATGTTCGGTCCGACAGGTCGACGGTGTTGTAGTCCAGTCCACCCTCGGCGGCGCCGTAGCCGGCGAAATGCTTGGGCGTGGCGAGCATCGAGTCCGCGCGCGACAGATCGGCACCCTGAAAGCCATGCACCCGCGATGCCGCGAACTGGCGGCCGAGGTAAACGTCTTCGCCAGCGCCTTCGACGCCGCGGCCCCAGCGCGCGTCGCGCGCGATGTCGACCATCGGTGCAAAAGTCCATCGGAAGCCATCGGCACTGGCTTCTTGCGCCGAAGCCCGCGCCGTGCGCTCTGCCAGCGCCGGCTCCCAGCTCGCCGATTCGGCCAGCGGGACCGGAAACACGGTGCGAAAGCCATGGATGATGTCCGCGCCGAAGATCAGCGGAATGCCCAGGCGCGATTCATTGACGGCAGCTTGCTGCGCTTGCCGTTTGCCTTCAAGGCCTTCGTCGTTGAAGAGGCCCGTCACGCGGCCGGCGCGGATGTCGGCCAGTTGCTGGTCGACGCTTTGTTTTGCGGCTTGCGGGTTGGCCACGATGTCCACGCCGGCGGGCGCGTAGAGGCTGAGCTGGCCGACTTTTTCTTCGACGGTCATGCGGGCGATCAGCGATTCGATGCGCGCTTCGCCAAGCGATTGATGGACCGTGGTGGAACAGCCTGTGATGCCAGCCGCGAAAAAGAGGAGGAGGGCGGCCGCTGCCGGAAATCTGCAAACACTCATGGCGACCATTTTCGCGGATGGTGCGCGCAACGAGGCTGCTCGGGGACAATCGGGCGTTCCTTTCTCCGCTTCCGCAGGGTCCGAACCATGTACATGCCTCCGCAGTTCAATGCCACCGATCGCGCAATCGCCTTGGAGTTGATGCGCGCGCACGCCTTTGCCAGCCTGATTTCGACCGACGACGAAGGATTGCCCTTTGTCAGCCATCTGCCGCTGGTGGCGGACGAAAGACCCTCCGGCGAACTGGTGCTGCTGGGGCATTGCGCCAAGCCCAACCCGCACTGGCGCTACCTGCATGAAAGGCCCAGGGCCGTGGTGACTTTCCTCGGCCCGCACGCCTACATGTCGCCTTCTGTGTATCCCGACCTTGCGCGAGTTCCGACCTGGAACTACCTGGCCGTGCACTGCACGGTCGAGGCAAGCCTGATCGAGTTACCTGCCGAAAAGGATGCGCTCCTCAAGCGCCTGATCGGCCAGCACGAGCCGGCGTATGCGCAGCAGTGGCGCGACCTGGGCGAGGAGTTCCAGAACAAGATGCTCAACGGCATCGTGGGGTTCGAACTGCGCGTGACTGCGCTCCAGTGCAAGCTCAAGCTCAATCAGCATCGCAAGGAGTCGCATCCGGCCATGCACGCGCAATACAGCGTGGGCTCGTCCGACGAAAGGGCGCTCGCCGGATGGATGAAGCGTCTCGGCATGGCCGTGGCCGACGGAATGAAGGCGGAGGAGATCTGAGATGCGCGCCCTTGGACTCATCGGACTTCTGATGGCGCTGCTCATTGCCGGGGTGCTCGTGAAAAAGCAGTTGAACGTGGTCGCCGCTCCCGTTTTGCCGGCCGGCGCCGCCGCGGCGACTGGGGCCGCGCCGACCGGCGACGTTCGTGCCCAGAGCCAGCAGATTCAGCAGCAGATCAAGCAATCCATCGAAGCGGCGCAGCAGCCGCGTTCCATGCCGGATGACAACTGACGCGCATTGGATGGAATCGGCGCTCGCGGAGGCGAGGCAGGCCGCGGACGCCGGCGAAGTACCGGTCGGCGCGGTGGTGATCAAGGACGGCGTGCTCATCGCCAGCGGACGCAACGCCCCCGTCGCGCTGCACGACCCCAGCGCGCACGCTGAAATCAATGCGCTGCGCGCGGCAGGGGAGGCGCTCGGAAACTATCGCCTCGATGGCTGCGAGCTCTTCGTGACGCTCGAGCCCTGCGCGATGTGCGCCGGCGCCATGTTGCATGCGAGGCTGAAGCGTGTCGTGTTCGGCGCGAGCGATCCGAAGACCGGCGCGGCGGGCTCGGTGCTTGATCTGTTCGCGCAATCGCAACTGAATCACCACACTGCCGTCAAAGGCGGGGTGATGGCGGCGCAATGCCAGGAGCTTCTGCAAGGGTTTTTTCGCGGTCGCCGCGGCGCGCTGCGCGAAGCAGCCGAACCGTTGCGCGACGACGCCTTGCGCACGCCAGCCGAACGTTTCAGCGCGCTGGCTGACTACCCCTTCGAATCGCACTACGTGTGCGACCTCCCGAGCCTGCAGGGATGGAGGATGCACTACCTCGACGAAGGCCCCACCGAGGGACCATTCGCGCTCCTGTGCCTGCACGGGCCGGGTGAATGGAGCTACTTCTTTCGGCACCTTGCCAGTCTCGGTCAGCTTCGCGTCCTGGCGCCGGATCTCATCGGCTTCGGCAAGAGCGACAAGCCCAAGCGCGAGGCGATCCATCGGCTGGAGTGGCACCGCGATGTGCTGCTCGAATGGATCGACCAACTCGACGCCAGACCGCTCGTGCTGGTGCATAGCGCGGGCGCGTCCGGGCTGGCCTCGCTTCTCGTCGATGCGGCTCCCGGGCGTTTTGCCAAGGTGCTTTGCGCGCCCGACGAAGGCGCCCAGGCCGCCGATGCATGGCGAGCACCGTTCGCTGACCGCGGCTATGAGGCCGGCCTCCGAGCGCTGGGGGCCGTTCAAAGACGTGTCTCGGGCCCTTCGGCAGCGCAGGCGGCACAAATCGCCAAGGATGCGATGGGATACTTCGCCCCGTGAAAAAACACATCTATATCTATTCGCCGTCCAGTGTGGTGCGCGACAAGGCCGCTTTCAAGCGGGGCGTCAAGCGCCTCCAGGCATTGGGCCACGAGGTCGAGATCGACGAAGCCGCGCTTGCCACCCATCAGCGCTTTGCCGGCGACGATACCGTTCGGCTGGCCTCCATCTCGCGTGCTGCGGCCAGCGGCGCCGACGTGGCGCTCATCTCACGTGGCGGGTATGGGCTGACACGCATCCTCGACGCGATTCCGTACAAGGCCGTTGCCAGGGCCATTCACCGAGGCACCGAGTTCGTCGGACTCAGCGATTTCACTGCCTTCCAGAGCGCGCTGCTGGCGAAGACCGGCAGCGTGACCTGGGCCGGCCCGGCAATCGGCGAAGATTTCGGCGCGGAAGCAGGCGCGGACGACATCATGGAAGCCTGCTTCGACGATCTGCTGTGCGGCCAGGGCGAAGGCACCGGCTGGCGGATGCCGGCGCGCGACGCGGCCGACGTGGGCTCGTTTCGCGGCATTCACGGCGCGGTGCTGTGGGGAGGCAATCTCTGCGTGCTGACCAGCCTGCTCGGAACGCCATATTTCCCGACGATCGACAAGGGCGTGCTGTTCCTGGAAGACGTCAACGAGCATCCTTATCGCATCGAACGCATGCTCGATCAGTTGCGCCACGCCGGCGTTCTCGCGCGCCAGAAAGCGGTGATCCTTGGACAGTTCACGGGCGTCCGAAAGGTGCCGCACGATCGCGGCTTCGGCATGCAGACCGTGACGGCGAGATTGCGGGAGTTGATCAAGGCGCCGGTGTTGACCGGGCTACCTTTTGGTCACGTGCCGACCAAGGTTCTGCTGCCGGTCGGCGCAGAGGTGGAAATTGCCGCCGACGGGCGCGATGTCTTCATGGTCTGGGGACATCGCCACGCTCATTGAGCGTTGACGTTGAACCTCGAGCGCTGGGCGTCGCTCGGCTCAGGTGGTGATGCGCTGGTGGGTCCTCGGACCCATCGTGTGCGGGAGGCCGCCCTTGAACAGGCGATTGATCTGGCGCATCTGGCGTCGCGCTGCGACTTCACCGTCGACCGCGCTCAGCGCCGTCAGCACATCCTGGCGCAGATACCAAAGCGCCTCGAGGTCGCCCGCGAAGCGCACGCGCTGTGCAACACGTTGCACCGAGTGCCCCCCGTGAACCTGCAGGAGCGACAGCATGGCGGTGCGAATCCGACCCATCTGACGGTCCGCGGAACGACGCGAGCCGAAACCTGGGAGAGACAGAATGCGGAAGAACCTGCTGAGGGAGACCATTGCGTAAAGGCGGGTGCCGAGAGCCTTGATGAGTGAGTACGTTACGGCGGCCCCCTTTCACGCACAAGAGGCGAAACGACATTTCGCGTTTAAAAACAACATACTTCACGATTCACTTCAAGCTTTGGTCCAATAAGAGTACGGAAGTGTTACTTGTCTAAATGCAACAGTTGCAACCAGGGCCCGCCAAAATGAAAAAGCAACAGGTTCAAGCTGAAGTCGCGCGATTTGGCTCCGGAAGGCCGTCTTTTTTTGCTCCTTTGCCATAATCCGGAAGCGAGAGCTACCAAAAACTGCACACATGGGCGCCGAATCCACTGTCGTATTTGCTGACTTGACGGGGAGTACCCGGGTCTTCGAGGCCATGGGAAACGCGCGCGCGACCGAGACGGTGACTCGGCTGACCCAATGGATTGGCGGTGTGTGTGAATCCCACAGTGGCCGGGTCGTGAAGACGCTCGGCGACGGCGTGCTGGCCGTGTTCGGAAACGGGATCACGGCCACCCGTGCCGCGCTTGAAATGCAGCGCAATCATCAGAAGCGGCTGCAAACCTGGCCTGCGCCTCTGCGCATGGAGCTTCAGATCGGCGTCGCGAGCGGGGAAATCGTGCAGGTCGATGGCGATTGCTATGGCGACGCCGTCAACCTGGCATCGCGCCTGAGCGATCTCGCAGGCCCCGGCCAGATCTGGGCGACCGAATCCGTCATCGATCAATTCCATGGCGGCGAAGTCCGTCATCGCAGCCTCGGCCCCATCAACATTCGCGGCAAGAACGAGATGCCGATCGTTCACAGGATCGACTGGCAGGACGAGGTCTCCGAGTTCCTGACGATGCCGGCTTCGCTGGTTCAGTCGGCGCGAGCCGCCGATTCATCCTTCGGGCAGATCGAGCTGGCTTGGCTCGACGTGCGCTCGATGTTTCGGGCCGAAGAGTTGCCCATTCACCTGGGCCGGGTCGACGAGGCGCAATTCGTGGTCAACGATCCCCGCGTTTCACGCCTGCATGCACGCATCGAATCGCGCAATGGCAGCTGCGTGCTCGTGGATGTCAGCACGTACGGCACCTGGGTGCGCTTTCATGGCACGGCTGGCGCCAGCGGCGAGATCGCACTGCGGCGCGACGAATGCGTGTTGCATGGCAGCGGCGAAATAGGCCTGGGGGCGCCGCTGAGTGACTTCAGCGCGCCGACCATCTCGTTCAACACCACGGGCGGAAACGTACTGCTGGCGCGACGCGACGTACGTTGAAGCTGCCGTGGTGCCTCAAGAGGCATCAGGTGTATGGGGCGTATCGGGCATATGGGGCATATGGGGCATATCGGGCATTTCCGACATGCCCAATTCCGAACATATCCGCGTCACCACGGTTTTCATTTTCGAGAGCTCGGTCTCCAGCCGCGCGACATGGGCCTTGAGCGCGGCGACTTCGCTCAACGAGATCTCGTCGGCGCCCGTGGAAGCTGCTGGCGAGGCCAAGACATCCGCAGGCTCGCCGCCGAGGAGATGGGTCCAGCGGCTTTCGCGCGAGCCGGGCAGGCGCGGCAATTTCACGACAAGACTGCCAGCAGGCCGCTCGGCCATTTCATCCAGGAAGCCTTCAACGGACGAGATGTCGGCAAAGTTGTGCATGCGGTCTGAGGCGATGCGAAGCTCTCCCGCGGTCTGCGGTCCGCGCAGCATCAGCACGGCCAGCAGGATGATCGATTGCGATGGAATCCTCAACACGCCATCGATGTTGTGCGCGTAGCGAAACACGCGGCCGCCGCTGGTTTCCTGCACGAGGCTAAGGCCCTTCAGGCTTTCGATCGCACTCTGGGCGTCCGAATCCGTGATCTCGAGGATTGGGTTGCGACTGGTCTTCTGGTTGCAGCCCGCGACCAGCGCGTTGAGGGTGAGCGGATAGCTGTCGGGCACCGTCCGCTGCTTTTCAGCGAGCACGCCAAGCACACGGGTTTCAAGAAGCGAAAGAACGGGAAGAGGGCTGGACATGGCAGGAAATCGGGGTTGGTTTTTTGCGCGATTTGCGCGATCTGGTGCACGGATGTAGCTTAGCGATCAAACTGACGACGCCTTGCCAATCTCCTGTTGTCCCGCTGCTCATTCAGGAGGCAATGCGGTGGGAACCCGCGTGGATACACGCGACCCGTAGGCGACTCCCGCGACTTCACACAGTGTTATCCACAGAATGGCGGCACAACTCCGGCGGGGGCAGCCCGCACGCAGCGGGTCAGGTCTGTTGCTGCTCGGCCACTCGGGCGAGACGTTGCATATCTTCGAGCAGAAGACGCAACGGGGCGGCGAGCAATGCGTCGGGAGCATCTTCGCCGCGCGCGCGGGTCGTAGCGCGCAAGGCGGCCAGATCGGGCTGGCCGCGCCCGGCGAGAACGTCCGCGACGCTTGCGAGCCCGGCGCTGACGGCCTGCGCCGCTTCGCCCGCGCAACGAAGCGGCTGCTGCTCACCCTTGACGCGCAGCACGCGGTTGAGCAGCGAGATGTCCTGCACGATGCGGCCGGTCAAGCCGACGATGTTCCTGTGGTGCCGCCCGTCGGCCGCAACATCCGCGCGTTTGAAGAACCGTGATGCCCGATCGGCGCTAGCTGCAAGTGTCGTCAGCCGATCGAGCGCCGCGCGAACAGCCGCGCCTGCTTTCTCCGCGTCGGACTCGTTGCGCGCCGCGCGCGCATCCGCTTGCTGCAGGAGATGCGCCAAGCGTCGAAGCAACGTCGCGCAACCTGCTCGAAGACGGTCGCCGGCACGGTACCTCGAAGAGGCCATGGCGATCGCCATCGCGACGGCCACGCCGATGAGAATCTGCGCCACCCGCAGCAATGCCACTTGCAACGGCGAATGGCCCGGCAGGCCTCCCGCCGCAAGAATGATCAACGCGGCGACTGGAGCGCTGCGCAGCCCAGGGCTCGCGGCACTGGCGAAAGACAGCAGCACGACCACCGTGAGCGTCGTCGCCAGCGCATGGGCGCCCATGTGCTGCAGGTAGACACCAATCAGCCCGCCAGTCACACCGATCAGCGTGCCCTTGGCGCGATCCCAGCCGGCGTCGAATGTGGATGCCGAATTCGGCCGCATCACGATGAGCGTGCTCATGACTGCCCAGAAGTGCTCGGGCAGACCGGCCAGGCTCGAAACGAAATAGGCGAGCACGACCGCGGCGGCGAGCTGCAGCCCATGGTGGCGCTTTTCGGCGTCCATCGAAAACCAGCTCATGCGGCCTCCGCGTCGTGTGTCTCAGCGGCGAGCACCTCGGAGATGCTTTCGATCAACGTGCAAGCCTCCAGCAGCACGGCGCGTTCGTGATCTCCGAGCGTGGTGCCGATGACCTTGGCCAGCGAAGCTTCGCCCGCGTGCACGGCGGCTGCGAGTCGCTTCGAGCCCGTCCGGGTCAGGCTCAGCAGCGATTGGCGCCCGTCGGATGCATGAGCCTTGCGGGCGATCCAGCCGTCTTCTTCGAGCTCTGCCAGCAGCCTCGTGAGAGATTGAAGCTTGACGCCTTCACGCGCTGCGAGATCGGTCGGCGTCATTGCGCCGGCGCGGTAGAGCTGGCCAATTGCACTCAGCTTTGCCGCGCTGAGGCCGCCTTGCTGCGGCGAAGGGCGCAAGCGCCGGGCCAGAAGGGTGACGGCCCCACGCAGGCGGATGGCGCAGTGTGCTGAATCGGGAGGAGGTTGGGTTCTGCTCATGCAAGGTACCAAGACGCGTCGTAGTTTTCCGGCTGCCGGATGCTAAGACATGTCTTGGTAGATCGCAACCGCAATCGCAATCGCAATCGACGATCAAATGGTCAACGGTAAAGATTCAACGATGCGCTGGCGCGCCGGCTGCATCTTCCATATCTGCGCTGTATGCCCCCTGGCTCGCGGCGGAATTCAGCCGTGCGCGCTTGAGCAATGCCTGCTGTGCCGCGCCGACATTGGCAGGGCGGCCCTGCCACGCCTGGAGCGCCGGGTCCTGCAATGCGCGTCCGTACGAATAGCTCAGGAGCCACGGGTGCGGCCCCAGTCGATTCAGCGCGTCGAGATTTGCTGTCGCCTCGGCGGGAGATTGTCCGCCGGACAGGAAGTTGATGGTCGGCACCGCGGCCGGCACGGTGCGCCGCAGTACGCGCAGGGTGTGCGCCGCGACTTCGTCGCACTTCGATTGCCGCGCCTGGGACTTGCCCGGAATCACCATGCTCGGCTTGAGGAACATGTGTTCGAGCGCCACGCCATGGCGATCCAGCGCATGGAAGACTTCGCGCAGAACCGTTTGCGTGACCTCGGCGCAGCGCGCCAGGGTGTGACTGCCGTCGATCAGCACTTCGGGTTCGACGATCGGCACCACATCGAGCTCCTGGCAGACCGCCGCATAGCGCGCCAGAGCCTCGGCATTGGCTTTGACGGCTGCGCGGCCGGGGAGGGTGTCGCTGATGTTGTAGACGGCGCGCCACTTTGCGAATCGTGCGCCATGTTGCTTGTAGCTTTCGAGGCGTTCGGCGAGCCCGTCCAGCCCTTGGGTGATCTCGTCGCCGGGCGAAAGCGCGAGCGGGATCTTGCCCGCGTCGACCTTGATCCCGGGCACGATGCCTTGTCTCGCCGCAAGCCGAGGCAGCGGCTCGCTATCGTCTGAAAGCTGGGTCAGCGTTTCCTCATAGAGGATGACGCCGCTGATGTACTGGCCGAGTCCCGGCGTCGAAAGGAGCAGGCTTCGGTATGCACGCCGGTTCTCCTCGGTTGAATCGACGCCGATCGTCTTGAAACGCTTGGCAATCGTCGGGCCGCTTTCGTCGGCGGCAAGAATGCCTTTGCCCTTCTGGGCGATCGCTTCGACGGTGGCCTGGAGTGCGGTGGGGTTGGTCATGGCAGTCCTCCGTGTGAGTCGTCCAGTCTCATACCGGAAGGTGCCGTGATGCAAGCCCGCCTTGCAGAATTATTGAAGATGTTTGCCCGATTCTCCGGCTGACTCCTGCAAGTGGAGACAAGCGCCGTCAAGATGCCTAAGCTTCGGTCCATGCTGACATCCACCCACAATGCATTGCGCAGCGATCGGCCTGACGATCAACTGCAAACCACCGTGATGAGGGCCGAACTTGCCGCCATGATCGACCGCATCACGGTCACTGACGGCGGCCATCAAACGGCCATACCGCGCCTGATGCTGGGCCGGGCGTCGCAAGTGCAGCATCCCGTTCACTCCATGCACGAGCCGGCGTTTTGCGTTCTGGCGCAAGGTAGCAAGCGCGTTTTGCTGAGCGACGAGGTCTACGTCTACGACAGCAGCCAATATCTCGTCGTGGCGCAGAACCTGCCGGTGGCAGGGCAGGTGGTCGATGCATCGCCCGAAGCACCGTACCTGGGCCTGCGCCTGAGCTTTGACGTCAAGGACATCGCAGCGCTCGCGCTGGAGATGAGGCTGGGTGAGGCGCTTCCGAAGCGGGCGTCCCAGCGAGGCATCTTCACTGGCGAGTTGTCGACCACGCTGCTGGACCCGGTGCTGCGGCTGACCAGGCTGCTCGACTCTCCCGAAGACATCCCCGCGTTGGCGCCGCTCATCACGCGGGAAATCTTGTACCGGGTGATGAAATCGCCGGATGGCTGGCGGCTGGCCCAGATGGCGGTCGTCGACGGCCACAGCCAGCGCATCGCCCAGGCGATCGGCGTGCTCTCGCGTCGCTTCCAGGAGCCGCTTCGCGTGGAAGACCTCGCGGACGAAGTCCACATGAGCGTGTCATCGCTGCATCAGCATTTCAAGGCGGTGACCGCGATGAGCCCGCTGCAGTTCCAGAAGCAGCTGCGCCTGCAGGAGTCGCGACGAATCATGATCAGCGAAGACGTGGACGCCGCCACGGCAGGGCACCGGGTGGGGTATGAAAGCCAGTCGCAGTTCAATCGCGAATACAGCCGTTTCTTCGGCTTGCCGCCTGCACGCGACATCAAGCGCCTGCGTGAGCTTCAGTTGGGGCGCGTGACCAGCTGAAGCGTTTGACGAGCGCGGCAGAGGCCGCAAAACCGTTCCCACGGCTTGCAAATGTCAGTGGCGCACCCGAAGCGGTGTGCCGCAGAAGGGCGTTCGTCCATCGACGCGCCCATTCAATTCGAAGAGGTCAATCATGAAGATTCATCTGAAGCTGAACGACAAGGTGATTCCGGCCACGTTGGCGGACAACAAGACGGCCGAGGAGTTCGTCGCCATGCTGCCCCTGACGATCACGATGCACGATCTGTTCAAGCGAGAGAAATTCGGGCCGTTGCCAGGCGCCATCTCGGGGACCGGCATGCGCACCGACCAAGGCTATGAAGTCGGCGACCTGATCTGCTGGGCTCCCGGGCCGGATCTCACGATCTTCTACGGGCACGACGGGCAGACGCTCAGTGGCGCTGTCCACGTCCTGGGAAAACTCGACTTCGGGGCAGAGGAGTTCGGCGTTGCCGGGCCGCTCACAGTAACCATCGAAGTGCCGGAGACGGATATCGATCAAACGACGCTCGATCTGCTGAGCGCTTGTCGCCAGCGCGCGTGCTCCAGTGTAGGTTGGCGGACGGCATCGTGAGGATGCGTCTTACACACAGGCTCTGACTGTCGACTCGAAATTGGCTGTTCGGCGGAATGCCTCCGATAAGGAGCAGCAAATGGATGCGCGAGAGCTTGTGCATAGACGACGTCGGCGCTATCAGCGGTTTTTCAGGCGTGCCTTCATGGTCGGGGCCGGTCTCGCGCTGGTCTTGTTCGGCGTGCCGCTCTTGTATCCAGCGCCCGTCGCGCCTTACGCGCCGGTGCCGAGCAACGCTACCACCGCAAGGCTGATTCCTTACGAGCTGGTTGACTCGCAGTTGCTGCTCGTGTCGATTCTGCTGGCCTTTGTGCTTTGGTCGCTCGCAGGCTGGATTACGGCGACGGTGTTGCTCTGGCTTGAATCCTTCAGAGACTCACATTCAGCGCGGCCGCGATTCCACACGCGGTGACATGTTGCGCGCTGAAGCGTGGCCGGCTATCTGCGGTGTTGCGGAGAAGGGAGTCTTGGAGAAGGAGTCTTCAGGCTCTGGATGATGAGCCGTTTGGACACGTTGAATCACGCCGGTTTGAGTTTACATAATATACATTGCATTCTTCGAATCGACGGCGACTCACCAGAGCCATCAATGCCCATTGCGCTGCGTTGTCCGGCCCGACCTCTGTCGTTCCAGTGCAATCGCGCCTTCCGCAAACGCGACGAGTTCGTCCGAAAGCGGCGCGCCAGGCACAAGGACACCCACGCGTTCGGCCAGCGCTTGCAACTGCGCGCGCAACGACTCCGCGTTCTCAGGGATCGGGATCTCCGCATCTTCAGGCATGGCAAGTCCTTTGGTCCACAGCACTTGCAGACCTTGCTTCGATGCAATCACCCAGCACGTAGGAGACGAACCCGCAGCGCCACCGGCGAACGCAGCGGCTATCGAATTTCAGCGTGGAGACAGCTTCAGAGACACCGGCATTTCATGCACAGCTGCCCGCAAGATTTGCGGCATTCCTTGCGAAGACATCGCTGTCCGATGGGCTCCTGGAGCCTCTCTCCAGCGACCAGGCGCGTTTTGGCGGATGGCACGCTCGTTGCACACCGGCAGTTCCCATCCACCAAACAAGGCGCCACTTCGCCTGCCAACCATTGGAGTGCTCACCATGATTCGACCAGCGGCTCTCGCCTTGATCACGGCCTTCGTCGCGCAAGCGGCCTTGGCTCCACAACCCATCCATGCGCAGCCCGCGCGCTCATCCGACGCGTCATCGTCGTTGTCCTCCAACAAGCTTTCGCGCACGGACACCAACGCGCTCAAAGATATGGCGCAAGCCAACATCAACGAAGTCGCGGCCGGCAAGGTCGCCTTGCAGAACGCGCAGAGCCCGCAAGTCAAGCAGTTCGCGCAAATGATGATCGACGACCACACCACCGGCCTGAAAGAAGTCCAGCAGGTAGCTGAAACCAAGGGCGTGAAGCTGCCCGATGGGCCGGACGTGATCCACAAGACGGAGTCCAAGGCGATGTCGAGCCTGCATGGCGCGGAGTTCGACCGGCAATACATGAAGAAGGCCGGCGTCTCCGATCACCGCAAAGTGCATGACCAGCTTGAAAAAATCAGCAAGAACGCGAAAGACAGCGACGTGAAGAACCTCGCCGAGAAGATGCTGCCGGTGGTCGACGGCCATCTTCAGCACGCCCAGAGCATGAGCCGCGACGGCGGCAGTGCCAAGCCCTGACAGTCCGCCGCCGATCGCTCGCCTGCTCTCGAAAGCGGTCCGGCATCAAACGTTTTTTCCACCCCCTCCAAAGCAAGGAGCTTTCATGTTTTCACACAACAAGCGACTGCAATACACGGTTCGAGTGAGCGAGAGCAATCCCGGTCTCGCCAACCTCATGCTGGAGCAGTTCGGCGGGCCGCAAGGCGAATTGGCTGCGGCGTGCCGCTATTTCACGCAGGCATTGGGCGATGGCGATCCAGGCCGCAAGGACATGCTCTTCGATATCTCCACCGAGGAGCTGAGCCACCTCGAAATCATCGGCACCATCGTCGGCATGCTCAACAAGGGCGCAAAGGGCCAACTGGCAGAGGGAGTCGAAGAGCAAGGCGAGCTCTACCGCACCATCACCGCAAACGGCAATGACAGCCACGTGACGCAGGTGCTCTATGGCGGTGGCCCGCCGCTGGTCAACTCTGCAGGCGTTCCGTGGACGGCCGCCTACATCGACACCATCGGCGAACCAACCGCGGACCTGCGTTCGAACATCGCCGCCGAGGCACGCGCCAAGATCGTGTACGAGCGCCTCATCAATCTCACCGATGACCCTGGCGTGCGCGACGCCCTCACCTTCCTGATGACGCGCGAAATCGCGCACCAGAAGTCGTTCGAAAAAGCGCTCTATTCCATCGAACCCAACTTCCCGCCGGGCAAGCTGCCGGGCGATCCGCGCTTCACCAGCGTGTACTACCGCATGTCGAACGGCGGCGATGGCATGCGCGGTCCCTGGAACCAGGGCGGGCAGTGGAACTACGTGCCGATGACGCAGGAATCCTCGCCGGTAGACGGCGGCGATGGCATGGCGACGGTCTCGCTGGGCGAGGAGGAAATGTCGACGGTGCAGCAGATGGCCGCGCGCACGCAGTCGCAGAGAGATGGCGACCCCACCACGGGTGCGGAACTGGGCCAGGGCCAAACGGCCGAGACCATGAACCCGGTCGACAGCGCGGCTGTCTCGGGCAAACCCGTGGCCTGAAGGCGGCGGCATTCGCCGATTCATCGGCCGCGGCCGGCCGAGGTCGGCCCGATGCACGCGCGAAGGCATGCGTGCATCAGGGTTTCCGGGTTGAAGTTGCCGAAGTGCTTTGCTCAAATGACGGGATCATGAGCGAGACGGACTTCACGATGCTGCGGCAGCGAATGATGGCCGAGATCGCCGCCAAGACGATCTTCTCGACCACGTACCTGGGCAAGGCTGCGCTGGCACCGCGAGTCATGAAGGCCTTGGCAACGGTGCCGCGCCACGCCTTCGTGCCCATTGAGCTTCAGCCTTACGCCTACGTCGACTCCCCTTTGCCGATCGGCTTTCACAAGACGATTTCGCAACCGTTCATCGTCGCGGTGATGACCGACCTGCTCGGCGTACAACCGACCGACACCGTGCTCGAAATCGGCACTGGCCTGGGCTACCAATCGGCCATCTTGGCGGAACTGGCGCACCGGGTTTACTCTGTTGAAATCATCGAGGAACTGGCCGAACAAGCGGAACAACGGCTCGCCGACGAAGGCTACGACAACGTCCAGATCAGGATCGGAAATGGATGCCAGGGCTGGCCCGAGCGCGCGCCCTTCGACAAGATCATGGTGACGGCGGCCCCTGAGCTGATTCCGCCGGCCCTCATCTATCAACTGAAGCCCGGCGGAACAATGGTCATACCCGCCGGATTGCCCGACGCCCAGCAGCTCATCCAGCTCAAGAAAGACGCACAGGGTTCGGTGACCACCCGGGAAATCTTCCAGGTGCTTTTCTCGACACTCGAAGACGTCACCTCGACGTGAGTCGTCGGCTGCGGACCGCGCTTGCCAGTTGGTCCAGCACCGGAACGGTCTGCGCGAAGCTGATGCAGGCATCGGTGATCGAGACGCCATGCTTGAGCGGGACGCCGGTGACGAGGTCCTGCCGCCCTTCCTCCAGATTGCTTTCGATCATGATGCCGGTGATGCGCCGATCGCCTTCGGAGATCTGCTGCGCTACGTCTTGCGTCACGACGATCTGGCGCTGATGCTGCTTGCTGCTGTTGCCGTGAGACACGTCGATCATGACCTGCTCCCTCAGACCACTGGCGCGCAGCGCCTCGCAGCTCGCAGCCACGTCGGCGGCCGAATAGTTCGGCGATTTGCCGCCGCGCAGGATCACATGGCAGTCGTCGTTGCCGCGCGTCTCGAAAATCGCCGCCATTCCCATCTTGGTCATGCCCATGAAGGCATGCGGCGCCCTTGCAGCGAGGATGGCGTCGGCGGCCACCTTGATGCTGCCGTCGGTTCCGTTCTTGAAGCCGACCGGGCAACTGAGCCCCGAGGCGAGCTGGCGGTGGCTCTGGCTTTCGGTGGTGCGAGCGCCGATGGCGCCCCAAGCGATGAGATCGGCGATGAATTGAGGGCTCAACAGGTCGAGAAACTCGGTGCCGGTCGGCAGCCCCAGCAGCGTCAGTTCACGCAGCAGGCGCCGCGCGCGCTCCAGGCCCTCGTTGATCGCGAAGCTGCCATCCAGATGCGGGTCGTTGATGTAACCCTTCCAGCCGACGGTGGTTCGCGGCTTCTCGAAATACGTGCGCATGACAATCAAGAGATCGTCTTCAAGATCGTCGGCCGCCTTCTTCAAGTGGTGGGCGTATTCGATGGCCTGGTCATGGTCATGGATCGAGCAGGGTCCGACCACGACGATCAACCTGTCGTCGCGTCCATGCAGGATGTCGGCGATGGCCGACCGGCTGTCCTCCACCAGCGCAAGCGTCTCGTCCAGCACCGGCACCCTCTCCTGCAGAAGCGCGGGCGTCATCAGCGGACGCACGGCGCCGATGCGCACGTCGTCGATGCGCGTGGTGTCAATGGTGCTGTCGCGGGAGCCGATCTCGGCGTCGTGGAGAGGATCGTCGAGCTTCGGCATAGGAATCGGCATGGCATCGGTTGAGAAAGCCGACATTTTCCATCACGAGAACTTCGGAAAAGGTGATTCGGATTGTGTTTGGGTGTTCAATGCGCAGGCTCGACGCATCAACAAGGGATTTGCAGCATGAAGTTTGGAAGGATCGTCCTCGGAACAGTGGCCGTGGTTGCCGTCGCCGGTGCAGCGGGCTGGTTCAGCCTCGACAAGGAAACCCGCGCGTTGATCGCCACGATGCCGACCGACCGCGACCTGCTGTTCTGGAGCCAGCCGCAGCGCGATGCTGCATTCCGTGCGCTCGACCGTCTGCCGGTGCTCGCCAAGGCACACGTCGTGGACGCCGGCCCCACGCCCTCGCCTCTTCCGCCAGGCGCGCCACTGACGCTGCCGCTCGACGTCAATGCCTTCATGGCGGAGCAAAGGAGCGCTGCGGTCGTCATCCTGCACGACGGCAAACTTCGCCTGGAGCGCTACGGACTGGGCTTCGACCGCGAGGGACGATGGACGAGCTTCTCGGTTGCCAAATCGATCACCTCCACCCTGCTCGGCGCCGCAGTCCGTGAGGGCAAGATCCGCAGCCTCGATGACAAGGTCAGCGACTACATCCAGGAGATGAAGGGTTCGGCGTATGACGTCGTCAGCATCCGCCAATTGCTGACGATGACCTCCGGCGTTCGCTGGAACGAAGACTACGCCGATCCGGACTCCGACGTCGCGCGCTTCAACAACCACAAGCCCGAGCCCGGCGTCGATGCGCTCGTGAGCTACCTGCGCCGACTGCCGCGTGCCGCGCCGCCCGGCACCCATTGGAACTACAGCACGGGCGAAACCAACCTCGTGGGCGTGCTGCTGGCCCGGGCCATTGGCAAGCCGCTGGCTAGCTATCTCTCGGAAAAAATCTGGGTGCCGGCCGGCATGGAGCAAAAGGCGACATGGCTTCTGAGCAGCACCGGGCAGGAAATCAGCGGTTGCTGCATCCAGGCGGCGACGCGCGACTTCGCGCGCTTCGGCCAGTTCATCCTCGATGGTGCGCGTGTCAACGGGCAGCCGGTGGTCGCGGACGGCTGGCTGGCCGAAGCGACCACACGCCGCGCGGACATCGGCCAGCCCGGCCGCGGCTATGGCTTCCAGTGGTGGACCTACGACGACGGCAGCTTCGCGGCGCGCGGCATCTTCGGCCAGGGGATCTTCGTCGACCCGAAGCGCAGACTGGTGATTGCGTCCAACGGTGACTGGCCGGTCGCGACAAGCCGCGCCGAGAGCGCCGCGCGCGAAGCCTTCTACAAGGCCGTGCAGAAGGCGATCGACGACGAAGCGGCGGGCAAGCCCGGCAGCTAGTAGCGCGTTTGTCCCATTGGGAGTCTGGCAAAAAGTCGGCCACCCCAAGGCGGCCGAAAGCCCCAGCTCGCCTGGGACCAAAGGAAACTACCTTGTTGTCAGGCACGAGGCGTGTCGATTGTCGAAAAGAAGCGCCGGCCGGGCTATCCCTGCGGGCACGTACGTGTTGCTAGGTGGTGGCCGGGATTTACCCGCCATGAGGGCGGATGAAGAATGGACTCGCTTGTGATCGAACATTGGCGCGGTCGCGGCGAGAGTCTGGTCCAGTCAACATTCATCAAGGAGCACGCAATGAACAAAACTCTTGCAATCATGCTCGCCGCGTTTGCGGCGACCGGTGGTGCGTACGCCCAGAACCCGCCGGGCGCTTCATCGCAGGAGCAGGTCATCACCAACAGCAAGCCGCAGCAACGCGCGCAGGCGAAGGACAATGCAAAAAAGCACGGCGGCGACAAGAAGATCGGCGGCGACGAAATCAACTCGGCCGAGAACGACGACTTGGGCTCGGGCAAGGCAGCAGCGGCCGGACAGACAAAGGCCAATACCCGCATGAAGAAGAATTCAAAGGACAACGCTGCCCAATATCCTGCTCCGCCCAACACCCCCGGCATGCCAGCAGCCAAGTAGCTCGCTTCATCCGGCGACGGCCACGATCTGGGCGACGACAGCCATGACGGCATTGGTTTGCGCGCTCAGTTCACCGGGAGGGGGATTGCTCGCCGTGGTCATCACGGCGAGTCGAAGAGAAGGTACGACAAGCGCAAACTGAGCGCCATAGCCCCAGGCCCACGCAACCGGGCGACCGCTCAGATTGCCCGTAAACCACAGACAGCCGTAGCCGGCCTTCTGTATGGGCCTCGCACTCCATGTGGTGGAAACTTGAAAGGTCGTGCTGGTCTTGACCCAGTCTGAGGGCACGATCTGCTTGTCGCCCCATCGCCCGTCATTGGCCATCACCCATCCAATTTTTGCAAGATCGCGTGCTCGCAAGCGCAGGCCTCGGTAGCTCATGAAGTTTCCGGCTCTGTCGCGCGCTGCCCCAACCCGCTCGATGCCCAACGGACCGAACAGATCGCGCTGCGCAAACTGGTCCACCGGCATGCCTTGCGCTTGAACAAGGATTGGGGACAGCAAGGAAACCGCAGCATCGTTGTAGACCCACTTTCCTACCGTTTGCGGATCGAATGGAAGGCTCAATGCAAAGGCGACGGGGTCGTCTGCCGTGTCCAAGGCACGTATTGCGGTTCGATAGTCGTAAACCAGACCGGAGGTGCCGGTGAGAATTTGTTCGAGCGTGATCGAGAGCGCAGGCGCGCCCGGCGCTTTCGCTGCTGCTGAAGGCAGGAGAGTCGCGACCGTCTCCGAAAGACCCTTGATCCTTCCCTGGTGAATCGCGATTCCGACGAGCATCGAAGCGACGCTCTTGGTGACCGAGTTCACCCCCTGCAAGTCTGCAGCGGTCACGCCGCCAAGGTATTGCTCCGCAACAAGAGCCCCGTTCTTGACAACGACAACGCTCCTGAGGGCGGCGACCGAGCGAGCATCGGCCAAGACTTTCTGAAGGGCTGCCCGATCGATGACTGCGCCTCCCTTTGGTTCGCCCCAATCCTCATCGTTCTTGGAGTTTTCGGCAGCAACACTCGAACTCAGCCGTGACAGCGCACCAAGCGCAAACGCCAGATTGCCAGTGACGAATCCACGGCGTGACGTGGCGTTGCTCTGCATGGTTGTCCGGCTCTTTCAAGTCACGCGTCGATTCATCGGCGACGACCCAGCAGCATCGCCGCAAGAGGGATGGTGGTCAGCAATCCGACGGCCACCAGCGTCCATCCGATGCTTTTGCGCTGCTCTTCATTGAGCTTGTCGGAAAGCAGCAGGCCGACCCCGGCTCCCAATGCCCCGCGGGTCCCTGCCAACAGGGCGAGTTCGGGCAAATGAACTTCAGTTGTGATCACGGAAGAACTCCTTTCATGCCAGGAAACTGGTTTTGAGTATGCGCCGGAGGTGTCCATTTTGTCTTGGTCGCGCGCAAGTAGGCCTTGACCAGAAGATGACGATTCCAGTATTCTCGAATAATGGAATCGAATGAAGTCGTCCGCGCCCTTGCCGCCCTCGCACATCCGGTGCGCCTGGAAGTTTTTCGCGCCTTGGTGGCTGCGGGTCACGGCGGCCTCACGCCGGGAGTCATCCAGGCGGCGCTCGACGTGCCGCCCGCGACCTTGTCGTTTCATCTCAAGGAACTGGCGAATTCAGGCCTTGCGACGCAGGAACGCGCAAGCCGCAACGTCGTCTATCGCGCAGCGTACGAGAACATGAACGCGCTGCTTGCCTACCTCACCGAAAACTGCTGCCAGGGACAAGATTGCGCGGTCGAGACGGCGGCCGACGCCTGCAAGTGCTGAGCGCTTCATGACGACGCACGTTCTCATCCTCTGCACGCACAACTCCGCTCGGAGCGTATTGAGCGAAGGCATGCTCAATCAATGGGCCCAAGCCTTGAACAAGGACGTTCGCGCATTCAGCGCCGGCAGTGCGCCGAGCGGCCAACTCAATCCGTTCGCACTGGAGGTGTTGGGCAAGGCGGGCGTCGACACCGCAGGCTACCGAAGCAAAAGCTGGGACGAGTTCACGGCGCCAGACGCGCCAAAGATGCGCATCGTCATCACCGTGTGCGACAGCGCCGCGGCGGAGACTTGTCCCTACTGGCCGGGCAGCCCCGTCAAGATGCACTGGGGATACCCGGATCCTTCGAACGCAGCGGGCGGCGACGAGGGCAAGCGCATGGCTTTTGAACTCACGCGCCAAGCCATCGGCTATCGCATGCTGCAATTGCTGCAACTGCCACTCGACGACATGAGCAACGTCGAGTTGCAGAAAGCCCTCGAAATGATCTCAAGGACTTAGGGCCCGACGTGAGCGAAGTCTTGCGCAAACTGCTGGCCGAAGCCCTCGGCACTGCCCTTCTGCTGACCGTTGTCATCGGCTCGGGAATAATGGCCGAGCGGCTGGCAGGCGGCAATCTTGCCATTGCACTGCTGGCGAACACTCTCGCCACCGTCGGCGGCCTCTACATCCTCATCGAGGTGTTCGGTCCCGTGAGCGGTGCCCATTTCAACCCGGCGGTGTCCCTGGTGATGGCAGGCCGCGGCGCAATGCGGCGCGGCCTCGTCATGCCCTACATCGTCGTCCAACTTCTTGGCGCGATGCTCGGCGCGTGGCTTGCGCACGCCATGTTCGACGCCAGCATTTTTCAGTTGTCGACCAAGGTCCGCAGCGGCACGGGCCAGTGGATTGCCGAAGCGGTCGCGACCGCGGGGTTGCTGCTGGTGATCCTGCGCGCGCCGCCGAGCCGGGTGGCGGCCATGGTGGCCTGCTACATCGGTGCGGCGTACTGGTTCACGGCATCGACTTCGTTTGCCAATCCCGCAGCGGCGTTCGGCCGGATGTTCAGCAACAGCTTTGCCGGAATCGCGCCGTCCAGCGTGCCTGCTTTCGTGGCCGCCGAACTCGTAGGCGCCAGCATCGGCGTCGCGATTCACGGCGCGCTGAGCTTTCGTGAAGCTGAAAAGCCAACCATCACCACCCCCGACGAAATACTCGTCGCCGACGACCACATGCACCGTGTTTGAAAACCCTCCCACCTTCCCCGCGCTCCGCACCGAACTGTTCGACGTTCCCACACCAGACCGCCTGAAAGCGCATGAACCATCGCTGCATCGGCCGCGATTTCTTTTGCTCTACGGCTCCTTGCGCGAACGCTCGTACAGCCGCTTGCTGACCTACGAGGCCGCGCGCCTGCTCGAGGCCATGGGCGGCGAAGTGAAAGTGTTCAACCCCATGGGCCTGCCCCTTCCTGACGGTGCTCCCGACACGGATCCGAAGGTGCAAGAGCTGCGCAAACTTGCTGAGTGGGCCGAGGGAATGGTCTGGACCTCACCCGAGCGGCACGGTGCAATGACCGGCATCATGAAGTCGCAGATCGACTGGATCCCGCTCGCAATGGGCGCGGTGAGGCCCACGCAAGGCAAGACGCTCGCGGTAATGCAAGTCTCGGGCGGCTCCCAGTCCTTCAACGCGGTCAACCAGATGCGCGTGCTCGGCAGATGGATGCGCATGCTGACCATCCCGAATCAGTCGTCCGTGGCCAAGGCTTTTCTCGAATTCGACGAGTCGGGCCGCATGAAGCCCTCCAGCTACTACGATCGCGTGGTCGACGTGATGGAGGA
Source organism: Variovorax sp. 05N34 (assembly GCF_056397405.1). NCBI lineage: Bacteria > Pseudomonadati > Pseudomonadota > Betaproteobacteria > Burkholderiales > Comamonadaceae > Variovorax > Variovorax sp. 05N34. Next base: position 300,414 of record NZ_JBFTNI010000001.1, read on the forward strand.
GCTTTTCAAGTTCACGCTGCTCACGCGCGATATCGGCCCCTATCTGGTGGACCGGTACAGCGAGCGCAAGGAAAGCGCGGAAGAGCTTTCCAAAAGGGTCAATCAACGGGCCATCTAACGTGGAGAGGTCTCCGGAGAGATGGCCGAAATGACACAGCGCCGGATCGTTGCGGCCCTCGGGACCGCTCAGACGCTGGCTTGGGCATCCTCCTATTACCTCTTGGCGATGCTCGCCGCGCCCATGGCTCGGGATCTGGGCCGGGTTTGCCGCGCTCGTGCGCACCTACGGACATGATTCGCGCGGCGCAATCACAGGCATCACCCTGCTGGCAGGCTTCGCCAGCACCGTTGGTTGGCCGCTCACGGCTTTCCTGGAGACACAGTTCGGCTGGCGAGGAGCCTGTCTTGCCTGGGCCGCGCTGCACCTGGTAGTGGGCGTGCCGCTCGATGCTTGTTTGCCGAAAGTGCCCAGGGCGAGCGTGGCCCAGCCTGAACACGAGACGCCCCAACTGAATCCGACTCGGACTGAGGACAGCGGAAAGTCCAACGCACGATTCATCGGTTGGCTGCTGGCATTCGTCTTCGCCGCGACGTGGTTCATCAGCACGGCGATGGCGGCGCATCTGCCTCGCCTGCTCCAGTTGACTGGCGCGACGAGAGGAGCGAAAAGCATAGGAGCGCGCAGCGCTCACCATTTGCCGTCAGCAGGCTTCTTCGGCTGCGTGGCCGCGGACAGCATCTGCAGGGCGTCAGTCCGGTTGGCCTTCTTTGCGAAATCGGCCGCCGTCATGCCTTGCTCGTTTTTCATCAGCGGGTCGGCGCCCTCGTCGAGCAGCAGTTTGACCGCCGCAGCCGAGCCATACATCGAAGCCATCATCAGCGGCGTGGTGCCATTCGGCGACTGCGCATTGATGAAGGCATCCTTGTCCAGCAGCAGCTTCATGATTTCGACGTGCCCGTTGGTCGCTGCGTAGTGCAGAGGCGTCCAACCAGGCTTGTTGATGTCCGCGTCTCGCTCGATCAGCTTCATGACCACATCTTGTTGGCCCTTGATAGCGGCCAGCATCAAAGGGCTTTCGTCCTTTGAATTGCGTGCTTCGACGTCGGTCTTGGGCCACTCCAGCAGCACCTGGATCACCTTGGGTGAAGGCTCGCGCATCGCGATCAAAAGGCCGGTCTGACCGTGCTCGTCACGCGTGTTCGGATCGAAACCCCTGTTCAGCAAGCTCTTGACGCCGCCCGCGTTGTCAGAGCGGACGGCTCTGAAAAAATCGCTGAACGAATCAGCATGAGAAGAAAAAGATATAGCAATGACAATGAGATAGATGAGATTCTTGAAGTATTTCTTCATGTTTTTACCCCGGCAAACAGGGTCTCGAAGTTGTCGCTGGTGGCCTTGGCAATGGCCTCGACAGGCAGCTTGCGCAGTTCAGCGATTTGTTGCGCCACATAGGGCACATACGAGGGGTTGTTGGTCTTGCCGCGGTACGGCACGGGCGCGAGATACGGGCTGTCGGTTTCGATCAGCATGCGGTCGAGCGGCACGAAGGCCGCCACGTCCCGCAGGTCCTGCGCCTTCTTGAAGGTCAGGATGCCCGAGAAGGAAATGTAGAAGCCGAGGTCGAGCGCAGCACGAGCCACTTCTGCGGTTTCGGTAAAGCAATGGAAGACACCGCCCGCGGCCTTGGCGCCGCCATCCTCGCCCTCTTCCTTCAGGATGGCCAAAGTGTCCGCCGACGCTTCGCGCGTGTGGATGATGAGTGGCTTGCGCGTCTGCTGGGCAGCGCGAATGTGCACGCGGAACCGGTCGCGCTGCCATTCGAGATCGGCAATGCTGCGGCCACCCTTGCGTTCTTCCATCTGGTAGTAGTCGAGTCCGGTTTCGCCGATGGCGACGACTTTCGGCAGCGCCGATCGCCGCACGAGATCCTCGACCGTGGGCTCGGCGATGTCTTCGTTGTCCGGATGGACGCCTACGGACGCCCAGAAGTTGTCATAACCAGCCGCGAGGGCCTGCACGTCGTCGAATTCTTCGAGCGTGGTGCAGATGCAGAGCGCCCGATCGACCTGCGCGGCAGCCATGGCGGCGCGGATCTGCGGCATCTGGTCCGCGAATTCGGGAAAGGTGAGGTGGCAGTGGGAATCGGTAAACATCGCGGAATCGGAATGTTGGATTGCGGCGCGTGGGGCGCCGCGTACGGTCCGCTGTCCGCGTCGGGAAAGAGCGGGGCCCGGATCAGATGGTTTGGGTTGGCCGGTCGGATGCCATCGTGCCGCCGAGCGCCTCTTCGATGCGCAACTTCAACTGTCGCGACTTCTCATCCGACGGAAAACGGATGCCCACGCCCGGCGCCCGGTTTCCGGCGGCACGGGCCGGGGTGATCCACGCCACTTTGCCTGCAATCGGATAGCGCTGCGGATCGTCGGGCAGCGTGAGGAGCACATAGACGTCGTCGCCGAGCCGGTATTCCCGCGACGTCGGAATGAAGATCCCGCCTTCAGCGAACAAGGGAATGTAGGCCGCGTAGAGCGCCCCTTTTTCCTTGATGGCGAGCTGGATGACGCTGGGCCTGACAGGCGCGGACGGGGCGGGTGTGGCTGGTGTGTTCATGGGCGGCGGCGTGCCGAGTTTAGGGTGGTTCGCGCCTCGCTCACAAGCGCCTCGATCATGAGTCCCGCATTGAAAGGATGTTCTGCGGTTTTTGCCGCATTCGCGAGCGACCTCGACCAGCGGGCCAAAGCCATCCGCGACGGCGGCAGCGGCAAGTCTGCCGCGTCGAAAAACCGCGGTGCGGCACCACTGTCCGCAGCCATCAGGTCATGGCAGAGTTTTTGGAGCGCCCCAATGGCTTGCGCCGGTGCGCGGTCGGCCAGGGCGCTGACATCTCCGCGCGACATGGCCTTCGGCAACATCCCCCAGGCCTGGGGCGACTGCCCCTGGCTCGCCAGTCGCAAGGCATCGCTCGGGCGGCCGCCTGCAGCGCGCAGTAACGCGACGGCGTCGCCCGCGGGTATGCCCTGCTCGACCAGCCAGTCCCGCGCCTCGCCCTCTTCCGGCCACGGCAGCGTGAAGCCGAGGCAGCGGCTGCGGATGGTCGGCAGCAGCTGCCAGGCCGCCTCGCTCGCGAGCACGAAGCGCACATCGCCGACAGGCTCTTCCAGGGTTTTCAGCAGCGCGTTGGCGGTGATGGTGTTCATGCGCTCGGCCGGATACACGAACACGACCTTTCCGCGGCCCCGCGCACTCGTGCGCTGCGCAAAGCCGACGGCATCGCGCATGGCTTCGACGCGAATCTCGCGGCTTGGCTTTCGCTTCTTGTCGTCGATGTCGGACTGCGCCTTTTCATCGAGCGGCCAGCCGAGTTCCTGCATGGCGACCTCGGGCATGAGCATGCACAGGTCGGCGTGCGTTCGAACCTGAATGGCGTGGCAGCTTGGGCAATGGCCGCAGGCGCCGCGTCCGTGCGTTTCGTCCGGGTTCTCGCACAGCCATGCGGCAGCCAGCGCGAGGCCCAGTTCATATTGGCCGAGGCCCGACGGACCTTGCAGCAGCCACGCATGTCCGCGTTGGCGCAGCAGTTCGGCCAAGGGTTTGCGCAACCAGGGAGACAGGGTGTCCGCGTTCAAGGCGCACTTTCGATCGGTGGGCTGACAAGACCACGCCGTGCCAGTTCCTGCTCGATCTGCTGCCACACGCGTTCACGGGGTTGCGCGGCATCGATGCGGGCGAAGCGCGGCGCACGCTCTGCGCGTTCGGCGTAGCCAGCCGCCACACGGCGAAAGAACTCGACCGGCTGCGACTCGAACTTGTCCGGCACGCGTGCTCCGGCCAGGCGCTCGGCGGCGGTTTCAGGCGCCAGGTCGAACCACAGCGTGATGTCGGGCTGAAGCAGCGCGCCGTCTAGGGACGCGGGCTGCGACTGCACCCATTCTTCAAGGACTGAAAGCACGAGCGGATCAAACCCTCGCCCGGCCCCCTGGTAGGCGAATGTCGCATCGGTGAAGCGATCGCAAAGCACCACGTCGCCTCGCGCCAGAGCCGGCACGATGACTCGCACGACATGGTCGCGCCGCGCCGCGAACACCAGCAGCGTTTCGGTCAGCGCATCCATCGGCTGATCGAGGATCTGCGTGCGCAGCGTTTCGGCCAATGGGGTGCCGCCGGGCTCGCGCGTGCGAGTGACCTGCCGCCCCTGCGCCTTGAAGAGCGCTTCGAGCGCATCGATGTGGCTCGATTTGCCGGCACCGTCGATGCCTTCGAGTGTGAGGAAAAGCCCCTTCATTGACCACTCCGCTGGTTCGGATCGGTAGCGCCGCGCTGATAGCGGTTCACCGCCCTGTTGTGCTCATCGAGTGAGCCGCTGAACTGGCTGGTTCCGTCCCCGCGGGAAACGAAATACAGCGACTTGCTCTGCGCCGGCTGTACCGCGGCAAGCAAAGCAGCCTTGCCCGGCATTGCGATCGGGGTCGGCGGCAGGCCGTTGTGCGTGTAGGTGTTCCACGGGGTGTCCGTCTGCAAATCCTTCTTGCGCAGATTGCCGTCGAAGCGCGTGCCCATGCCATAGATGACGGTGGGATCGGTCTGCAGCGGCATTCCGATGCGCAGCCGGTTGTGAAAGACCGCGGCAACCTCGGCGCGGTCCTGGGCCTTGCCTGTCTCCTTTTCGACAATGCTGGCGAGGATCAGCGCCTCATCGGGCGTTTTGACGGAGATATTCGGTGAACGAGCGGCCCACGCGGCGTCGAGCTTCTTGTCCATCGCGCGCATGGCCCTCTGGAGCAACGCGAAGTCCGTCGATCCTTTGGAATAGGTGTAGGTGTCAGGGAAGAAGCGCCCCTCCGGGTGCATCCCCGCCCTGCCGAGGCGCGCCATGATTTCCTCGTCGGATTGACCCAGCGTGTCGGGCTTCAACTGGTCCGCCTTTGCCAATGCAGCGCGTACCTGACGGAAGTTCCAGCCTTCGACGAGCACAAGGCTTCGCGTTGCCTCTTCGCCGCGCACGAGCACGCTGAGCAGCGTTCGGGGCGTGATGCCCCGGTCCAATTCGTAGCTGCCGGCGCGCATTTGCCGGTCTTGACCGGAAAAGCGAAACCACAAATAGAGCAGTTGGGGCGGTACGTCGACGCCCGTATCGACGACGGCTTGGGCGATGCCCTTGGGCGTGGTGCCAGGCTCGATCGACAGATCGACGCTCGGCGCCGGCAAACGCAGCGGCTGATTGAGCCACCAAAGCCCCGCCGCGCCGAGACCCAGCGCGACAAAGGATGCCAGCAGAAAAATGGTGAGAAAGAAGCGACGCACGGATTCCGACGAAGGAAGCGATCAGACAGAAATAAGAGGAAGCCCTGCGGACCGAACGGAACGGAGCCGGCCATGATAATTCAGCGATGACCTCAGTCGTTTTGAATGGCGCCACCGCCCTTTCTCACCTTGGTGTGATCCGCGCCGAGGGCCCCGATGCCGCCAGCTTCCTGCATGGCCAGCTCACCCAGGACTTCGCCTTGCTCGATGCCTCGGAGGCGCGTCTTGCGGCACTTTGCACGGCCAAGGGCCGCGCCATCGCGAGCTTCATCGGCATCCGGCCGCAACCCGAGCGCGTCCTGCTGATATGCAGCCGCGACATCCTCGCCGCGACGCTCAAGCGGCTGTCGATGTTCGTGCTGCGCGCCAAGGCAAAGCTGACGGACGCGACCGGCGACTACGCGCTTTACGGCCTTGCCGGCACCGCCTTGACCGCGAACGGCGTGGATCCGGCCGGGCTTCCGGGACGGTCCGTTGCCGTCGGCGAGGCGCATGCCGTCACCCTCTACCCCTCCGATGGCGTTCCGCGCGCGCTGTGGATCGCGCCGGCCGGCCAGGCCGCGCCTCAAGGCGCCGTGCTCGATCCCGCGCTCTGGCAGTGGAGCGAAGTGCGAAGCGGCATCGTGACCCTCACCGCGCCCGTGGTCGAAGCGTTCGTGCCGCAGATGATCAACTATGAGTCGGTCGGCGGCGTGAACTTCAAGAAGGGCTGCTATCCGGGGCAGGAAGTGGTGGCGCGCAGCCAGTTTCGCGGCACATTGAAGCGGCGCACTTATCTCGTGCAGGCCAGCGACGAGATTGCTGCCGGCCAGGAAGTCTTCGCCGCCAGCGACGCGGAGCAACCCGTCGGCACTGTGGCGCAGGCCGCGCCCGCGCCAGATGGCGGGTGGGCCGGGCTGATCTCGATCCAGATCGCCGCCATCGACGCCGGCGGCCTGCATGCACGCTCGGCCGAGGGGCCGGCGCTTACCGTCGAGCCGCTGCCCTATCCGCTGGTCGAAGACATTTAGCGCCTTGCCCCGGCCGCCGCATTACCACAGCCGGCCCTTCTGCCAATCCCCTCGCGACAGAAAAAAACTTCAGCCCCGGAAGCAACTGCCCGTTCGATGAGCATCGCAGTGGAAGCCAAGCGGGATGCGGCTCCGGAAAGATGCTCAGGGGGTTATCCACAGAGTCATGCACCGGCTGCGGGGAAAAGAAAGTCTTGACTTTCAGTTTTTGGTGCAGTGCACAAAGCGCTTTCCTCATTGGGAGAAGCACGCTTTTCGTGCGCAGCGCCGATGCGGCGCAGCACGCCACCTTGGTGCGTGCTGCGTTCTCTTTTCCACAATGCTGCAGGAGCGATAACTCACTTGCGGGGCCTCGTGCGCCACTCGGTTCAGGCAAGCTTGAGCAGTTCAGCAGCAAGCTCCTCGGGCATGTCGACCATGACGTCGTGGCTGACCGGCATCTTCACCAGCCGCCAGCCGGGCGCCTTCTCCGTCTTGGCCGCGAAATAGCGGAAGGGACTCGGGTCCCAGTTGTCCGCGAGGATGTAGAGGCGGTCCTTGATCGTGTCGATGCCGCCCGTGAGCAGCAGCGGCATCTCGAAAGTCGCGAGCGCCTGCGGGCGGCAGAGCCGGTCGACGCGAGCGCGGTTTGCGGGGGCAATATTGAACATTTCGGCAGGAATCGGCTGCATCAGTCCGCTGTGGTGCTGCAAAGCGGTGCCGCGGAAGGACCCCAGAAACAGCCCGGCAACCTCGGGCGCCAATGCCTTGCTCAGAAGGCCGGTCAAGGAGTCGCCATGCTCGGGCACGAAGGCATCGAGGTAGACGAGAGATCGGATCTTCTCGCTCATGCGGTCCGCCACACCCGTGATGACCATGCCGCCATATGAGTGGCCGACGAGGATGACGTCGCTCAACTCTTCCCACTCGATGCAGCCGCAAACGTCGCGGATGTGAGTCTCCAGCGTGATGTTTTCCGCTGACTGGTGCGTCCGCTCACCGACGCCGGTGTGCGTGGGCGTGAAGACCGCGTGTCCGGCCGCGCGAAGTGCATCCGCCGTTTGCCGGTAGCACCAACCGCCGTGCCAGGCGCCGTGGACGAGAACAAAGTTGGCCATCGCTGTGTCTCCGGGTAGATGAGGAGCGGCCATCTTGAGCGGCGCCCGCGGCGCGGGCCATCGGGTAATCCCGGCGAGTCACAGCGAATCGCAGCGAATTGCAGCGAACCGGGCGAGGCTCAGAGCTTGCGTCGCATCTCGATGTGCGCGATGCCGGCCTCTTCGAAGGGCTCTCCCGACGGCGCATAGCCCAGGCGCACGTAGAAGCCTTCCGCACTGCGCTGCGCATGCAGGGCCACCTCACGTTCACCTCGCGCTGCCGCGGCGGCTTCGAGCGCGCGCAGCACGGCCTCACCGTGTCCGCCGCCCCGAAGCGTGCGGTGCACCGCCATGCGGCCGATGCGGCCTACGCCGGGTGACTCCGACACGAGGCGCCCGGTCGCGATTGTCTGGCCGAGCCGATTGCGCGCTACGGCGTGCACCGCGCTGGCGTCGTGCTCATCCCATTCGAGCTCCTTCGGAATGCGCTGCTCCTCGATGAAGACTTCGCGCCGGACCTTGCCCGCGCCCTCCCCGACCGCATCCCAGTTGCCGGTTGCAACCTCGCGCATCGGCTCGCCCGCCTCGAAGCCCATGAGAATTTCGCGCAGCAGGGGCGGCACCGGCTTCGAAGTCTGCGTGGCAGGGTCGGCATAGACATAGACCAACTCGCAAGTCACCAGCAGTTCGTCGCCCCGGAAGAGCCCGCCGGCGAACAGGATTGACGAATTGCCCACGCGAACGCACTTCATGCCGACGTCGAGCAGATCGTCCACGCGCGCCGAGGCGTTGAACTCGACCGTTGCCTTGCGCACGTAGAGGTCGCCGCCGAGCGATTGCATCGCCTCTTCATACGGCAAGGCCATCGCACGCCAATAGTCCGCAATGGCGGTGTCGAAGTACATCAGGTAGTGCGCGTTGAAGACGATTTTCTGCATGTCCACCTCGGCCCAGCGAACGCGCAGGCGGTGGAAGAAACGAAAGTCGGATTTCTTGAGGTGTTCTGCTTGGGTCATGGTTGCAAGGCTTCTTTGAGGGCGCGCGCTGCGTCGGCATGCGCCTGCAGCGCTTCGGGGATGGCGCGGCCCATCTTGACGAATTCGTGGATGACGCCGCGATAGATTTCCAGGTCGACGGGCACACCGGCTGCGCGCAGTTTGTCGGCGTAGGCAACGCCTTCATCGACGACCGGATCGTATTCGGCCAGACCGATCCACGCAGGCGCCACGCCTTCGACGTCTTCGGCGTTCAGCGGTGCGAAGCGCCAGTCGTCGCGATCGGCGGGCGAATTGACGTACTGGCTGAAGAAATAGCTGATGAGTGCCTCGCCCAACAACGGGCCTTGAGCGTATTTCTTGTGCGACGGCGTGTCCTGATGCGCGGCCGTGCCGGGGTAGAAAAGCAATTGCAGTGCGAGCGGGATCCCCGCGTCGCGCGCAAGAATGGCGCACACCGCCGCCAGCGTGCCGCCTGCGCTGTCGCCGCCGACCGCGATGCGAGCGCCGTCGAGACCCCACTGCACCGCGTTGTTTGCGAGATGCGCGAGCGCGTCCCACGCGTCGTTCGATGCAATCGGAAACTTGTGTTCCGGCGCCAGGCGGTAGTCGACCGAAACGACGGCGCAGCCGCTTTTCTGGCTCAACACGCGGCACAAGGTGTCATGCGTGGCAATGCTGCCGACGGTGAAACCGCCGCCATGAAAGAACAGCAGCACCGGCAATACCGCGTCCGACGGCGCATACAGGCGTGCCGGCAAGGCATAGCCGTCGCGTGCGGGCATGGTGAAATCGTCGACGCGCGCAAGCTGCGGCTTGGGTACTTCGAGCACGCCAGCGCCTTTTTCGTAGACGGCCTTGGCCTCCGCCGGTATCAAGGCGTGCAGCGGCGGCCGGCCGGCGCGCGCCATGCGGTCGACCACGCTGGCCATCTTGGGAGTGAGCGCAATCATCCGGTCAATGCCCGCCGACTGTCCCGGTCGCGTCAAGCGCAAGGGTTTTTTGAGTGTGCAAGGTGCGATGTGCTTGATAGATTCGAGGGCTCGCATCGTACCGTCCGCACTGTCCGCACCGCCTGCACTACACCGAAGTCCCATGGCCCTCATCCAGTACCTCACCCAGATCCAGTTCGAATTCGGCGCCGTCCGCCTGCTTCGCAGCGAATGCGAGCGCATCGGCATCCAACGCCCGCTGGTGGTGACCGACGCCGGCGTGCGCGCGGCCGGCATCCTACAGAAGGCGCTCGATGCGCTCGGCGACTTGCCTGCCACCGTGTTCGACCAGACGCCTTCCAACCCGACGGAAGCCGCGGTGCGCGCCGCCGCGGCGCAATATCGCGCCCACAACTGCGATGGCTTGATCGCTGTCGGAGGCGGTTCCGCCATCGATTGCGCGAAGGGCGTCGCCATCGCCGCCACGCATGAAGGCCCGCTCAAGACCTACGCCACCATCGAAGGCGGCTCGGCCAGGATCACCGATCGCGTTGCGCCGCTGATCGCCATCCCCACGACCAGCGGCACCGGCAGCGAAGTGGCGCGCGGCGCCATCGTGATCGTCGACGATCACCGCAAGCTGGGCTTCCACAGCTGGTTCCTGATGCCGAAGGCGGCCATCTGCGACCCCGAACTCACGCTGGGGCTGCCGCCAAGGCTGACCGCCGCCACGGGCATGGACGCCATCGCGCACTGCATGGAGACTTTCATGTCGGCCGCCTTCAATCCGCCGGCAGACGGGATTGCGCTCGACGGGCTCGAGCGCGCCTGGGGCCATATCGAACGGGCCACCAAGGACGGCAGCGATCGCGAAGCGCGCCTGAACCTGATGAGCGCGTCGATGCAAGGCGCCATGGCCTTCCAGAAGGGCCTGGGCTGCGTGCATTCGCTGAGCCACAGCCTCGGCGGTATCGACCCGCGCCTGCACCATGGAACGCTGAACGCCCTCTTCCTCCCCGCAGTGATCCACTTCAATGCCGGCGCCGATTCGGTGCAGAAGGACCAGCGTCTGCTGCGCATGGCGCAGGCCATGCACCTGGATTCAGCCGGCGACCTGGGCGAGGCGATCCGCGACATGTGCGGGCGGCTCGAACTGCCCAAAGGGCTGGCCGAAGTCGGGGTGACCCCCGCGATCTTCGAGCAGGTGATCGACGGCGCCATGGCGGACCACTGCCACAAGACCAACCCGCGGCTCGCCACGCGAGAGGACTATCGGCAGATGCTGGAAGAGTCGATGTAGAGCACCCACGGCCGTGTGGCGCTAGCATGCGGCCATGGCACACGACCACCACCCCGATCACACGCACGATCACACGCATGATCACACGCATGATCACGACGGCGACCACAGCGAATTGGGCGAGATGGACCTTCGGGTGCGCGCGCTCGAGTCCGTGCTCACGCAAAAGGGCTACATCGATCCCAATGCGCTCGATGTGCTCATCGACACCTACAAGACCCGGATTGGCCCGCGCAACGGCGCCCGTGTCGTCGCAAAAGCCTGGAGCGATCCAGCCTTCCACGACTGGCTGCTGAAAGACGCCACCGCCGCGATCGCCTCGCTCGGCTACACGGGGCGGCAAGGCGAGCACATGGTCGCGGTGGCCAATACGGACGACCGTCATCACATGGTGGTTTGCACGCTGTGCAGTTGCTATCCATGGCCCGTGCTCGGTCTGCCGCCGACCTGGTACAAGAGCGCGCCCTATCGATCGCGTGCGGTCAAGGATCCTCGTGGCGTGCTGTCGGAGTTCGGTGTCCATCTGCCCGAGTCGACGACCATCCGCGTGTGGGATTCGACCGCGGAGGTGCGCTATCTCGTGGTTCCGCAACGCCCCCCGGGCACCGACGGCTGGAGCGAAGAGGCATTGGCCGAACTGGTGACGCGAGACTCGATGATCGGCACCGGCTTGGCGCGCACGCCGGAGGCCGCACGATGACCTACATCAGTCACGCAGACATCGGCGGCCGCGACATGCCGGGCGCGATCGTGCCCGAACCCGAGGACGAAATCTTCCACGCGGACTGGGAAGCGCGCGTGCTGGCGCTGACGCTGGCGATGGGCGGCACGGGTTCATGGAACATCGACGCGAGCCGCAGCGCTCGCGAAACGCTGCCGAACTACGCCCGGTTGAGCTACTACCAGATATGGCTGGAAGCGCTCGAAAAGCTCATGGCCGAGCGGTCGCAGGTACTGCCTGACGAACTCTCCAGTGGGCGCATGCTGCACCCGCCGCAACCCGTCAAGCGCGTGCTGCAGGCCGCCGATGTCCCGGCCGCGCTGGCGCGAGGCACATCGGCAGAGCGCCCCGCCAGTGCGCCTGCGCGCTTCTCCATCGGCCAACGGGTTCGGACGCGCGCCGGCCATGTCGAGCATCACACCCGCTTGCCCGGCTATGCGCAGGGCAAGGTCGGCACCATCGAACATCTGCACGGCATGCATGTCTTCGCGGATGCGCACGCGCAAGGTCTGGGCGAGCAGCCGCAATGGCTCTACACCGTGGTCTTCAATGGACACACGCTCTGGGGCCCGAAGGCGGCACCCGGGCTCAGCGTTTCCGTGGATGCATGGGAAAGCTATCTAGATCCAGAGGCCGCCGAATGAACACGGCAGCGCAGCTATTGCCGGGAATGCCGACGAAGGATGGCATCGAGCCGGTGTTCCGCGAACCGTGGGAGGCGCACGCCTTCGCGATGGCGGTGTCGCTCCATCAGCGCGGCCTGTTCACCTGGCCCGAGTGGGCCGATGTGCTGGCAAGCCAGATCAGCGCCGCTCAGGCCGCTGGCGATGCAGACGTGGGCGACACCTACTACCACCACTGGCTCGCGGCGCTGGAGACATTGGTAGCGAGCAAGGGCGCGAGTTCGCCGGGCGAACTGGCGCGTTACCGCGACGCCTGGGACCACGCCGCCGACCGCACGCCGCACGGCCAGCCGATTGAATTGCGCGAACAGGATTTCGGCTAGCTGGCGGATCAGGGTTTCTTGCCGCCGAAAACCAGCAGCACGCCCCCGAGCACGACGGCACCCACGCCAACCCAGATCGGGAATTCGACTTCCTGCTTTTCCTTTACCGACAACTGGAGCGGACCGAGCTTGAGTTGATGGGTTTCCCTGGTGAAGCTGAACCGGTCTATGCCCAGCGCGGCGATGCCCGCAACGATCAGGATCAATCCGACAATTCGGGTCACGGTCATAGGGTGTGTCTCCGGTGTTCCGGCACTTTAGCCCCGTCGCGCGGCCCTGCCTATCAAAGCGAAAGCGGCACAACCTAAAGGGGCAGAACCTCGCCTGCGCTGTCCGCGTGCAGCCACTCGGCAAGCTCATCCGCCAGCCGCTGCGATTCCTTGGCCGCAGTGCTCCAGGCTTCGATTCGGCCGGCCGCATCATTGCCGTAGCGCACGAAATCGTTGCGATCCGGCAACTTTCCGTTCGGCAGCGACCGGACCCATTCAGGTGCGGGCGCAAGCACCACCGTGCGATCGAGAAAGCCGGTGGCCTTGTGGCGCCACTTGAGTCCCTTGTCGAGCCAGCCCGGAACCACCGCCTTCTGGAAATGCGGATACAACACCACGCCATCCGCGTTCGCGTAGTTCAGATGCAGGTGGTAATCGGTGATGCCGCCATCCCAATAAGCGCCGGGCGGCGCACCCGGAATGTCGTGCACTGCTTCGAGCATGAACGGGATCGAGCACGAGGCCTGCAGCGCCAATTCGAAGTTGTCTTCGATCAGGTCGACCTGGCGCGTGCGGAAATCCTGCGTTGCAAAAGGCAGCTTGGCGCCCGGCGTGGAGAACACCACGCGCTCCAGCCATGCGCCCAGGCTCTTGCGTCGCACGCTGTTGGTGATGAATGCGCCCAGGTACCCGACAGGGGTGCGCGCGGGCCCCTCCCGGCCAAGGATGTGCCGTCCTCGTGAAGTGATCACGTGCAGGCTGTAGCGCGAGTGGCCCAGCACCTCGTGGGCGCGACCGCCATAGAAGCCGCGCAGACCCTCGCCGAAGAGCGCGCTGATCTGCTTGGCGCTCAATCGCTTTTCGCCCTCGGGCACTTCGAAATGCTGATGGATGTAGCCGTGCTCGAACTGCTCGAACGCTGTCTTCGCATCGGTGAGGCACGCATTGGCGAGCCTCCAGGCGCCGATCGACGCCCCGACCAGATCGATCGGCTGCGTGGACTTCGAGAGCCAATCGCCGAAAAGGAAACGATCGATGGGCCCCAGGATGAGGCCCTTGGGTCCGCCCGCCGCGCCGGGAATGGTTCGCACATCCTTCGCCCGCAGTCCGTGCGCCGTGATGTGTTCGCGGGCGGCCGGTCCTGCATAGATGCGAAGCGCTTTCATGATCCGTGCACTGGCAAGAATCGTGCGCCCGCAAGCATTGGCGACATGAGGCCTACTTGCGAAGGCCTTGCAGCTTGGCAAAGGCCGACGCCATCTGCCCCGCCGGCTGCGGCGAGTTGTCGCGGCGCGGACCTTGTTGCCCTCGCCCAGCGCCTTCAAAGCGGTTTTCGCGCGGACCATCGCGCCGCGCAGGCGCCGCATCGAGCTTCATCGAAAGCCCGATGCGCTTGCGGGCCACGTCGACCTCCATCACCTTGACCTTGACGATGTCGCCCGTCTTCACGACCTCGCGCGCGTCGTTCACGAACTTGTGCGAAAGCTGGCTGACGTGCACAAGCCCATCCTGGTGCACACCCAGGTCCACGAAGGCACCAAACTGCGCCACGTTGCTCACGGTGCCTTCGAGCACCATGCCTTCGACCAGATCCTTGATGTCCTCGACGCCGTCATTGAAGCGCGCCACCTTGAAGTCCGGGCGCGGGTCGCGGCCTGGCTTCTCGAGTTCGCCGAGGATGTCCTTGACCGTGATGACGCCGAATTTCTCGTTCGCGAAAAGCTCCGGCTTGAGCGTCTTCAGCATCTCCGCGCGGCCCATCAATTCGGCCACAGGCTTGCCTGTCTTCTCGATCATCTTCTCGACCACCGCATAGGTTTCCGGATGCACGCCGGTCATGTCCAGCGGATTCGCGCCGCCGCGAATGCGCAGGAAGCCCGCGCTTTGTTCGAAGGTCTTGGCGCCAAAGCCACTCACGTCCAGCAGTTGCTGACGGCTCGCGAATGCGCCGTTGGCCTCGCGCCAGCGCACCACTGCCTTGGCGACGCTCCCCGACAGGCCGGACACACGCGACAGCAGAGGCACGCTGGCGGTGTTCAGGTCGACGCCGACCGAGTTCACGCAATCTTCGACGACCGCGTGCAGCGTGCGCGCGAGTTCGCTCTGGTTCACATCGTGCTGGTACTGGCCCACACCGATGGACTTGGGATCGATCTTCACCAGTTCGGCCAAGGGGTCCTGCAAGCGCCGTGCAATGCTGGCCGCGCCGCGCAGGCTCACGTCGACGTCCGGCATTTCCAGCGACGCGAATTCGCTGGCCGAATAGACCGAGGCGCCGGCTTCGCTCACCACCACCTTTTCGACGTTCTGCGGCTCGACGCCGGCTTGTGCACTCATCTTCGCGAGCAGCTTGATGAGATCGGCGGCGAGCTTGTCGGTTTCGCGGCTTGCGGTGCCGTTGCCGATGGCGATGAGATTGACGCTGTGCTTGGCACACAGTTTGCCCAGCGTATGCAGCGAGCCTTCCCAGTCCTTGCGCGGCTCGTGCGGAAACACTGTCGCCGTCTCCACGAGCTTGCCGGTGGCGTCGACCACCGCAACCTTGACGCCGGTGCGGATGCCCGGATCGAGCCCCATCACTACGCGCTGGCCGGCCGGCGCGGCAAGCAGCAGGTCGCGCAGGTTGTCGGCAAAGACCTTGATGGCCACCTTTTCGGCTTCTTCACGCAGCCGGGTGAACAGGTCGCGCTCGGTCGACAGCGCGAGCTTGACGCGCCAGGTCCACGCAACGCACTTGCGGATCAGGTCATCGGCCGGACGGCCCGCATGGCTCCAGCCCAGATGCAGCGCGATCTTGCCTTCCGCAATCGAAGGCTTGCCGGGCTCGGGCTCGACCGGCAGCACGAGCTTTGCGTCCAGAATTTCTTGTGTGCGTCCACGGAACACCGCCAGCGCGCGGTGCGACGGCACGCGGCCGATCGGCTCGTCGTAGTCGAAGTAATCGCGAAACTTGGCGATGTCCGCGTTGCTCTCGTCCTTGCCCGCCATCAGGCTCGACTTGAAGAGACCTTCGGACCAGAGCCACTCGCGCAGGCGTTGCACAAGCACCGCATCTTCGGCCCAGCGCTCGGACAGGATGTCTCGGACCCCATCGAGCACCAGTTGCACCGTCGAGAAATCGAGGCCGTCGGCGGCCGGCTTCACGAATGCAGCGGCCTCTTCGGCCGGATTCAAGGCCGGATCGGCAAAGAGCTTGTCCGCCAGCGGCTCGATGCCTGCTTCGCGCGCCATCTGCCCCTTGGTGCGGCGCTTGGGCTTGAAGGGAAGATACAGATCTTCGAGCTCCTGCTTGGTCGGTACGGCATCGATCGCGGCGCGCAATTCGGGCGTGAGCTTGCCCTGTTCGTCGATGCTCTTCAACACCGCGGCACGTCGGTCTTCGAGTTCGCGCAGGTAGGAAAGGCGCACCTCCAGTTCACGCAGCTGGATGTCGTCGAGGCCGTCCGTGGCCTCCTTGCGGTAGCGCGCGATGAAAGGCACGGTGGCGCCACCGTCGAGCAGGTCGACGGCAGCCTTCACCTGGTGCTCACCAACCTTGATCTCGGCCGCGAGCTGGCGAATGATCTTTTGCATGTCTGAAGAACGTCCCCGAGTCCGGCACCGCCATCGGGCGCCTTGCGAATAAAGGGCAGAAGTTTACGCGCTGGCAGAGGGTCCGAAAGGCGTGGGCGGGCTCTCAGTAGTTGTTGTTCGGCGGCAGGTGCGCGGCCAAAATGGTCCGCAATGCGCTTCCTCAAAAATCTCCCGCAGACGCTCCTCATCATCGTGCTCGTGCCGGTGCTACTGTTCGAGGAATGGGGCTGGGATCCGCTCGCAAGGCTTGTGGCGCAGTTCGCTCGGCTGCCGATCTGGGCGCGCGCGGAAAACTCGGTGCGGCGATTGCCGCCATGGGGTGCGGTGCTGGTTTTCTTTTCGCCGATGCTGCTGCTGTTCCCGGTCAAGCTGCTGGGCTTGTTCCTGCTGGCCGAGGGGCACGCCAAGAGTGCGCTGCTTCTGCTGCTTGCCGCCAAGGTAACGGGGACCGCGATCCTGGCTCGGCTGTTTCAGTTGGTCGAACCGGCGCTGATGCGCATTCCTTGGTTCGCGCGCTGGTATCCGCGCTGGAAGACATGGAAGGACAACCTGCTTTCGCTCGTGCGGCAAAGCGCGCCTTGGCGGGCGGGCCGGCGCGTGAGGAACGACACGCGCCGCTGGTGGCGCAACGTGCGGCGCGCGCCCTGACTTGTAAGGTTTCATCCGGGTAGATTGCAGGATCTTTTTTGCCCGGGTATTATTCGCGCCCATGAAATCATCCGCTTCCGAATCTCCCCCTGAATCCCATCTCACGGCTTTTGCGGGTTTCCGGTGCGTCGCCTCCGGCCCGCGCTCGCAGGTCATTGCCCAGTTGCGCAAACAGAACAAGCGCGCAGACTCGACGCCGCCCTTTGTTTTCGATGACGCCACGGGCGAACGCCTGGACCTCGATCTGCGCGACGAAGCCGTGGTTGGTTCACAAACGTCCTCGGCAGACGAGCAGTCCGCACGCAGCGTCGGCCGGCCAAAGCTCGGCGTGGTGGCACGCGAAGTCACGCTGTTGCCGCGCCATTGGGACTGGCTCGCGCGCCAACCCGGCGGAGCCTCGGTGGCCCTGCGCCGTCTCGTGGACGAGGCGCGCCACGTCCACGCCGATCGCGATGCGACGCGCGCCGCGCGCGAAGCCACCTATCGATTCATGACCGCCATCGCAGGCGACCTGCCCGGCTTCGAGGAAGCCACCCGCGCGCTCTTTGCGGGCGAGCGCGAGCGATTCGACGAGCTCATCGACCCCTGGCCCGGCGATTTGCGAACGCACCTGAACAAACTCGCCGCCGCGGCATGGAGCGCCCCATGAAGCCGCCGATCCAGACCGCCGGAACCACTGCCATGGATGCGGACGACATCCAGCACGCCGGCGAAATCGCCGCGCCTCCCGCGTCGGTGTCCGATCCGGTGCCGCCGCCGATCGCATCGCATGCCAATCCACGGGCGGCCGCCATGGCGTCGCGCCCGCTGTGGAAGACTTTCCTGATCTTTCTTGCGCCGATGTTGTTGAGCAACATCCTGCAATCTCTGTCGGGTACGCTGAATAACGTCTATCTCGGACAGATGATCGGCGTCGGCGCGCTCGCGGCGGTGTCGGGCTTCTTTCCGGTGATGTTCTTCTTCATCGCCTTCACCATCGGCCTGGGCGCTGGTGCGTCGGTGCTGATCGGCCAAGCCTGGGGCGCGCGCGAGCCCGACAAGGCTCGGGCCGTGGCTGGCACGACGCTCACCGTGGGCGTGCTGTTCGGCCTTTGCGTGGCCCTGTTCGGCGGCGCGTTCACCGAGCCGATGCTGCGCCTGCTGGGCACGCCGCCCGACATCCTCGCCGACGCCACCAGCTACGCGCGAATCATCCTGATCGCGATGCCCGGGCTCTTCGTGTTCCTGCTGTCGACCGCCATGCTGCGCGGCGTGGGCGACACGGTGACGCCGCTCTATACGCTGATGATCTCGACCTTGCTCGGCCTGGTGATCACCCCCGCGCTCATCCGCGGCTGGTTCGGTCTGCCCCAGCTTGGCGTGGCGAGCGGCGCGTGTGCCACGGTGATCTCGTTCGTGGTCGCGACGGCATGGCTCGCTTTTCACTTGCGGCGCAAGAAGAGTCCGCTTGCGCCCGATGCCGACTTCATGCGTCACCTGCGCGTGCGGCCTGCGCTGCTCAAGGCTGTGCTCAAGGTCGGCGTGCCGACGGGAGTGCAGATGATCGTCGTGTCGCTGGCCGAGATCGCCCTGCTTTCCTTCGTCAATTCGTACGGCTCGCATGCAACGGCGGCCTATGGTGCGGTGAACCAGGTGGTGGCGTACGTGCAGTTTCCGGCGATATCGATCGCGATCACTGCGTCCATCCTCGGCGCGCAAGCTATCGGCGCGGGGCAGGTCAATCGCCTCGGAGCCATCACGCGTACGGCGCTGCAGATGAATCTCGTGCTCACGGGATCGCTGGTGGTGCTCGGCTATCTGTTCTCGCGCCCGCTGATGGGCTTCTTCATCACCAGCGAACCGGTGATCGAGGTGGCGCAGACGCTGCTGCACATCATGCTTTGGAGCACGGTGATCTTCGGCATGGGCTCCGCGCTGTCGGGGATCATGCGGGCAAGCGGCTCGGTGCTTGTGCCGACGAGCATCTCGATCTTCTGCATCGCGCTGATCGAGGTTCCGGTGGCATGGTGGATGAGCCATCGATTCGGCCTTAACGGCATCTGGATCGCATATCCGGCCGCCTTCACGGCGATGCTGACGATGCAGGCTTGCTACTACCGCTTCGTATGGCGCAAGAAGACGATTCGCCGGTTGATCTGAACGCCGGGGACGCGCCACCTCGCGCGGCCCTCCCCGTCCTGTACTCGTTCCGCCGCTGCCCCTATGCCATGCGTGCGCGCATGGCCATCGCGGCAAGCGGCCAAACGTGCGAGCTGCGCGAAGTGGTACTGCGCGACAAGCCTTCCGAGTTGCTCGCGGCTTCGCCCAAGGGAACGGTGCCGGTGCTGGTCGATGTGGATGGCCGTGTCATCGACCAAAGCCTGGACATCATGCTCTGGGCCTTGCGGCGAAACGATCCGCAAGGATGGTTGCCGGAAAGCGCAGAGGCGCTCGAGGCCACGCTGAGTCTCATCGCCGAATGCGACGGCGATTTCAAGCGGCATCTGGATGGCTACAAGTATCCGCAGCGGCAGCCGGGCGGCGATGCCGAGACGCACCGCATGCAAGGCACTGCTTTTCTAATGCGGCTCGATGTGCGCTTGCAGACGTCGCGCTGCCTGCATGGCGAGCAACCCGGCTTGGCGGACATCGCGATCGCACCTTTCGTGCGTCAGTTCGCGCAAGTCGATCTGGCGTGGTTCGACGCACAGCCCTGGCCGCCTCTGCGCGAGTGGCTTGCGGCACGGTTGAACGCGCCGATCTTTGCGCGGGTGATGCAAAAGTATCCGCAGTGGCGCGCCGGCGAGCCCGGCATCCGCTTTCCGGCAAGCGCCTGAGCTCTCGCGTCGAGGCGCGGCTCAGGAGAAGGTCGGCCCCGGCGCCGGACCCCACGCAGGATCGCTGCCGAAGCTCCCCGCGAGACGGGTCAACAGCTTCGATCGCGTCGCGGCGATGCTCTTGTCGTCGTCCGTGCGAAAGCGCAGTTCGAGTTGCGCGGTGGTGCCGTCGATGCGGGTCAGTACGCAGGAGCCCACCGCATCGGGCCCGAGTGTGTCGGTCGCAACCGCAAGCGCCCGCGTGCAGGCCGCGTCGATGTCCGCATCGCGGCCGATTCCGATCTCAACCTTCATCGGAAAATGCGGGGTGTTGGCCGTCAGGTTGATCGTCACTTGGCTCGCGGCGACGCTGTTCGGAAGCACCACCATCCGTCCGTCCCAAGTCCTCAGCGTGGTGTAGCCCAGCGAGATGATCTCCACCTCGCCGACCTCGGTGCCGCTCGGCGCGGTGACCTGCAGCGTGTCACCCAGACGAAACGGGCGGTAGATGGTGATGGCGACGCCCGCCACCAGGTTTCCCAGCGTGCTTTGTGCGGCCAGGCCGATGACGACGGAAGCCACGCTGGCACCGGCCAGCAGCGCAGTGCCCATGGCCCGCAGCGCAGGAATGAGATGCGCATACAGGATCAGTGCCAGCACCCAGATCAGCGCAGTTGCCAATTGCTGCACGAAGTTGATCGTGGTGCGGTCGATGTATTCGCGCCGCGTCATCGCCTTGTGCACGGCCAGCGTCAGTCCGCGCGACAGGATCGACGCGCCCACCATGAACAGAACAAGATAGATCAAGGCCCCGACCAGCGTGTCGGGGCCCAGGAAGGAAAGCAGGTCGATTCCCCCCACTGTCAGCGCGTGCATGTCTTTCGCCTCTGGCTTTGCGTGAATGTGGCCTCGCAGTCTAGACACGCGCCGCGGCGAGCCGCGTAGGACCTCGCCGATGCGAATGTGGAGGGTCTCCGGTCTGCTCCGGCAGGGTTTCTGTGGGTCGGATACATCGACGACCGGTGATACGCTGCACCGCGATCCAAACAACCACAGAGACACATGCGCAAGCCAAGATCCCTCTCGACTGCACGAAAGACATTGCTCGCCCTCGCCGCGCTGGGGGCGCTCACAGGCATCGCGCGGGCCGACGTGCTCGACGACGTGAAGGCGCATGGCGTCGTCAAGTGCGGCGTCACGCTGGCCGCGCCGGGTTTCTCGGCCGAAGACAACGCCGGCAAGCGCGAAGGCTTCGACGTCGACCTGTGCAAGGCCATCGCCGCCGCGACGCTGGGCGACGACACGAAGATCCAGCTCGTGCCGATGGACCTCAAGACGGCCTTTGCCGGACTGCCCACCGGTGCTGTCGACGTGCTCACGCACCGCTTTACATGGACGCAAAGCCGCGACGTGAGTGGCCTCAAGTTCCCGAAGGTGATGTTCTTCGACGGCCAGGGCTTTGCCGTCACGACCAAGTCCAAGGCCAGCAAGATCGCCGACCTGAACAACGCCACGATCTGCACGGCGCAGGGCAGCACGTCGGAACTCATCGTGGCGGACTACTTCCGCGCGCACAAGCTCAAGTACAAGATCGTGACCTTCGCCTCGCAGGAGCAGGCGTGGGACGCTTTCGTCGGCAAGCGCTGCGACGCGGCCATCAACGACCGCTCGGGCCTGGCGGCGCGGCTCGCCAAGCTGCCGAATCGCGATGAGTTCAAGGTGCTGGCCGAGACCGTTTCCAACGAGCCCATCGGGCCGATCGTGGCGCAAGGACAGCCGCGGTGGGAAGCCCTCGTGCGCTTCACCATGAATGCGCTGGTGGCGGCGGAAGAACTCGGCATCACGCAAGCCAACGTCGACGAGCAGCGCAACTCGCAAAGCCCGGACGTTCAGCGCCTTCTGGGCACGACGGGCGACTTCGGCGTCAAGCTCGGCGTGAACCCGGACTGGGCCTACAAGGCGATCAAGGCCGTGGGCAACTACGGTGACGTGTGGGATCGCAACGTCGGCCCGAAAACCGCCCTGCGCCTTGACCGTGGCCGCAATGCACTGGTCGCCAACGGCGGCCTGATGATGGCGATTCCAGTCCGTTGAAGAGACAAGCTCGCAAGATGTCCCGCGCCGTTCTCATCGAACGGCTGCCGGGGTATGTCCTGCAGCTTTCGTTGCTGGCCGTGATCGGATGGCTGGCGTGGCGCGGCGTCTCGAACTTCCTCACCAATGCGCACACGCTCGGCGTCTCGATCGGCTGGGGCTTCCTGCGCACCGAAGCGGGCTTCGAGATTGCGCAGGCGCTCGTCCCGTTCGGGCCGGCATCGACCTACGGCCACGCCATCCTGGTGGCGACGCTCAACACGCTGCTGGTCGTGACGCTGGCCATCGTGTTCAGCACGCTCATCGCACTCTTCATTGCATTCGGACGGCTCAGCACGCATCCGCTGGTGCGCGGGACTTCGACAACTTACGTCGAGGTGTTTCGCAACATCCCGATGCTGCTGCAGATCTTCTTCTGGTACTTCTCGGCGATTGCGCTGCTGCCGGACGTGGGCGAGAGCCTGCACCTCGGCCCTGCATTGCTGAACAACCGCGGACTGTTCCTGCCGCACCTGATGATGTCGGGCGCGAACGGGTTGAGCTGGGACATGCCCGTGGTGGAGGGCTTCAACGTCAGCGGCGGCTTTGCGCTCTTGCCCGAACTCATCGCGCTGACGCTGGGCCTGTCGATCTACAACAGCACTTTTCTTGCGGAAATCTTTCGTGCGGGCATCCTGTCGGTCCCGCGCGGGCAATCGGAGGCCGCTGCCACGGTGGGACTGAGCGGCGCGCGTGCCGCCTTGCTGGTGGTTCTGCCGCAAGCGTTGCGCGTGGCACTGCCTCCGGCTGCCGGGCAATACCAGACGCTCGCGAAGGCATCGTCGCTCGCCGCCGCCATCGGCTATCCGGACGTCATGCAGATCGTCGGCGGAACGGTGCTGAGCCAGACCGGCCAAGCGCTCGAGGCAATGGCGCTGGTGGTCCTTCTGTATGCGGCCATCAATCTCGCCATTGCCTTTCTGGTGAACCTGGCAAACCGCCGCTTGATGAAACGCCATGCACGTTGACACGAGCCGCTATGTGCGTGGCGCACTGATCGCCGCGCGGCCGCTTCCGGCGGCCACGACGACCGCGCTCATGCGATGGCGCAGGATCTGGTTTCCGGGGCCGGCCATGGGATTGATCTCGCTGCTGTTGCTATTGGGGGTCATCCTCATGGCATGGCGCTTTCTTGACTGGGCCGTGGTGAATGCCCATTGGACAGGCACTTCGAGCGACGCTTGCCCCGACAGCCGCGGCGCCTGCTGGGCCTTCGTGACTGCGCGATGGAAGCCCTGGCTGGTGGGCGACTATCCGTCGGACCAGCTTTGGCGCGCGTGGGCCTGCTTCGCAGGGTTCGCTTTGTTCTGGACCTGGGTGATCCGTCGCGCGCGCGGTGCCAGCCTGCAGCGCGTGTTGATCGGCTTCGTGTTGCTGCCGGTGATCTTCTTCTTGCTGTTGCTCGGCGGCGGCGTTCTGCCCTTCGTGCCGCCGACGCGCTGGGGCGGCCTGCTGCTCACTTTGGTCGTGACGCTCGCCACCTTTGCCACTGCCCTGCCAATGGGGCTCGCGCTCGCGCTCGGCCGCCGCTCCCGATTGCCCGTGGTTCGATGGCTCTGTGCGGCGTTCGTCGAATCCATGCGCTCAGTGCCCTTGCTGGTCGTGCTGTTCATCGCGGCGACATTGCTGCCGATGTTCTTGCCCAGAGGCCTGGACGTCGATCTTTTCTCGCGCGCCCTCGCCGCTTTCGCGCTGTTCAATGCAGCGATGGCGGCGGAAGTCTTTCGCGGCGGGCTGCAATCGATCGGACGCGGGCAGTTCGAAGCAGCGACGACCGTGGGTCTCAGCGACTTCATGGCGTTGCGCCTCATCGTGCTGCCCCAGGCGGTGACGGCGGTGGTGCCGGCGCTGGTCAACATCATGATTGCGATCATCAAGGAGACCACGCTTCTGTCGGTGATCGGCGTCAACGATCTGCTCGGCGCGGTCGAGACCGGTGCCAAGTCACCCGGTTGGGTGGGCGACGCCAACATCCTGACTTCGGGCCATGTCTTTCTCGCGCTCGCCTATCTTGCCGTCTGCTGGGGCCTCTCGCGCTACAGCCAACGCCTCGAAGGCTCGCGCTGACAGCGATTGAATCCTCGATGACGAACATGCCACCCGCGCCTTCCAGAGCCTCCAGCGAAGCAACCGCCACCGCCATGGTGAGGATGACGGGCATCAACAAGTGGTACGGCGACTACCACGCGCTGCGCGACATCGACCTGCAAGTGATGGCCGGCGAACGCATCGTGATCTGCGGCCCATCGGGCTCGGGTAAGTCGACGCTGGTGCGCACCATCAACCTGCTGGAGCCGTTCCAGGAAGGGCATCTGCATGTTTGCGGTGTCGAGGTCGGCGCCGACGAGATCACGCGCAGCGCGCGGCTTGCCGTGAACCGGCGCGTGGGGATGGTGTTCCAGCAGTTCAATCTCTTCCCGCACATGACCGCCCTCCAGAATCTCACGGTCGGCCCTGTGTGGGGCATGGGTGTCAGCCGCAAGGAGGCGCATGCGCGCGCCATGCACTACCTTGAACGCGTCGGTCTGCGCGACCATGCGCACAAGCATCCGGCACAGCTCTCCGGCGGGCAGCAGCAGCGCGTTGCCATTGCACGCACGCTGTGCACGAAGCCTCAGGTGGTGCTCTTCGACGAGCCCACCGCTTCACTCGACCCCGAGATGGTGAACGAAGTCTTGCAAACCATGGAGGGCCTGGCGAGTGAAGGCATGACGATGCTGATCGTCACGCACGAGATGGGCTTCGCGCGCCGCGTCGCCGACCGCCTGATCTTCATGGACCAAGGCCAGATCATCGAGACCGCACCGCCCAACGATTTTTTCGACCGACCACAAAGCCCGCGCCTGCGGGCCTTCCTGAACACTGGAGATACAAGACCATGACAGTCATCGACGTTCACACCCACATGTTCACCACCCGGTGGCTCGAACTGCTCAAGAAAGAGGGCGGGATCTACAACATCAAGATGCGGCCCGATGGCCAGCAGGAGATCTTCCGAGGCGACACCCCGGTCGTGCTTCCGCAGCGCGGGCACTTCGACTATGACCTGCGCATCAAGCACATGGATGCGGCAGGCATCGACGTGTCGGTGGTGTCGCTCACCTGCCCCAATGTCTATTGGGGCAACGAAGAGATCAGCTGCCGGGCAGCGGTGGAGTCGAACGACACGATGGCCGAGGCGCAGACCACGTACCCCGATCGCATCCGCTGGTTCACGTCGCTGCCTTGGGAATATCCACAGCGTGCCATCGAAGAGCTGCAGCGCACTTGCGACAACCGCACGGCCGGCGCCGTCGGCGTCATGGTTCTGGCGAACATCGCGGGCCGAAGCCTGACCGATCCGCTCTTCGCACCCATATGGGCCGAGATCGACAAGCGTGGCCTGCCGGTGCTCGTGCACCCGACGGACCCGCCCGGCGTCGACATGATGGACATGACCAAGTTCGACCTGAGCTGGTCGGTAGGCTTCATGTTCGACACCACGCTGGCGATCACGCGCATGATCTTCGAAGGCTTCTTCGACCAGTATCCCAATCTGAAGATCATCGCTTCGCACGGTGGCGGCACCCTGCCCTACCTCGTCGGCCGCTTCGAGAAGGGCGACGAGGTCGAGATCCCAAGCCGTCGCCAGATGAAGCGCAAACCGACCGACTACCTGCGCCACATCTACTACGACAGCATCACCTACAACCTGGGCGCGCTGCAGTACCTGATCTCGGTGGTCGGCGCCGAACACGTGATGTTCGGTACCGATTGGCCGCATCAGGTGCACGACACCAAGGGCGCATTCGCCAACACGGCAAGGCTGCCGGCCGAGCAGACCGCCGCGGTGCGCTCGGGCAACGCGCAGCGTATCTTCAAGCTCGGCTGAGGGTCCCTGCGCGCGTTCCTTTAATCGAACACCTCGTCCCCGTCAGGCTCATAGTGCGGCATCGCGTTCATGTTGTGCCGCAGTGTCGACAACGCCCAGTACATCCGCTTTCGCGCCCGGCTCTGGTTGCCAAGCGGGCGATGGTCGGGAATGGTGTGCCATGGGTTGTATGACAGCCGTTTGGCGAATTCCATCTGCGCGCGCGAGTCGAACTTCTGGCGCGGCAGCCGCAGCGTCGCGACGCTGACGCGCGGAGACAGCTTCTCGGGCCACAGCACGCCGGCGTTCTCGATCGGCATGAGGTGCGGATCGGTCTGCATCTGCACGCGGACATCGAGTTCGACGTCGCCTTCCGTGAGCGAAGCCACCATGGCCTTGCGCAGATAGTCGTCGGGCGGGCGAAACGGCAGGCGCGGTATGGGCGTGCGCTTTGGGGTCTTCGGCCATATCGAATACTGCATCGCCTGCCCTTCGCCCATCAGGTAAGGCACGCAACTGAAATACGGCGCCTCGAAGGGACTGCTCTGGGTCTTGATGAACAGCGACTGCATGATCAGATCGAGCATGTGCGACTCACGCAAGTTGACGAAATAGAAGATCTGCGCGTTCTTCACGCTCTCGATCTGCAATGCCGCATTGCACCTGGCGTCGGGCGTGACAAAGGTCGGGGTCGAGACCGCGAACATGTCCAGCGTGTGCTTCTCGTCGTCCATCAGCTTCGGTCCGGGGACGCCCATCAGCTTGATACTGATGCTCATGAAGCCCACGTCGTCGATGTCCGGCGTGATGTAGGGGCCGGGCCCTGAAAAGCGCACCCACGCAGGAAACGTCTGCGCATTTGCGTAGATGCCGCGCTTCATGTGCTCCGGTATGTCGTCGTGCACGATGAATTCGCCGCGCACGATGCCTTGCGTCTTGGTGTTGCCGCCGCGCTCGAAGCCGCCGGGTTTCCAGAGGTCGGTCATTTGCCGCGTGAAGCTCTTGACGATCGAATCCGTGAAGCTCTCCTCGTCCGGCAACAGCCGTTCTTCCGCAATCTGGAGCCCTTCGTCCGTGCGACGGCTGTTGATCAGGGAGGTGGCCAAGCGCGCGAGCGGGTCACGCAGGAGCGCATCGAAGGCCGGCCGCACAAAGGGATCGAAGCGGCGTTCGATGCGGATCATCGCCATGCCCGCATCGCTCACCAGATTGCGCCAGGCGGACCCCGTATTGGCCCGAGGCGTGGGGCGGCTCACGTTCGAGTTCATGGTTCGATCCTCGAGATGTACCGCAGCGCGCGCAGTCCCGGCAGGAAGAAGTAGGCGCCGCCGAGCACGGTGACGAACTGCGGCAGTCCGCACACCCGCCGCGATGGGCCGGAAGGCACTGGCATGGAAAAGCTGCCGGCGGCGGTGCCGTCAACGCGCGGCAGATGGCTTCCGATGAGCGGATCGCTCTCGTCGGCAAGGCCGTCGAACCGGACGCCCGACAACCATGCGGACTGCACGAACTCGAACTGACGTGCGATGTTCGCGCCAAGGCAGATGAAGTGCAGGCCGATGCCCTCACCCGCACTGCGGCCCGCGAGGGCATCGTCCAGCGTCATGCCAGGGCCGTACTCGCGGCCGCGGCGCAGCAGCCGATGAAAACGCGTCGACGACACGAGGTCGTTGGCAAGCGCGTCGGCATCGAAGCCGAGCGTGCGCACCGCCCACGAAATGAATCCCGGCTCTCCCGGCGGAAGATCGGCGTTGCGGGGATTGCTGCGCCGGATGTGCGCACCGACCGGACAGCGCACGCCCCTGATGTCATCGCGGTAGGTGAAGGTATTGAGAGGATCGCTCTCGCCGTCGATGGCTTCATCGGGGCGGCCCATCAGCGGCTCGCCTTCCATCGTTCGTCCCACCATCGCTTCGGCCAACTGCTTGCGCGCTACAGGATCGCCTTGCGCTTCGCGGTCGATGAAACGCCAGAAGCCGCCGACGTCTTGCTCCAGTTGGCGAAGCACCAGGTAGCTGCCGTTGAGGCCGAGGTCCGCCTTGTCCGGATCGTCTTCGGCGCGCGCGAGCACCGCGTCGGGGTCGCGCTGTGCGTCGAGCAAAGGCCGATCGGTGAAGCTCCCGTACTCATTTGGATAGCCGAGCAGGTATTCGCCGAGGCACGAGAGATTGGTGTAGTCCTGGCGCTCGTGGTCGCGTGGCGCACGCTCGCGTTGCCAATCGACCGTGGGTTCCGAGATACCGTCGACAAATCCGAAGGGCTCGACGCCGTCCATGTCGGAGGTGTCGAGGATGGCCAACTGCTCGAAGCCTTCCTCCGCGCCAGCCATGGCGATGCCGCCCCAGTCGATCAGCCCGCCAGGCAATGCGTAGAGCATCACCATCACATGCGGCATCGTGTCGTCGGTGCCGCCCCAATGCCAGTGCGCCGGATCATTCGCACCGACATCGCCGAGGCGGCGCGCGCGGCTGGAATCGCTGTTCATGCCGACGATGAACTCGGACGAGAAGCCTTCGATGATGTCTTCGCCCACACCGAGTGCACGCAAGCCGGCACTGGTGAATGCGATCTGCAGCGCCGTCTCCGGCGGCGAATCGCGTCGCGTCGCACTGGTGACGGGCGCGGCGGCCAGCCATGCGCGCGCGGCCTCGGCGTTCGTCACGCGCAGCAGCAGAAAACACGCCTGCGTGAGGCGTCCATAGCCAAACCGCACAAGGCCCTGGACATCGCCGTAGTCGACCGATCTTGCAGGGCGCGCCGTCATAGAAGCCTCAGCCATGCGAGCGCTTGCGCGTCGCTCATGGTCGTCATTTCGAAGCCGTCGCGAATGCGCTGGTTGCGGTCGAGATCAGTGAGAGTGAGCCCGGGGTAGGCCTTGTACCAGACCTGTGTCGGCAACTGGTGCCGGCGCTGGTAGTACTTGAAGCGAAGTTCGTGCCGCGCGCCGCCCATCACCAGCCAGTCGGTGCGCGGCCAGCCGAATCCGTTGCTGAAGATCAGGTTGAGTCCCCATGCCGCCTTGTTGATGAAGTCGTCCATGTAGCTCTCGTGGCTGCCGTCGTAGTTGCTCGCGAACAGCACGCGCCGCTTGTCGTCGATGAACACCCAGCGCGCGAAATGGATCGTTTGCACGCGTGCCAGATGGCCTCGCCCGAAGATGTGCCGGCAGGCGTAGTTGATCAACAGCAGCACGAGTTGCGTCAGCCAGCGCCGGAACCATCCGGGCTTGACCGGCCCGAGGGCCGTGAAGCTGTTGGTGAGGTCATGGTCTTCGAGCGCCTGCATTTCAAGCACGGCTGCCCTGTCAGGGCGCGGGCAGAACTCGGGATCAGCCTTCTCTGCGCGGCGCAGCATCACGATCACAAAGGGCGACAGCACGAGCACCAGCGGCAGCAGAATGAGCCCGACCAACGGGATGCCGATGGCGTGGATGCAGTTGCGAAGTTGCCAGTCGAATGGCGTTCGCTCGGCGGAGTTCAGCAGAATGCGGCCCTCCAGTTGTTCCTCTTGCACATAGGCCAGCAATGCCCGTCGCGTGCCTTGCGGATCGGTTTGGGCAGTGCCGTCGCGCGGCACCTGCGCGGACAACGCGCGTTGCAATGCGCTGTTCTGATGAATCTGCTGCACGGTGCGGCCGATGCGGTTCACATAGCTTGCGGCCACGGGCACATCGTGTGCCAAGAGCCATGTCAAGAGATCTCGGCCGGGATCGAAATCTGCACAGTGGGCGAAGATGCGGCGCAACCCGTCGCCCGCGATGACAGCGAATTCGGCGAG
Source organism: Variovorax sp. 05N34 (assembly GCF_056397405.1). Classification (NCBI taxonomy): domain Bacteria; kingdom Pseudomonadati; phylum Pseudomonadota; class Betaproteobacteria; order Burkholderiales; family Comamonadaceae; genus Variovorax; species Variovorax sp. 05N34. The sequence continues at coordinate 329,741 of NZ_JBFTNI010000001.1, forward strand.
TTGCGCTTGCGCAGGGCCATCGCATTCGCCAAGGAAGACCAGGTAGTTCGGCACGCCCGGCCGCTCAAGCCCGAAGACTTCGAGGTCCGCCATCGTCGTGTTGTCGAGCAGCGCAAATCGCGCGAAGTGCAAGCGCTCGAAGCCGCCGAATGGCACCAGGGTGTTCGCAGGGTCCGCCATGCCGGGCAACGCGTTCATGCTCTCCAGCAATGCCTTCAACTCGGACTCTCGACCTGCCGCGAGCGGCGCGATCACCATGAAGTGCGATTGGGGAGTCACCGCATCAGAACTGAAGACAGAAGTCGAACAACCTGTTCTTGTCCCAGTAGACCTTGCCGAGATAAAAGTTCGGTGAGATCAGCCTGATCTCGTCGCGGATCCAGTGCGCCACCAGTGAGGTGTGCGAGTAATCGATGACTATGCACTCCTTGCCATCGAGCCAGCTGTCGCCTTTTGACACCTTGGCGACGACGGCTTCCAGGCCGAAGGCCGTGACCTTGTTGATCAGTTCGCCCTTGTCCGGGTCGAACACTTTGCCCTGCCAGGTGAAGAAGTTGATGATCTTCGCGATCAGCTCCGAAACGTCGGTACCCGGGGCAATGATCGCTGTGCCCTCCGCCTCGCCCGTCGGAATGTCGCCCGCCGGGCTCTCGCGAAAGAGATCGTCGAGTTGCTGCTGCGACATATCGAGCAGTTGCTGGGCGTCATAAGCCATGCGCGTTCTCCTCCGGGGAAGCCCCTCTGTTCAGAAAGTGTCAGCCAATCGTCCAGGGTCGTCAATTTGCCGAAAGGGGTGTGCGCGCTGCTTGATGTAACAGCGCGTCCGCAGCCTTTTCGGCGACCATGTAGACGGCGGCCACGACGAAGAAGCCCGGTATGCGTGGGAACACAGACGCATCGACAACGCGCAGCCGCTTCACGCCATGCACTGCGAAGGCACTGTCCACGACACCGCCTTCGCTTTCCGGGCCAATGGGGCATGAGCAGGAGGCGTGGTGTCCCCACGCGGTATTGCGCACGTAGTTGGACAGCACCTCGTCGCTCTGCACGTCCGGCCCCGGCGCGATCTCTTCCGCGATCCATCCGCTCTTGAGCAATGGCTCCGTCATGCGCCGCACGAAGCGGATCGCCTCCAGCATGGCCTTCAGGTCTTCGCCGGCTTCGTCGCTGCTTTTGTCGAAGTAGTGGAAGTCAACCAGAGGCGTGTCGCGCGCATCGGCCGAGCGAAGGTGCACGGTGCCTGCGCGATTGCGCGTATGTGCCTTCAACACCGCCCAGGTCAGACAGTCGTGGTTGTCGCGAATCCAATTCGAGAAGCCGCTGAAATAGCCTTCGAAGCGCGCCAGCAACGCCATGCAGAAGAGGTCCGGTTCATGCCCCCTGCCCTTTGCGCCCTTCGACCGCTGAACCACCCCCAGTGCGATGCCGTTCGATGCGTACATGCCCGAGTCGCCCTGGTTCCAGTGCCGCCACAAGGTGTCGTCCCGATCGAAGCGGGCGCCCTTCAGCACTTCCCAGGGATCGCGCATGCGATGGGTGATGGCGACTTCGTACCGGTCCTGCAGATTGCGCCCGACGCCGGGCAGGTCGACGCGCACCTCGATGCCATGCACCGTCAGTTCCGACGCCGGCCCAATGCCCGACAGCATGAGCAGTTGCGGCGTGTTGAAAGCGCCGCCGCAGAGGATCACTTCGCGCCGCGCCATCACCTCCCGCCGCTCGCCGGCTTCTTCGCTCGGCTTGGCATGCGCGCGATACAGCCGATCGCCCTTCAGGTATTCCACGCCGCGAGCGCCGCCGTCCGCATCAAAGAGGATTCGTGTCGCCAGCGCGCCGAGTTCGAGGTGCAGCCGGTCGGGATGCCTTTGCGCCACGCCGAGAAGCCGCTCCCGCACGCCCACGCGCCGATGGTTGGAAGTTGCGAGCGGGGTGTAGCAGATGCCTTCGAAGCTGCCGCCGCGCAGGCGCCGCGAGTTGGGGTCGCCCAGGCCGCCGCGAACCCATCGGAGGGTACTCAGCAATGGGCTCGGCAGGCTGCTCGCGAAGGCGTGCGCCGTGTCGCGCAACACGCGCACAAGGCCGTCATCGCCGAGCACGGTCATGGGAATGGCCTTCTCGGTGCGGAGCCACCCCTGCCAGCCGTGCCCGGTGGGATCGAGCCCCAGGTGCCGCAACGCACGCCAGACGGGGCGATGCCGGCAGTCCTCGACGCGCCAGGCATACCGCCGCATCGAAGATGCTCGCCAGGACAAGTCGCCCGTCAGCTTGGCGATGTGGTTCCAGTCCGAAGCGTGCGGCAGCATGAAGATCATCGCGTTGTGCGACGTGCAGCCGCCAAGGCCCGCCGCGCGCGGATAAAGAACGCCCTGCCCCGGCGAATATTTCCAGTCCTTGGCCTGCTGGATGTCGTCCGCGTAGTGCCGAACATGAAAGTTCCAGCTCATGGCTGCGTTCTCGCACGCGAAAGCATGAAAGCCCGGCACATCGTAGTCATCCGGAAGGCGCTCATCGCCGCTGCGCGGATCACCGCCGGCCTCGATCACGAAGACGCGCATGCCGGCTTCGGCAAGCCGTGCCGCCAACGTGCCGCCACCCGCACCCGATCCGACGATGACATAGTCCCAGTCGTTCGTTTCGGCTCCGGGCATGGACGCGATCGGCGGACGGCGATCAGAAGGTCTTCAGGAACGAGATCAGCGCGTGCTTGTCTTCGTCGCTCAGTTCCGGTTCATGGCCGAAAACTTTTTCGTCGGCGCTCAAGCCGTCCTGGCGATTGAACTGCGCCGTGCCGAAATAGTGCCCCCGGTTGACGACGAAGTCGGGGCACTTGCTCAACGCGAGCATCGGCTCCTTGACGGCCGCGAAGTGCTTGCGGAGCTCTTCGTCGGTGGCGCCCGCAGGTGCCGTCGCGAGTGTCTGCTTGAGGGCAACGAGCAGCTCACCCGCGTCTTTCACGTGTCCGGCAGTCTCGCCAACAGTGTCGGCCTCGGCGCGCAGCTTGATATTCGCAAGCAAGTTCACCGGCACGCCCTGTGGAATGGGGCCGAGCTCGATGTCGCCCCCCTCCTTGAAGAGCCACGGTAGCCAGCGATGCAGCGATCCCTGCATGGGCTGCAGCGGCTCCGGCACAAAGCCGGCCGGGATCGTGAGCGTGCTGCGTTCGGTCGTGCGGTCGATCGTGCCCAGCACCTTCGCGCCCAGCACCGAATCGCCCTTGCGCTTCTCCGGCCACAGCATCTGCTCGATCGATTGGTCGAAGACCTTCATGCGGACCTCGACCGATGGATTGTTCTCCGCATCGGCTTCACCCACTGTGTTGTTGAGCAGGAAAGGCGCGGTCGACCAGATACTGATCAGCGAAGGTACGCGTGTGAAGCCGCGGCCGCCCGCGGGCATGACATAGGGCCTGGGCTCGCCGGTGAAAGGGTCGCTCACGGTGATGGTGCCCACGGACGGCAGGCTCTTGTAGGTCTGCGACGAGAAGTTGTCCCAGATATTCCCCTGCAGCGCATTGGTGGCGAGCGGGCTGCAGGCGTTGGTCCTCAGCAGTGTCACGGGCACGCGCTGGTCGGACGAGAGATAGTTGCCATCGAGAAAGTCCGGCGTCTGGACGATCTTTCGCATCTGCGCCTTGTAGTCGTCCGTCTGTGTCCAGCCCCAGTAGCGCTTGAAGCATTCGACATAGCCGGGCCCCGCGCAACGCGCAGGCGTCAGGTCGAGCGATGCCGGTGGCGGCGGTCCCTTGCTGGAGTGGCATCGCGCGCAGGTGTCGGCAAAGGCGATCTTGCCGCGGTCCACCGTGGCGGTGTCGGCGGTGAGGTACTTGTCTCCGCCCGGTGCGTCCTTCAGGTGATCGGGCCGCGCTGCCTTCAGGAAGAACAAGGCGGTGTCGAAGGTACCCGCTTCCGTCGCCTGCCAGTAGCTCGAGTTCTTCTGCGCGGAGGCGATCTTGATCGGCGTGATGGTCTTGCCGCCGGCGACCGGATTGAAATGAAGCAGCCATTCCTCGCTGAAAAGGCCGATGTTGAGGTACACCCGATTGAGCGCACCCAGAAGGCCCACCGAATCGGCACCGTCCTTGAGAACGCGCGGCGTGTGGACGCTGTCGTTGGCCTTGGAGAAGAAGTCCGTCAACGGCCCTTCAGTCACGAAATCGTTGAACTGCCTGTTATTGAGTTCGCCGCCGCTGAGCTTTTCCTGCCCGAGGCGGCTGGCGAGTCCCATGCGAGGCATGAATTCATACACCGCATTCATGGTGCGAGGATTGTTGATGCTGTCGGTGGACACCAGCGATGTGTCCATGGTGCCCGGCCGGTACGTATGGGCCAGTTGGAACATGTAGTTTGTCCGCCCTTCCGGCTTGTTCGAGTTGTGGATGAAGAGTCGGTCCACCCACATGTACTGCGCGCCGACCGATGAACTCAGGTTCTCGAACTTTGGGTTGTTCGGGTCCGCCGGCGGCTTGACGGGGCTCGGCCCCAGATGGCAGAAGCCGCACGACATGCCGACGCGGTACGGCCGCACGAGATCCTTGCGGTTGTAGTAGTTCGGGTCGGTGTAGTACTTCTCCGCATCCCACTCCTTGGCCGCCTTCTCATCGAACGCCGGATTGGGAAAAAGACGCAGACCCGCAATGCCCGTCGCCCATCCGTAGTAGGAACCGACAGGCTGCGTCGTGCCATCGCCGAGCGATTTGCCGCGCGATCCGACGGCCACGCCCGGGTACTTGCTTTCGTTCTCGAATGGATCGGGCGCGCAGCCCTTGCTGCGGACGTCGAGCCACAGGCCGCGCCGGTCCTTGTCGGGGCCGGCGGCGTTCTCGAAGCAGGGTTCGTTCACAAGCCCGAAGTACTTCCACCGGTTGGCGCGCGAATAGCCTTGGCTCGGATGCGAGCTGATGATCTTCAGCAGGTCGAACGCGCCGAAGGTGTAGTCGGTCATCTGGCTCCAGAAGCGGTCGTTTCCGCCGCTCCAGACCAGCCACATGTTGCGTCCCTTGATCTCTTCCGGCGTCAGCGAGATGCCGCCGTCCATGTCATGGAAGTAGTCCTCGCCGGCCTGGGGAAACGAAGCCGCGTCCCTGCCGGCGAGCCGCGCCTCGTCGAGGACTTCGCCCGGCTGCGGTCCCTTGGAGCAAGCCGCCAGCAAGGCGCAAGCGAGCAAGAGCCACAACGCTGCCGCGCGCCAGCAAGCTCGGATCATTGCCATTTCTCCTGCGTCTCCGGGTTCGACGTGAGGCGCAGTGTGGTGGGGGGCCGGCTGCTTGCCTATCGGCCATGCGCGGTAATTCGAAGGGCGTACGCGGTCGAAGGAGGTACGCTGCGGAGGGCGGGCTCTGTGCACAGTCCCTGTCAAGCCGTTCGCAGTCGCGCCGATGCGCAAGACCGGGACGCGAAAGTTGGCTAGGATGCGCCGACGATCCCTCGACCTGAGGTTTCAGAGGATTCAATTGCCTTACAGCTCACCGGGAAGCCGCACGCACCGGACCACAGCCTCATGCTTTCTTCTGCTGGTGCTTGCGATTGGCGGATGCGGCAATCGACAGGAATCCGCCGCGCCCGCGCAGATGCTTCCGACGGTGCTCGTCGTCACCCTGACTGCCGCGCCCGTGGCCAACATCGTCGAGCTGCCCGGACGGATCGAGCCCGTTCGCACGGCCGAGGTGCGCGCCCGGGTCGACGGCATCGTCGAGCGCATGCTGTTCGATGAAGGCAGGGACGTCGACGCCGGCGCGCCGCTGTTCCAGATCGACCCGCCCGACACCCGGGCACTCCTGCAGCAAGCCCAGGCCGCATTGAAGCGGGCCGAGGCCTCTCGCGTCAATGCCGCATCCATCGTGAATCGCTTCGAGCCGCTGGTGAGCCGCCAGGCCGTGAGCGCGCAGGAGTTCGACGCCGCCTTGGCCACGCTGCGCCAGGCCGAAGCGAACGTCTCCGATGCGAGCGCGGAAGTCACCCGCGCGCAACTGAAGGTCGATCGCAGCACGGTCCGCGCGCCCATCGCAGGTCGCGTCGGCCGCGCGCTTGTCACCGAGGGCGCACTCGTCAGTGCCAGCGCAGCCACGCTGATGACGCAGATCAACCAGCTCTCGCCGATCTCGGCCACCTTCTCGCAATCCAATTCGGAAGTCCTCGATTTCGAGCAGCAGATCCGCTCCGGGCTGATCAAGGTCCCTGACATGTCGCACATCGAGGTGCGCCTGAAAAGGAGGCTTGCCTACCTGCTGGCAGATCGCATGACTTTTTTCGAGCTCGCAAGGCTCTCCATCGACACTTAGCCCTCCGTCGCGAGGCTACATGCGGAACTGGGGCCGGCCGTGCTGGCTTAGGTCATCTCAACTTCGTCAACGGCGACATGAAAGCTCCTGCGACAGACTTTGTCCGCCTGAGAACACTGCTGCTGGGTATGACGCTGGCCGTTGGTGGCTGTACTACTTACGGGGTGGTTGAGAACGTGCCCGTGACTCCGGACCACCATGGCCCTGTTTACGCATTGAGTGAGTTTGTCAAGAATCCGAACCGCCGTTCCGACGAGCTAATGCTCGCAGTCGCTTTCTCGGGTGACGGCACGCGCGCTGCGGCCCTGTCCTATGGCGTCCTTCAGGAACTGCGCGACACCCAAGTGAAGATGAATGGCCAGTCCAAAAGCCTGCTCGATACGATCGACGTCATTAGTTCGGTGTCCGGAGGCAGTTTCACGTCGCCTTGCTACGGCCTCTACGGCAATCGCATCTTCGTCGACTATGAAGAGCGATTTCTTCGCAGCGACGTCGAAGGCGCCCCGCTGCGCGGCCTGTTAGATCCCGCCCGGTGGTTCAGCAGCGACAGCCGCACCGAGATGGCGGTGACCTACTACAAGCAGGCGTTTTTCGGCGATGCGACCTTCGGCGATCTGATCAAGCGTGATGGACCGCTGATCCTGATCAACAGATCCGATCTGAGTTCGGGAGGGCGCTTCTCGTTTGTCCAGGATCGCCATCATCTCGGTCAACGCGGCGGCCGACTCGCCCGGCGGGGTCGGAGACAGCACTCGAGAGCCAAGTCTCGAGAAGACGATGAACGCCGTCGCCACGCTTCAGCAGACACAACAGAACCTCGACCGCTGGACTCGCGAACTATCGACGCCCGAACGGACCGTGAGTTCGTACTTCATCCGGCTGAGCTTCGAGGACGTGCCCGATCTTCCGTTGCGCCGCTTCCTCAATGAGATGTGCGACATGGCGCCGTCGGATGTCTTGCTGCTGCGAGGCACCATTAAATGATGCGGCTCGGTCCAGGGCGGTCTTTTTTCAGGGAGCTCGGCACGGGCACGGCGTGGTTAGTCAATGAGCGGAGACCTTGCTCCAAGGCGAATTCCCGCTTCGCGCGTCCGGCGGTCCGCCGAAAGGCGTAACGCGCCCGGCCTCGTCGGGGATGGATTTCAGGTATTCGACCAACGCCCACCGCTGCTGCTCGGTCAACAAAGGACCGATCACGCCATTGCCCCGAGGGCCGTTCTCGAACGAATGCCCAGCATTTGAATTTCCGCTCAAGGATGTATCGAACAGGAAGCTTCCCGAATTGCCGCTCGTATCGATCCCGACCTTGACGGGGTCGAACTCTCGCCCGACGTAGAACTTCTTGCTGCGCTGGCTCGCCGGGACCAACATTTCGTACAGGCTCGGGACTGAGCCGTTGTGCATGAACGGCGCGGTCGCCCAAACACCATCGCGCGGCGCTGCCTTGTAAGAATCGACCGGAGCTGGGGGTGACGGAAGCTCTCGATAGCCATTCATGACGAGCTTTTCTGCGTCAGTAGGTTTCAGTGCCTCCATGGCCCGGCGCAGAGTGCCCTCTACGAGTACTAGCCTAAGAATTTGCGTAGGGACAATGGCTTGACCTTTGTACGGAGGCGGCAGGTAGTCGCTGAACTCCCCGGTCAGCGCGTACGGCTGGGTCCTGACGAATTGGGCAGGATCGGTGCCCACGTATTTCTGAGGCACCAGACCGACTTCGAGGAAGCGCTTGCCGTACTTGTTGGGTGGGGTCCAGGTGTACGGATATGAGTTGTGGCAGGACGCACAGTTGCTGGCAAACAGCGCCTTGCCCTGACGTACCTTCTGCTGGTCGAGCTTGCCCAGAACATTTTCGGGCCATTTGGGCGGAGCGAGCCGGCTCAGCAGATCCTCAATCTTCTGAAGATTGGGCAACATGGCACCCGAGCTGAAAAGCCCTTCTTGCGGTGTCTTTGAGCGGAGGTCCATTGGCAAAAATACGCCGAGTGTTTCGCCATGATTGCGCACGAGAGGATCCTGCACTACTCCGGCCCATTGGGTCCATGAGCCCTGTGGAGCGTTCCATACAAAGGGAGGCTTGACGGGCGCCATAGGTGAAGACCAGTTCTCGGCAATGCCGGTTTCCGTCGCCAGCAGTCGGGTGGTAATCAGATTGAATGCGTCGATGCGCCCTGGCCCCCAAACCACCGGTGTTGCAATGGTTGTGGTGCGGTATGCATGAACCTGCGCCGCTTCGGTTTCAAGGCGCTTGCGGAATGCGGCCTTGGCGTCGGGGCTCGTGGCGTTCGCGCGAGAGGCCAATCGGTCGAACTTGGAGGCATCAGTCAAGGTCGCTTGCAGCGCGTCATCGAGGGCGAAAACGTATGACATGGGATCGAAGGTGTGATTGAAGCCACCATCGATACGGATCTTCTTTCCCTGATAGTTCAGCTGCGCGTTGTGGCAGGCGGCACAGGTGATGGCCATGGACTCGCCCTTCCAGCGGCCTTGCGTCACGACTGTTTTGGTCAAGCCGATCGGTAACGCATCCGGATTGGTCCGTGGGTTCGGAGCCTGTGCGATCAGGCCGTAGCGTTCACTGACGGCATCGGAGCGGAACATCTCTTCGCTGCCTGCGACCTCAAGGCCCAAAAAAATGTCATAAGAGATGATCTGGGAGCCTTGCTCTATCTGGTAGTAGGTTTCCCGATCAGCCTGCGACCATGCTTGATTCAGATAGATGACGGAATCTGGAGATGTCTGCGCGGTGGCAAGCGGGACGAGCAAGGCAGCGGAGGCACACAAGCCACCAATGAATGCAGCCAGCACGGTCCTCGTCCAGCGTGTGTTCGATACTGTTTCGCGCATGGTGATCTCCTTCGATGGATATCGGATTGTTTCGGCGTATCAGAAAAAGAAGGTCAGGCGACCGTAGACGACATACCGGTACAGCGGGTTGTCCTTGGTGAACGCATACGCAGCGCCGAAGCCGAACTCGGTCGTCTTCGATAGCCGCTTGAGCAACATAAGGTCGAGGGGCACCAACCACTTGCGCGTCTCCTGGTTGTAGCTGATGCCGTTCTCGGGCCAGGTGACCAGCGACCAGTTGTTGGGCAGGGCAAAGGTGACGATCGGATAGAGATCCAGATTTCTGACCTGTGCCGCGCTGGAGGAGGTCGCGTGATAGCTCATGAAGTAGCGCGCCACCGGGCTGATCGTGATGCCGTGCTCAGGCATCGCGTAGACCACGCTCACCGCCGGCGCCCATTGATACTGCTGCGAGCCGAACGGGCTGGCCCCACCGGTCGGGAACACGAGACGCACACTCGCCCACGCCTTCAGGTTCGGGGCCAAATCGGGCGAGGTAAAGATCTCTTCGACAAACCAGTCGTTGATTCCGGCCTTCCATCCGCCGGAAGAGTTGTCCGTGCCCGCCGCGTTCGTGTAGGTCAACGGCAGGTCGATGCGCTGCGTGAATGTCCAGCCGCCGGAGAGTTGGAAAGGAATATAAAAGCGGGGCTGGTACAGCCATTGCCCGCTGTCGTCAGTGTTGCGCTGATACGAAAGCCAGCTATCGAAACGCACGTTGGTCGCCGGCTGCGACACAGACTCCTGTGCCACGGCGCAACCACCGGCCGCGCAACCGAACCACATCAGGGAGAGCGCGAGTGGCTTGCGCATTTCAGTTGATTGCGCTGATCAGGTCGGGCCCGAGTGCCACGACGCACGGGATTCGGTCTGTGGATTCATCTTGGTCACGCGAACCGCTTCTTCAGGCTCTCGAGCCCGACCTTCTGCAACGTGGCGACGATGGTCTTGATGATGATGGTTGGCTGACCGTCCGAAAGGTACTGCACGCGCCAGTTCACCGAACTGCCGCTGCCCTTGGGCGTCACATCCAGAACGCCGGTGTAGTTCGAGGCTTCCACACCGCTGATGCCCGAATATCGGTACTCGCGACGGAAATCATCGATGGCGTCGAGTCGCTCCACCATGCGTTTGCCGTCGATCGTCTCCACCGTTCGCAGTTGGCCGACCCCGGAGCCGGTCAAGCGGATGTTGGCAATCAACGGATGCCAGGCTGCGCCAAACGGACCGATCAGGGCCCAGACCTTGTCAGCCGACGCATTGAGTTCCACCGAGTCCGCCACTGTCTGCAGTTCGGCATTCGGAGGCGCCAGATAGGGGAAGGTATTGAGCCCCAATTGAGTCGCGCGGGTGGCGCCACCGTGCAACGGTTCACGATCGCGATTCACGATCCAGGTCAGCAAAATGTCAATGTCGTGCGCATTGATGGTTCTGCCGCCGCCAGTCTGGTACGGGCGGCCATTGAGCGTGCTCTTCTCGATCTCCAGAAAACTCGTGTCGGTCGTCGGCTTGGCCACATCGATCAGCATGAAATCGTCGAGAAAGACATTCGCGCTTGCGTTCAACTGGGCCGTCGACCAGTCGGCCTTGCCGTCGCGCAGATCATATTGCTGGAGGCTGTCGAACAGGCGCTGGCGAAAGACCGGCGCGAACTGGGGCGAAATCGCGAAGGGCGTCTGCTGGTTCCACAAGTCGCGCAGATCTTCGACATCCTTCAACCCCGGGTTGTTGAGCCGGACATTGGTTTGCTCGGTGCGGCCGACCCAGTCGAAGCGCGGCGGCGGATGGCCGACGACACCGCGGGCCCGGGGGATCGGTGTCGTTTCGGCGATGACCCCGAACAGGGACCCCTGGGCTGGATCGAGCACACGAAGTGTGTCGAAATCGACCAGGAAGCTCAGCACGTTGTCGTGCTCGAGGATATTCACGAATGGCTTCAGATCGTCCTCGCCGACCAGCCAAGCCAGAAGGAACGGATCGGAGCGCAGCCCTGCGAACACGCGGAATGTTCCGTCAGGTGTCGTCGCGCCTTTTTCGTCGTTGACGACGAAGCTCAACTTTTGCCCATCCGGCAAGGTGCAGCTCCCCCGTTGGATCGGCTTTCCGCCCGGCTGCATATCGAGGCGGCCGAAGCGGAAACTGAAGCGGAATTCCCGGTCGCCAGACTGAAACTTTGCGGCGTCGCCGAGGCCGGCAACTGTCACACGTCGTGCGACGATGGAATGATCGGCGGCATCGCTAAACATCGCGCTGCTTCCCGCCGAGGGAAACACGTCGGCGGCAAAGACGGTCCGTTCCGGGTTCTGCGGGCTCCTGAAGCCGAACAGATCGGTCATGTCGATGGAGGGATCACCAATGGATCGTGGCCCATCTATATGGTCGGACATGGGTGCTCCTGACGCCGCGTCGACGGCGCGTTCGCTTGAACATTGCGGCCGGCAACGCCGCGCGCGGACTTGCTGGCAGCATTCTTGGCTTCCCCCAAGCCTCGCACCATACGTATGCACACGCACAGCCACGTACGTGGAACCGCCTCAATTTTTTGTCAAATGTCCCGAGCACCTATCTTCAGCAGGGTGCGACCGCCTCCATCTGCATAGCTGTTACTGGCGTTCCGAACGCGGGCGATGGCAGTGGGTGGCCTTCTTCATGGCTGCCATGCCATTGATGACCAGTAATCCAAGGGCAGCGTAGATGGCGCCCTACCGCTTGCTATGCGGCGACGTCGCCGATCTCACTGGCCGCGCTACTCTGCTGGTATGGCTTGAAGAATGCTTCCAAAGTAGCCGTTGCGCCCGACAAAGCAATCGGCCTTCAGCATGCTGATGTCTGTCGATTCGAACTTGAAGTAGACCAACCCTGGCTGAGAGATGTTTAAGGGAAGTTTGCCAACGTTTGGCCCTGGAGTGGCTACGAAGGCTCCAACGTGGTCAGTTCCCTCGAAGTGAGAGGTGAGGGTCACTTGCAAAGGCACAGTGCCCACGTTCACGTACGCACACGAGGCAGTTTCGTTGATCGCGAGGAAGAATGGCTGCGTCGCCAGAACTGTCGGTGCCCGTTTGCCGTTTCTTCCTTTCTCGGGTTCATTCTGGTCGGCCGATGCGGAAATCGATGTCACCATCAGTCCGATTGCAGCCGCGGCGCAGGCGGCTACCCACCTAGGGAACCTGCGGCTTATGCGTCGCGCTGCGGGAGAATAAAGGTCTTCCATGATTCGCACTCCATCTGAATCGTCGCGGCTGGGTATCGGCTCGAATCTGCGGCGTAAGTCGAGTCGGGACGCATCTCAATAGCGGTAAAAATTCTTTAGATACGCATCGGTCGCACATGCTGGATGCGTCAATTCAGCATTGATGCAACATCCGATTTGGCTCTGCCTGTGACCTGGCTCTGTGGCGGGCTGCTGCGCAAGACAGTGTTCACTGGCCACCGATGCTATAGAGAACGTGACCACCGTCACTGATAGACGCACTCGCCCGGAGGATGCTGGTGTCCCTCGATTCGAACTTGCAGTAGTTCGCCACCGGTAAGACCTGGTGCCCGGGGGTGATTCCGTCGCCAGCAACGGAGCCCGGCTGCAGGGTGAAGGTGCTAACGTGATCTGGAATTGGATGCTCAGCCACGGTTAGTTCTGTGTGGAAGGTCATGGTGACCTGCTGAGGTACGGTGCCAATGTTCGCGACAACGCAACTGAATCCTTGCAGTAGCTCGAGGAATAGCGGAGGCGTCACGAGTAATGTTGGCGGGCCTTTGCGCGAGCTGCCGCCGGAACTCTCGTTTACGTTTTGATCAGCCGATGCGGGAATCGATGTCAGCATCAATCCGATTGCGGTTGTTGCGCAGGCGGCCACCCAATGCGCAAACCTGCGACTTTGGCCTGACGCTGCCGAAGGAACCAGGTCTTCCATAGCTCGATCTCCAAGATCTGCCGCAGTACGGAAGACTCGAGTGCGCGGCGAAAGACGAGCCTGGGCTCCGCTGATGCTCGAAACGACGGCGGTCGCCGACAAGGGCATGCCCAAGGTGCAGCACTATAGGCTTCGCTCTATGGAGCGCAAGCCCTGAACTGGGGTCGACAGCCCGGTTATTCTTTGGCCCCCTCCGCACGCGCTCCCGGCACGGCATCACAGCTCGTGTGCGAAGGCGAAGGTCGCGCGCCATCGCCATCAGCGTCTATTCAAAATGGAAAATTGCACGCACACTGCGCGGGCAGCACCAGCCCGACTGCCTGCCGACGGTCGAAAAGCGATCAAGACTTTTGGAAGCCCAACGCCGCGGCCCTCAGGGCAGCTTCTTGAAGAGGATCACGATGACTTCTAAGTCTATTTCGGAGCAGGACGCCCAAGAAATTGCAGTCGATGCCTATGTCTATTGCTATCCGCTGGTGACCATGGACCTCACCCGCCTGCAATGCACCAACATCGAAGCGGGCAAGCAGTTCGGCAAGGGGCCGACGAACACCTTCGTCAACGTGCCGGCTTATCCGCCCGCAGATTTCAGGGCCGTGGTGCGGCCGAACTTCGACACCCTCTACTCCATTGCTTGGCTGGATCTGACGAAGGAGGCCCTGATCGTCACTGCGCCGGACACTGCCGGGCGCTTCTATTTGCTGCCGATGCTTGATATGTGGTCAGACGTCTTCGCCTCGCCCGGGTGGCGCACCACAGGCACCCAGGCGAGCAGCTTTCTGGTTACGCCGCCCGGCTGGAGCGGCAGCGTGCCCGAGGGATGCACCCAGATCGCGGCGCCAACTCCGTACGTTTGGATCATCGGTCGCACCCGCACCGACGGTCCCTCGGACTACGCCGCGGTACACGAAATTCAGGCCGGCTATACCGTCAGCCCGCTATCGAACCGCGGAAAGCCGAATGCCGCCACCCCCGTGAAAATCGACCCCAGCGTTGACATGAAGAAACCGCCGAAGACGCAGGTCGACAGCATGCCGGCCGCCAGCTACTTCGCCTATGCGGCGGAGCTAATGAAGCTGCACCCGCCGCACCTCACCGACCAGCCGATCGTCGCCCGGATGAAACACATCGGTCTCGAGCCAGGAAAGCCCTTCGACTTCGACCGGCTCGCTCCCGAGGTGCAAAAGGCGCTCGCCGGTGCGCCTGCCGCCGCCCAGGAGTTGATGGCGTGGAAGGTCGCGACCCTGGCCCGTGTCGCCAATGGCTGGTCGATGAACACTGACACCATGGGCGTCTACGGCACCTACTACCTGAAGCGAGCCATCGTGGCCCAGGTCGGCCTCGGCGCCAACCTGCCAGAGGATGCGATCTATCCACTGAACATCATGGATGATGCCGGCAAGCCGCTCTCCGGCGCTAACAAGTACACCATCCACTTCGACAAGGGCGCGACACCGCCGGTGAATGCTTTCTGGTCGATCACGCTCTATGACGACGAAGGCTTTCAGGTGGCGAACGGGCTGGATCGGTTTGCTCTGAGCAGTTGGATGCCTTTCACAACCAACGCGGACGGGTCGTTGGACCTCTACTTCCAGAACGAGAGCCCTGGCAAAGACCTCGAAGCGAATTGGCTGCCGGCGCCCAAGGGCACGTTCAATTTGACGATGCGCCTCTACTCGCCGAGGGGGGACGCACTGACTGGCAAATGGAATCCGCCGACGGTGAAGGCATTGAGATAGCCCCGCTGCGGCTTGGCGATGTTGATGGAGGCTGGAACCGAGTGGATCCGATCAGCAATGACCGATTGCTGTCGTGAAGTGGTCATTGCCTGCTGACGGATCCGACGTCGGCTCATGGGCCGATTGTGGTCTTTAAGGTCATTTCGGGCGGCAAGACTCGAGTCGAAAACCTACGTCTTGCGCCGCTGCACCATCACGTCCAGCCGTTGGGCTGACATCGGCCACCTCAATGGAGCAAGACCGCGCGTTTGCCGAAGAGACGGTGTTGCGGTACAGCATGCGAAGCTCGACCGATCGTGCACCCTTTTCAATGAAATACGGACCCGCCGTCGACAGCGACCACCTGTCCCGTGATGAAGCTCGCATCCTGGCTCGCAAGAAAGAAGATGACATTGGCAAGATCGGCGGGGTAGGCGTCACGTTTGATCAGCCTGGTCGCGATCGCCGCTTCCGAGTAGGGACGAAGTTCAGGTTGCGCCGCGGCGTTCTCGGAAAGCGTGAAGCCGGGCGCGACCGCGTTGACCAGGATGTTGTCGCGCGCGAATTCGCTTGCGAGGGCACGGGTCATCGAGATGATGGCACCTTTGCTGGCGACGTACTGCATGAGCCCCGGCGTGCCCTTGAAGGCAGTGCCCGAACTGAGATTGATGATCCGTCCCGAACCTGCGGCGCGCATGTGAGGCGAGACCGCGCGGCACATGCGAAAGATGCCAACCACGTTCACGTCATACACGCGAAGCCAGTCCTCGGATGTCTTCTGCTCGAACGGGCCGGGCTTCAGCCCGGACGCGATCGCGGCGTTGTTCACCAGGATGTCGATGCGGCCCCAATGCTCCATCGTGCCTGCCACCAGCGCTGCAACGCTGTCATCGCTCGACACATCCGCCGTCATCGCATCAACGTCGAGGCCCTCGGCCCTCAGGCCGGCTGCAGCAGCCTCATGCCCCTTGATGTCGGCGATAGCGACGGAAGCGCCCTCCTCAGCCAATCGCCTGGCAGCAGCAAGTCCGATGCCGGTTGCTGCGCCGGTCACGATGGCGCATTGCCCTTTCAGCTTCATCTATCTCTCCAAAACGCTCGGCCTCTCGACACGCGGCACCATGCCGCGACGTTCGGTCTCGAGAAAATTTCAATTCGTTGTCGGCGCGACTTTCGATGCGAAGTCGCGGTACCAGGCGATGCACTCTGGATTGGCCATCGCGTCGGCGTTGAACACCTGCGCAGGCGGATGACCCAGCAGCAGCTTCTTGAGTGGAAGCTCCTGCTTCTTTCCCGAGAGGGTGCGCGGCACGGCCGGCGCCTCGAAGATCTCGTCCGGAACAAAGCGAGGCGACAAGACATCGCGGATCGCGCCTCGAATACGCGCCTCGAGCGCGTCGTCGAGTACATGGTCGGCACGCAGGACCACGAAGAGCGGCATGTAGCTGGGGCGACCCAGGTATTCGAGGTCAACGACCAGGCTGTCCACGATTTCAGGCAGTGCCTCGACCGCTCGGTAGATCTCGCTCGTGCCCATGCGATGGCCATGACGATTGATCGTCGCGTCGCTCCGGCCGTAGATGATGCAGCCACCATCCGGGAGGATCTCGATCCAGTCGCCGTGCCGCCACACGGCACCGCGCCCGCCGTTGCGGCCGTGGCCAGGCGGATAAGTATCGAAATAGCTCGCTTGATAGCGCGCGCCGTCCGTGTCGCCCCAGAAGAACAGCGGCATCGACGGTGCCGGCTGCGTGCAGACGAGTTCGCCCACCTGCCCCGTCAATGACCGGCCCGACTCGTCCCACGCCTCGACCGCGAAACCCAGTAGCCGGCACTGCATGACGCCAGGACGTTGGGGCAACTCGGGGTTGCATCCAATGAAGGCGCCTGCGAAGTCGGTACCGCCGGAGAGATTGCACCAAAAGATCTCGGGTCCATCAGAGTTCAGAGCGCAAAACTGGTCCGTGCCCCAGCGTTGCGCGTCTTCTCCAAGCGGCGAACCCGTACTGCCCAACGCACGCACACGGCTCAGGTCACCGCAAGTTCCAAGGTCAAGACCGGACTTCATGCAGCTGGCGAAGAACGCAGCACCCGCACCGAAGAATGTCACACCCGTTTCGGCGGCGAAGCGCCACAGCACGCCCCAGTCGGGCGCATCCTTGGTGCCGCTTGGACTGCCGTCGTAAATGCAGCAGGTGGTGCCGAGAAGCAAACCACCCACCTGGGCGTTCCACATGATCCAGCCGGTGGCGCTGTACCAGTGATAGCGTTCGCTCAGATGGTGGGGCGCGTAACTCGCACCGACATCGTTGTGCAGCGCGAGCGCTGCAAGTTGCACGAGCGCCGTGCCGCCGTGTCCGTGCACGATGGCCTTGGGCACTCCCGTGGTTCCACTGGAATACACGATCCACAACGGGTGATCGAAGGGCAGCCAGAGGGGCTCGAAGGTGGCGGTCTCATCGTCGTCGCGCATCGTGACCTGTCCGAAGTCCGCATGCGCATCGAGATCGCCTCCCGTCGAGAGCCCGGAGCGCAGCACCAGCACCTGCTCCACGGTAGGCAGTCCCGCGCGCAACTCTCGGACCGTGTTGCTTCGATCGAGGCTGCGGCCCGCGTAGCGCACCCCATCACAGGCGATCAGCACCTTGGGCTGGATCTGGCGAAACCGGTCCAGCACCGAGCCGGTGCCCATGTCGGGTGCGCAGACGCTCCAGATTGCACCGACGCTCACGGTTGCCAGGAAGGCGACGATGGTCTCCGGCACGTTCGGCATGTAGGCCGCAACGCGATCGCCAGGCTCGACCCCGCGATCCCGCAGGAACAACGCGAGCGCGGCCACCTGTTGCCGAAGCTCGGGCCAGGCAAGGGTCCTGTCTTGTCCTAGTTCGTTGCGGCTCACAATGGCCGGATGGCCTCCTTGCTGCGCAGGCTCGACGTGGCGGAACACGTGGTGTGCGTAGTTGAAGCGAGCCCCCTCGAACCACTTGGCGCCCGGCATGACGTTATCGCCCAGTGCCTGCCGGTGCGGCGTCGGCGAGCGCAGATCGAAATAGTCCCAGACGCTCTGCCAGAAGACACCCACATCGGCAATCGACCAGCGCCAAAGCGCGTCGTAGTCGTCGAGCATAAGGCCGCGCGTGCGGGCGACCCATTCGCGGTATCGCTTGATCTCGGGCATCAGGTCCGATTCCTCAAGGATGCACACACGTCGTGAACCGCTCGGGCGGCGGATCGCCCCATTGGTTGACGAGGCCTTCATGAATGTCCCACTCGTTGGCGGACGCATCGGCGTTGAGGCGATCGGAATCAGCCCAGTGCTCATGAGGAATGCCGAAGGGGTCCATCCAGTAGTCGAAGACCTGGCTGCCCAGCAGGTGGCGCCCCACTCCCCATAGCTGGTCGTAGCGTCCGAGCGAGCGCAGGTAGTGGTGATCGCTCAACACAGCATCGACATCCTGCGATTCGAAGGACAAGTGCTGCAAGCCTGCGCGCGGCCCTGCGACGACGGCCACCGTGTGATGGTCTACGTAGTCGTCGCCGCAGTCGACGCGCATGAACGAGCCGACCATCGCCCTCGCTGGCCCGGCGGTGATGTTGTCCGAAGGAATGAAGCCGAGGACGCCCCGAAACCATTCCATCGTTTCCTGGAATCTGGGCGAGACGAGCACGAGGTGGGCAAGACGCCTGAGCGGCGTCGGGCCGCCCCGTCGCAGTCGATACAGTTCGCCAGCGCGACGAAGGGGGTGAGCGACGGAATTCATCTCCTGGCGCGGCACCGCCAAGGGCTCAGTCGGCGCGATGCCGAAGACAACATCGACCTCGTAGCCATTGGGCTCGACGAGGCGAACGCGCTGGCCGCCGCCAGGCGCGTCGAGGGATTCGACTCTGGACTGCATCGTTTGCGCCAGCTCCTGCAGGTCTTCCAGTGACTTGGCCTGCAGGCCCAGGCCCAGGAAGCGCGACTGGCCCTCCTCCACCACGTAGCAGTAGGAGTGCGGGTCCGACCCGCGAAGGTAGATGCGTCCCGGTCTGCGATCTGCAACGCTCAGGCCGAAGTCCACGAGAAACTGTTCCGCTATGGCCAGGTCGGGTGCCTGAACGCGGCAGTAGGCCAATTCAGATGCTTTGATTGTCGACATGCGATGTCTCCGTTTGATGGTCTGCGGGCTGGATTCTGGGTAACCCCAGTGCAAAAGAAAAACTAGACCTGTAAATTGCACCCATTGATATGGCAAATAGCTCAAAGAATCCGAAGCGCCTGGATCGGCTCGACCTCAACCATCTGGTGGTGCTCAATGCGCTGCTCGACGAGTGCAGCGTTTCGCGCGCTGCCGAGAGAGTTTTTCTGAGCCAACCCGCAGCCAGCTTCGCGTTGGCGAGATTGCGCGAATTCTTTGGTGACCCGTTGCTGGCGCGCGAGGGACGCAAGATGGTGCTGACGCCCGCGGCCAAGGCCATGGTCGCGCCCTTGCGTGATTTGCTGCGCCAGGTCGATCGAGTGATCGCCGTCAGACCGACCTTCGATCCCGCGACGGTGTCGCGCACGCTGCGCATCGAATCATCCGACTATCTGCTGACTGAACTTCTGCCGCATGTGGTTGCCGAGTGTGCCCAAGCCGCACCGCGACTCGTCTTCGAGTTCGCCCCGCTGGACATTCATTCGCGGGACCGCCTCGACAAGGGCGAACTCGACTTCGTGATTGCGCCCAGGCCATGGGTGTCGCCCAAGCACCCCACGGTCTCGATGTTTCGTGACGGCTACGCATGCGTGACCTGGCGCGGCAACCACAACATCGGCGAGAGCCTGACTCGCGCCGAGTTCTTCCAGGCGGGCCACGTAGCCACCGACTGGAGCGGCGGCCTCGAAGGCGCAGCGAAGGAGCACATGTCCGGCAAGGCCGGCGACAAGCGACGCATCGAGGTGTCGGTGGCGCACTATTCACTGCTGCCGCGATTTCTCGAGGGAACCCCGCTCATCGCGACAGTGCAGGCGAGTCTGGCGAGGCAGGTGGCCGCATCGGCGCCGCTGCGCGTTCTGCCCTGTCCGGTCAAGCTGCCGGTGGTCGAAGAGATCATTCAATGCCATCGCTTCCAGGAGCACGACCCGTTGATTGCCTGGTTCACCCAGAGACTGCAGGCCTCTGTCGCTGACGTGCCGCCCACGAAAGCGGCAGCACAAGTCCACTGAGCGACGCCTCCCATGCGATACAAGAAGCTCGACCTGAACCAGCTCATCGTGCTGGACTCGCTGCTGACCGAACGAAGCGTCAGCTCTGCATCGGAGCGCCTCAACCTGAGTCAACCCGCCACCAGCTGCGCGCTCGGCCGCCTGCGGGAGCACTTCGACGACGAACTGCTGGTGCAGGTCGGCAAGACCATGGTGCTGACGCCATTGGCCCAGAGCCTGACGCAGCCTCTGCGCGACGTGACCCTGCGCCTGCAGGCCTTCACCATCGTGCATGCGGACTTCGATGCCCAGAGCGCGCGCAGAACGCTCAGGATTGATGCCTCCGACTATGTGATCGAGGTTCTGCTGACGGAAGCCATGCGACTGTGTTGGTCGGAGGCGCCGCACATCCAGATCGAGATCGCGCGTCTTGGAACGCAATCGGTCGAGCGTCTCGAACGCGGCGATGTCGACCTGCTGGTGTGTCCTGCGTTTCGCGCAGCCCGGTCGCAACCCCTGGAGCCGTTGTTTCAGGACACGCTGTCGTGCATCGCGTGGGACCAGAACACGGAGGTCGAGACGGAGCTCACCGAAGCCCAGTATTACCAGATGGGCCACGTGGCCGCCTACCGAGGCGCACCGGACAACGGTGTGGCTGCCTTGAAGGACCGCCGCCGTTGCGAAGTCACGGTGCCGGGCTTCACGTTGATACCGCGCTTCGTGGTCGGCACGCCGCGCATCGCCCTGCTTCAAACACGGCTTGCATCGGCGGCGGCCCGATCACTGCCATTGCGCGTACTGCCCTGCCCCGTCAATCTGCCCGCGGTCGAGGTGGTGGTGCAGTGGCACAGGTATCGCGAAGAGGACCCGCTGCTGACATGGATCCGCTCATTGCTTCGACGGGTGGTCGAACAGCAGGCCGTGCGGCCCTAGGCCGGGGCGGCAGCCGTCGCCTCGCTGCCCTTCGCAGCGGCTTGCTCGTGCGGTCCGCCTGCCGCGTAGCGGTAGGCCCCCAGGCACCACACCAGCGCGGCGGCGGCCAGCAGCGCGATTTGGTAGACCACGAAGACCTGGCTGTACGACTTGTAGATCTCGTATGCGACGCCACTCAGGAATGGGCCCATACCGCCGCCGACGGAGAAGAGTGCAAACAGCAGGCCATAGATCCTCCCGAAGGCGCGCATTCCGAAGTAGCGACCGGTGAAGTAGGCCAGCATGTCCACCTCGCCACCTACGCCCAGGCCCAGCAGGAGGGCGGCGATGAAGGGTGTCGGCACCGCACCGCCGCTGGCGAGCAACGTCACGCCGAGCGCCGGGAAGGCATAGAACAGGATCGCCACACGCGAACTTTGAATGCGGTCCAGCATCCAGCCGCACATCAGGCGCCCGACGATCGCCCCGACGCCAACGAGGGACAGCGCGACGGTCGCCTTGGCAATCGGCAGGCCGCGATCGATCAGCAGCGCCGTCATGTGGCTGACGCAGCCGTTGATCGCGATGATGCCGAGCAACGACGCGGCCAGCAGGATCCAGAAGCGGCGTGTCTTCAGGGCCTGTGAAAGGCTCAGGCCTTCCAGATCCGACCTTCCCTCTGGCCGCTGCGTTGCGTCCCGCATCTCTTCGCCACGCATCACCAACGCGACCGGTATCAACGCCAAGACAGCGATCGCCGCGCCGTAGATGAGAAAACCGTTGCGCCATCCTTGGCTCTGGATCAGCGCCGCCATGATCGGCGGGACCGAGACCGTGCCAAAGCCGGCGCCGCAGATGGCGATCCCCAACGCAAGCCCCCGCTTGCTATGAAAGCGCTCGCTGAGGGCTCGTGCGAACGGCACCGGCGAGACACCCGCAGCGAGCACGCCCCAGAGGGCGAACAGGCCGAGGATGTGCGGCACCGATGCTGTCAGCGAGGAAAGGGCGGCCGCGGCGAGCGCGCTGGCCGCAATCAGCGGCAGCAGCACCTTGCGTTGCCCCCAGCGGTCCAGCGCCAACCCCAGCGGCGGACAGGCCAACGCCATTGCGATGCTGGCCACCAGGATGCCGGTGGAGAAAGTCTTGCGGGAGATGCCCAGGTCCTGTGTCACGGGCTGAAGAAACACCGCCAGGACATAGAGCATCGTTCCGGCGCCGATGTACATGGCGCAAAAAGAGGCCGCGACCAGCCACCATCTGTTGCGCAGTTCCAGTTGTCTCATTGTTTTCACCTTGAGGCTCACGCCGCTGTTTGCTCAAGACCCTGATCTTCGACCGCCCCGCCAGGTGAACCATCCCGGCCCAGCAGGCGCAGCCCATTGCCGGCGAGGATGGCGTGCCGGTCCTCGTCCGACAGACCGCCGACCTTGCCGATGATCTCCACCGGGTTCTGCGATGCCACCGGGTAGTCGCCACCCATGACGACACGATCCGCGCCGACGCGCTCGATCAGCAGTTCGAGCGTCCTGATGTCGTAGACGCAGCTGTCGTAGTGGAAGTCGCGCAGGTACTCGCTCGGCAACTTGCTCAGATTCTTCGCGGTATAGGGCTTGTCGGACACGTTGCGATCGAGCCGGCCCATGTAGTGCGGCATGTAGCCGCCCCCGTGAGCCATGACCACCTTGAGGCCGGGGTGGCGATCGATGACGCCCTCGTAGATCATCGAGCTCATCACCTTGACTTCCTCGATGGATTGGCCGATCGAGTTCCACATCGCGTAGTTCTGGAACCATGGTTCGCGCACGCCGTCGGGGTGGATGAAGGTGACGAGGCCCAGTTCCGCAACGGTCGCCCACAGGTCGGCATAGCGTTGCTCACCGAGATATGCCCCGCGATAGTTGCTCGGCAGGTTGAGGACCCTCAGGCCCATTGCGACCGAACGTTCGAGTTCGCTCAGAGCCTGGTCCATGTCGCCCAACGGCACTGCGAAAGACCCGACGAAGCGCTGCGGGTAGCGCGCCACCCAATCTGCCGCCATGTCGTTGACGAGCCGGGTCATATGCAGTTCCGCCTCGGGCTCGGCCCACGAACGGCTGGTGATCACGTCGCAGGACGATATGACGTTGACGTCGATGCCGCGCGCATCCATCTCGGCAATCTGCAATTCTGGCTCGTACAGGCAGCGGAACACCGGGTTGTCCGGCGGCACCTTCACCGCGCCAAAGCCTGTCGCGACGCTGGCATCCTTGGTCATCTCAAAGACCTCGGGATGCATGAAGTGGGTGTGGAAGTCCATGCACCGCGGACAAAAGTGGCGCAAGGTCGATGTGTGTGGCATGTCGTCTCCTTGATCAGCGTCGGCGAAGTTACCGTCCGGACACCCGTACCGGCAATGGCCGCGCCCCCCGAAAAGGTTGCAGCTCGTCCTGCGCGGTGCAGAATCCGGCCTCGCATGCGCAGCAACACATGGATCCTCTGAGCGAGCTTCTCGGCACCCTGAAGGTGAGCATGGCGATCGCGGTCCGCTTTCGCCTCACCGCGCCGTATGCGTTGTCAAAGAGCAAGGTGGATGGCATTCCTTTCCGGCTGGGTGCCCAAGGCCACTACTGGCTCAAGGTCGGATCCGGCGATTGGGTGAACGTGGGCCGGGGCGACCTGGTGCTGCTGCCGCACGGCGATGCGCATGTGCTGGCATCAGATCCCGGCGTGCCGCCGGTCGACATGGCCACCGTGCTTGCCGCGGGCAGCTCTTCGGAATGGACTTCGCGCGCCGACGGACCGCCCGGCACCGGCGAGGTCCTCTGGGGCGGCGGCGACGAGGGTGCGACGATCACGGCAGGCATCCTCGCCTCGCCGAACTTCGGACGCAGCCCGCTGCTCGCGGGGCTGCCCAACCTGATTCATGTCCGCGCCGAGCAGATGGGTCTGTTGCCCGTTCTTGCATCGGCGTACCAGTTGCTTCTGGACGAATTCATCGGTGCCGCACCAGGGTCGGGCTTCACCGTGTGCCGCATGGCCGAGATCGTTCTCGCGCAAGCCTTGCGCGCGCATCTCGAATCGATGGCTGCGGTCGGCCCCGGCTGGTTCAAGGCCATGTCCGACGGACAGATCGGGCGCGCCCTCCTTCTGATGCAGGAGTCCATCGCGAGACCATGGACCGTCGACGCTCTCGCGCGCGAAGTGGGCATGTCGCGCACGCGCTTCGCGGCCCGCTTTGCATTGCTCGTCGGCGCGACGCCGATGGACTTTCTCTTCCGCATCCGCCTGGCCTTCGCGGCGGATCGGCTGGTGCGCGGAGCCGACGTCAGAGCGGCGGCCGAATCCGCAGGCTATGCATCGGAGAAGGCCTTCTCGCGCGCCTTTCAGCGCTGGGCTGGTGTTTCGCCTGGCCGCTATCGCAGAGACAACAGCATCGGCATGCGCTGAGCGCTGCAAGGCTCAGGTCTATCAGTGCCGCAAATGAAGCGGATCGATCCAACAAATTTTACTGATGCATCGACGGCGATCAGACTTCGCCCCGATGTTCAAGTACTTCCCAACCAATTAC
Source organism: Variovorax sp. 05N34 (assembly GCF_056397405.1). Lineage (NCBI taxonomy): Bacteria > Pseudomonadati > Pseudomonadota > Betaproteobacteria > Burkholderiales > Comamonadaceae > Variovorax > Variovorax sp. 05N34. The sequence goes on from NZ_JBFTNI010000001.1 coordinate 354,114, forward strand.
GTCTGGAACCTCTCGGTCGACATCGCCATTGAGATGGGCGCTAAGATCGGCGAGATCGAAGAGATGTGCGCACCGCTGCAGGAGGCCGCGAAAGCCCCCGATGCAGCCGGCACCCAGGCATTTCGCGAAACCTGGTCGCGCATGGCCGACAAGCTCTGCGCGCTGGCCGATGAGGATGAGGCCCGAGGCCGGCTGATTTCCGCCGGCGAGAAATACAGCCGCGCTGCCATCTACCTGTTGACTGCCGAGCGCCTGCAAGGCCGCGACGCGCCCGGCAGGCTGGACCTCTACAAGCGCTATCTGACCCTCTTCATGCGCGGCATCGAGCTGACGGGCGAAGATTGCCGCAGGGTCGAGATTCCCTACAGGCAATCACACATCGCGGCGCTCTTCGTGCCCGCGCAAGGCGTGCCAGGCAAGGCGCCGGTGCTCGTTCAACTCAACGGGCTGGATTCGACAAAAGAGATGCTGCTACACGTGGGCTTGCCGCGCGAACTGGCACGCCGTGGCGTCTCGTCGCTCTTGGTTGATCAACCTGGTACGGGTGAGGCGCTGCGTTTGCAGGGCATGCCCGCAGTCTTCGACTGCGAGACCTGGGCGAGGCGCGTGGTCGATTGGCTCGAAGCCCGCGACGACGTCGACCCGCGGCGCATCGGCTGCCAGGGTGTGTCGCTGGGCGGCTACTACTGCCCCCGCGCCGTGGCCTACGAGCCGCGCTTCGCATGCGGTGTCGTGTGGGGCGCCAATCACGACTGGCGTGACGTACAGCGGCGGCGCATCGCCCGTGAGGGCAACTTGCCGGTCCCGCACTACTGGGACCACGTTCACTGGGTATGGGGCGCGGCCGATCAGGAGGAGTTCCTGCGCATTGCCGAGAACGTCCACCTGGATGGCGTGGTCGAACGTATCAAGGTGCCCTTTCTCGTCACGCACGGCGAGAAGGATTCGCAGATTCCGCTGCACTGGGCGCAGCGCACCTACGACCAGCTGATCAACAGTCCCAGGCGAGAGCTGAAGGTGTTCACCGACCGGGAAGGCGGCGTCCAGCACTCCAGCGTCGACAACCCATCGAACGCGGGCGCGTACATCGCGGACTGGGTTGCAGAAACCCTCGGCGGCCGGACAGCACTGCGCGGCTGAAACAAATTCATATTAATAGGAGACAGTGCAATGAGCGTTCGAAATGAAAAAGTGCTCATCGTCGGCGGCGGCTTCTCTGGCATGGCTGCGGCGATCGAACTGTGCAAACTGGGCTTGCGCGTAGACCTCGTTGAGATCGATTCGGGTTGGCGCTCGTACGGCGCAGGCATCAGCATCACAGGGCCGACCTTGCGCGTCTTTCGCACGCTGGGCATTCTCGACCGATTCCTCGAAGAGGGTTTCGCTGGTGACGGGGCCGAGGTTTACTCGTCAATCGGCGAATTGCTGGCCACGGTTCCGACGCCACGCGTCGCCGGTCCCGAGGTGCCCGGCAATGGCGCGATCATGCGTCCGGTGCTGGCCAGGATCTTGGCAGAGGCAACCCGCGCCAGCGGCACGACGGTACGCCTGGGATGCAGCTTCACATCGATCACAGAGGACGCGAACGGTGTGCACGTCGGCTTCACCGATGGCACGAGCGACACGTACGACCTGGTCGTGGGGGCCGACGGACTCTATTCCAAGGTGCGAAAAACACTGTTCCCGCATGCACCGGCACCACGCTACACGGGGCAGGCCGTATGGCGAGCCGTGGTGCCGTGCCCGCCTGATGTGAGGTGCACGCGCATGTGGATGAGTCCGCGCGTCAAGGCCGGAGTCAACCCGGTCTCCAAGGACCAGATGTACATGTTCGTGACCGAGGACCGTCCGCGCAACGATCCGATCGATCCCGCCCATTTCCTCGAGATGTTCAAGTTCTTGCTGACAGCGTTCAGCGCGCCGCAGGTTGTTGCCATCCGGGAGCAGGTCAACGAACAATCGCAGATCGTCTATCGCCCGCTCGAAGCGCTGTTGCTGCCGCTCCCGTGGCACCGCGGGCGCGTGCAGCTGATCGGCGATGCAGTGCACGCGACCACGCCGCATCTGGCCTCCGGCGCGTGCATGGGGCTGGAGGACGCCGTGGTGCTCGCTGAAGAACTGCGTGCACCGGGCTCGATCATCGATGCGCTGGGCCGATTCGAACGACGCAGGTGGAATCGCTGCCGCATGGTGGTGGAGAACTCATGCCGACTGGGCGAGATCGAGATCAGCAACGGCGACAGGCAGGAGCACACCCGCATCATGTTGGAGTCGCAAATGGCTCTGGCTCAGCCCATCTAGGAGACAGAAATGCAAATGCAGACTCAAGCCGCGCAATCGAACATGTATGGAGTGACATCGTGACCGTGCCCTCCCTTCCAGCAGTCCACCGCGTCGTCACCGGCCATGACGCCGAAGGTCGAGCGGTCGTCTCTTCCAACGGGCCACTGCCCACGGTTCTGGAGTTGGCCACGGTGCCCGGTGCCATCTTCCACGAGGTGTGGAGCACCACCGGCTCGCCGGCGCCGGTAGGCAACGGTCCCGACCCGACGATCGGGCCGCTCTCTCTCCAGCCGCCGCCACAGGGCACGCGAATTCGCTTCCTGGACTTTCCGCCGGAGACCGACGAGTCGCTGGCGCAGGCCAGAGCCCGGATGAAACAGGTGTTTGCCGAGATCGGCGATGCCGAGGCTTCCACGGGTAAGGTCGACTCGCCGCACCCGATGATGCACCGTACCGAATCGGTCGACTATGGCGTCGTCATGGAGGGCGAAATGACCTTGGTACTAGATGACTCGGAAGTTGCGCTGAAGCCCGGTAGCGTTGTCGTCCAGCGAGGGACCAACCACGCATGGGCAAACCGATCCGGCAAGCCCTGCCGGATGCTGTTCGTCCTCATCAATGGGCAATACGACGCTGCGGTTGCGGCGACTCTTTAAGCAATAGCTATAGCTACCGCGCTTCGAAGCAAACCAGGGTCCTGCCCGAAATCTTTCCGTCAAGCTGCAGGCTCGCGTTCTCGACGACCTGCTCGAGGCCGATCTCGCGCACGTGCGGCGCGAGGGCCGAGAAGTTCGGCTTCCATGTCGCCCCCAGGCGCTCCCAAAGCCGCTCTCGCACTTCCCAACTCGCGTTTGCGACCACGCCGAAGAGACTGATGCCGCGCATGATGAAGGGCAGCACGCTTCCTTCGAAGGCGTTGCCGCCCGCGTTGCCCACCGAAGCCACGCATCCGCCCTCGCGAGTGCTGCGAAGCAACCACGCCAATGCGCTTGCACCCACGTTGTCGATGCTGGCGGCGAACCTTGGCTTCTCGAGCGCGCGGGTGGATGCCGCGGCTTCGGCGGCGTCGACGATTTCGCTCGCACCGAGCGTCAGGAGCGATTCGGACTGCTCGGGCCTGCGCGTCACGGCGGCGACGCGATAGCCAGCTGCCGACAGGATTCCCATTGCGAGCGTACCGACCGCTCCGCTGGCGCCGGTCACTGCAATTGTTGAACCCTGGGCGCGCACGCCGTGCCGCTCGAACGCATCAAGTGCCATCGCGACCGTGAAGCCCGGCACCCCCAGCACAGCGCATTCGTATGGGCTCAACCCCGCAGGCAGCGCCATCGCATGAGCCGCGGGCACCCGCACGTATTCGGAGTACCCACCGTCGAACGCTATGCCGGTGCGAAAGCCATGCACCAGCACCGTCTGCCCGGGTTTGAACGAACAGTTCGCACCAGCGGCGACCGAGATGACATCGCCCACCAGTTCGATGCCGCAGACGCGTGGATAGCTTTCGACGATCTTTGCGCGGCCGAGCAGCGACAGCGAATCCTTGTAGTTGATGCCGCATAGCGCGTTCGCACGACCAACTCGCCCGCTGAAAGCTCGTCGAGGGCAATCGATTCAAGGCGCGTTTGCGTGCCGCCGCCCTCCTGATGCGTGCGAAGGCATTGAAACCGCGTGGGGATGCTGGTGGGTGCGTTCATGTCGCTCATCAGATCACGGCACCAGCGTTTGCCAATGCGGTGTTTCGCGTATCGAAACGCTGTCTCGACGGCATCTCGCGCGCACGCGAAGATGGGTGACTACATCACCATCTGCGGAGACAAGCAGTGACCACCCTCCCCCGACTTTTTTCCGATCATCGACTGGAGGCTCTGGAAGCCGATGAACGCGCGTTGATTGAACGGCTGCGAGTGCTGTGCCGCGAGCAACTGGGCCCCCAGGCCGCCGATGTCGCGCGCGAGGACGTCTTTGCCTGGAACACCTTCCGCACGCTCGCACGTGAAGGCATCATCGCAACGGCTTTCCCGCGCGAATACGGCGGCAGCGATGCGCGTCAGGTGGCACGTGTGTGCATCATCGAAGAGCTGAGCCGCGTGTGCAGCACGTCGGCGTCGATGATCACGGGCACCGACCTCTCCGCCCGGGCAGTGGTCGCGGGCGCTTCAGAGCCTATCAAGCGCGAGCTGCTTCCGGCCCTTTGCCGGGGCGAGATCCAGACGGCGTTCGCACTGACCGAGCCCTCTGCCGGCTCCGACGTCCGCGCCCTCGCGAGCACGGCGCGGCGCGACGGCGACTCCTACGTGCTCAACGGCACGAAGAAGTTCATCACGCGCGCCGGCACCGCGGACTGGCTGATGGTGATTGCGCGCCTGATCGACGACGCCGATCCTGCAGGCGGGAAGTTCGTCGGCCTGCTGGTCCCCAAGGGCGCAGCGGGCCTGACGGTGAGTGCCGATGCAGGCAAGCTCGGCTGGTTCGGCGTGCCCATCGCATCACTGGAGTTCAACGACGTGCGTGTGCCCGCGACGCATCGGCTCGGCGAAGAAGGCGAAGGCTTCTCGCTCGCGCAAGACGCGTTGCTGCGCGCGCGCATCGGCCACGCGTCGATGGCGCTGGGTCGTGCGATCGGTGCGGTGGAGATTGCAGCGACCTACACCGCGGATCGCAGCGCCTTCGACAAGCCGCTGAACGCGCATCAGGGCGTGCAGTGGATGCTCGCAGACATGGCGACGCAGATCGAAGCCTCTCGCGCGCTCGTGTGGATCGCGGCGCAGAAGTACGACCGCGGCGACAGCGATACGGCGACCTTCGCATCGATGGCCAAGCTGCACGCGACGGACCTGTGCATGAAAGTGGTCACCGACGCGCTCCAGCTGACCGGCGGACGCGGCTATCTGAAGGACTTTCCGCTGGAGCGCTTCTTTCGCGACGCCAAGCTCAACCAGATCGGCGAGGGTGCGAGCGAGGTTCACAAGACCGTGATCGGCCGCGACATCGCGCGGCGCGTGGCGCGGTCCGAGCGCAACCCGTGCCTGCGCGATGGGCCGCTCACGGACTACTGATCGCGCTGACTCCGCTCCCCGGCTCGGATCATCAGATCACGCCCTCGGCCTTGAGGGTGTCGATCTCGCTCGCAGACAGGCCGAACTGCGAATACACCTCTGCGTTGTGCTCGCCGACATCAGGCCCGGTTCGCGGGACCGGCATTTCGCGCCCGGTGATTCGCGGCACGATGCATGGCGCCGGAACGCTTCCGTAGTGCGGATCAGCCAGTCGCACGATGGCCTTTCGCGCGATGAATTGCGGATCGCGCTCGATGTCTTCGATCGAGTAGACCTTGCTGAACGGAATGCCGGCGGCCTCGAGCGTGCTTTCGATGACCGCGTAGGGACGCACCGCGAACCAGTCCGACAGCATGCGGTCGAGCTCGCGCAGATGCACGACGCGCTGGATGTTGGTGGCAAAGCGCTCGTCGCTGGCCCACTCGGGCCGGTCGACGGCCACCGCGAGCCGCGCGAAGATCGCGTCGGACGATGCAACCAGCGAGAAGAAGAAGCGATCCGCGCTCACGTACATATTGCTCGGCGCGGTATAGGTCGCGCAATTTCCCGCGGGCGCACGCACGAGGCCCAGTTGCTCGTGTTCGACGGCGAGCGGATCGAGCAAACGAAACAGAGCCTCCGTCGCTGACAGATCCACTTCAACGCCCTTCGCGTCCGGGTCGCCTCGCAGGCGTGCAATCTCGGACGCGATGGAGAACGCGGCAAAGAGCCCTGCGACCGCATCACCGACCGGGAAATTCATGTGCTGCGGCGAACCGCCCGCCTCGCCCGTGAGATTGGTGAAGCCGCTCATCGCTTCGAACACGCGTGCGAAGCCGGGACGAGCGCGGTAGGGGCCGGTCTGCCCGAAGCCGGTCAGGCGAACGATGACGAGCCGCGGATTGATCGCCCACAGCGTCTTGGCGTCCAGGCCCCATCGGTCCATCGTGCCGGTGCGGAAGTTCTCCACCAGCACGTCGAACTCGGAAAGCATTTGCAAGAGCAGGTCGCGCCCGCGCGGCTTGCGCACGTCGAGCGAGATGCCGCGCTTGCCCCGGTTCGCGACCTTCCACCACAGCGGCACCCCTTCCTTCACGGGTTGCAGCGAACGCAGAGGGTCACTGCCATCTGGCAATTCCAGCTTGACCACCGTTGCGCCGTGATCGGCGCACAGCGTCGCGCCGAAGGGCGCCGCAAGCACGGTGGCCATGTCGAGGATGCGAACGCCCGACAAGGCGCCCGAGTGGGGGTTGGATGCAGTCAATGGATGGCCTCGAATGAGTGGGACGGCAGATCAGGAAGTCCGGCTTTCCCCGTTTTTGCCAGAGCGCGTTTTGCACTACAACGGTCGTTTCGCACAGCGAAACAGCTTCACCAGCCCACTCCGTTCGAGTCCATCATGACTTCCAACCAACGCCCCGCCACTGCCCGCATGTTCACCGCCCCGCTCCCTGGTCTCGTCAACCCGCACGACCTCAGCGCCGATCGCCAATTCTCGATGAACCTGGCGCGCGGCATGGAGGTGCTGCGCGCGTTCACGCTGGCCGAGCCGATGCTGGGCAACCGCGAGATTTCCGACCGCACGGGATTGCCCAAGCCGACCGTCTCGCGGCTGACGTACACGCTCACGCTGCTCGGTTACCTGAGCCGCGTCGAAGGCCTGCAGAAGTACCGCTTGGGCTCGGGAGTGCTGTCGCTCGGCTATCCGCTTCTGGCCAACACGCGTGTGCGCCAGATCGCGCGGCCTTTCATGGAGCAAGTGGCGCGCGAGACCGGTTGCACGGTCAACCTCGGGATGCGTGACCGCACGAGCGTGGTCTATATCGACACCTGCCGGGTCGACGCCGGCAATGTCTATCAGCCGGACATCGGCAGCACGCGGCCGCTGCTGTCGACAGCGATCGGACGCGCGCTCATCCTCGCCAGCCCGCCTGAAGAGCGCAAGGCGATCCTGAACCGCTTGAGGGTCGAGGACCCGGAGCAATTTGCACGGGACAAGCCGGTGTGGGAGGCCGACCAGAAGGCTTTCATGCAGCGCGGCTACTGCTATTCGCGCGGTGACTGGCGCAAGGAAGTGCATGCGGTAGGCGTGCCCATTCGCCTGGGCGCGCGCGAAGAGATCGTTGCGGTCAATTGCACCTTTGCCAGCTATCGCCTGGACAAACCCACGCTCGAAAAGCAAGTCGCACCGCGCCTGCTCGACGCCGTGCGCCTGATTGAAACCGCCTGCGGTACGCCGCGGTGAACCCAAGGAGAAACAACCCGATGATCCGCAATCCAGAAAGCTTCGCAAGGCTGGTCGCCGAGGTCCGCCAGTTCGTGCGCACCGAATGCATGCCGCTCGAAGCGCAGGTCGACCAGACCGATGAGATCCCGCCGGCGATCGTCGAGCGCATGCGCAGCCTGGGCCTGTTCGGCCACAGCATTCCCGAGGCGTACGGCGGCTCCGGCCTCACGTCGGAAGAGCTGTCGCTCGTGAACATCGAGGTGTCCCAATGCGCGACCACCTTCCGCGCCCGCTTCGGCGGTAACACCGGCATCGCCTCGGAATCATTGGTTGTCGACGGCACCGAATCGCAGAAGAAGACGTGGCTGCCTCGCCTCGCGAGTGGCGAAGTCACCGGTTGCTTCGCACTGACCGAGCCTGATGCCGGCTCCGACGCCACCGCGTTGATGACGACCGCGGTGCTCGATGGCGACGACTACGTGATCAACGGTCGCAAGTGCTTCATCACGAATGCGCCGATCGCCGATCTGTTCACCGTGTTCGCGCGCACCGATGCCAGCGCCAAGGGAGCGGCAGGCATCAGCGCCTTTCTCATTCCGCGCGGCACACCGGGCCTCAGCACACCACCGGCCTATCGCAAGATGGGTCAGCACGGCTCGCCAGTGGGCGAAGTGGTGCTGCAAGACTGCCGCGTTCCGGTTTCGGCGATTGTCGGCGGGCAGCCGGGCCGGGGCTTTCGCACGGCGATGAAGGCGTTGAACAAGCAACGCATCAATCTGGCGGGCTTGTGCGTGGGGCCGGCGGTTCGTCTGGTCGACGAGATGGTCGATCGCGCCACGTCGCGGCGCCAGTTCGGCCAGGCCATTGCCGAGTTCCAGCTCGTGCAGCAAATGATCGCCGAGAGCAACGTCGAGGTGCATGCCGCGCGAGCGCTGGTGCTGGAGACAGCGCGCAAGCGCGATGCCGGCGAGGACGTGACGATGGAAGCGTCGATGTGCAAGCTCTTCGCTTCCGAGATGTGCGGCCGCGTGGCCGACCGTGCGGTGCAGGTCTTCGGCGGAGGTGGCTACGTGGCGGACAACGTCGCAGAGCGCTTCTACCGCGACGTGCGGCTGTTTCGCCTGTACGAGGGCACGAGCCAGATCCATCTCGTCAACATCGCCAAGCGCACGGTCGCGTTGGCGCAGGCGCGCAAGGCCGCTGAATAGCAGGCCGTTCAATTCAAAAACCGGAGACAAGCCAATGACCCGTCGTTCAACTCGCCGCGCTTTCAGCGCCCTGTGCATCACAGCGCTGAGCCTGGCAGCCGCGCCCGCCTTTGCGCAGGGCGATGCCTTTCCGTCCAAGCAGATCAAGATCATCGTCCCTTTCTCGGCGGGCGGCGTGGTGGATTCGATTGCCCGCATCGTTGGCGAGAAGCTGAGCGTGAAGTACGGCAAACCCGTCATCGTCGAGAACAAGACTGGCGCGGGCGGCTCGATCGGAACCGACTTCGTGGCCAAGTCCGCGCCTGACGGCTACACGCTGCTGGCCGTGAGCCCCGGCCATGCCGTGGCGCCAAGCCTCATCAAGGGCGTGACATGGAACCCGGTGAAGGACTTCCGTGCCATCGAAGGCTTCGGGATCATCTCGAACGTCTTCGTGGTGCCGCCAAATGTGCCCGTCAAGAACATGCCCGAACTCATCGCGCTCGCAAAGAGCAGCAGCGAGCCCCTGACCTATGCGACCGCCGGCGTCGGCACTTCCAACCATCTGTCGGGCGAACTGCTTTCGCAGATGGCGGGCGTGAAGCTCACGCACGTGCCCTATCGCGGCCAGCCCGATGCTTTGAACGACCTGCTCGGCGGGCGCGTGACGATGATGCCGCTGACGGCCGCATTGGCGTCGCCCTACATCAAGAGCGGCAAGCTCAAGGCGCTGGCGGTCACCACCGCCAAGCGCTCGGCTGCCTTGCCAGATGTGCCGACGGTGGCGGAATCGCTCAAGCTGCCGGACTATGCGGTGGGCACATGGTTCGGCTTCGTGGCGCCGGCCAAGACGCCGGATGCGGTGATCCAGAAGCTGTCGGCCGACGTGGCCGAGGTGCTTGCGATGCCGGACACCAAGTCCAAGCTCGAGATGCTGGGCCTCGAACTCGCTCCGCAAAGCCCGAAGGAGTTCGACGCCTTCATCGCGGCCGAGGCCGACCGATGGAGCAAGGTCATCAAGCAAGCGGGGATCGAGCCGCAATGACCGTGACCGTCGCCACCCCCTCGCCCCTCAGGCCGCCCATCTGCGCCAGGCTGGGCATCACGCACCCGATCTTCGGCTTCTCGCATTCGGTCGATGTGGCGGTGGAGATCGCCAAGGCCGGCGGATTTCCGGTGCTGGGCCTGGCACGCGAGATGCCGCACGAGATCCCGCACATCCTCCAAGAGGTCGATGCACGCATGCAGGGCCGTCCTTACGGGGTGGATCTGATGCTGCCTTCGCAGGTGCCGCAGAGCGGCAGCATCGATGATGTGCGCGATGCGTTGCCACAGGAGCACGTCGAATTCGTCGAACGCTTGCGTGATCGGTTCGAGGTGCAGCCGCCGGTCAAGCCCAGTTTCTTCACCACGCAGGTGCGCTCGGAGTCGCTTTTCGAGCAGCAGATCGAGCAGGTGCTGGCTTCCAACGCACTGGGCGTTGCCACAGCCATCGGCCTGCGTCCGGAACTCATCGCCCGCGCGAAGGCGGCGGGCAAGGTGACCTTCTCGCTCATCGGCTCGGTCCGGCATGCGCAGAAGGCGTTGGCGATGGGCGTGGATGTGCTCGTGGCACAGGGCTATGACGCCGGTGGCCACACCGGAACCGTGGGCACCTTCTCACTGGTGCCGCAGATCGTTGCTGTCGCCGGAGATACGCCGGTGCTCGCGGCGGGCGGCATCGGCAATGGCGACCAGATCGTTGCGGCCATTGCGATGGGCGCGCAGGGCGGCTGGCTGGGCACCCTGTGGATGGCCGCCGCCGAAAACCACACGCCGCCCGCGTTGCTGCGCCGACTGATCGACAGCAGCAGCGAAGACACCGTGATCACGCGCGCCCACAGCGGCAAGCCATGTCGCGTCGTGCGCAGCGATTGGATCGACGCGTGGTCTGCCTCCGATAGTCCCGAGCCCTTGCCGATGCCCTTGCAGCAGGCGCTCACGGGCGATGTGTTCGCATCGATCCACGAGCACGATGACGCACGGCTTATCTATGAAGCGGCCGGACAGAGCATCTTCGCGATCCGGCGCGAGACACGGGTGGCAGACCAGATGGCGGCCCTTGAAAACGAGATGCGCAACGCCTGGCAGCGTCTTTTGAAGATGTGCAGGTGATCGTCCGCATCTACATAGGCCTCCATCGGAGGCCCTGTAGATCACTGTATGACAGGGCCGCCATATGGGTCACGGCCACCTCGATCAACTGTGCGTCAGTCCAATAGCGTCGTTGCTTGACGCACGCTCCTCCCGCCTGAAAGGCAAGAACCGTCGCCAGAACGCACAGAGGGATGGCAATGAACAGGACTTTGATTTTCATCCTGAGAGCTTTTCGCGAAAGTCCGCAGTTGGCCCGCATTCTGAACTGGCGATGGCAGCAGAACGCCTCGGAATTGACAGGAGGGACAACGCGTGCAATCGCTGATGGGCAACGCCATCCCACACGACGGGCTGTTGGCTTTTCGCGTGCAGATAGTGGTGGGTAAACACCGCCAGGTAGGCTTCCAGCGTTTGGTCGGCAACGCGTTCGCCCGCGAGATTCATGCACAAGGCGGCGACTTCGCTGGTGCAGAAATGGTCCGTGCGCCCGGAGTTGCGCAGCTTGTATTGCGATGTCCGGTCGGGCTCCAGGCTGAGCACCGGCAGTCGGTCCAAGTAGGGGCTTCTTCGGAACATCTTGCGCGCCTCGGACCAGGTCCCATCCAGAAGGATGAAGAGCGGGCGCTTCTGCGCGGCCGCAGTCGGCAGGCTTTCGGGCGGTTGAACGGTGCGCACCACCCGCTCCGGCGCTGCGTACTGGCCCGGGAACACTACGTAGGGCTGCCATTGCGAGTCACCCAACAAGGCCAGGAGGTCCGGGTCGGCTTCGGTGCGAGACCAACCGAAGGCGAAGGTATCGGCCACCACATCGGCGACCAACCAGCCCGTGTTGGTGGGTTTGAGTGGTTCGATGTCCGCCATGAGCAAACACACCCCTGCGCGCGTGTTCAACGAAGGGCGCAAGGTACACATGCAATGGCTGGGCACCAGCCGGCAGTCCATGCAGCGCTCTCGCTTGAAACCACCACGAGCGAGAAAGGGTTTGGCGCTGCGTGCGAGGCGGGCAGAGCGCAGGTGGGAGACTGCATGGGACATGCGGAGATTCTCGGGCATGCGCCCCAAACTCATCAGGTCCGCTAGTGCTCCATGCGACCAAGCCGAACCATGGTCTCGCGCAGCCAGCGCACGGCTCCATCCGCGTCCGATCGTGCATTCCAGCAAACGTACAAGCGGTAGCTGGGCAACTCGAAAGGCAAGGGCAACGCGTCCAGCAGCTCTGCGTATCGACTAGCCACGCGCTGCGGGAAGACCGCGATTGCATCGGTGCTCGCCACAAGGTCCGACATCTGGCTGAAGGTTGTGACGGCGGCCTGCAGATGGCGGACCAGACCGCGGCGCGCAAGGATCTGATCGATGGTGTCGTCGAGCATCGAACGGCTCTGCCCCAGCACTACGTGCGGCATGGCGCAAAAGCCTTCGAGATCCATTCCGTTTGCATATCGAGGATGGCCACGGCGCGCGACCGCCAAGTACGTATCCTCATACAGCAGCACCGATTCCACACCTGCCGCCGGCGCCATACGGGGTAGTAGGCCAAGATCGATATCGCCCTTGCGCAGCTTTTCAGGCAACTGACTGTAGTCCGCCAGTTCCCATGCCAGGCGGATGTGCGACCCGCAGGCCGTGAGTTCCCGGCACAACAGCGGCAGCATCGCGCGGCTGCTGTGATCGCTGCCCGAGACGCGCAGGATCCGGTCAGATGTCGCCGGGTCGAATGCGCGGTCCATGTTCAACAGGCCCTGCAGATTGTTCAATACGGCTTCGACGCGCGGCGCAAGGGCGAGCGCGAACGGCGTGGGCGCTATGCCATGGGGCGTGCGCGTGAAGAGCGGATCGCCGAAGGCCTCGCGCAGTCGCTTGAGGGAAGCGCTGACCGCCGGCTGGCTCAGGAACAAGCGAGAGGCGGCTCGCGAAACGCTTCGCTCGCGTAGCAGCGCATCGAAGGCTCGAAGCATCGCGAGGTCGATGCCGCGAATATCAGCACGATCCATATCAGTTATCCAAACGTTCGAATTGATCGCTCCAGGCAGCACGCCTATCGTATGCGTACTCACAAGATGAAGGAGACCACACCATGACCGCTCGCCGTCCCCTTGGCGGTATCCAGGCGCGCAGGCGCGCCTGGGTGACCGGCCTGATCGCACTCACTCTGGCCGCTGCGGCGCCGCTCGCCTCGGCACAGACCGGCGCCGCCTTTCCGACCAAGGTGATTCGCATCGTGCCCTTCGGCACGGCGGGCGGGCCGATCGACGTGATCGCGCGCGTTTACGCCGAGAAGCTGCAGCAGCGCTGGGGCCAGAGCGTGATCGTGGAAGCCAAGCCGGGCGCGAGCGGGATCCTCGCGTCCGACGCCGTGGCGAAGGCATCGCCCGACGGCTACACCGTGCTGTTTACTCTGCCGCTGACCCACATCAACAACGCGATCCTGCAGCCCAAGCTCCCCTATGACCCGGTGAAGGACTTTGAGCCGATCTCGCAGCTCGCCACCGGCGGGCCGATGCTGGTGGCGCGCGCGGACGCGCCCTACTCCAACCTCAAGGAATTCGTCGCTTATGCCAAACAACACCCAGGCCTGACCTATGGCACCTGGGGCAACGGTTCGCAGGCGCACCTGATGGGCGAACTGCTCAAGCGCCAAAGTGGCATTGCGCTGACCCACGTGGCCTACAAGGCCGAGGCGGCCGCGCACAACGACATGATCGGCGGCGTGCTGGACTTCGCGTGGGCCAATCCGTCCACCGCACGCGCGCAGTCACAGGCTGGGCGCATGAAGGTGCTGGGCATTGCGGGAAGCCGCCGCGTTTCGACCATGGCCAACGTGCCCACCTTCGCCGAGCAGGGCTTCGCTGGTTTCGATCTGGACAGCTGGATCGGCGTCTATGCGCCCGCCAAGACGCCGTCTGCCGTCATCGAGCAGTGGACGCAGGCGCTTCGCGAGATCACTCGCATCCCCGAAGTACAGCAGAAGCTGATCGCATTCGGATTCGAGCCGCTCGGTAACACGCCGGCGGAATTCAGAGCCAGCTATCAGGCCGACTTTCCGCGGGTCGCCGAGCTGATCAAGGCCGCAGGCGTGACCGCCGATTGAAGCACCAGGAACACCGATGAACTCCACGACCGCCGAAAAAGTGATCCCGATTGCCGTCGATACGGGCACTGCATATGGACGCAAGCCCGGGACCCACAACCCGACACTGACCGAGGTGGGCCCAGGCACGCCGATGGGCGAACTGCTGCGTCGCTACTGGCACCCGATCGGGCTGACAGGCGATGCCAGCGACACACCGCGCAAGGTCCGGGTGCTCGGTGAAGACCTGATCCTCTTTCGGGACAAGAGCGGGCGGCCCGGCCTGGTGCATCCGAACTGCGCCCATCGCGGCGCGTCGCTCTATTACGGCCGGGTCGAAGAGCGCGGCATCCGCTGCTGCTACCACGGCTGGTTGTTCGATGCGGAGGGTCACTGCCTGGAGCAGCCTTGCGAGCCTGAACTCGGGCGCGCCCGCGGCCGCATTCGGCAACCCTGGTACCCGGTGCAGGAGCTCTACGGCCTCGTCTGGACCTACATGGGGCCGCCGGAAAAGAAGCCGACGCTGCCGCGCTACGACGCGCTAGAGCGCTTGGACGAAGGCGAGATCATCGAAACCAACGATGCGAGCATCGGCGGCGGCGGACCGCAAGTCATCCCTTGCAATTGGCTGCAGCACTACGAGAACCTGGTTGACCCCTTTCACGTGGTGGTGCTGCATTCGAGCTTCAGCGGCACCCAGTTCGTCGAGCAGATGGCTCAGATGCCCGAGGTCAGTTGGGACACCTTCGAACTCGGGGTGCGCACAACCTCTGTTCGGCGCCTGGCGGATGGCAAGGTGTTCCGACGCATCAGCCAAGCGGCCATGCCGACGTTGCGCGTCATTCCTAGCCCTCGCGTCGGACGCTACGGCCGGGTGGAGTCGTTGGGGTGGATCCTGCCGATCGACGATCGCAGCTTCCGCATCTTCGTGGTCGGCCGCGTGAGCGAAAAGGGCGAGCTCACTCGCATGCGATCGCGCATGAACGGCAAGCTCTGGGAAGAGCTCACCGAAGAAGAGCACCAGCGTATGCCGGGTGACTACGAGGCGATGGTGAGCCAGGGCGCGATCACGCGGCACTCGGAGGAGCATCTGGCGACGTCCGACCGCGGCATCGCGATGCTGCGTCGCTACCTGAAGGCGCAACTGGCGCTTCTTGAAGCAGGCGAAGACCCAGCCGGAGTGAGCTTCGACCCGGACGCGGAGCCGGTGGTCTTTGACGCCGGCAACTACCTGGAGGATCGATGAGGCTGCTGCTGGACCGTTGATCGTCGTGTACGCTGCGGGTCGACTGCGGCGTTCAGGCTCAGACCCTCACTGAGCCTCTGAACCCTCGCGCGGCATAGTAAGACTCGGCCCCGTTGTGATAAACGAAGACCTTGCCGTAACGTCTGTCGCAGAACAGAGCGCCACCGAGTTTTCTGACGTCAGACGGTGTTGCCACCCAACTGGACGTCTTCAAGTCGAACTCCCCGAACTGCTGAAGTTCGCGATATTGCGCCTCCGTCAATAGCGAGACGCCCATAGCCGCAGCCATGTCGATGGCGTTGTTCTGCGGCTTGTTCTGTTTCCGGGAATTCAAGGCTTGTGCGTCGTAGCACAAGCTCCTGCGCCCCCGCGGACTTTCGGCGGCGCAATCGCAAAAAAGGTATGCGCCGCTATCGTCCGCTGTCCCGATGACATCGGGTTCGCCTCCCGTCCTCTCCATCTCATGAAGCGACCTCAGCTTGTCGGGGCTGCTTTGCAAACGGCCATGGACGTCGGCCCAGTCGACTCCAACGTGTCTACGCATGTTCTGCCTGAACCGCAACTTCAGTGCGTCGATGAAGACCTCGGGTTGCTCTGCTTTCATTTCGCTTGCTTCCGTTCCTTCACGTCGGTGCCCATACAGTCTCGTGGATGCCACGGCCGGATTGAGGGAGCAGACCCTAGGTCAAACACTAGGCGCAGTCAATCTGGTCAATTGTTGGCGAACTAAGGGATGGCCCTGCAAAAATGAGCCCTGCCCTTTGGCACTCCCCCATCTCTTCGCTTTCCTTAAGGTCCAATGATGCACAGTCGCGGAAGTAGCGGTCGAATCTTTCTCATGGGGGCGATCCTCGCCAGCGCACTCTCATCGCAAGATGTGCTGGCCCAGGCCCGAATGGACCAGACGGCCGGCGATGATGCCTGGCGCTTCTCCGCTGGTCTCGGAGTCTTCAGTCGACCCAAGTATCCCGGCAGCGGCGATGCCCAGCTCGTGGCCTTGCCACTCGTCACTGCCAACTATGGTCGCTATTTCATCGGCGGCACCCCGGGGGCCGGCTTTCCATTTGGAGTGGGCTTCAATCTCATTCAGAACGAATCCTGGCGTTTCGGTGTGGCGTTGGGCGGAGAACTGACCAAGCCTCGCAAGGCTTCCGATGCGCCGATCCTTCAGGGTTGGGGCGACATTCCCGAGGCGGCACTGGGCAGCGTATTCGCTGCATACACCCACGATTGGCTGACTGTCCGGGGCTTCCTCGTGTCCGACATTTCGGGCAAGGACCAAGGGACTCGAATCGCGATTGACGTCGAAGGGAAGTACCCCGTCAATGAAAGATTCGCTCTGTCCGCTGGGCCCGGCGTCACCTGGGCCAACGGCAGATACACCCAGACCTTCTTCGGAATCAATGCCGAACAAAGTGTGATTGCCGGAGTTCCCCAGTATTCGGCGGGAAGCGGAGTCAATACGGTCCGCTTTTCCGTCGGCGCCCAGTACCAGTTGAATGCCCAATGGGGCCTCGGCGCAAGCGTGGTCGCGGCCTGGCTCCAGGGGGATGCCAAACGCAGTCCGATCACGGAGGACAAGATCCAAACCACTTACGGCGTCTTCGCTTCATACCGGTTTTGACGGCTCGTGAAGCGGATGCCGTCGAGCTGCCTGAACTGCTGAAGTTCGCGGTTGCCCGCCGTGACAGGAACCCGCAACGCCACAATCCCTCCATGCGCATCAAAGTCGGCGACCTCGCCCGCTCCACCAGTCTTACCGTCCGCACCCTCCACCATTACGACGAGATCGGACTGCTCAAGCCCTCCGCCCGATCCGACTCCGGTTACCGTCTCTACTCCGAAGCCGATGTCGTCCGCCTGCACGCCATCCAGGCGCTGCGGCACCTGGGTTTGGCCCTCGCCGAGATCGGCCCTCTCCTCGATGGCAGCGAAGCTGCTCCGCAGCGCGTCATCGAGCAGCAGATGCACGCGCTGGACCACCAGATCCGCCAAGCCACCGAACTGCGCGAGCGGCTGGCGCTGATGCACGACATGCTGCGCAAAGGGGGCAACCCCAGCATGCAAGACTGGGTGCAGACGCTTTCGATGATGACCACCTTCGGCCGCTACTTCGAAGCGGGCGAGCTGAAGCAGATCCTCGGCGCCTATGCCGGCGTCGAGCTGGATTGGCTGCAGCTGCAGGTTGAGGTACGGCGCTACATGGACACGGGCGGCGGCATCGACACGTGGGAGTGCCAGGTGCTCACCCGCCGCTGGACGATGCTGATGGTGCGCTGGATGGGCGGCAACTACGCGCTGATGAACCGTTGGGGCGCCATGTTCCGTCAGGAGTCGAAGGTGCGCGGGCAAGGCGGGGCGCCGCCGACGGACATGATGGAGTTCATGGAGTCGGCCATCCAGCTGCGCGTGCGGTTGATGCAGGAGCACTGCGGCGACGTGGAATTCCGCCTGCCGCCCATGCCGGACACCGAGGCGCGGACGATCGATGCCGAGGGCCAGGCTTTGCTCCGGGCGGGCGAGCCGCGCGATGGCGCGAAGGCGCGGGCGCTGCGCAAGCGCTGGGCGGCGTTGCTGCACGAGACGTGCGGTGGCAACGCCGCGCTGTTCACCATGCTCGCCACCCTGCACCTTGGGCACCCCCTGCTGCTCGCCGGCCTGCCGCTCGGGCGCGAAGTGCGCGAATTCCTGTCGCCCGTCGATGAAGGTGCTTGACCCTCACGTAGCGTGAGCCCGCACAGTCGGCCCCGTTACAGAGGACCGACATGACGACGAAGACAGACCCGGCCGCGCGCGCGGCCCTTTTCCAGGACCGAAACTTCCGCTGGCTGATAACCGGCAGTGCCATCTCGCTGCTGGGCGACCAATTCACCCTGCTCGCGCTGCCTTGGCTGGTGCTGCGCCTGACCGGCGACACCGTGGCGCTGGGTACCGTGCTGGCGCTGGTGGGCATTCCGCGCGCCGTATTCATCCTGGTGGGCGGCGCGGTGGTCGACCGCTTCTCGCCGCAGCGCGTGTTGATGCTCACCAAGCACGTCAACTTCGTGCTGCTGGCGCTGCTGGCGCTGGGCGTGTGGCGAGGCGCGCTGACGCTGCCAGCAATCTACGCGTTGTCGCTGGCGCTGGGCATCAGCAGTGCCTTCAGCATTCCATCCGGGACGTCGATCCTGCCGCACGCTTTGCCTCCCGCGCAACTGGGTGCCGCCAACGGCGTGATGATGGGCGTGCGCCAGCTGAGCATGTTCGTCGGGCCACTCGCGGCGGGCGTGCTGATCGCGGTGTTCGGCGGCGGCTCGGGTGGCGTGCAGGACGCAGGTGGAGTCGCGGCGGCTCTCGCGCTCGACGCCGTCAGCTTCGCCCTCTCCGCCTGGACACTCGCCCAGGTGAAGATGCGCGCCCTTCCGACGGACCCCGCGCGGCACGCGCCGATCTGGGCCTCCATGGTCAGCGGCATGCGGCACGTCTGGGACGATGCGCAGCTGCGCACCCTCTATCTCTATTGGGCTGCGGTCGCATTGCTGGTCCTGGGTCCGTTGCAAATCGCGCTGCCGGTGCTGGCGGAAAGCCGGCCCGCGCTGGGCGCTTCGGCCCTCGGGGTGATGCTTGGGGGCCACGGCGCAGGCGCCTTGCTCGGCATGGTGATGTCTGGACTGCGGCCGGGACTGCGCATCGGCACTCTGGGTACCAGCGTGCTGCTGGCCGACATTGCCATCGGGCTGCTGTTCGTGCCCATGGGCGGCATCACCGCCGCTTGGCAGGGCGCCTTGCTGATGATGCTGGTGGGTGTGCTCGGCGGCTTCATGCAGGTGGCGGTATTCACCTGGGTGCAGAAGCGCGTGCCGCCCGCCATGCTGGGCCGCTCGATGAGCCTGTTCATGTTCATCTTCATGGGGCTCGTGCCCGTGGCTTCGGCGGCTGCAGGGTGGCTGTTGCGGGTGGTGTCGTTGCCGCAGTTGTTCGCGGGCTCGGGGTTGCTGTTGGTGGTGGCCGCGGTGCTGGCTTGGGTGGGGACGCCGATCCGTGCGGTCGATGAGGCGGTGGTGGCTCCCCAATAACGAGTGGCAGTCCTACCTCCAGCCCGGCGGGATCAGCGAAAGCGCGTCCGGGTCGGAAAGCGCGTACTGCCGCACGTAGGGCTCACGGTCGAAAAGCTTGGCGTGAACTGTCGGATCGATCCTGGGCTTGCGCAAGTCCTGCTTGCCGAGGAACGCTTTGACGCTGTCCATCGAGTCCCACAACGCCAGGATGACCACCTCGACCGTTCCATCCGCCTGATCGCGAAACAGCGCCGTCGACCGCAGGTTGCCAGGGCTCTCGATCAATTCCTTGAGCGTGTTTGCTTCGAGGAACTCGCGACATTCATCGCGCAGTGACGACAGGATCCAGAAGCCGTAGGTGCGCAGGATGGTTTCAGTATTGCGCTTGGTCATGTTGACTTTGAAGTGGGTGTGGTGATCCTATCGGCAACGATCGGTGAAACCGCCTCACAGGCAGCCTTGTCTCTCCACAATTGCGGTCGAGCGCGAAATACCACACCTTTTGCTGTCAGTCGAGCCGCGCCCGCGTTGTGAGTCCGCTCGCCTTGTCCCATTGTTCAGGCGTCAGCTTTTGAACGGTCACGCCGAAAGTCCAGATATGGCCCTCGGGGTCTTTCGCGCGATAGGTCCGATCGCCGTAAAACTGAGTTGCAGGCTCCTGCAAGATGATGGCGCCGGCCCCCCGTGCACGCGCGCAGTGCGCGTCGAGATCCTCGCCTTGCGCGAGTTGCACATGGACAGACTGGGTATTCTTGCCGCCGATGGCGCGAGGACTCTTGTGGTCGTCGCTCCATTGGCTACCAATCATGACGACCGAATTGCCGAATGACATTTCAGAATGAACAAGATTGCCGTCGCCATCAAGAATCACGAAAAGCGGCTCAAACCCGAATGCGGTTTCGAGCCAGCGGTAAGCAGCCTTTGGATCTTGATAGGTCACTGCGCTTGAAAGCCCTTTGGGGCGGTAGACATCACTCATTCGGATTCTCCTTTTTCCATGTTTCGATCGGGACTTCCAGGCTATCAATTTTGGGCCGGCTACAGCCAGTCGCGACCGCCGGAGCATGCTAAACCTTCATGGCTCTGCTGACCGCTCTCCCGTTCTCAAGAGCACGATTTCTTGGCCGAAGGGAGCGCGAGAATATGAGGAACACTCCAGGAGAACTCGCCGTGTCGACCGTCGCCATCACCTCCGCAATCAATGTCTGCAACACCAATGCCTTTGTGCTGTTTGGCGGCGTCAACGTACTCGAGTCGAAAGACATGGCACTGCGTGCCGCGCAGGAATACGTCCGCGTCACGCGGAAGCTTGGCATCCCCTACGTCTTCAAGGCAAGTTTCGACAAAGCAAATCGCTCGTCTATCCATTCGTATCGAGGTCCCGGTTTACAAGAGGGCCTGAGGATCTTCGAGGCCGTCAAGGCAGAGTTCGGCGTTCCCGTCCTCACCGACGTGCACGAGCCATGGCAGGCGAATCCCGTCGCCGAAGTGGTGGACGTTCTACAGCTACCTGCATTTCTCGCCCGCCAGACTGATCTGGTCGTCGCTCTTGCCAGGACGGGCAAGGTCATCAACGTCAAGAAGCCTCAGTTCCTGAGTCCGCCGCAGGTGCTCAACATTGTCGAAAAAATCAGGGAGGCCGGGAATTCTCCCGTCATCCTGTGCGACCGAGGAACCTGCTTCGGCTACGACAACCTGGTCGTGGACATGCTTGGCTTCGGCGCCATGAAGAAGGTCACCGGGAACTTGCCTGTCATCTTCGACGTTACCCATTCCCTCCAGCAACGCGAGGCGAATGCCGCTGTCTCTGGCGGGCGGCGCGAGCAAGTGGTCGAACTGGCGCGTGCCGGCCTGGCCGTGGGCTTGGCGGGCCTCTTTCTTGAAGCTCATCCTGACCCAACGCAGGCCAAATGCGACGGTCCCAGCGCTCTGCCGCTGGATCAGTTGGAGCCTTTCCTGGCGCAGTTGAAGGCTTTGGACGACCTGGTGAAGTCGTTCGCACCGCTCCATATCCTTCCCTGAACGAACCCGACCAGGGCATGCAGTTTTCCGGGCTGTGGGCCTACACCACGGGATGAGACGCGACCCATACCCTCCTCTCATGCGAACGCGCCCGCGCCTGTTCCCTGCAATTGGAGCTTCATTCAATGGAGGCCTGCGCATCACCGTCGCCGTCGTGGCCGCCACCGCGATGCTGGCGGGAGGCTGCAACGCACCACGCGCTGAACTCGATCCCGCAGATCTGCGCCAGGCTGCCCGCGCTGTCTCAAGCCTCGCCGCCGAATCAGCGCTGATGGCAAAGTTGTTTGCAGAGGGCCACGTGAACGAGAACTTCGTGTGGACGCACCAGCGTGCACTCCAGGAGCATGCGTTGCAGATCCGGCGCGACCTGCACCGGCACGTGCCGCCCGCGCTTCAGGCCCGCGTTGAGCAGGTGGCCGCTGTCGACGGGCTCGTGGAATCTGCGCTTGCGCGCATCGGGCCGTCGCGTGACGATCCGGAGCAGCTCATCGCGCTCGTTTCGACCTTCGGCGAACTCGGGCGCCGTGCCCAATCGCTCGAGGAGCCCCAGTGAGCCAGTGGCTGGAACTGATATTGGGCGTGATGACCGCTCTGGGCGGCTTCGTCGACATCGGCGAATTGGTATTCGCGATCGCGGGAGGCGCGAAGTTCGGATATGCGCTGCTATGGGCGGTGCTGCTTGGCACGATTGGCATCGCGTTGTACTGTGAGATGTCCGGCCGCATCGCCGCCGTCATCAAGAAGCCGACCTTCGAGATCGTGCGCGAGCACTTCCGTTTTCGGCCGGCTCTCGTGATTCTGGTCGCCTCCAACTTGGTGAACCTGCTCACCTGCGCGGCCGAAATCGGCGGCATGGCGATCATCCTGCAGGTCCTGTTCGGATTGGATTTTCGGCTCATGCTGCTGGCCGCCAGCGGCTTGCTGTTGTTGACCGTCTTTGTTCTTCCCTTTCGCTGGATCGAGCGGTTGTTCGGCATTCTCGGACTGACATTGCTTGTCTACGTAGCCGCTGCATGGCGCCTCGGCCCCGACTGGCATGCCGCTGCGCGCGGGCTGCTGCCCGGGCCGCCGGGCCCGGGGCAGCCGGGCTTGGCGTTGTACGCCTATTACGCCGTGGGTGTGCTCAGTTCGCTGCTGATGCCATACGAGGTTTACTTCTACTCGTCGGGCGGGCTCGAGGACGGCTGGACGCCGAAGGACCTGACGGTCAACAAGGTCACGGCTGGCGTGGGCTTCGCTCTCGGCGGCGTGCTGACCATGTCGCTCATGGTGGTGGGTGCAGCCATGTTTCTGCCTCAAGGGATTGATCCGCAACACCTCGGTACCGCGCTGCTGTCTGCCGGAGCGACGCTGGGCCGCAACGGCTTCGTACTGGCGCTCTGCGGCGTTTTCTTTGCTGTGGGGGGCGCTGCGGTGGAAACGGCCTTGGCGGCGGGCTACAACATCGCACAGTTTTTCGGGTGGCCCTGGGGCAAGAGCAAACGGCCGCGCGAAGTGCCACGCTTCACGCTCGCGTGGGTGACCTGCATCGTGGCCGGCGCGGCGATCGCCTCGACCGTGCTCAATCCGGTGGACATCGTGGAGTATTCGGTCATCTTCGCCGTAGTGGTGCTGCCGTTCAGCTACTACCCTATTCTCAAGCTGGCGGGCGACCGCACACGCATGGGCCAACATGCCAACTCCGGCTTCATTCAAATGCTCGGCTGGCTGTACTTCGTGATCATCTGCGTCGTCGCTGTCGCGGCGGTGCCGTTGATGATCGCGACAGACATGGGGCAGCGCGGCTAGGCGGAAGGCGCAAGCGGGAGTCGCACCTGTCAGCCGACACCGGGCGCAGTCACCGCACGCGGCCCGCGCCCGATCATCACCCACGCACTCAAGGCACTCATCAGCGCCAACCCCGAACACAACACCATCACCCATCGAAACCCCGATACAAACGACGCATTCACCGTCTGTCTCAAAGCCGCAGCCGCCGCGGCGTCGATCCCCTCGGGCAACCTCGCGCCGGCCAACTGACTGCGCTGCGCTTCAACGAACGCAGCCGCTTGTGCGGATGCACCGACCTCGCGCAGCCCTTCGGCAAGGCGCGCATCGAAGGCCCAGGCCATGACGACGCCGAACACCGCAATCGCCAACACAGAGGCCGTGCGCGACACAGCGTTGTTCACCCCCGATGCGATTCCCGCAAGATCCGGCCCCACTGCATTCATCACCGTGGTCGTCAATGGCGCGACCGTGATCGTCATGCCGAAACCCAGCACCACCACAGCCGGAAAGAAGGCCGTCCAATAGTTGACACCAACCCCCGGCAGCGCAAAGAGCGCGAAGCCCACGGCCGCAATGCTCGGCCCGATCACCAAGGGCAATCGCGAGCCGAACCGATCGACCAACTGCCCTGCCCAGCCAGACAGCGCGAACATGATGAGGATGAACGGCAAGAATGCAGCGCCCGCCGCTGTGGCCGAATAGCCTTGCACCTGAATGAGATTGAGGGGGAAAAAATACAAGCCGCCACCCAGCGCTGCATACAACAGCAAAGTCAGCAGATTCGCGCCGCCGAAGTTGGCAATGCGCAGCAGCGACAACGGCAGCATCGGCGAACGCACCCGCAGCTCGACGATGACGAACGCAATGCTCGCCCCAACCCCGATGACCAATGCTGAAATCACCGGCACTGACGACCAGCCTTGCGTCGGCGCCTCGATGAATGCGTACACGACGCCGCCCAGCGCGATCGTTGCAAGCGCCGCGCCCCATAGATCGAGGGGCGCCGCCGAATCTCCGCCGCGGCTTTCAGGCACATGGCGCCACACGATCAGCAGCACGATCGCCGCCATGGGCACATTCACCAGGAACGCCCAGATCCACGAATAGTGATCGACAAGGAATCCGCCTGCCACCGGACCAATCGCTGCAGTGATGCCGCTGAACCCGGACCATGTTCCGATAGCGCGCCCGCGTTCCTTTTCGGGAAAGGACGCACTGATGAGCGCGAGACTGCCGGGCACCAGCATCGCACCGCCAATCCCCTGCACGGCACGCGCAACGATGAGCTGCTGCACGCTCCCCGCCATTGCGCAGCCGATGGAGGCCAGTGCGAAGAGCCCGACGCCAATGGCAAAAATTCTGCGCCGTCCGAAATGATCGCCCAGCGATCCGCCGACAAGCAAGAGCGCCGCAAGAAACAACGCGTACGACTCCACGACCCATTGCGCCTGGAATGCGGTCGCGTGCAGGTCCGCCTGTATGGCGGGCAAGGCCACGTTGACCACCGTGCCATCGATGAAGGCCATGCTCGAACCGACGATCGCCGCGGCCAGCACCCATGGCTTGGATGCCGGCGGGCAACCTGTCGGCTCGCAGCCGACGCGAATGAGAGCGTCGTTGCCCGGTGGCTTGCCGATCTGACTCATGGGATGAACCTCAATGCCGAGCAGAACCTCGTGATAGATTGCGCGCGGGTGCCGACGACGTGTCGCTTGCCCGCTGCATGCACGAGAAGGGCAATCATGGTATCCCGGTTGGCGAGGCTTCTGAAATGGACTGCGTTGGTGGTGGGCATCGTCATCGTGACCGCAGTCGCACTGCGCACCTACGACATCCAGCGTGGGCCGCCGCTCGAACTCTGGCACACCTACGTGCCGCACGAACTCTCGCGCGACGAGCTTCGCAAGGCTGACTGGGCGACCTACATCGCGGCCGAGAACAAGGCGCTCGAAGAGGTTCGCACCCACGTGACCGAACAGCTGCCACCCGAGGCGCAGGTTCCGAGCAATCGCTACTTCACTGGAAGCCCGATCTATCCGGGCCACTTCGCGCAGGACTGGAACCGCTCATACATCCTCGAACCGCAAGGCACGCCGCGCGGGGCCGTCGTGCTTCTGCACGGATTGACCGATTCGCCATACAGCCTTCGGCACATCGCGGGCATGTACCGGGATCGCGGATTTGTGGTCGTGGCAATTCGCTTGCCGGGCCACGGCACAGTGCCTTCGGGCCTGACGCATGTCGATTGGGAAGATTGGTCCGAGGCAACGCGCCTCGCTGTCAGGGAAGCGCGCCGGCGCGTGGCGGCGCCCTTGCCTCTGCACGTCGTCGGCTTCTCGAATGGCGGCGCGCTGGCGATGAAGTTCGCGCTCGACGGGCTGGACGATTCGAACCTGGCGCGGCCTGATCGGCTGATCCTCATCGCGCCGATGATCGGCATCACCGAACTGTCGCGCTTTGCAGGCGTGTTCGGCTGGCCGGCTATTTTTCCTGCCTTCGCCAAGGCAGCGTGGCTGGGCATCGTTCCGGAGTTCAATCCGTTCAAGTACAACTCCTTCCCGGTGAACGGCGCGCGGCAGTCGTCGCTGCTCACGCGCGACCTGCGTGCGCACCTCGCCCGCGAAGAAAGCGCGGGCAATCTTGCCAAGCTGCCGCCGATCCTCACCTTCCAGTCGCTGATCGACTTCACCGTCAGCACCCGCGCGATCGTCACCGGCATGTATGCGCGCCTGCCCAGCAATGGGAGCGAACTGGTGCTCTTCGACCTGAACCGCAGCATCAAGTTTGGCCCACTGCTGCGGTCGGGCAGCGACCTGCGGCTCGACCGGGTGTTGCCGCCGGCGCCGAGGAATTTCCGCTCGACGGTGATCACCAACCGGGGACCGGACAGCCGCCAGGTGGTGGAGCGCGTCACCGAAGCCGGCGCCACGACGGAGCAGACGCGCAGCCTCGACCTGGAGTTTCCGCTGGAGGTGTTCTCGTTGTCGCACCTCGCGCTCCCCTTCCCCATGGACGATCCGCTCTACGGCATGCGGCCCGGGAACAACGACGAGTTCGGCGTCAATCTCGGCGCGCTGGCGGTTCGCGGCGAGCGCGGTGCGCTCATCATCAGCCTGGACTCGCTGTCGCGGCTGTCTTCGAACCCGTTCTTTCCTTACATGGCGGAGCGGATCGCCGAAGTCATCCCCGCCAAATAAGAACGAAGAACGAAGAACGAAGAACGCCGCTTCAGGCGTGCCGAGGCGCAGGCTGGCGAGTGCGCAGCGTGCTGCAAACCGCCGCCACCGCGGCGCAAGTGGCGGCCAGCGCCAGCGCGATGACCTGTCCCCTGCCCTCGTGCGGGCTCCAGACGCTGAAGATGCCAGCCAGCGCCGCCGCACCGAGCGTCTGGCCCGTGAGCCGCGCGGTACCCAGCATGCCGCTCGCGGCACCGCTGCGATGCGGCGGCGGCGAGGTCACGATGGTGTGGTTGTTCGGCGACTGGAACAAGCCGAAGCCAAGGCCGCACAGAACCATGCGCCATGCGATGTCCACGTTGGTTGGATGCGCGGGCAAGGCGGCGAGCAGGGCCAGCCCTGTGGCGAGCAGCGCCAAGCCGATGCCGCCGAGCAATCCGTCCGGGTACTTGCCGATCAGCCGGCCCGCGATCGGCGCCATGAAAACGATCGCCAGCGGCCAGGCGGTGATCAACAGGCCCGCTTCGAAATGCGACTTGCCATAGGTTTCGAGCAGCAGGAAAGGCAACGCGATGAAAGAAAGCATCTGCGCGCAGAAGGCGCCAACCGAGGTGCCCATCGACAGCGCGAACACCGGAATGCGCAGCAGATCGACCGGAAAGAGCGGCAGCGTCAGCTTGAGCTGTCGGCGCACATAAATGAAGCCCACCGCCACGCCGCCGATCAGCAGCGCCCATGCGCCGGCAGTGGTGCCCGCCTGCCCCACGGCGCCTTCGCGCACGCCCAGCCGGTCGGCGCCGATGAAGATCAGCGCGAACATCAATATGTTGAGCAGCACGTCCACGACGGAGAATCTCGAGCCCGAAGCCGAAGCGCTTTCGCTCGCCGGCAGAGATCGGTAGCCCAGCACCAACACCAGCGCGCCCAGCGGCACGTTCAGCGCAAAGAGCCAAGGCCATGACGCCACGGACAGGATCCCTGCGGCAACCGAAGGCCCGGCCACCGATGCCGTCGCCACGACCATCGAGTTGATCGCCATTCCGCGCCCCAGCTGGTCGCGCGGAAAGATCAGTCGGACCAAGGCCGCATTGACACTCATGATCCCGGCGGCGCCCAGGCCCTGCAGGGCGCGTGCGGCAATCAGCGTGCCCAGCGAATCCGCCAGTGTCGCGAAAAGCGAGGCGACCGCGAACAACACCATGCCCAGCAAATACACCCGCCGGTAGCCGAACAGGTCACCGAGCGATGCCAATGGCAGCAACATGACCAAGGTGGCGATCTGGTAGGCATTGATCACCCAGATCGCATGCGATGCGTTGGCGTTGAGTTGGTGCGCGATGCCCGGCAGGGCGAGGTTCACGATGGTGCCGTCGAGCACCGCCACGGCGATGCCCAGGATGATGACCAGCATCGCTTGCCAGCGCTGCGGCTGGGGCAACCCGTCGCGCACGACGGAGGCGGAAAGGTGCGACGTCGGCATCGTTTCAGCTTGCTGCATACGCGGTCGCCTTGTGTTTGGAGGTCTTGGGGGCGATGGCGATCTTCGAGGAGCACGGGGAGCACAAGCAATTCATCCACGCATTGTCGCCAAGGAGTCGATGGGCCATCGGCAGCATGAAGCGGCGTGCTGTGCTAGAGCCAGCGGCAAGCGATCGCCAGATCATGCCGGCCAGCGGCGACCCCAGGGGCGGACTATCCCCAACTGGTCACCAGCCCGCCCAGAAGATATAAGAACCGTCGGCGGGTATTTCGCGGCCGACCCGTCCTCGGCTTCCTTGCTGCACCAACGACAGTTCGGTAAGGAGACAACATGCAGGATCTGCAATCTGGATTCCCGGTTCGACCGCTCCGCCTCGCGGCAATGGCGCTCGCGCTCACGTTCTCGGCTCCCATCCTTTCATTCGCCGCGGGAGTCAGTGTCAAGCTTGATTTTTCCAGTCCGAGCACCAGCCCATTTCCGAGTGACCGGTTCACGCAGCCGGACTGGACGCAGAACACATTCAAGCGCGTCAATCTTCCGAAGCCCAATTGCGCTGTGCGAGTGTCCGATTGCCAGGACATCGACGTCCTCAATACGCTCGACGGCTTCAATACGCAGCCGCGGATCACCGTGCCTTTCACGGGCGACATCGACTTATCGACGGTCAACAGCGACACGATGTACCTGTTGAACTTGGGCGACACGCTCTCCGGCGCAGGGTTCGGCCACAAGGTCGGCATCAACCAGGTGTCGTGGGATACCGCCGCGAAGACGCTGGTCGTCGAATCCGACCAACTCCTGCAGGAGCACTCGCGCTATTTGCTGGTGGTGACCAGCGGGATTCGCGACAAGGCAGGCGACCCCATCGAAGGAGGCGCCTTTGCGCGGCTGGGCCTGCCCCTCGGCCGCGGCGAAGCGCAAGACCGCGACAGCATGGATTACCGCGGAGCTCTTCAGGGCGCCCAGCGCTGGGTCCAGCCCGGCCGCAACCGGCTGGTCGCGCTGAGCCTGTTCACCACGCAAAGCATCAGCGCCGACCTGTTGAAGATCCGAGAGCAAATCCGGCGCTCCACGCCGGGCCCAGTGAATTTCGTGATCGGCAATGCCAATGGCAGCCCGGTGCGCGCCGTGTTTCCGGTGGCCGACCTGACTGGCATTCAATGGGTGCAGCAGACGGGCACCGCGCCTGCGTTCACGACTTCGACCGTCCCGACCACCGCATTGAATGTTGTGCCGGGCGCGGTCGGGCGCATCGCGTTCGGCAAGTTCCGCTCGCCCAACTATGAGAATGCCGCCCAGGTCATTCCGCCGACGGGCACCTTGCTCGGGCATCCAGCGCCGCAGTCCACCAATGACCTGGTGGTCGAAGTCTTCCTGCCGAGCGGCGCGCGTCCGCCGGGTGGTTGGCCGGTGGCGATCTTCGGGCACGGCTTCACCGACAGCATGTATGGCGCGCCATGGACCGTGGCGTCGGTGTTCGCCTCCAGGGGAATCGCAACCATGGCGATCAGTGTCGTGGGACATGGCGGCGGCGCATCGGGCACGCTCAACGTCGTGCCCAAGGCCGGTGCGCCAGTCGTGGTGGCCTCGGGCGGCCGCGGTTTCGATCAGGACGGCAACGGCATCATCGATTCGACCGAAGGGGTGAGCGCAGTCGGCGCGCTGTCGCTGGTGTCCAGCCGCGACGGCCTGCGCCAGACGGTCGTCGACCTGATGCAACTGGTGCGGCAGATCCAGGCCGGCATCGACATTGACGGCGACGGCTCGGTCGACATCGACAAGAGCCGCATCTACTACGCAGGCCAGTCCTTCGGCGGCATCTACGGCACCATCTTTCTCGGGGTCGAGGGCGCGGTGAGAGCGGGTATTCCGAACGTGCCTGGCGGCTCGATTCCCGAAGTCGCACGGCTTGGCGGTTTCCGGGTGCTGACGGCGGTTGCGCTCGCAACGCGCCAGCCGCAATTGCTCAATCTGCCGCCGACGCCGAATGTTCCCGCGCCCTACAACCTCAACTTCAACGAGAACGTTCCGCTGCGAGACCTGCCGCCGCTGGTGAACGACGTGCCGGGGTCCACGGCGATCCAGGAGGTTCTCGAACACAGCACGTGGGCTCAGCAGACGGGCAATCCGGTGTCTTACGCGCCATACATCCGCAAGCAGCCGCTGCCGGGCAACGGCCCCAAGCCGGTGATCGTGCAGTTTGCGAAGGGCGACGAGACAGTTCCGAATCCGACGACCACTGCCCTGATTCGGGCTGGGCAATTGGCGGATCGCGCCTTGTTCTATCGCAACGATCTGGCCTTTGCCGCCACGTCAGGTGCCGTCGGCAAGAACCCGCACACCTTCCTCACCAATATCGCCGTTCCGGCGGCCGCACCATTCGCTGTCGCTGCACAGACGCAGATGGCCGTGTTCTTCGCGACGGATGGTGCGCAGATCATCGATCCAGACGGCGCCGGTCCGGTGTTCGAGATGCCCGTGAATCCGCCGCTGCCTGAATCACTCAATTTCCTGCCGTGATGATGACTTCCTTCACCCCAGGACCATGAAAAGGGAAGCCGCGAAGCCAAATAGCGACCGCGATCAGCAGGTTTTGCAAGTCACTTGATGCACGTGCCTACGCGCATTGTGGTCAAGCGAGGGGTCCGAGGCAGTAGATTAGGGTTTACCCCAAAATCACTTCCTTGTGACCACCCGTTGAAGCGAAGTAATTTCATGCTGACCCTTTTGATCGTTCTCGGCGCAGCCGGCGCCCTCGTTTTTCACGGCGTCAAGACCTCCAAGATCGTCGACGAAAGCTGAGCCGGCAAATCTCTCTGCAAGCTCTCTTCAGCTCTCTTCCCATGGCCTCGCACAGCAATGCACGAGGCCTTCTTGTTTGTGGCGCCAGCCGGGGCACCGGTACACAATGCGTGCTCCCCGCCCCCACCTGAAAGTGAAGATCGCTTTGGCATCCTCTTCCCCCTGGCCCGACAAGATCATGGCGTTGCTTCGCGCCGGCAATCCCGACGCGGCCATCGCGCAGATCAAGGTGGCTCCAGGCGTTCGTGAACTGCGCGCGCTGCAAAAAGCGCTCACGGCTGCGCACCTGACGGGCCGCTGGAGCAATGTCGACATCGCCGTGACAGAAAGCCTGGAGGCGCTCTCCGCGCCAAGGCTGCACCGGTCGCCTTAGCCGGGCAAGATCCCGGCCGCGTCTAGCCAAGAACGTCGTTCACCTGCTCATGGAATTCCGTCTGGCTGATCGCCGCGCCAAGCTCCCGCGGCAGGGCGTCGCGGACCGAGAACACGCCAAGGATCTTCTTGCCCGACACCAGCGGCAGATGGCGAAAGCCCCGCTCCAGCATCAGCACGATGGCGTCGGACACGCGTGTTTCCGGCGCTACGCAAATCGGATTGGGCGTCATGACCTCGCGCGTCGGCGTGCGGTCGGGATCGAGCCCCCGGGCCAGCACCCGCGTCATCAGATCGCGCTCGGTCAGGATGCCCAGCAGGATATCGGGCGGTTCCATGATGAGCACGCTGCCACAACTGGCGCGCGTCATCACGCAGGCGGCATCGCGCACCGTGGCCTGCGGGCTCAGGCTGATCACGTGTTTGCGCGAGATGGACTGGAAGACGGTGCGTTCGTCCATGGTGTTTCCTCCAACGGCCAGGCGCTATGGTGCGTCTTGCTTCCGGTCAGCGCAAGGAGATGTTGAGCCGCTCCAGCGCACCAGCTCCCGGACACAGCTCCGCCGGACCCAACGCGTTGAGAGGCCGCGCACTGGTGTTGAGCGCCGTGTGCAGGTCGGTCGCGAGCGGATCGACGTAGAGCAGGCCCGTGACGACCTCGCCCATCTCGTGGTGCCGCTGCATATACGCCATCGCGGCATGCCGATCGCCGGGGTTGTAGCCCTGATGCAGACTGCGAAGCCGCAGCAGGCTTCCATCGTGCTGGCGAACGTCCATCACTTCGCCGGGCGCCAGGTCGACGGTGATTTCGTCGCGTTCGCTGATGAAATCGATGCGGCTGACCGCTTCGTTGTGTTCACGCACGTAGTCGTAACTCTTCGTGCTTCCGGGGTGGTTGTTGAAGGCGACGCAGGGGCTGATCACGTCGATGAAGGCAGCGCCGCCGTGGCTGATCGCGCCCTTGATCAACGGCACCAGCTGCGCCTTGTTGCCAGAAAAGCCGCGCCCGACGTAGGTGGCGCCCAGTTGCAGTGCCATCGCGACCAGATCGACGGGGCTGTCGGTGTTGACGACGCCCTTCTTGCTCTTCGAGCCTGTGTCCGCCGTGGCCGAGAACTGGCCCTTGGTCAGGCCGTAGACGCCGTTGTTCTCCACGATGTAGGCCATGCGCACGCCGCGCCGCATCGCATGCGCGAACTGGCCAAGGCCGATGGACGCCGAATCGCCGTCGCCGGAAACACCCAGGTAGAGCAGATCGCGGTTGGCGAGGTTCGCGCCGGTCAGCACGCTGGGCATGCGGCCATGCACGGTGTTGAAGCCGTGCGACGCGCCGAGGAAATAGTCCGGCGTCTTCGAGCTGCACCCAATGCCCGACAGCTTCGCGACACGATGCGGCTCGATGTCCAGCTCCCAGCAGGCTTCGATGATGGCAGCGGAAATCGAGTCGTGTCCGCAGCCGGCGCACAGCGTCGAAATCTTGCCCTCGTAGTCGCGCCGCGTGTAGCCGACCTTGTTCACGGCCAAGGTCGGATGGCGCAGACGGGGCTTCGCGAGATACGTCATGCAATCTCCTTCTTGTCGGCGACTTGGGCCTTCTTGCACACGTGCGCGTCGATGGCCTCGATGACGAAGCGGGCCGTGATGGGTGTGCCGTCGAAATGCAGGACCCGGATGAGCCTGCGCGGGTCGGCGTCCAGTTCGTTGATCAACAGGCTGCGCATCTGGGCGTCGCGGTTCTGCTCGACGACGAACACTTCGTCGTGGTCCGCGAGGAACTGCGGCACGCTCTGAGGAAACGGAAAGGCCCGCAGCCGCATCGCGTCCAGATGAACGCCGCGTTGCTCGAGCGCCTCCAGCGCTTCGTCCATGGACGGGCTGGTCGACCCGAAGTAGATCACTCCCAACCGCGTCTTCTCTGCAGCAGGTCGAAGCACCGGCTGCGGCACCATCGTGGCGGCAGTCGCGAACTTCTTCAGCAGACGCTCCATGTTGTAGACGTAGTCGGGCCCGCGCTCCGAATACCGTGCATAGGCGTCGCGCGTCGTTCCGCGCGTGAAGAAGCTGCCCTTGGTCGGATGCGTCCCCGGCAGGGTGCGCCACGGAATGCCGTCGCCATCGACGTCCTTGTAGCGGCCGAAGTCCCTGCCCGCCTCCAATTCCTCCGCGGTCATGACCTTGCCGCGGTCGTAATCGCGGGCGTCGTCCCACTCAAAGGGCTTGCACAGGCGCTGGTTCATGCCGATGTCCAGGTCGGTCATGAGGAACACCGGCGTCTGCAGCCGATCGGCCAGGTCGAGCGCGGCCGCCGCGTGCTCGAAGCACTCGTGCGGGTCTTCCGGAAACAGCAGCACGTGCTTGGTGTCGCCATGCGACGCATAGGCGCACGAGAGGATGTCCGCTTGCTGCGTGCGCGTCGGCATGCCGGTGGAAGGCCCTCCGCGTTGCACATTGATGAGCGTGACCGGAATCTCCGCGAAGTACGCCAGCCCGATGAACTCCGTCATCAGCGAGATGCCGGGCCCTGAAGTTGCCGTGAAGGCGCGCGCGCCGTTCCACCCTGCCCCGACGACCATGCCGATGGAGGCAAGCTCGTCTTCCGCTTGGACAATGGCAAAGCGATGCTGGCCGGTGGCCGGGTCGACACGAAACTTGGAGCAGTACTTCTGGAAGGCTTCGGCCACCGAGGATGACGGCGTGATCGGATACCAGGCCGCGACCGTCGCGCCGCCATATACGCAGCCGAGCGCCGCGGCACTGTTGCCGTCGACGAAGATCCGGTCGCCAACCCGATCAGCGCGCCGCACCTGCAAGCCGACCGCCGCGCGCAAATGCTCGCGCGCGAAGTCGCATCCCAGATGCAGCGCCTGTACGTTGGAGGCAAGCAGCTTCTCCTTGCCCTTGTATTGCTCGCCGAGCAGTTTTTCGACCACCTCGGGCTCGATGCCCAACAGCACGGCCAGCGCACCGACGTAGACGATGTTCTTGAAAAGCTGCCGCTGCCTCGGGTCGTGATAGACCGCATTGCAGATCTCGGTCAGCGGCATGCCGATCACGCGGATGTCATCGCGAAACTTCGATGGCGGCAGCGCCCGCGTGCTGTCGTAGAACAGGTAGCCGCCCGGCTCCAGTTCGGCCACGTCGGCGTCCCAGGTCTGCGGATTCATCGCGACCATCATGTCCGTGCCACCGCGCCGTCCCATGTGGCCCTGCTCCGACACCCGCACCTCGTACCAGGTCGGCAGTCCCTGGATGTTGCTCGGAAAGATGTTGCGCGGGCTCACCGGCACGCCCATTCGCAGGATCGCCTTCGCGAAAAGCTCGTTGGCCGAGGCCGAGCCCGAGCCGTTGACGTTGGCGAACTTGATGACGAAATCGTTGACCGCTTCGATCTGCCTGATGCTCATGCTCATGCGGGCACTCCCTGCTTCGGCGCGGGCTGCGCATCGCGAGACTTAGGCCCCGCCGGCGTCATCTTCAGCAGGAACTTCTGCATGTCCCAGGCACCCGTGGGGCAACGCTCGGCGCACAAGCCGCAGTGCAGGCAGACATCCTCGTCCTTGACCATCACCCGCCCGGTTTTCAGTCCGCCGGAAATGTAGAGGTCCTGTGCGAGGTTCAGCGCGGGCGCTTTCAGCCGAGGCCGCAAGTCCGCCTCCTCGCCGTTCTGGGTGAAGGTGATGCAATCCATCGGGCAGATGTCCACGCAGGCATCGCATTCGATGCAGGCGACTTCGGTAAAGACCGTCTGCACGTCGCAGTTGAGGCAGCGTTCGGCTTCCTTGAAAGCCGTCGCGGCATCGAAGCCCAATTCGACCTCGACGCGGATGCTCGCCAGCGCGGTCTCCGCCTTGGCCCATGGCACGCGGAAGCGCAAGTCGTTCGACGTGTCGTTGTCGTAGCTCCACTCATGGATGCCCATCTTCTGCGAGACGAGGTTGGTCATCGGCGCGGGCCGGACGCCGACATCCTGGCCATGGAGCATCCGGTCGATCGACACCGCCGCTTCATGCCCGTGCGCGACGGCCGTGATGATGTTCTTGGGCCCGAAAGCCGCATCGCCACCAAAGAAAACGTGGGGCGCGGTCGAGCGGAAGGTCTTCGCGTCCAGCACGGGCAAGCCAGACTTGTCGAAGGCGATTCCGCAGTCGCGCTCGATCCACGGAAATGCATTCTCCTGACCGACCGCCACGAGCACTTCGTCGCATTCGAAGAAGACTTCCGGATCGCCCGTGGGCACGAGCGAGCGCCGGCCCTTGTCGTCATAAGCGCCACGGACGATCTCGAAGCGCATGCCCACCAGCTTGCCGTCTTCGTGCACGAAAGCCTTCGGCACATGGAAGTTGATGATCGGTATGCCCTCGTGCTGCGCGTCTTCCTTTTCCCAGGGCGACGCCTTCATCTCGTCGAAGCCGCTGCGGACGATGACCTTCACGTCGACGCCGCCGAGACGCCGCGCCGAGCGACAGCAATCCATCGCCGTATTGCCGCCGCCCAGCACGATCACACGCTGGCCGATGCTCGTGACGTGCCCGAACGACACTGAATTGAGCCAGTCGATGCCGATGTGGATGCCGGCTGCAGCCTCCGCGCGTCCGGGCAGGTCGAGGTCGCGTCCGCGCGGCGCGCCACAGCCAATGAAGATGGCGTCCCAGCCCTGCGCCATCAGCGACTTCATCGACTCGATGCGCTCACCGCCGCGAAACTCGACACCCAGGTCCAGGATGTAGCCGGTCTCCTCGTCGATGACCGTCTCGGGCAGCCGAAAGCGCGGGATCTGCGTGCGAATGAATCCGCCCGCCTTCGCATCACTGTCGAACACCGTGACCTCATAGCCCAACGGTGCGAGGTCGCGCGCCACAGTAAGCGAAGCCGGCCCGGCACCCACGCAGGCAATGCGCTTGCCGTTCTTTGCGTCGATCTTCGGCATGCGCGCGCGGACGTCTTCCTTCATGTCGGCGGCCACGCGCTTGAGCCTGCAGATCGCCACCGGTTCCGGGTCCTTGGCGTTGCTTTCTTCCACGCGCCCCCGGCGGCAGGCCGGCTCGCACGGGCGATCGCAGGTGCGCCCGAGGATTCCCGGAAACACATTGGAGACCCAATTGATCATGTAGGCATCGCCGTAGCGGCGCTGCGCGATCAGTCGGATGTATTCGGGGACGGGGGTGTGCGCCGGACAGGCGTACTGGCAATCGACGACCTTGTGGAAATAGGCCGGGTTGGCAATATCGGTTCGCTGCAATGCGGTCTCCTGGCTGCCGCTCGCGGCCCCGGGGATGGGGCCGACGCGGGTTTTCGCCAGTATGCGCCGCGCGCGGCAAACAGGGCTCTTGGTGAAACCCCGCAGCAAGGCACGCTCGTCGCGCCCCCGATACACTGACTCGCTTCCACCCCGCACACCGAGGAGTCGATGCAATGTCCGCGAACGCAAATGTCACTGGCGAAGTCGAGTACCGCGCCGGTGACGGCCCCTTGATCCAAATCCCCAAAGGCCCGGTCGAAGTGAACCTTTCGTTCGACAGCGCGGTGATCAGCTGGGGGGACGGCGGCAATCCGCAGATCACCGCCATTCCGATCGCCGAGTACGAGCGGTACGTGCGCGAAGGCAAGATCGAGGCGCACCCCTAGGGCTAGAACAAGGGCGCCGTATCGCTTTCCGGGCGTGCGCCTTCGATCGCAAGCATGCGCAGCTTCGACGCCGTGCCGCCCGGCGCCGAAAAGCCGCCCCATTTGCCGCCTGCGGCCAGGACGCGATGACACGGCACCACGGGCGCAAAGGGGTTGAGCCCGAGTGCTTGTCCTACAGCCCGTGCAAGGCCCTTGTCGCCGAGTTCTTCCGCAATGTCGCCGTAGGTTCGTGTGCGGCCCGGCCGAATCCGGCGCGCAATTGCATACACCCGCTGATGAAAATCGCTGATGCCGTCGAAATCGAGTTGGATGTCCGCAAGGTCGAGCGGCTCGCCATCCAGCAGCGCACGAATGGCGGCCATGGCGCGCTGCACATCCAGAGGCGGCTCGGACTCGCTCGTCTGCGGATAGCGCCGCGCCATGTGGGAGCGAGTGGCTTCCTCCTCTGCTTCGGGCAGTTGCACGCCGACGATGCCGCGCGGGCCCCACGCGATGCCGCACGCGCCGATGGCGGTCGGAAACAGCGCGAAACCGTCGGGGCTCATGATCATGGCCGCCTTGAAGTTTTCAGACCGCCGCGCAGGCCGGCACCTGATTGGCCTTGATGGCCGAAACGCTGCCGGCGATCGCATCGGCCAGCTTCGCGGTCACGCGCTGCGCACCTTGCGCCAAGGCGTCGAATCCGGCGCCGACCGGCTCCGAAATGGACAACTGGCAGCCCGTGGCCGGTCCTTCGTCGGTGCGGCGGACTGTCCATGTAAAGCTGGCCTCGACACCGCTGCCCTCCACCGCGTCGAACTGACCCAATTGCACCGCGATGCGCGTTGCCGGCTGGCCGCGCTGGCGGCCCGTCTTGGTCACGTCCACGGCGCCGAGACGGCTGGCGATGCTGCTGCCCAGCGCGTCGCGCATTTCGTTCTCGAAAGAGGATGACCAGCGGTGATCTTCGAGGATGTCGACGGCGGGGCTGCCCGGGGCACCCTTCTTGCGGACGACCATTTGCGGCCGCGCGAAGCGCTCGGGCATGGCGATGGGCGCCAGCTCGATGTAAGCCGGCGCGGCGGCGCTTGCCGCAGGCGCTTTGGTCGAAGCCGAAGTCTCGGCGAGGCTGTAGTACTGGGGCCCACCGGTGCTGCCGCAGCCGGACCCCAGGAGCGCCAATCCCAGGGCCGATGCCATCGCGGCGAGTCGGAGTCTTGCCGTAGCAGCTTTGGTTGTCGTCGTCATCATTTCTGCTTGTCCTCCGGCTTGCCGCGGATCAGTGATTCGGGATGGCGTTCCAGGTAGTCGGTCAGCACGCGCAGCGAGCCTGCCGCGCGCGTGACTTCCTGCAGCGTCTGCCGCAGGTCCTGTTGCAGCGGCGAATCGTCGGAGATGGTCTTTTCCGCCGAGTTGAGCGTGCGCCGCACATCTCGCATGGCGGCCGCCATCTCTGGCGACACATCGTTGTTGAGCGTCTTCGCGAGTTGCTCCGTGCTGCCGAGCGTCCTGTTCATCGACGCCAGCGTCTTGCGCAGATCGGCGCTGAGCTCGTCGAACGGCACCTTGTTGACCTTGCGCATGATGTCCGTGACCTGCGACTGCAGCTCATCGAGGCTGTTGGGAACAGTCGGGAACTCGATCGGCGACTGCCTCGAATCGAACTTGACCTTCGCCGCTTCCGGGAAGAAATCCATTGCGACATACACCTGCCCCGTCAGCAGGTTGCCGGTGCGCAACTGGGCGCGGAGCCCCTTGCCGATCAGGAAATTCCAGCGCTCTTCCGGCGTTGCCTGCGCAAAGCGCGACGAAGACGGTGCGCCTGTTGCAGCGGCCGCGGCGACCCTGCGCCTCAGGCGGTCCGGATAGATCTGCACCACCACCGGCATCCTGAAGGCACGTTCGCCCACATCGAACTCGACACCGATCGACTTGACCTCGCCGATGACCACGCCCCGGAAATCGACCGGCGCACCCGGCGAAAGCCCGCGGAGCGACTGGTTGAAATACAGCAGGAAGGTCTGCGACGGACCGTCAGGCTCCTTCATGGCCATGACCTCGTCGCTCGCGAGCGTGAAAGCGGCGTTCTCTTGTGCGACTGGCCCGCTCACATCGTCGGGGGACTGGAAGGCGATGCCGCCCAGCAACACAGTGACCAGCGACTGCGTACGCACTTTCAGCCCGCCGGCGCCCAGTTCGACGTCGAAGCCGCTGGCATGCCAGAAGCGCGTGTTGACGCCGACGAACTTGTCATAAGGCGCGTTGATGAAGACCCGCATCGTCACGCCGCGCCCGTCGCCGTCGAGTTCGAAGGCGGCAACCTGCCCGACCTTGATGCGCCTGAAATACACCGGCGAGCCGATGTCGAGCGAGCCGATGTCGCGCGCGTGCAGCATGAACTGCCGCCCCGAGGCATCGCGCGTGACGATGGGCGGGACCTCCAGCCCGGTGAATTCGCCGGCCGTGTCTTCCGACGTGCCTGCATCGGCGCCGATGTAGGCACCGGAAAGCAGCGTCCCCAATCCGGAGATTCCGGAGGTATCGAGCCGCGGCCTGACCACCCAGAAGCGCGTGTCCTTGGCGGTGAAGGCCGAGGCCTCCTTCCGGAGCTGGACCAGCACGCGCACATGAGACCGGTCGTTGGCGAGCCGAATCGTCTGCACCGTGCCGATCTGCACGTCCTTGTACTTGACCGCCGTCTTGCCGGCTTCCAGGCCCTCCGCGGTGCGGAAGGTCAGCACGATTTCAGGGCCGCGCTCCATCAGGATGCGCGCGACCAGCGTGATGCCGACCAGCGCGGCCACGATGGGGATCAGCCAGACCAGCGACGGCAGCCAGTTTCGTCGTCTCGCGACCACTGGTGGCGCCAGCGGAGGTGTCGTCATAGGGTTCCTTCACTTGTCTTCATTGGCTCGTCCGACGCCGCCGGGCTCCGGCGAGTCTTGCGCATGTCCCACGTCAGGCGCGGATCGAAGCTGATCGACGCCAGCATTGTCAGCACCACCACCGCGCCGAAGGCAGCGATGCCGACGCCCGCGGTGATCTCGGCGAAGCCCTGGATGCGCACCAGCCCGGCCAGCAGCGACACCACGAACACGTCGAGCATCGACCATCGCCCGATGACTTCGAGAACGCGGTAGAGCTTGGCACGCTCCAGCTGGCGCCAGTCGCTGCCGCGCTGCGCCATGAGGTTCAGCAGCGTCAATGCCGTCAGCTTGAAGAGCGGCACCAGAAAGCTCGCGATGAAGATCAGCGCGGCAAGGCCGTAGGCGCCCGACACCCAGAAATAGATCACCCCGCTGAGGATGGTGTCCTGCTGCGTGCCGAAGAGGCTCTTGGTGATCATCACCGGCAGCATGTTGGCGGGCAGATAGAGGATGGCCGCCGCGACCAGCAACGCCCAGGTGCGATTGATGCTGTCGGGCTTGCGCGTATGCAGGCGCGTGCTGCAGCGCCCGCAGCGTTCGCCCTCTTGCGCGCCTTCCCAGACGGCGCTGCAGTGATGGCAGCTCATCAGGCCGCGCTCGGCGGCGGTCTCGACGGGCTCGGCGGGCTGCGGCGCAGCGTTGTCGTTCATTCGTCCTGTCCCGCGCGCGGCTCGAAAGCCATTTCCCAGAAGGACCGGGGGTTGAACGACAGCACTGCAGTCAACAGCACCGTCAGCGCCACGAAGGCCCAGAGCGCCGGCCCCGGTATGACCTTGGCCATGCTGCCGAGCTTGATGATCGCGACCAGCACCCCCAGCAGAAACACCTCGATCATTCCCCAGGGCCGAAGCGCCTGCAGCGCGTTCACCAGCACCGTGAATCCGGTCGGGCGCCGTTCGTACGCCATCGGCACCAGCAGATAGAAGAGGATGCAAAGCTGCATCAACGGAAACAGGATGGTGGTCGCCAGCACCAGCAGCGCCACCGGCGACATGCCCTCGGTCGTCAGCGCGATGACGGCGCCTGCCAGCGTCGTTTCGCTCGTCAGCCCCTGGAGCTGGATCTCGACGATCGGAAAGAGATTGGCGATGGTGAAAAGAATCA
The DNA here is from genome assembly GCF_056397405.1 of Variovorax sp. 05N34. Taxonomy (NCBI): domain Bacteria; kingdom Pseudomonadati; phylum Pseudomonadota; class Betaproteobacteria; order Burkholderiales; family Comamonadaceae; genus Variovorax; species Variovorax sp. 05N34. The sequence continues at coordinate 394,589 of NZ_JBFTNI010000001.1, forward strand.
GGCAAGCAATGGTCAGCGGCAGCACACGCGCATTCAGGTCCCCGGAGCAACGGTCGAGTTCGGTGCCGCAGCGCGGGCAGCGCGAAACCTCGCGCGCAGCCAGCGGCACGCGACGATAAATGGCGTCGCAGCCTTCGCAGACGATGGCGTCGGGTACTTCTTTCATGGCTTCGGCCGCCCATTGTCCGCGACGTTGGCGACCAGAAAGTCAAGCAATGCGCGCACCCGCGCCGGCAGCCGACCCGCCTTGCCGAGATAGACCGCGTGAATGGGTGCGATGTCGCCCGGATTGAACTCTTCCATCACGGGCGTCAGTCTGCCTTCGTCGATGTCCGACTGCACGTGATAGAGCGACAGCCGGCCCAGCCCGACGCCAGCAATCAGGAGCGCGCGAAGCGTTTCGCCATCGCCGGCGCGCACGTTGCCTGCAATGGGCATGTCGATCGCCTTGCCGTCGACACGCAAGGGCCAATCAGGAATCGTGCGCCGGTAGCTGAAGCCGAGGCGGTTGTGCGCCTCCAGTTCCTGCGGGGTACGCGGCGTGCCGTAGCGTTCCAGATAGGCCGGCGAGGCGACGATGGCTTGCCGGGTTGCACCGAGACGGCGCGCGACGAGATCGGATGCCGGCAACTCGCCCCAGCGGATCGCCACGTCGGTGCGCTCGTCGATGAGGTCGACCACGCGGTCGGTGACCACGATGTCCAGCGTCACTTCCGGGTATTGCTCGAGAAAACGCGGAACGAGCGGCACAAGCACGTGCTGGCCGAACGAAACACTGGCGTTGATGCTGACTCGGCCGCGTGGCAGCGCCCCGGCCGCGGCGGAGCGTTCGGCCTCGTCCATATCGGCCAGCACGCGCACGCTGCGCTCGTAGAAATTCCGGCCCTCCGGCGTGAGTTGCAGCTTGCGGGTGGAACGATGCACCAGTTGGGTTGCGAGCCGCGCCTCCAGCCGGGCAATGAGCTTGCTGACCGCCGATGGAGTCATCCCCAGCACGCGAGCGCCTGCGGAAAAGCTGCCTCGCTCCACGATCTGGATGAAGGCTTCCATTTCACCGGAACGATTCACCTCGATGCGTGGCATGGATGGGACGGTCGGTATATGTGACTTGAACTCACAGTTGCAATTCCGAACGGCATTCTAGTCATTGAAGGCAGGCGACGGCACAGTACGGAACATCATGCCCATCGCTCTCCTTGCCCTCACCGCCGGCGCCTTCGGAATAGGCACCACCGAATTCGTCATCATGGGCCTGCTGATGCAGGTTTCGTCCGATCTTCATGTCTCCATCGCCTCTGCCGGTCTGCTGATTTCCGGCTACGCGATCGGCGTTGCAGTCGGCGCGCCGTTGCTGACCATCGCCACTCGCCGATTGCCCCGCAAGACCGTGCTGCTCGCGCTGATGGCGGTGTTCACGATCGGCAACATCGCCTGTGCCCTCGCGGCCAACTACGAGATGCTGATGGCCGCACGCGTCGTCACGTCGCTCGCGCACGGCACCTTCTTCGGCGTCGGCTCGGTGGTCGCGACGGGGCTCGTGCCGCCCGAGCGCCGCGCTTCGGCGATTTCGATCATGTTCACGGGCCTCACTGCCGCCACACTGCTTGGCGTGCCGGCTGGCGCATGGCTCGGCCTGCACTTCGGCTGGCGCGCCACTTTCTGGGCCGTGGCGCTGATCGGCGTCATCGCCTTTATCGTGCTGGCTGTTTTCGTGCCGCGCGGCAAGGCTGAACCCCGGCACGCCCCGCTGCGCGACGAGATCGCTGTGCTGGCCCGGCCACAGGTACTGCTGGGGCTTGCGATGACCGTGCTCGGCTTTGCGGGGGTGTTTCTCGTGTTCACTTACATCCAGCCGCTGCTGACGCAAATCACCGGCGTCTCCGAAGCGGCGGTGTCGCCCATCCTGCTGGTGTTCGGTGGCGGCCTTGCGATCGGCAATCTGCTCGGCGGCAAGCTCGCGGACCGTGCGCTGATGCCGGCGCTGCTGGGATCGCTGCTCGCATTGGTCGTGGTGCTCGGCGCGATGCAGTGGCTCATACACACGCCCGTCACCGCCATCGCCTTCGTGCTGCTGCTAGGCATCGTGTCCTTCGCCACGGTTGCGCCGCTTCAGATGCGCGTTCTGGAGAAGGCTTCCGGCGCGGGACAGAACCTCGCGTCCAGCCTCAACATCGCTGCCTTCAATCTTGGCAATGCGCTCGGCGCGTGGGTGGGCGGCGTGGTGATCGATCGCGGGCCTGGACTTTCGGCGCTCGGCTGGGCAGCGGCGCTGATCACGCTCGCAGGCTTGGCGATTGCACTCTGGAGCCGCGCGCTGGACCGTCGCGAAGCGCTACCCGCTTGCGCGGTTGCCGGCGCCTGAGGCGAACCGGACGCGCCGCAAGCTGCTTCAACCAAAGGTGAACGCATAAGCCTGCACACCGCTATCGAGAAATTCGATGTCGAACAAGCGATCCTTCCCGTTCGTCTGCTGGCGCACGAGCTGATAGAGCTTCTGCGCCTCGATGGTGCCGTAGCCCTGTTCGTCGGTGTCCGCGCCGTGGTCGGCCAGCGGAGGTTTGCCGTCCACCAGCACACGGAAGCGCACCGCCTTGCCATCGGCAGTCGGGCCGAGCACCAGATGCAGGTCGCGGGCCTGAAAGCGATAGACGATGTGGCTGTTCGAGCGATTCGACACGGCACGTTCGGCCTCCACGGTCCAATCGCCATCGAGCGCCCATTGGTTGGCGCGCAGCATTGCGGGGCGCTGGTAGGCATGCGCGCGACCGCTCACGAGGCCACCGGGCGACGCGAAGCCACTGGCACGCTCGGCGCCCACATAGGTTTCGCCGGACATCGCGAGCTCAGGGCCGGGCGCAGCTTGCGTGCCCTGCCCCTTCGGCGCGACCAGGCCCGAAGGCACATTGCGCTGTCCCGCTTCGGCGAGCAACTGCTGGATGACCTGCTCGGCCCTGCCGTAGCCGCTTTCGCCGAACTGGTGATGCCGGATGCGGCCCTGGGCGTCGATGAAATAGAACGCGGGCCAGGATTCGTTGTCGAAGCCGCGCCAGATCTTGAAGTCGTTGTCCCGCGCCACCGGAAAGCCGATGTCCAGATCCTTGGTCGCCTTGCGCACGTTGGCTGAGCGCTTCTCGAACGCGAATTCCGGCGAATGCACGCCGATGACGACAAGGCCCGTGTCCTTGTACTTCTCCGCCCACGCACGAACATAAGGCAGCGTGCGCAGGCAGTTGATGCATGAATAAGTCCAGAAGTCGACCAGCACGACCTTTCCGCGCAGGGCCTCGGGCGTCAGGGGTGGCGAATTGATCCATTCGGTCGCGCCTGAAAGTGATGGGAAGTCGCCTCCGACGCCAAGCTTGCGCAGGGGCTGCGGTGCGGGAGTGATGTTGGCTGCGGGCATGAACGCCACGTCCTTGTCTTGCGGCGTTTGAGGTCTGGGCCTGTCGATCCGCTCCACGAGTGCCTGCTCCAGCGCCGACGTGGTGCCAATCGAGAGGCCCGCCAGCAACCCGGTATCGAGCCCCAGCGCAATCGCGCCCACACCCACCAGCACGGCGGCACCGGCAGCGCGGCGAACCCACTCGCCCGTGTGCAGCGAACGCTTCATGAGCGCGAACATGCGTCCGCCGAACAGCAGCGCTGCCGCCAGCGATGTGCAGGCGCCAGCCGCATACGCCAGCAACAGCAGCGAGGTGCCGGCGCTCGCACCGTTGAGCGCCGCCCCGGTCAAGATGAGCCCAAGAATCGGCCCTGCGCACGGCGCCCACAGAAGGCCCGTGCCGACGCCCAGCAGCAGCGGCGAGAACATGGACTCCTTTGTCGCGTTGCCATCGGGTTGCGATTTGGCCAGGCGGATGCCCAGTGCCACCAGCGGCCGGCTCATGCGATCGGCCATGCCGGGGAACAGCAGCGTCAGACCGAACAGCGCGAGCATCGCGATAGCCACATAGCGTCCGCCTTCATTCGCCGCGACCACCCAACCGCCACCGACGGCCGCGAGCGTGGCGACGGCGGTAAAGGCCACGGCCATGCCCAGCAACATCGGCAGCCCGTGCGAGCGGAATGGCCGGTCAGCCCGCGCGAACACGAAGGGCAGCACCGGGAGAATGCAGGGGCTCAGGATCGTGAGCACCCCGCCCAGGTAGGCAATGAGAGGAATCAACATGGTTCGGACCTCGGCATGGAAGCGTGGAGAGCCTTTGAGGTGTTCATGGTGAGGTGGATGGTGAGGAGTGCCTCCAGGCCGCCTTCGGGGCGGTTCTTCAGCGTCAGCTCGGCGCCCATTGCCATCGCGAGCTGGTGCGCGATCGCCAAGCCAAGTCCCGTGCCGCCAGTGCTGCGATTGCGGGAGCTCTCGACGCGGTAGAACGGCTTGAGCACGGCGTCCAGTTCGTCGGGCGGAATGCCGGGGCCGTTGTCGATCACGGCGATCGCCAGCCGGCCCTCACCCGGCGACACACGCACCCGCACGTCGCTGCCGAAGATCAGCGCGTTGTCGATCAGATTCATGACGATTCGGCGCAGCGCGTTCGGCCGGCTCACGATGGGCGCACCGGCACGGCCTTCCAGGTGGACTCGCTTGCCGGCATCTTCGTAGTCGGCCAGCATGCTTTCGAGCAGCGCGTCGGCATCCATGCGCATCGGCGGCTCTGTGGCGCCGTGCAGCGTGCGGGCATAGGTCACGCCTTCGCGCACCAGCGAATTCATCGCATCGAGGTCCTGCCGGAACTTGGTGCGGTCGTGGGGGTCGTCCATCATCTCCGTGCGCAGCCGCATCCGCGTGATCGGCGTCTGCAGGTCGTGCGAGATGGCCGCGAGGATCTCCACGCGCTCCGACATGTAGCCGCTGATGCGCTCCTGCATGGCGTTGAAGGCGCGCGCGGCGTGCGCGACCTCGGTCGGACCTTCTTCCGTCAGCTTCTGTGCCTTCAGGTCGGGCCCCAGTTCGTCGGCCGCGGCCGCCAGGTCGGCCAGCGGCCGCGTGACCAGCCGCACGGCCAACCATGCGCAAACGGCCAGCACCAGCAGTTGAATGACCAGCACCCACATCACCCACGGCGACACAGGCATGCCCACGCGCATGGCATGAACCACCACGGAGGACCCATCGGTCAGCCGCACCTGGATCTCCAAACCCTCGGGCGGCTGGGCGACTTCCCCTACCTTGACGATCTCGAAGGGATGCATCGCGTCGACGATGGCCGTGGCGAACTCCTGCGACAGCTTCGATTGCGGAGCGCCGCCCTCCGCCGTGCCGCCCAAGACAAAGCGGTAGTTGCGCCGCTCCAACCGCTCGAGCCAGGCGGGCCTTTCCCCGGCGGGCAAGCGGTCGAGGATCGCCACCGAGCTGGCGATGTCACGCTCGATGCCCATCATCATCAGCTCGCGCATCGCCATGCCGCGCTCGTAGCCGATGACGGCGAAGGTCAGCAGTTGCGCAATCGCAAGCCCCACCACGATGATCAGCGTCACCCGGGAGAACAGCGAGCGCGGCATCAGGCGGCGCAGGCCGGTTGCGGTCTGTGCCGGTGGGATGACAGTGCTGGAGAGTGTGGCCATGGGAGCTGTTTATAGAACGGGGAAGGCGCTTCACTGCCGGCGTCCGCAACATAGTGTCGCGCCGCCCGCTGCCGGATACTTGCGAATACAAAGCAGCTGCCAGCGGCAGAGCGGCGCGCTAAATTGCCGCTGCGGCGCCAGTCAAACTCTTTCATGCCATGACCCCCAGACCCTCCGACCACATCCTCATCGTCGATGACGACCGGGAAATCCGCGAACTGCTCACGACCTATCTCGTCAAGAATGGCCTGCGCGTGGTGGCGGTGCCCACCGGACGGCATATGCGTGCAGCGCTGGACGAATCGGGGCCCTTCGATCTGATCATCCTCGACCTGATGCTGCCGGGCGAAGACGGACTCACGCTCTGCCGCGACCTGCGCACAGGCAAATACAAGGCGACGCCGATCCTGATGCTCACCGCGCGCAGCGAAGAGGCCGATCGCATCCTCGGCCTCGAGATGGGCGCTGACGACTACCTGGCAAAGCCTTTTTCCGCGCGCGAACTGCTTGCGCGCATTCGCGCCGTGATGCGGCGCACGCGCATGCTGCCGCCGAACATGGGCTCCGTAGAGCCATCGCGGAAGCTGGTCTTTGGAGACTGGCATGTCGACACGATCGCACGCCATCTCCTGGACGACAGCGGCACGATGGTGGCGCTCAGCGGCGCCGAGTACCGCCTGTTGCGCGTGTTCCTGGACCATCCGCAAAAGGTGCTGAGCCGCGACCAGCTTCTGAGCCTGACGCAGGGCCGGGAAGCCGAGCTTTTCGAGCGCTCGATCGATCTGCTGGTGAGCCGCCTGCGCCAGCGGCTGCGCGAAGATGCCCGCGAGCCGCGCTACATCAAGACGGTACGCAGCGAAGGCTATGTCTTCGCCTCGTCTGTCGAAGCAAGGGACGACTGAGCGTCCTCTCCCAGAGCTTCTTCATCTCAGCCGCCCGTTGCCGGTACCTGTTCGGCCAGCAGCGCCTGGATCTTTTTCTCCGTCGTGCCATAACTGCCTTCGCCGAAGTGCGAATAGACGATCTTTCCCTGCTTGTCGATCAGGTAGACCGCTGGCCAGTACTGGTTATCGAAGGCCTTCCAGGTGGCGTAGTGGTTGTCCTGCGCCACCGCGTGAGTGATCTGCAAGCGGCTGATTGCTTCCTGCACATTCCTGGTGGACTTCTCGTAGGCGAACTCCGGCGTATGCACGCCCACGACGACGAGGCCCTGGTCCTTGTACTTCGCGTTCCACTCCTTGATGTAGGGCAGGTGGTTGAGACAGTTGATGCAGGTGTAGGTCCAGAAGTCGACGAGCACCACTTTGCCGCGCAGGTCTTGCAGCTTCAACGGCCGTGAGTTGAGCCATTGCTCGATGTTCTGGAATTCGGGTGCCGTCCGCGCGGCGCTGGATGCGACGTCGCCGCCAGATGCCGGCGCCGCAGCGGTGAGGATGCCGATGGCCGCCGCAACGGATGCGAGGCCGAGAAGCACATTGGATTTCATGGTCATGGCGGGGGTTTCCTTGAAGAACGTATGGATCGAATGAACGGATTGTTTGCCGCGCTCCTCTCTTGCGGCGGGCATTGCGTATGCCTTTGTGTCCAGCCCTGCCATTGCACACACTACGTTTCTCAATCGAGACGGCTCCACTTGCGGACGACCATCGACGCGCCGCCTGTGAAAAGTAGTGTCTAAGAAAGAGCGCGAGATACAGAGCGATACGCAATGGCGGATGAAGCGCGGCGCCGCCGGCAACATGAGGTCCTGCCAGTCCTCCCTTCGCTCTTCACGCCACTGTCTTTCCCCAGGAGAACCCGATGACAACCTCTTTCCAACTGCCCCGCAGAGCCTTTCTCACCGCAACTGCACTGAGTGCTGCTGCCGTTCAAGTGGCAGCTGTCACGCCTGCCTTCGCCCAGCCCACCGGCGCGCTCAAGCGCCTGGAACCGCTCAAGAGCATCGACGCGGGCACTCTCAACATCGGCTATTACGAAGCAGGCCCGGCCAGCGGAACGCCGGTGATCCTGTTGCACGGCTGGCCGTATGACATCCACATGTTCGTGGACGTGGCGCCGGCACTTGCGGCGGCGGGATACCGCGTGATCGTGCCGCACCTGCGCGGCTACGGCACCACTCGCTTCCTGTCCGCCGACACGCCGCGCAACGGGCAACAGTCCGTGGTGGCCGCGGACATCATTGCGCTCATGGACGCGCTGAAGATCCAGTCAGCCACCGTTGCCGGCTGCGACTGGGGTGCGCGCACCGCCTGCATCATGGCCGCGCTTTGGCCGGAACGGGTCAAGGCGCTGGTCTCTGTCAGCGGCTATCTGATCGGTAGCCAGGAGGCCGGCAAGGCGCCTCTGCCACCACAGGCCGAACTGCAGTGGTGGTACCAGTTCTACTTCGCGACCGAGCGCGGCCGCGCGGGCTACGAGAAGAACCGCCACGACTTCGCCAAGCTCATCTGGCAAACCGCGTCGCCCAAGTGGAACTTCGATGCCGCCACCTTCGAACGCAGCGCCGTGGCGCTCGACAACCCCGACCACGTGGCCATCACCATCCACAACTACCGCTGGCGCCTCGGTCTCGCCGAGGGCGAGCCGAAGTACCAGGCGCTCGAAGACAAGCTCGCCAAGGCGCCCGTGATCGGCGTGCCGACCATCACGCTCGAAGGCGATGCCAATGGCGCGCCGCATCCGGAACCCAGTGCCTACGCGAAGAAGTTCTCCGGCCCCTACGAGCATCGGCTGGTGACCGGCGGCATCGGCCACAACCTGCCGCAGGAAGCGCCGCAAGCCTTCACGAAGGCCGTGATCGACGTCGCACGCGCATAGGAGGAACAAGGCCCTGACGCGAAGCCGGCTCGATCAGGCATCGAGCAGCACGTCGAAGCCGCCCCAGAACATCCGCTTGCCGTCGAAAGGCAGGCGCTGGGGATCCATCATGTTGGCGAGACGTGGGTCGGTCATCACCAGCGCGTTGACCTCATCCCGCCGGTCGCGCGACTCGAAGGTGACGTAGGAGAACACGACGACTTCGTCATCCTTCAAGTGCACGCTTTGCGGGAAGGACGTCAGTTCGCCGGACTGCACGTCTTCGGCAATGCACTCGCGGTATGAGAGGGCGCCATGTTCGCGCCAGATTTTTCCCGCGCGCGTCGCCATCTCGCGGTACTGCTCGATGTTGCGCTTGGGAACGGGGAGGACGTATGCGTCGACGTAGGCCATGCAAGTGTCTCCTTTGGGGCTGGAGCGTCAACAGTAGCGGAGTCTCGGGGCATTCGCAAAGCCGGGTTGATCACTGCACGCAAAATATGGACTATTTATGAAGGCCATTCCTGCTGAACTCGCCGTAAACGTGTCCGAATTCAAGATGAACCCCGCGGCCGTTCTGAGAAAGGCGGGCAACCGTCCCGTAGCGGTGTTCAACCACAACCACAGCCGCGCCGCGTTCTTCGTGGTCGAACCTTGCCTGTTCGAAGCAATGATGGAGGAGCTTGCAGACCAAGAGCTGTACCGCAAAGCAGTCGCCCGGCTGGCCGAGAAGTCGCAGGCTGTCGAGGTGGACATTGAGGATCTCTAACCGCACGCCAACGCGCCTGCTCTCCGCGTGCTGTTGACGCATTCGCCCGGATGGTTCAGTCTTGTCATGTCCCGCCGGACGGAGGTTGTCATGCACGCTGACCCGATCGCGCTTCGCAAAATCAAAGCACCCAAGGGCCGCCTCTTTGCTGCCCTCATGCTTGCAGCCACGTCCGCGCTCGCCGCCCCGCCTGACCCCGCGGTTGCGCAAGTCCCGTACTTCTACGTCGTCAACGCCGGCACGCTGATGATGGCCGAGGTGCTCGCACACCGCACGGACGATGGGGCGCCGGTCGTGCTTTGGCCGAACTACGGCAGCCCGAGCCAGCAGTTCAGTATCCAGCGGCTGCCTCGATCAGGCGATACCGAGCCCTTGCAAGAACAGTGGTTCCTGTTGAGGGCGCGACATTCGGCGAAGTGTCTGGGCACCACGGGTTTCCAGGCCGGCGCGCCGGTGGTCCAGGAGACATGCAGCGGAGACGCTTCGCAGTTGTGGCGGCTGCGCGCTGTGGCAATGACGGCGGCTGAATGCGCGCCCCGAAGCCGATGTGTCATGGGGCGCCGGACGGTGCTGGAAAACTATCACGACCGTGGCCGCCGATGCCTGGATGCCGCGAACGGCCACATCACGGGCCTGCCGGAACAAGGCTCCGGGCTGCAAGCGCGCGAATGCGTCGCCAGGTTCAGCGCACCCAACGCTGCCAACCAGGAGTGGGAACTGGTCGACGTGCAAGACTGGGACGCGCCGTTCAACCTGAGGTGAGGTCCGCTGCCGCTGCTCCATCGAGGTCGAAGAGAAACGACTGGCCGCGAAGCCTTCTCCTGTCGAATCCGCTCTCCCATGGAAACCGCTCCTTCGCATCGGGCCAGACGATCTGAAAATATCGATGCCGGCCGCGCGCGAGCTGCGGCGGAATCAACAGCTCGAGGCGCTCGGCGTCGGCGGCCCGAGGCATCAAAGGGGCTGGTGCCGCGCCGACGATCATGACGCCCTCGTACAGCGGCTCCCCGGCCTTCACCCGCTGCGCAATGGCTTCCAGAATGCCCTCGGCCTCCGGCGGTGCGATGCCGAAGATGATCAGGTCAGGATGCGCGAAGGTCTTCTGAAGCCCCACCGTATAGACGTAGGTCAGGGCCGTGCTTCGGGTCCCGACGGCCGCCATGGCCCATCCTTGCCGGGCAATGCGCCGCTTGAGCGTCGCGACAACCTCGCGCTCGATGAACATCTATCGCACTCCATCGATCTGATGCCGAACATTTCTGCGGCGTCAGTATCCCTCGGAAAGCGCGATTCAGCCCTCGCGAAGCTGTGCCCGCAGTTGCGCGCCGATGTCCGGCCTCTCCAGGAAAGGATCCGCCGGATTGGTGATGGAGACGATGTTTTCCATCCGGCTCTTCACGTTGCCCAGGGCCTTGGGGTGGCTGAACACATAGAACTGGTTGGCGGTGATCGCTTCGAAAACCTTTTGCGCCACTTCGGCTGCCGTCACCTTGCCGCTGCTGACGGCCTTGTTGCTCATCGCCTGCCCGATCAGTTGGCTCTTGGTGAGTTGGCCGGCGGGCAGTGAGCTCGGCCGATTGCGATCGCTCTGGGTGATGCCGGTGGGCACGAAGTACGGGCACAAGAGGCTGGCGCCGACCTGGTCGGTCACGAGCTTCAGGTCCTGGTAGAGCGTCTCGGTCAGGCTCACCACTGCGGCCTTCGCGGTGTTGTAGATGCCCATGTTGGGCGGCGTGAGCAGGCCGGCCATGCTCGACGTGTTGACGATATGGCCACGGTAGGCCGGGTCCTTCGCCGCCGCTTCCAGCATCATCGGCGTGAACAGGCGCACACCGTGCACCACGCCCCAGAGATCGACGCCGAGCACCCATTCCCAATCGGCGACGGTGTTTTCCCAGACGAGGCCGCCGGCGCCGACGCCCGCGTTGTTGAAGACGAAGTGCGGCGCGCCGAAACGCTTCTGCACGGCCTTGGCGAGATCCTCCATCTGACCGCCGTCGGAGACGTCGACCTTGCGCGCCAGAACTTGCGCCCCGGCGGCTTCCATCTCGGCCTGTGCGCGATCGAGCGCGTCCTGCTGCACGTCGACCAGCACGAGGTTCATGCCGCGCTGGGCGCCGATGCGCGCGCATTCAAGCCCGAAGCCCGAACCCGCGCCAGTGAGAACGGCCGTGGTGCCCTTGAAATCCTGAATCATTTGCGCCAATCCTTTCGTCTCTTGTCTTGGAATAAACCGCTATTGAAATACGGAATCAGCGACGCCGCAGTCGCAAAGGTGCTCGTCCACGCGGGCTTCAAGCCGGCGCACGGCCGAACGGGCAATGCAGGCCATTCTGGACAGGCTCGGCCATCTGCTGCGCGATCCCGCTCAGCCCTCGGCCTGCCGCAGCACGAATCCGACGCGCGGAAAGTGAACGTGCACGGCGCCGGTGCGCTCTCCGGTGCGACGCAACGTGTAGTGCGTGCGCGTGGCGGCGATCAGTTCGCCTTCGGTCGACTCCGGGCCGAAGCTCTCGGCCGTGATCGAGACGCGCGAGCCGAGCGCGATGCCATGGTCGTCCTGGAAGGTACTGTCGGACAGCAGCGTGTGCGGCGTCGAGGCGGCGGCGATTTCGATGGCTTGCGCAGCATCGAAGGTCTCCATGGACCCGTGGCCGATAGCTGCCATGCGGTCCATCCAATCCACCACCGCGGGCGTGAGCTGCAGGATGCCCGCCATCGAGGGCGTGCGCTTGCGCGTGAACCAGAGCGCGTGGTAGCACGAGAAATCCGCCACCGTGGGAAAACCGCCCAGCAGGTAGTCGGTGTCGTCCAGCATGTCGGACAGCCGCCGCAGATACGACTTGTAGGCCGACGCGGCATCACTGGGGCGCAGCCGCACCAAATTGCCACTCATCGCCTTGCGATCGTCGCTGAAAGCCTTGGCGACTTCGGGCGGCGCCTTCGCGAATGCGTCAGCGAGGCCCTTGCCGCTGAGGCTGTAGGCCATGGCGGCCCAGAACATCGTGCTGTCGGCCCACTGGGCAACAAGACGCGACAGGCCCTTGCCCGGCTCCGGGTAGATCGAAGGCAGCGGCGACAGGTGCTCGAGCACATCGCAGATCAATACGGTGTCGCAGTAGATGTCGGCCCCGATCTGAAGCACTGGCGTCTTGCGATAGCCCCCGGTGAGCGCCACGAGGTCGGGCTTGGGCATGATGGCCGGAATGATCACCGACTTCCACGCCAGCTTCTTGTAGCCAAGGATCAGGCGGATCTTCTCGGAAAACGGCGAGGTCGCGTAGTGATGCAGGATCAGGTCGGCCATGAGAGTCCTTTTTGCTTTTGAGTTCTTGCTGGTCAGTGGGGCTGCGCACGCGCAATGATCGAATCGAAATCGATGCCTGCGCCCAGGGTGCCGAAGGCTTGCCCCCAGTCGCCGCCGATGCGCGATGCGCAGAACGCACCGACGACGGCCCCCGGCGCGGTCTGGGCGAGCAAGGCACCCTGCACCGCCAGCGCCACGTCCTGCGCGAGGCGGCGCGCTTCGGCCTCGGTCGCCATGGCCTCGATGCGCGCAGGCAGGGCGTCGGCGAGGCGGTCGAGCGCCGCATCGGTGCCGCGTGCCGGCGCCAGCTCATCCGTGAGCGCTGCAATGGCATCGCCCTTGCGCAGGCCGCGAAGCAGGTCGAGCGCCATGATGTTGCCCGCGCCTTCCCAGATTGAATTGAGCGGCATCTCGCGGTAGACGCGCGCCATCGTGCCTTCGCCGCCCTCTTCCACGTAGCCGTTGCCGCCCAGGCACTCCATGGCCTCCTGGGCGAAGTGACTGCCTCGCTTGCAGATCCAGAACTTGGCCACGGGCGTGAGAAGCCGGGCCATGAAGCGCTCGTGCGCATCATCCTGACGATCGAAGGCGCGCGCAAGACGAACCGCGAGCGCGGTCGCAGCCTCGCTTTCGAGCGCGAGATCGGCCAGCACGTTCTTCATCAAGGGCTGCTCGATCAACGGCTTACCGAAAGCCTGGCGCTGCGTCGTGTGATTGAGCGCGAGGCTCAGGGCCTGGCGCATCAACCCGCTGGTGCCGAGCGCGCAGTCGAGCCGCGTCATGGTGCCCATTTCGAGAATCTGCGGAATGCCGCGCCCCTCTTCGCCGACCAGCCATGCGCTCGCGCCGTGAAACTCCACCTCAGAACTCGCATTGGCCTTGTTGCCGAGCTTGTCCTTCAGGCGCTGGATGTGGATGGCGTTGCGGCTCCCGTCTGAAAGCACTCGCGGCAAAAAGAAACACGTCAATCCGGCCGGCGCCTGCGCAAGCACCAGGAAGGCATCGCACATCGGCGCGGAGAAGAACCACTTGTGTCCGGTGATCTCGTAGCGCTCGCCCCAGGCGTCGCTGCCGACCCGAACCGCGCGCGTCGTGTTGGCCCGCACATCCGATCCGCCCTGCTTCTCGGTCATGCCCATGCCCATGGTCAGGCCCGGCTTCTCGCTCCAGTGTTTGAGGGCGGGGTCATACCAGAGGCTTGCGAGCTTCGGACCCCAGTCGGCATGAATGGCCGCATTGCCGCGCAGCGCGGGCGTTGCGGCATAGGTCATCGAGATGGGGCAGAGAATCGACGCCTCCAGCTCGGTGAAGAGCATGAAGCCCGCAGCGCGATGCACATGCGCCGACGGCCCCGAAGCCGCCCACGGCGAGCCGTGCAGCCCGGCGCCCACGGCCGCGGACATCAGCGCGTGATAGCTCGGATGGAACTCCACCTCGTCGACTCGCCGGCCGAAGCGGTCGTGCGTATGCAGCACCGGCGGATGGATGTTGGCGAGACGCGCATGCGTCTGCATCTCCGCCGATCCGACGGCGGCCCCCAAATGGCTGAGCGCTGCCGGATGAAGGTCCGGCGCATTGAACTTCAACGCATCGCGCAACGGCCGGTTGGTTTCGAAGAGGTTGTAGCCGGTCAGCGGAGCCGGCTGGTTGAAGACCTCGTGAGTCGTATCCATTGCCAGTCTCCTTCCGAGGCGAATCAGATCAGCTTGACGAGTTGCTTGCCGAAGTTTCTGCCTTTCAGCAGGCCAAGGAAAGCCTCAGGTGCCGACTCGATGCCTTGCGCGATCGACTCGCGCGGACGCAGCTTGCCGCTCGCGACCAGGGCGCCGAGTTCGGCCAGCGCTTCCGGCCACACTTCCATGTGCTCGCTGACGATGAAGCCTTCGAGCTTGATGCGATTGATGAGAAACAGCGCAGGGTTGGCCAGCGGCAGCGGCTGGCCGTCGTAGCCCGCGATCATTCCGCACAGCGCGACACGCGCAAAGCTGTTCGTGCGCAGCAGCACCGCATCGAAAATGTAGCCGCCGACGTTCTCGAAGTAGCCATCAATGCCGTTCGGGCAGGCCTCCTTCAGTGCGGCGCTCATGCTCTTGATGTCCGGGTGCTCGCGGTAGTCGATGCAGGCATCGAAGCCGAGTTCGTCCGTCACGTATTTGCACTTGTCCGGGCCGCCGGCAATGCCGACCACCCTGCAGCCCCGCGCCTTGGCAAGCGCGCCGAAAGCGCTGCCCACCGCGCCGCTCGCAGCGGTGACGACCATGGTTTCGCCGGCCTTCGGATTGATGATCTTCACGAGCCCGTACCAGGCCGTCACACCCGGCATGCCCACGGCGCCGAGGTAATGCGACAGCGTAACGTGCGTCGTGTCGACCTTCTTGAGCGCGCCCGGCTGCGAGGCATCGACCACGCTGTATTCCTGCCAGCCGCCGAAGCCGACGACCTTGTCGCCCACGGCGTACTTCGGGTGCTTGCTCTCGACGACTTCGCCCACGGTGCCGCCCTGCATGACCTGCCCGAGCGGCTGCGGCTGCGCGTAGCTCTTCGACTCGTTCATGCGGCCGCGCATGTAGGGGTCCAGGCTCATGTAGTGATGGCGAACCAGCACCTGGTTGTCCTTGAGCGCGGGCGTTTCGGTGCTGACCAGCTTGAAGTTGCTGGCGACAGCCTCGCCTTCGGGGCGGTTGTCGAGAAGTTGCTGGCGATTGATCGGCATGGCGTACCTTTCTGTCTACGTATTTATTGGGAAATACCGCGGAACCGGCTTTGCCGGGCCGCTGGTGTTGCCCCCTGCAAGGGGGTGGAGGCCACACGAAGTGGGAAAGCCTGGGGGTGTGTCGTTTAGTCTGTGGAAGGGGGTCGCATTTCGTTGGCGCTCGCCGGGCCGATCGGCAGGCGTCGCTTCACGTACTTGAAGGTGCCGGTGGCGTGCGCGCAGACACGCTCCTGGGCGTCGTAGATCTTGGCTTCGGTGAAGGCCATGGTCGCGGTTCGATGCAGCAGCTTGCCGCGCGCGATCAGCGGTCCGACCGAAGGCGCCATGAAGGTGGTCTTCATCTCGATGGTGACCACGCCGATCTCCGGCGTGTCGCTGCGCGCAGCCGCGGCCTGTGCGATGTCGAGCATCGTCATCACGGCGCCGCCGTGCGTCACGTCGAAGGTGTTCAGGTGCTCGGGCTTGGCGGTGTAGTGCAATTCGGACTCGCCGCCTTCGAACTTCGCGATCTCGATGCCGAGATACATCGCGAAGGGAATGCGGTCGATGTAGGAGCGAAGGTGAATGTTGTCTTTGGTCAAAGTCATGTCAGCGGATCATGCGCCAAGGACGACGCTGACGCCGCCGTCGACTGCCAGCCATTGGCCGGTGATGTGCTTGCCGGCATCGCTGGCATAGAGCAGCGTGATGCCCTTCAGGTCTTCATCGTCGCCCAGCCGGCCCAGCGGCGCGTGGGCGGCCATCTTTTCTTCTCCCACCGCCTTGATCAGGCCGGCCGCCAGCTTGGTCATGAAGAAGCCGGGGCAGATCGCGTTGACGTTGATGCCGTACTTGCCCCATTCGGCGGCCAGCGTGTGCGTGAAGCCGATAACCGCGCTCTTGGATGTGTTGTAGGCAATGGTCTGCATCTCCGGCGGATTGCCGTTCAGGCCGGCGATCGACGCGATATTGATGATGCGGCCGCTCTTCTTCGGGATCATGTAGCCGCGCGCGATCTGCTGCGCCAGCACGAAATAGCCGCGCACGTTGAGGTTCATGACCTTGTCCCAAGCCTCGATGGGATGGTTCTCGGCCGGTGCGCCCCAGCTTGCGCCGGCGTTGTTGACGAGGATGTCGACCGCGCCGAGGCGCTCCAGGGTTTCATCGGCGAGGCGCCGCGTGTCGTCTTCCCTGGAACAGTCGGCTGCGATCCAGCGGGCATCGATGCCGGCGCTCTGGAGTTCGGCTGCCGCCTGTTCGAGATCTTCGGCCTTGCGCGAGCTCAGCATGATCTTGGCGCCGGCTTCGCCGAGTGCGTGGGCCATCTGCAAGCCGAGGCCGCGAGAGCCGCCGGTGACGAGCGCCACCTTGCCGGTGAGGTCAAAAAGCTTCTGGATGTTGCGTGCAGTCATGTTGGCTCCGTTATCGTGATTCCTTCGGGTCGTCCAGGCGCGAGCGCACGTAGATGAGCACGACGCCCACCAGCGCAATGATCGCGCCCGGCACGGCCATGGTCCAGCCAAGACCCTCCTCCGTTCGCCCCGTGGCGATGCCAAGGATGACGAGGAAGAGGCCACCGTAGATCAGGATCCATATCCACTTTTCGAGCGTGGCATGGGGTTTGGCTTCGGCCATCAGAAAGCCTCCTCGGGCAGCGCCGCGCAGGTCGGATCGCGGCTTTCGACCACGTTCAGCCAGGCGCCGATCTTGGGCAGTTCGTAGTTGAAGAAGTAGTCGGTCGCGCCGATGCGTCCCGCGGTCGCGGGAGCCGACTTGGCTGCGTCCTGCTCGAGTGCGCGCTGCGCGACGTCCAGCCAGATCCACGCCAGCACCGCGTGCCCGAATGCCTGCATGTAGGGCACTGCGTTGGCGAGCGCGTCTTGCGGGTTGCCCGTGGACCAAGCGGCCTTGGTCGCGCTGCCGATGCGTTGCAACGCTGCACCGAGCGCCTTCGCATGGCCAGCGAGCGCGGGCACCTTGCCGGCGCGGGCGATCGTCTCGGCAATGCGTCCACCCAGCAGCGTCAGGCCGCGCCCGTCTTCCATCAGCACCTTGCGCCCGAGCAGGTCGGCCGCCTGGATGCCGTGCGTGCCCTCGTGGATCATGTTGAGCCGGTTGTCGCGCCAGTACTGCTCCACCGGAAAGTCACGCGTATAGCCGTAGCCGCCGTGGATCTGGATCGCGAGCGAATTCGCTTCCAGACACCATTCGCTGGGCCAGCTCTTGGCGATCGGCGTCAGCACTTCGAGAAGCAGGCGGGCATCGTCGGCGGCTTGTGAGTTGCCGGTCTTCTGTTCATCGACGAGGCGCGCGCAATACAGCTCGAGCGCCAGCGCGCCTTCGCAGTACGCCTTCTGCGCGAGCAGCATGCGGCGCACATCGGAGTGCTCGATGATTCGCACTTGCGGCTTGGCCGCATCCTTGCCCGCCGGCCCTGCGGGGCGGCCTTGCGGACGGGTCTTGGCGTATTCGAGCGATGCGTAGTAGCCGGCCATGCCGAGCATCGTCGCTGCCGTGCCGACGCCGATGCGAGCCTCATTCATCATGTGGAACATGCAGTGCAGGCCCTTGCCGGGCTGCCCGACGAGATAGCCAACCGCACCGGGCTTGCCACCCACCGGATACTTGCCCTCGCCGAAGTTGAGCAGCGTGTTCGTCGTTCCGCGCCAGCCGAGCTTGTGATTGAGCCCTGCCAGCGCGACGTCGTTGCGTTCGCCGGTCAGTTGCCCTTCGGTATCGACCATGCGCTTGGGCACGATGAAGAGCGAGATGCCGCGCGTGCCGGGAATCAGCTTGCCGTCCGCGTCGGGGATTTTTGCCAGCACGATGTGCACGATGTTCTCGGTCAGCTCGTGGTCGCCCGCCGAAATCCACATCTTGTTGCCCGTCAGGCGATAGCGCGGTCCGAGCGGATCGTCCAGGAAATCGGGGCCATCCGGCACGGCGCGCGTGGCGACGTCGCTGAGGCTCGAACCGGCCTGCGGTTCGGACAGGCACATCGTGCCCGACCAGCGCCCGGAAAACTCATTCTTCGCAAACACCGTCTGCTGCATCGGCGTGCCATGAACCATCAGCAGATTGGCGTTGCCGCTGGTCAGCATGCCTGAGCCGATGCTCACCGAAGCCATCGCGAAGAAGCTGTTGGCTGCCGCCTGCACCGTGTAGGGCAACTGCATGCCGCCGATGTCATAGTCCTGCGCGGCGCTGAGCATGCCGGATTCGGCAAAGGCCTTTTGCGCATCATGCGTGGCCTGCGGAAGAATCACCTTCTCACCATCGAAGTGCGGTTCCTGCGTGTCGACGGTGCGATTGAACGGCGCGTACTTCTCGCGGGCGATGCGCTCGCAGGTGTCGAGCACGGCGTCAAAGGTCTCGCGCGAATGATCGGCGAAGCGCTCGCGCTCGTTGAGCGACTCGGCGTGAAGCCAGTCGTAGAGGAGGAAGTCGAGGGTGGGACGAAGGCTCATGATTCGAAACGCAGTGCGCTCAGTGGGGGATGGGGCTCGACGTCCCCGGAATTACCGCTCGGGCAATCGGGCAATGGTGCCCTGCGCGACGGCGCAGAGCTTTTCTTTGCCGTTGCTGACCGCGAAGACCTCGCAAGTGCAGACGGACTGCGACTTGCCCACGTGCACGGCCTTGGCGCGCGCGATAAGGCGCTCGCCAGTGGCCGGGCGGACGTAGTTGATCTTGTACTCGGCAGTGAGCACAGGCACCTGCATGGCCGTGCCGCCGGCGAAGGTCAGCGCGTTGTCGGCCAGATAGCTGACGACACCGCCGTGCACGAAGCCGTCCTGCTGCAGGACCTTGTCGGTCACCGGCAATTGCATGTCGACCAGACCTGGCGACAGTGCGTGCATCTCCGTGCCGATCAACGCGCTGAATGGCTGTGTCGCCAGCACCTTCCGGCCCATGGCCAGAAACTCTTCGGGCGAGGCCCGTTCGGGCGATGACACAGCCTTCTCCTTCGAAATCAGAGAACCTCGAAGACGCCGGCTGCGCCCATGCCGCCGCCGATGCACATCGTCACGACGACCTTCTTGGCACCGCGACGCTTGCCTTCGATCAGCGCGTGGCCGGTCAGGCGCTGGCCGCTCACACCGTAAGGATGGCCCACGGCGATGGCGCCGCCATCGACATTCAGCCGATCCGCCGGGATGCCGAGCTTGTCGCGGCAGTAGATGACCTGCACGGCGAAGGCTTCGTTGAGTTCCCACAGATCGATGTCGCTGACCTTGAGGCCGAGGCGCTTGAGCACCTTCGGGATCGCGAAGACCGGGCCGATGCCCATCTCGTCGGGCTCGCAACCCGCGACTGCGAATCCGAGGAAACGGCCGAGGGGCTTCAGGCCCTTTTGCTCGGCGTACTTCTCGTCGACGATCACACAAGCGCCGCCGCCATCGGAGAACTGGCTCGCATTGCCAGCGGAAATCACCCCGCCGGGGATGGCTGGACGGATGCCGCTGATGCCTTCCTTGGTCGTTCCAGGGCGGATGCCTTCGTCATTCTCGACGGTGACTTCCTTGGTGCGCAGACCCATCACCGGATCGGCCACGCCGGCCAGCACGGTGATCGGAGCGATCTCGTCCTTGAAGCGGCCGGCTTCGAGCGCAGCGGTCGCCTTCTGCTGGCTGGCGGCGCCGTATTCGTCCATCGCATCACGGCCGATGTTGTAGCGCTTGGCGACCTGCTCGGCCGTCTGCAGCATGTTCCAGTAGATCTCGGGCTTGTGCTTGACGAGCCATGGATCGGCCAGCATGTGCTTGTTCGCTTCATTCTGCACACACGAGATGCTTTCTACCCCGCCCGCCACATAGACCTCGCCTTCGCCCGCGATGATGCGTTGCGCCGCGGTCGCGATGGTTTGCAGGCCCGACGAGCAGAAGCGGTTGATGGTCATGCCCGACGTCGTGATCGGCAGGCCCGCGCGCAGTGCGATCTGGCGAGCGATGTTCGAACCCGTCGCGCCTTCCGGCGTGGCACAGCCCATGATCACGTCATCCACCGTCGCGGGATCGATGCCGGCACGCTGCACCGCGTGTTGCACCGCATGCCCGCCGAGCGTGGCGCCGTGCGTCATGTTGAAGGCACCCTTCCAGCTCTTGGCGAGCGGCGTGCGGGCGGTGGAAACGATGACGGCGCTGGTCATGATGTGGTCCTTTGAAAAAGAGGAATGACGATTACTGGGACGATTACTGGGGCTGTGCCGTGTTTTGCAGCAGCTGGTGATAGAACTGGATCGCTTCGCCATAGTTGGCGATGGCGATGCGCTCGTTGGTGCCGTGGAAGCGCGCGAGGTCTTCGCTCTTCACTCGAAACGGCGAGAAACGATAGACCGAATCGCTCACGAGGCTGAAGTGGCGCGAATCGGTGGCGGCAGTCATCAGGCCCGGTGCGACGATCGCATCGGGGAAGGTCTGCCGCACTGCTTGTTCGATGGAGCGGTAACCGTCGCCGTTGGTCGGCGAGACGGGCGATGGCTCCGAGTTGCCGGGATAACGCTTGACCTGGATCGCGTCATTGCCGAGCGCTTTCTTCAGATGCGCTTCGACACTGTCGATGGTGTCGCCCGGCAGGATGCGGAAGTTCACGGCCGCTTCGGCGCGGCCGGGCAGCACGTTGTCCTTGTTGCCGGCCCGCACGATGGTCAGCGCCGTGGTGGTGCGCAGCATCGCATTGCTGCTCGGGCTTTTTTCGAGCTGGCTTTCGACCAGCGGTCCGGTGAGCCACAGGTTGGACAGCATGACGCGATTGATGCCGCTCATCTCCGGCGCGAGCGTGCCGAACATCTGGCCCGCCACGCCTTTGATGCCGCCGGGCATCGGAGAGGCTTCCAGCTTGGACAAGGCCGTGCTCATCATGCCAATGGCACTGTGCGTTGGAGGCATCGACGAGTGGCCCGGCGCCGTGTCCAGCGAAAGGAAGAAAGTGCCATAGCCCTTTTCGGCAAGACCGATCAGCGCCGCCGGCTTCGACAAGCCGGGCAGCACGCCGTCGAGCACCAGCAAGCCTTCGTCGAGCACCCAGTCGAGCCGCACGCCGCGCGACTTGAGCAGCTCCGCGACGGGGAGCGCGCCGCGCAAGCCGCTGACTTCCTCGTCGTCGCCCATCACCAGATAGATCGTCTGGCGTGGCTTGAAGCCGCTGCCGATCAGCATCTCGATGGCTTCCATCTGCGCGAACAGATTGCCTTTGTTGTCGAGCGCGCCACGGCCCCAGACGAAGCCGTCCTTGATCTCGCCGCTGAACGGGTCGACCGACCACGCCTTCTCGGTGCCGGGTGCGATGGGCACCATGTCCTGGTGCGCCATCAGCGCGACGGGCTTGGCCGCGGGGTCGGAGCCCGTCCATGTATACAGCAGCGCATGCTGGCCCACGACTTCCTTCTTCAGGGTGGCGTGGACTTTGGGGTATTGCTGCTCGAGATAGGCGTGCAGCTTGTCGAATTCAGCCGCGTTGCCGGCCGGATCGTCCAAGCTGGACACTGTGCGGAACTGGATCGCGCTGGAAAGCCGCTTGGCGGCTGCGGGCAAGTCGATCGGCAACGCCGGCGCCGGCGCCACGGCAATCTGCCGCGACGGCGTGCGCCAGGTATTGAACGCTACCGCTGCCACCAGTACGGCGAGCACCAGCACCAACGCAAGGAACACACGTTTCAGCATGGAAGCCATCGAGCAACGGGGGTGGCCTTCATCAGCTGAAGGACTTGCCTTCGGCCACCAGCTTCTGGATCAGCGCCGCAGGCTGCCAGAACTTCGCGTCGTCATGCGGGTTCTTCGCAAAACGCTTCATCGATTCGGCCACGTTGTACAGGCCCACCTGCGATGCGTAGTGCATCGGACCGCCGCGCCAGATCGGGAAGCCATAGCCCGTGAGGTACACCATGTCGATGTCGCCGGACTTCGATGCAATGCCGTCTTCGAGGATGTGCGCGCCTTCGTTGACCAGCGCATACACCAGTCGCTGCACGATTTCCTCGTCCGAGATCTTGCGCGGCGTGATGCCGATTTCCTTGCGGTGGTCCTCGATCATCTTGTTCACGAGGTCCGAAGGGATCGCGTCGCGCTTGCCGGCCTGGTAGTCGTACCACCCTGCCCCGGTCTTCTGGCCGAAGCGGCCCAGTTCGCACAGCTTGTCGGCCGTGCGGCTGTACTTCATGTCGGCGATCTCGGTCGCGCGGCGCTTGCGGATCGCCCAGCCGATGTCGTTGCCCGCGAGGTCGCCCATGCGGAACGGGCCCATCGCGAAGCCGAACTTCTCGATCGCCTTGTCGACCTGCTGCGGGGTCGCGCCCTCGTCCAGCAGGAAGCCCGCCTGGCGCGAGTACTGCTCGATCATGCGGTTGCCGATGAAGCCGTCGCACACGCCGGAGACCACCGCCGTCTTCTTGATCTTCTTGGCCGTGGACATGACCGTCGCGAGCACGTCCTTGGCCGTTGCCTTGCCGCGCACGACTTCGAGCAGCTTCATCACGTTGGCGGGGCTGAAGAAGTGCATGCCGACCACATCCTGCGGACGCTTCGTGAAGGCGGCAATCTTGTCGACGTCCAGCGTGGAGGTGTTCGACGCCAGGATGGCACCGGGCTTGGCGACGCGGTCCAGTTCCTTGAAGACTTTTTCCTTGACGCCCAGTTCTTCGAACACCGCCTCGATGATGAGGTCCGCGTCCTTCAAGTCGTTGTAGTCGAGCGTGGTGCTCAGGAGCGCCATGCGCTGCTCGTACTTGTCCTGCTTGAGCTTGCCCTTCTTGACCTGGGATTCATAGTTCTTCTTGATGGTGGCGATGCCGCGATCGAGCGCCTCCTGCTTCATTTCGAGAATCTTGACGGGGATGCCCGCATTCAGGAAATTCATCGAGATGCCGCCGCCCATGGTGCCCGCGCCGATCACGCCGACGGACTTGATGGCGCGCTGGGGCGTGTCTTCCGGCACGTCCGGAATGCGCGAAGCCGCGCGTTCCGCCATGAACAGGTGGCGAAGCGCCATCGATTCGGGCGTGAACATCAGCGCCGTGAAGATGCGGCGCTCTTCGGCCATGCCATCGTCGAACTTCATCTTCGTCGCGGCTTGGACTGCGTCGACGCACTTCAACGGCGCCGGATAGTTCTTCGACATGCCGCCCACCATGTTGCGAGCGAACGCGAAATAGGCGTCGCCCTGCGGGTGCTTGCATGGCAGGTTGCGCACCAAGGGCAGTGCTTCGCCGGTCTTGCCGGCAACGGATTTCGCGAACTCGACCGCTTCATCGAACAGGGACTCTGCCGATCCGGCGAGCTTGTCGAACAGCTTCTGACCGGGCAGCGAAGCGAGCAATTCGCTCTTGACCGGCTCGCCGCTCACGATCATGTTGAGCGCGGTTTCGACGCCGAGCACGCGCGGCAGGCGCTGCGTGCCGCCGGCACCGGGGATGAGCCCCAGCTTGACTTCGGGCAGCGCAACGCTGGTGCCCGGCGCGGCGACGCGGTAGTGACAGCCGAGCGCGAGCTCGAGACCACCGCCCATGCATACGGAGTGGATCGCGGCGACGATCGGCTTGGTCGACGCTTCGAGCGCGAGGATGACGCTCAGCAGGTTCGGCTCTTGCAGGGCCTTCGGCGTGCCGAATTCCTTGATGTCCGCGCCGCCCGAGAAAGCCTTGCCGGCACCGGTGATGACGATCGACTTGACGGCCGGATCGTCGATCGCCTTGGCGAGACCGTCGGTGATGCCGATGCGTGTCGAGAATCCGAGGCCATTGACCGGGGGGTTGGTCATGGTGATCACGGCGACATCGCCGAGCACTTTGTATTCAGCCGTCATGCTGCGTTCCTTTGGGATGGGAGAGGATCGAAAAAACCGGTCTTCGAAAGCCATGGCACCCTCGGCACCACAACCTTCGCACTTAAAAAGCACGAGTGTTCTTTTTTTGGTGAAATTCTAGGCGTTTCGCATGCGCGGGCAACAGCCCCAAGTCGCTGCGGAGACAAATTGATCGGAGACAGTCCCCTCCAGGACCTCGCCTCCATGCCAGAAATACCGCGGAACCGGCTCTGCCGGGCCGCTGGTATTGCCCCCGGTAGGGGGTAGGCGAAGCGACACGAAGTGCGCGAAGACTGGGGGCGAGCTAGACCTCCAGCCATTCCTTGCGAGTGGCAGCATCTGCGCGGAGCGAATCAGGCGTGCCATCGAAGACGATGCTTCCGTGGCCCATCACCAGCGCGCGGTCCGAAATCTGCATGGCGATGGTCAGTTTCTGTTCGATCAAAAGCACCGACACACCCTTGTCCTTCAGGGTGCGCAGGTACTCCCCCACCAGCTCGACGATTTTCGGCGCGAGGCCTTCGGTCGGCTCGTCGATGATGATCAGGTCCGGATCGCCCATCAGCGTGCGGCAGAGCGTCAACATCTGCTGTTCGCCGCCCGACAGTACGCCTGCTTCGGTGTGCTGGCGCTCCTTCAGCCGCGGGAACATGGTGTACATATCTTCGAACGACCAGCGACTGCCCTTGCCCTTGCCTTTTTGCCCGAGCAGCAGGTTCTGATGCACCGTCAGCTTCGGAAAGATGTCGCGGTTCTCGGGCACATAGCCGATGCCCTGGTGAGCAATCTCATACGCCTTGCGGCGCAGGATGTCCTGCTCTTTCCACTGCAGAGTGCCTTCGGCGTGAACGAGGCCCATGATGGCCTTTGCCGTGGTCGAGCGCCCGGAGCCGTTGCGGCCCAGAAGTGCCACGATCTCTCCGGGGCCAACGTCAAACGAAACACCATGCAACACATGGCTCTTGCCGTAATAGGCGTGGATGTCGTGAAGCTTCAGCATGTCAGTGTCCAGCCCCTTGCGCATCGGCGACCGAGGAGCCCAGGTAAGCTTCCTGAACGCGCGGATTGGCGCGCACGGCGGCCGGTGTGTCGAAGGCGATGACCTCGCCATAGACAACCACCGCGATCTTGTCGGCCAAGCCGAACACCACGCCCATGTCGTGCTCCACCGTCAGCAGCGTCTTGCCGACCGTGACCTGCTTGATCAGCGCGATGAAGTGCGACGTCTCGGTCTTGCTCATGCCGGCAGTCGGCTCGTCGAGCAGGATGACATTGGCGCCGCCTGCAATGGTGACGCCGATCTCCAGCGCGCGTTGCTCCGCATAGGTGAGGTTCACCGCCAGTACGTCGCGCTTCTTGTCCAGGCCGACCTGGTGAATCAACTCCTCCGTGCGTTCGTTCGCATCGTCGAGCCTCGACAGAAAGCGCAGGAAGCTGTAGCGATAGCCCAGGCTCCACAGAACGCCGCAGCGCAGGTTCTCGAAGACGCTGAGCTTCGGAAAGATGTTGGTGATCTGAAAGCTGCGCGACAGCCCGAGCCGGTTGATCTCGAAGGGCTGCTTGCCGTCCACGCGTTGGCCGTTCAGCAGCACCTCGCCGCTGGTGGGCGCAAGCCTCCCGCTGATCAGGTTGAACAGCGTCGACTTGCCCGCCCCGTTGGGGCCGATGATGCCGATGCGGTCGCCGGCCTCGATGGCCAGGTCGACACCGCGGATGATCTCCGTCTTGCCGAAGCTCTTGCGCAGGTCTTTGAGTTCGAGTGCGTGGGTCATGCCGCTTCCCTCCGCTTGATCTCGGCTTCGATTTCTTCTTGCGCATGCCCCCAGGCGCGGACGAACCGGCGCCGCACGATCTCGAACAGACCCAGCCCGACGAAGAACAGCGCCGCGGCGGTCGTCCAGCTCGTGCTCGATGAAGTGTCGAGCGTCAGCCCGGCGAAGGGCAACTCGGGACCCAGCGCTGCGTTGAGTTGCATGTGATAGATCATCTCGACAATGGCAGCGGCACCCGCGACCATGAGCGCGCCCGTGGCGATCAGGCCCGCATAGAGCGCCCAGAAGCGATGGAACTTGCCGAACTTGGCGACCCGCAGGTTCATCATGATCAGGCTGGCCACGCCACCCGGCGCGAACATCACCATGAAAAGGAAGACCAGGCCCAGGTACAGCAGCCAGGCTTTGCTCAGTTCGGAAAGCAGCACCGAGGCGAACACCAGCAGCACCGCGCCGATGATCGGCCCGAAGAAGAAGGTCGCCCCGCCCAGGAAGGTGAAGAGCAGGTAGCCGCCCGAACGGATGCCGCTCAGGCTGTCCGCTGCGTTGACGATCTCGAAGTTGATCGCTGCCAGCCCGCCGCCAATGCCCGCAAAGAAGCCCGCGATGATGAACGCGAAGTAGCGCACGCGCTGCGTGTTGTAGCCGATGAAGGCCACCCGCTCGGGGTTGTCGCGCACTGCGTTGAGAATGCGGCCGAGCGGCGTGCCCGTGAAGGCATACATCAGCCCCGTGCAGATGAAGCAATACACCGCGATGAGGTAATACACCTGCATCTGCGGCCCGAAGGTGAACCCGAGAAACGGCGTGCCATAGACGCGGTTGGTCGTGATGCCACCTTCGCCGCCGAAGAAGCTCGGGAACATCAGCGCCATCGAAGCCACCAGTTCGCCGATCCCGAGGGTGATCATCGCGAAGGTCGTGCCGGCCTTCTTCGTCGTCACGTAGCCGAACAGGATGGCGAAGACCATGCCGCCGAGGCCACCCACGAGCGGGATCAGCACAAGCGGGACCGGAACGCTGCCTTTGGCTGCGAGGTTCATCGTGTGAATGGCAATGAACGACCCCATGCCCACATACACCGCATGACCGAAGCTCAGCATCCCGCCCTGCCCCAGCAGCATGTTGTAGCTCAGGCAGATGATGATGAGATAGCCGATCTGCGAGAGCATCGTGAGCGCGAGGCTGCTCTTGAAGACCAGCGGCGCCACGATCAGCGCGATCGCGAACACCGACCAGATCACCATGCGCGAGACGTTCGATGGCTTGGCGCGCTGATACGGCCGCGCCGCTCTGCTATCGCCGACTGCTTGAATGGGTTGTGTATTCTGCTGATTCATATCAGTGCTCCACCGCGTGAGGCGGGACCCACGACGCGTGAGACTGGCGTAGTCAAGGCCGGGAATACCGCGGAACCGGCTTTGCCGGGCCGCTGGTGTTGCCCCCGGCAGGGGGTTGGCGCAGCGACACAAAGTGCGCGAAGACTGGGGGCGAGCTTCATCCTAGTCTTCCCGCGTGCCGAGCAGACCCTTGGGCCTGAAGATGAGCATGAGCACCAGGAACAGGTAGGGAAGAATCGGCGCAACCTGCGAAATCGTGAGGCGAAGCAACTCGTAGCCTGGCGTCTGGTCCGTCACCGTGAGTCCTAGCATCTGAAGTCCACCCGCGAAGGATTGATCCATCGCGACCGCGAAAGTCTGGATGATGCCGATCAGCAGCGACGCGAGGAACGCACCCGCCAGCGATCCCATGCCGCCCACAACCACGACGACGAAGATGATGGAGCCGACCGACGCGGCCATGGCCGGTTCGGTGACGTAGGTATTGCCGCCGATCACCCCGGCAAGGCCGGCAAGCGCCGCCCCCCCGCCGAAGACCAGCATGAAGACGCGCGGCACGTTGTGTCCGAGCGCCTCGACCATCTCGGGATGCTTGAGTGCCGCCTGGATCACAAGCCCGATGCGCGTGCGCGTCAGCAGCAGCCACACGGACAGCAGCATCAGCATCGCGACGAGCATGATGAAGGAGCGCGACTTCGGAAACTGCGTGCCGAAGAGCGTGAAAAGTGGACCCTGCAACTGGGTCGGCAAGCCATACGGCACGGTGGAGCGACCCCACACCAACTGCACGACTTCGAGGATCAGGTAGGAAAGCCCGAAGGTGACGAGCAGTTCAGGGACATGGCCGAACTTGTGGACGCGGCGCAGGCAGTAGCGCTCGAAGGCTGCGCCAAGCGCGAACACGATCAACGGCGACAGGATCAGCGCCGGCCAGAAGCCGATGACCTGCGAGATGCTGAACGCGAAGTACGCGCCCAGCATGTAGAAACTGGTGTGAGCGAAATTCAGCACGCCCATCATGCTGAAGATCAGGGTCAGGCCAGAGCTCAGCATGAACAACAGCAAGCCGTAGCTGACGCCGTTGAGCAGCGAGATGACGAAGAATTCGACGTTCATCGGTCCTTGGGATCGCTAGGAAAAAAAAGAGGCCCGAGTTTTGAAGTCGGGCCTCGACCGGTCAATGTGCTGTCATCGAATCAGGGGCTGGGCCGCTTCATCTGGCACGTGGTGGGCGTGCTGGCGACATAGGCGTCGTAGTACTTCACAGGTGCGAGCGTGTAGCCGGTGTTCTCAGGGCTGTAGGGATACTTGGCGCTCGCCTTTTCCCAACGTGCAATGTAGAGGCCCTGCTGCATCTGGTGATCGGACTTGCGCAGTTCGACGTCGCCGTTGAAGCTCTTGAAGCGCAGGCCCTCCATGGCCGCGGCGACCTTCACCGGGTCGGTCGACTTGGCCTTCACGAAGGCCTCGGTCAGCGCAGCGAACACGGTGTAAATGTCGCTCGTGTAGAGGTCGTCATTGAACTTCTTCTTGAATTCGTTGGCGTATCTCTGCATGTCGCCGCCCATGTTGTAGTGGGCGTAGCCGACCTGGTAGACCTTGCCATCCGACGCCGCGCCCATGGCGGTGGGCGTGCCGGTCGTCACGGCGTAGTAGGTGTAGAACTTCACGTTCAGGCCGGCGTCATTGGCGGCCTTGATCAGGAGCGCCAGGTCGGAACCCCAGTTGCCGGTGATCACGGTGTCGGCGCCCGACTGTTTGATCTTGGCGATGTACGGTGCAAAGTCGCGCACCTGGGCCAGCGGATGCAGGTCGTCGCCGACGATCTCGATGTCAGGACGCTTGGCCTTGAGGTCTTCCTTGGCGTACTTGGAGACCTGCTGCCCGTGCGAATAGTTCTGGCCGATGATGTAGACCTTCTTGATCTCCGGCTGTTCCTTCATGTAGGTGGTCAACGCTTCCATCTTCATCGACGTGTCGGCGTCGAAGCGGTATTGCCAATAGCTGCACTTGGAGTTGGTCAGCTCGGGGTCGACCGCGGCGTAATTCAGGTAGAGCGCTTCCTTGCCCGGATTGCGCGCGTTGTTCTTCTCGAGCGCATCGATGATCGCCAGCGCCGGGCCGGAGCCGTTGCCCTGGACGATGTAGCGCGCGCCCTGGTCCATTGCCGAGCGCAATGCGCTTGTGGTTTCCTGCGGGCTGAGCTTGTTGTCGATGCCGATGATCTCGAACTTCACGCCTGCGGCGTTCTTCTTGTTGAACTCCTCGGCAAAGAACTGGAAGGTCTTGAGCTGGTTGGTCCCGACCGCTGCCATCAGACCCGAGAGCGGATCGAGCCATGCGATTTTGACGGTTTCACCCTTTTGAGCGAAGGCGCCCGTGGCGCTCGCTACAAGGATGGCGGCAGTTGCAATTTTCAGAGCGAACTTCATTGTGAGTCTCCTGGGTCAAGCTGTCGGAATGCGGCACGAGATTACAAGTGTTTGGAACCTCGCCCGTCAGGGAATGCCCGTAAGGGAACCGCCGGGAAGGCGGTTTCTATCACTCATGCGACACGGTACAAGCCGTTGGTGCTACCGGCCGGTAGAACGGCCTCATCAGACGGTCGGAAGCCGGTAATCGCGCAGTTGCTCGCGCAGGCGCGTCTTCAGGATCTTGCCGGTCGCACCGATCGGAATCGCATCCACGAACACCACGTCATCGGGAATCTGCCACTTGGCTGTCTTGCCCTCGTAGAAGGCCAGCAGTTCGTCGCGCGAAACCTCGCTTCCGGGCTTCTTCACGATGGCGACGATGGGCCGTTCGTCCCACTTGGGATGCGCGACGCCGATGCAGGCCGCCATGGCGACACACGGATGCGCCACGGCGATGTTCTCGATGTCGATCGAACTGATCCATTCGCCGCCGGACTTGATCACGTCCTTGCTGCGGTCGGTGATCTGGAGAAAGCCGTCGGCGTCGATGGTTGCAACGTCGCCGGTCGGGAACCAGCCGCGGCCGTTTTCGTCGGGCATCAGCGGATTGCCGCCTTCGCCCTTGAAATATTCCTTGACCACCCACGGCCCCTTGACCAGCAGGTCGCCATAAGCCTTGCCGTCCCAGGGCAGTTCCTTGCCGTCCCCGTCGATGATCTTCATGTCCACACCGAAGATCGCCCGGCCCTGCTTCATGCGGATGGCGGTCTGCTGCTCGGGCGACATGTCGAGGTGCTTGTTCTTCAACGTGCAGAGCGTGCCCAGCGGCGACATCTCGGTCATGCCCCAGGCGTGCAGCACTTCCACGCCGTATTGCTGCTGGAACGCGTTGATCATCGCCGGCGGGCATGCGGAACCGCCGATGACCGTGCGCTTGAGCGTGGAGAACCTGAACCCGTTGGCCTGCAGGTGCCCCAGCAGCATCTGCCAGACCGTCGGCACGCCGGCGGCGACATTCACCTTCTCGGCTTCGATCAAGTCGTAAACCGACTTGCCGTCCAAGGCCGGTCCGGGGAAGACCACCTTGGCGCCGACCAGAGCGGCCGAATACGGAATGCCCCAGGCGTTGACGTGGAACATCGGCACCACGGGCAAGATCGAGTCGCGCGCCGAAAACATCATCACGTCGGGCAAGGCCGCGGCGTATGCATGCAGCAGAGTCGAGCGATGACTGTAGAGCGCCGCCTTCGGGTTGCCCGTCGTGCCGCTCGTGTAGCACATGCTCGACGCGGAGTTTTCATCGAAGCTCGGCCACGCGTAGTCGGTGGAGCGCTGGCTCATCCACGCCTCGTAGCTGACGAGATTGGGGATGCCGGTGTCCGCTGGCAGCTTGTCCGCATCGCAGAGCGCGATCCATTTGCGCACGGTCGTGCACTTGGCGTGCACCGCCTGGATGAGCGGAAGGAAGCTCGTGTCGAAGCACAGGATCTGGTCTTCGGCATGGTTGGCAATCCACGCGATCTGATCGGGGTGCAGCCGCGGATTGATCGTGTGCAGCACGCGACCGGAGCCGCTCACGCCGTAATACAGCTCCAGATGGCGATACCCGTTCCAGGCGAGGGTTGCCACGCGGTCGCTGAACAGCAACTGCTCATCGTCGAGCGCATTGGCGACCTGGCGGGAGCGGGACGCGATCTCTCTCCAGGTGGAGCGATGGATGTCGCCCTCCACCCGTCGCGAAACGATTTCCGCGTCGCCGTGATGGCGCTCTGCGAACTCGATCAGCGACGAGATCAGCAATGGTTGGTCCTGCATCAAACCCAGCATCTAGTGGCTCCTTGTTGAATGGGCTTCTTGAAAACGGGGCGCCGAAGCGGCGATCCCTTACCGCCCGAGGTTCGCCGATGTTGTGCACCGCACACAATGACACAAACCCGCAGTTGCGGGCTTCTGATCACCCCTGCGGGGCAGGTTTATTGCGCCTGTTGCGCGTGGATTCGGGCGGCGTCTGGACTGGCATCGAAGACGATCTTCGAGGGCCAGGGCGCCCAGTGGGCACCGAGCTCCGGCGTGTTCGGATCGCCAGTGCGGAGGAAGGCGGCGATGCTCGCGATCATCGCGTCCGACAACGCCAGGCGGCCGGCGCGGTTGGCAACGCTGTTCGTCACATTGGAAAACAGCGACGGTCCGAAATTTCCGAAGACGAAGGCAAGATCCAAAACGTGCGCCGCACCGTAGACGGCGTCCCA
Source organism: Variovorax sp. 05N34 (assembly GCF_056397405.1). Taxonomy (NCBI): domain Bacteria; kingdom Pseudomonadati; phylum Pseudomonadota; class Betaproteobacteria; order Burkholderiales; family Comamonadaceae; genus Variovorax; species Variovorax sp. 05N34. The sequence goes on from NZ_JBFTNI010000001.1 coordinate 426,289, forward strand.
CGGCGCCGGCTCCTGCGCCCAATCGAACTGGTAGTGCCAGATGTTCGCCTGCTGCGTTTTCAGGGTGTCGAGCAGGTTGTCCCGGCTGCGCATCATGAAGCTTTGCGTGATCCTGCCGGTCATCGCGTCGTAGCCGGTATCCGGCTTTTCCACCGGCAGGTAGGACGGATCGATGAGGTCGGCCGCGGTCAGGCTGCCCGGCGCATCCGGATCGAAGTTCTGCATCATCGTGAAGCGCGTGGCGTCGTCGATTTTCAGTCCGGGCTTGCCGCCGAACAGCGTCAGGAACTGCGAGAACAGCTTTCCCTCGTCGCGCGTGACGCCGACGACCATGGGCATCCTGGCGTAGCGCCCGGCCGCGAGCGCTGCAATCGGGTCGGTCGGCAAGAGCGCGCCATCCGGAATCGGCCCGGAGCCCGTCAGGCCCTTGGCAAGGACGGTGTTCAGGATCGCTTTTCCGTCCAGCGATCGCATGAACGCGGCGATTTGCTCATTCGTCTGGCTGGCGGCCAACGCCCCGGCGGCATCCAGGTCGGCCGCCTTGCCGTCAGCTACCAGAAGATTCAGCAGCAGCGCGTGGCCTTGGGCGAGGTAGGCCGACGCAGGCATCAGCGTCGGCAGGCTGCCTTGCGGCAGGTTGCTGGGGAGCGAAATCCCGCCGCTCAGTGGCATCGCCTTGTGAATGAGCCCGGCCGACAGGGGCGAAGCGATCAGCGCCAGCAGATTGATGGCCCCAGCGGACTGCCCCATGGCCGTGACATTGCCGGGATCGCCCCCGAAAACGGCGATGTTCTGCTGGATGTAGCGCAGCACCGCCAAGTTGTCGAGGAGCGCGAAATTGCCGGAGTCGTCGCCTTCCGATCCGCCGACGCGCAACTGCGGCATGTTCAGGAAACCGAAGATACCGAGCCGGTAGTTCGCCGTGACGACCACGGCGTTCGCCTTGCGTGCCAGGTTCGCGCCGTCATAGAGCGGGTCCGCGCTGTAGCCAGAGATGTTGCTGCCGCCATGGATGAACAGCATCACCGGCAACTTTTCTTCGATGCCAGCGGGGCGCCAGATGTTGAGCGTCAGGCAATCCTCGCCGCCGACAGGTGTGTTCAGCGTGCTGGCGATGGTCGCGTCGCACGTGTTGTTGGCGCCCGGCCCGTAGATGCGGCCGATCTGCAGGCTGGCATGGCCGAATTCGCGGGCCTGGCGGATCCCGGTCCACGGTGCCGGCTCGATGGGAGCGCGCCAGCGCAGATCGCCAACGGGCGGCTGGGCGAAGGGAATGCCCTTCCAGAAGTAGGTACCGCTTCCGACGGTGTCGTCGACGCCTTCGAGCTTGCCTTGCGCCGTAGCGCGCACCATGAGTCCGTCCATGGGCGCGACGGTAGCACCATTCCCCTTGGAGTTTGGGGGGCTGGGTCCGGTGCGGGACAATCCGCGCATGAGCATGCTTGCAGACGAAGCCGAAGTCATTGACCTCGGCCTGCGCTGGGTCCCCGGCTTTTCACGCCTGGGTTCCCAATTCTTCACCGAACTCCGCCCTCGCCCGCTTCCGGAGCCCTACTGGGTCGGCCGCAGCCTGGCCGCCGCGCGCGCACTCGGACTCGACCCCGCGTGGCTCGAATCCGACGAAGGGCTGGCGGCTTTCACCGGAAACGCGCCAATCGCCGGTACTCGGCCGATCGCCACGGTCTACAGCGGGCACCAGTTCGGCGTCTGGGCGGGCCAGCTCGGCGACGGCCGGGCGATCCTGCTCGGCGAAACCACGAGCGGCCTCGAAGTCCAGCTCAAGGGCAGCGGACTCACGCCCTACTCCCGCATGGGCGACGGCCGGGCGGTGCTGCGCTCCAGCATCCGCGAATTCCTCTGCAGCGAGGCGATGCACGCGCTGGGCATCCCGACGACCCGCGCCTTGTGCGTGACCGGTTCCGACGCGCGCGTACGCCGCGAAGAACTCGAAACCGCGGCCGTCGTCACCCGCGTGGCGCCGAGCTTCGTTCGCTTCGGACACTTCGAGCACTTTGCGGCCAACCAGCGCGACGAAGAACTTCGCGCCCTGGCCGACTTCGTCATCGATCGCTACTACCCCGCTTGCCGCACGACCGACCGCTTCAACGGCAATGCCTACGCGGCCTTGCTCGAAGCAGTCAGCGAGCGCACGGCCGCCCTGCTGGCGCAGTGGCAGGCGGTCGGCTTTTGCCATGGTGTGATGAACACCGACAACATGAGCATCCTGGGGCTCACCATCGACTACGGGCCGTTCCAGTTTCTCGACGGCTTCGACCCCGGCCACATCTGCAACCACAGCGACACCGCGGGCCGCTACGCGTACAACCAGCAGCCCAACGTCGCTTACTGGAACCTTTTCTGCCTCGCCCAGGCGCTGCTGCCGCTGATCGGCGAGCAGGACGTGGCGGTTGCGGCGCTGGAGTCGTACAAGACCGTCTTCCCGAGCGAATTCGAGTCCCGCATGCGCGCCAAGCTGGGTTTGAGGGAATCAGCCGAGTCCGATCGCGCGCTCATCGAAGGCGTGCTCAAACTGCTCGCACAGGAAAAGGTCGACTACACGATCTTCTGGCGCCGACTTTCCGGGCTTGTGGCAGGCGACAATCCCGATGTCGTCCGCGATCTCTTCATCGACCGCGCCGGCATTGACGGCTGGCTGTCCTCATATTCGGAACGCCGTGCGGGCATTCCGGCAGCACAGTCGGCCGACCTCATGATCAAGACCAATCCCAAGTTCGTGCTGCGCAACCACTTGGGCCAGCAAGCCATCGAAGCCGCGCAGCAAAAGGACTATTCGGGCGTTGCCACCTTGCTCGGGCTGCTCGAAACCCCATTTGAAGAGCATGCCGGCCACGATGCCTTTGCCGGTTTTCCGCCCGACTGGGCTTCCACGATTGAAATCAGCTGCTCATCATGACCACACCCATCCAGAAGACCGACGCCGAATGGAAAGCCCTGCTCGCGGAGAAAGGCGCTGAACCCGCCGCTTTCGAAGTCACTCGCCATGCCGCGACGGAGCGCCCTTTCACCGGCAAGTACGAAGCGCACTGGGACGACGGCACCTACCATTGCGTCTGCTGCGGAGCCAAGCTGTTCGAATCGGCCACCAAGTTCGATGCGGGCTGCGGCTGGCCCAGTTTTTCGCAAGAGGCAGTGCCTGGGGCGATCCGCAACATCGTCGACCGCTCGCACGGCATGGTCCGCACTGAAAACGTGTGCGCCAATTGCGGTGCGCACCTCGGCCACGTGTTTCCGGACGGCCCAACCGAAACCGGCCTGCGCTACTGCATGAACTCGGCCTCGCTGGATTTCCAGAAGCGCGAGACCGACTGACCCACACCATGAAACTGATCCTCGACTTCTTCCCGATCCTGCTGTTCTTCGGCGCGTTCAAGCTATACGACATCTATACCGCCACAGGCGTCCTCATGGCCGGCACGGTCATCCAGATGGCGATCATCTGGTTCACCGAGCGCAAGCTGCAGCCCATGCAGAAGGCGACGCTGGTGCTGATCCTGCTTTTCGGAACGCTGACATTGGTATTGCACGACGACCGGTTCATCAAGTGGAAGCCGACCGTGCTCTACGGCGCGATGGCTTTGGCGCTCGGCGTGGCGCTGTGGGTCTTCAAGAAGAACTTCCTCAAGATGTTGCTGGGTGCGCAACTCGAATTGCCCGGCAACATCTGGGGTCGCCTGAACGTCGCCTGGATCGCCTACTGCGTCTTCATGGCGGTGCTCAACGGCTATGTGGCGGCGTATTTCAGCACCGAGGCCTGGGTCAACTTCAAGCTTTGGGGCTATGCGTTTCCCATCGTCTTCCTGATCGCGCAGGGCTTGTATATCTCGCCCCATCTCAAATCCGACGAGCCGGCCGCATGACCCTTCCCACGCCTGCCGATCTCGAAGCGCGGCTGCGCGACGCTTTGGCGCCAACGCATCTCGAAGTGATCGACGAAAGCGCTGCGCACGCCGGTCATGCGGGTGCCAACGCCGAGGGCTACGGCACGCATTTCCGGGTTCGCATCGCCTCGCCGATGTTCGCCGGCAAGCCGCGCGTGGCGCGCCATCGGCTTGTGTATGATGCGCTGCAACTTTTCATCGCACAGGGTCTTCACGCGATTGCCATCGAAACGCTTTGATGCGTTCTTGATCACACCCGCCGCCCCGTGCGGCCAAAGATTCCCCCCTTTTTTATCCCAGCGTTTTTCGCTCCCCCTATGAAGAAACACATCTTGCAGGCCCTCGCGGCCGCCGTGCTCGTTGGCGCGGTTCCTCTCGCGGCGCTCGCGCAGAACGCAGCCATCGTCAACGGCAAGCCCGTGCCGAAGGCGCGCATGGACGTGCTGGCACAGCAACTGGCCGCGGCAGGCCGCCCGGTCACGCCGGAGATGCAAGGGCAACTGCGCGAAGAAGTGGTGACCCGGGAAGTCTTCATGCAGGAAGCGCAGAAGCAAGGTCTCGACGCGACGGATGACTACAAGAATCAACTCGAACTCGCGCGCCAGGCCATCCTGATCCGCCAATTGTTCGAAAACTATCGCAAGTCCAATGTCGTTTCGGATGCCGACGCGAAAGCCGAATACGACAAGTTTGCCGCCGCCAACAGCGGCAAGGAATACAAGGCTCGTCACATCCTCGTCGAGACCGAAGACCAAGCCAAGAAGATCCTCGCCGACCTGAAGAAGGGTGCCAAGTTCGAGGACATCGCCAAGAAGCAAAGCAAGGACCCGGGTTCGGGCGCCAATGGCGGCGACCTGGATTGGGCTTCGCCGTCGAGCTTCGTGCCCGAATTCTCCGAAGCGATGATCAAGCTCAACAAGGGCGAGACCACGGCTGCACCGGTGAAGACGCAGTTCGGTTATCACATCATCCGCGTGGACGATGTTCGCCAGGCGCAGTTGCCGAAGTTCGATGAAGTGAAGCCGCAGATCGTGCAGCAGCTGCAGCAGCAGCGATTGCAGAAGTATCAGGAAGAACTGCGGGCCAAGGCCAAAGTTGAGTGATTGACTCGCCCCCAGGCTTCGCGCACTTCGTGTCGCTTCGCCTACCCCCTGCCGGGGGCAACACCAGTGGCCCGGCGGAGCCGGTTCCGCGGTGTTTCTGGAATTTAAAAAGCGGCCCTTGGGCCGCTTTTTTGTTGGATACGATCCTTGGCTCTCCTTCCAAGGAACACCCCTGAGGCTGCCATTGAGGCGCATCCATGCGTATTGAACCGATCGTCCGCTTCCGGGAATGAACCGTTCCGGTCGGCAAGCGCCGTCCGAATCAAAATCGGCTGCGGAGCGCGCCGAGCGAACGAGGCATGGCATGACCCCAGGAGCATATATCGGAGCGGTTCTTGTTGTGCTTGCCACTATGACGCCTGCCCATGCCCGCACCGAAGTCATGGGCGGTGGCCCGTCCCACCGTGGCGTGTCACACCGACCGGTCGAGAGCACCGAGTCGCCCGACGATGACTCGAATATCGCGAAGACCGAGGCCACGGTGAGCCCCGGAGGGGCAATCTACAACCCCCTCGCCGACGCATCCAAATCCAACAACCCGCATGAAGCCACTGCGAAGCCATCCTCGGATGCCGACAACGCAGGCGTGAGTCTTGTGGTTGTCGCGGCGCTCGCGGGTGTCGCCGTGTTCGCGTACATCCTGCGTCGCGCCATGCGCGCCCATTGAGGGTCCTGTCGCCACCGCCCGTGCCAGGCGAACGCCGTGCGGGCTTTTGCCGACATGGGTATTGAACCGATCGTCCGTCTTCGCGAATGAACCGTTCCGGTCGGCAAGCGCCGTCCGAGTCCATGTCCCGATCTGCTTGGAGGCAACCATGAATATCCGACCGTTGTTGACCGCCCATCAGCTTCGCCTCAGTCGCGTTGCCGGCGCCTGCCTTGCCGCCGCGTGCGGCATCGGCCTGTGGAGCGTCGAGGCTTGCGCAGCGCCGAACCAGCCGCCGCCGCCTTGCCATCCAAACCCGCATGCCAGGGCCGACGGCGAGGCCGTCGAGCAACGCGGCGACGTGCGGCATCTACCGGATCCATTGAGGGAGCGCCTGGAGGCGTTGGCCGAGCGTCCGCATTCTGCACTGCCGACCCAGGCCTACGCCGAAGCCGATCAGGCGAGCCAGCTGTTCCAGTACTACCTGCTCGACACCACAGGCTTCGAGCCGAATCCGTTCACCAGTCGGTTCCCAGGCGTCAACGACCAGGTGCAGTTGACCGCCACCGGATTCGACTGCGGTCTGTCCACGATCGGAGCGGTGAGGCTCGTTGTGGAACCCAAACCGGGGCTGCCGACCGACCCGACCGACGTTCGTGCGTTCATCGACATCTTCACCGACCTCTCGGGCTTGTTCGTCATCAACAACGAAAGCGGCTGGTACGAAGGCTGGATGATTCACGATCTCCGCGTCGCGCCGGTGGCAGCACCGGCGTCCGGCAGGCCGGCGTTCGGCACGATCACCGCGGAGGACGCTGCCGCGCTGAAAGCAATGGGCGGTGGGCACAATGTGCCGGGCCAATTCTTCACGATGGACGGGCGCGACGTGCATTTCCCAAGCGCCAATGACCAGTTCCCGAGCCGGCAGACCAACGTCGTGCCGATCCAATTGAGCATGGGGGCGTACAACTGCCTGCAGCAAAGCGACTGCCATTCGTACTGGGAATTCAACTACACGACGAACTGGACCCATCCGACCTATGAGCTGCCATTCACCGGCGGCTTGCCGGGCAGCTTCGAGGCCGGCCAGGTCGGCGCACTGTCCTCACTCGTGCCGGGGTCGGGCCCCGCCGGCATGAAGAACAACCCTTTGACCTATGGCGACAACCCGAACACCCTCGGCACGCTGATGGGCAGCGGACCGCGCGACCCTGACAGGTTCGACGGGGAAGCCGACGCACAGCGCGAGTACCGGATGCGATTCATCCCGAGCGGCTTGGCGCACGAGATCTACCTCGATGTCTACGAGCGGGTCAGGTCCTTCGAGCCGGGTACGCCGTTCCCGCAGCGCTTGTTCGACGCGTACGCGATCGAAGTGAAGCGCGTCGACACCAATGGCGACGGCGTGATTTCGGCCGTTGAAGGCGACGTCGACACGGCCTCCGATGGCTTCGCGGACAACACACGGCTGTTCCTTCCGCCAACCTCTTTCGACCGCTTCGCGGTCACGCGTGAGATCAACGACGGGATGCTGGCACCGCGCTTTGCCCCGAGCCAGAGAGGCTGGGTGCTGAGCGGAAGCCAAAAGTCCGTGCGCCCTGCGGTGCCCGCATCCGAAGGCCGCGATGGTGACGATCGTTGATGTCGCCCTGGCTCCGACAGCCTGGGGGTTCGCTTGGTTAGCCTATCCACTTTCGCGCGTTGCGCCAGATTCGCATCCAGGGGCTGAACTCGCTTTTGTCGCCGGAGGTCCAGCTCATCTGGATGTTGCGGAACACTCGTTCGGGGTGGGGCATCAGGGCCGTGAAGCGGCCGTCGGCGGTGGTTACTGACGTGAGGCCGCCTGCGCTGCCGTTGGGGTTGAACGGGTAGCGCTCTGTGGGCTGACCATGGTTGTCGACGAAGCGCATGGCGGCGATGGCTTTGGCTGGGTTGCCGCGGTGCTTGAAGTTGGCGTAGCCCTCGCCGTGCGCGACCGCGATTGGCAGACGGCTTCCGGCCATGCCGGCGAAGAAGAGGCTGGGTGAATCGAGAACCTCGACCATCGACAGGCGCGCTTCGAAACGCTCGCTCTGGTTGGTGGTGAAGCGTGGCCAGTCCTCGGCGCCGGGGATGATCTCGGCGAGTTCGGCGAACATCTGGCAGCCGTTGCAGACGCCCAGCCCGAAAGTGTCGGTGCGGCCGAAGAAGCCTTTGAACTGCTCGGCAAGCTTCGGATTGAAGGTGATGCTGCGCGCCCAGCCGATGCCGGCACCCAGCGTGTCGCCGTAGCTGAACCCGCCACAGGCGACGACCCCCTTGAAGTCCGCGAGGTCTGCCCTGCCCGTCTGAAGATCGGTCATGTGGACGTCGAAAGCCTCGAAGCCCGCTTCGGTAAAGGCATAGGCCATTTCGACGTGCGAATTGACGCCCTGCTCTCGAAGAATGGCGACCTTCGGCTTTGCGAGATTCAGGAAAGGCGCGGCGACGTTTTCGGCAACGCCGTCCGCAAGCCGCACGTGCGCGCCCGGGTCCTGCGGGTCGCCGGCTGCGGCGTGTTCGGCATCGGCGCAGTCGGGGTTGTCGCGCTCGCGGCAAATCTTCCAGCTGACGGAATCCCACACCTGGTGCAGATCGCTCAGGTTTGCGCTGAAGACGGACTTGGCGTCGCGCCAGACTTCGACCTTGCCCTTGCCGGCGTCCATGGTGGACGCAGCGGGCCGGGTCTTGCCGACGAAATGGCTGTGGGTGCTCAGCCCGTGGGCGCGCAGGGTCTGCATGACTTGGTTGCGATCCGCCGTGCGCACTTGCAGCAGCATGCCGAGCTCTTCGTTGAAAAGCGCCTTGAGCGTGAGTTCCTCGCGGCGCGCGCTGACTTGTCCGGCCCAGTTCTTGGCGTCGCCGTATTCGGCGCGGCTGTCGCTGATGCCGTCGCCTTCGGTGACCAGCAGGTCGACATTCAGCGCCACGCCGACGTGCCCAGCGAAGGCCATTTCGCAGGCGGCGGCGAACAGGCCGCCGTCGCTGCGGTCGTGCATGGCGAGGATCTTGCCTTCCGCGCGCAGTGCGTTGACGGCAGCGACCAGTTTGACGAGGTCTTGCGGATCATCCAGATCGGGCACCGTATCGCCGCTCTGTTCGAGCGTCTGCGCAAGGATGCTTCCGGCCATGCGGTGCTTGCCATGGCCGAGGTCGATGAGGACCAGCGTGCTGTCGGCCTCTTGCGCATCAAGCTGCGGTGTGAGCGTGCCGCGCACATCCGTCAGCGTTGCGAAGGCGCTCACGATCAGGCTCACGGGCGAAGTCACCTTTTTCTGGGTGCCGCCGTCCAGCCACTGGGTTCGCATCGACAGCGAATCCTTGCCGACCGGAATCGAAATGCCGAGCGCCGGACACAGTTCCATCCCGACGGCCTTGACGGTCTCGTAGAGCGCGGCATCCTCGCCGGGCTCGCCGCAGGCGGCCATCCAGTTGGCGGACAACTTCACGCGCGACAACTCGATCGGCGCGGCAAGCAGGTTCGTGATGGCTTCACCCACCGCCATGCGGCCGGATGCGGGAGCGTCGATAGCAGCCAGCGGCGTACGCTCGCCCATGCTCATCGCCTCGCCGGCAAATCCCTTGTAGTCGGCCAGCGTGACGGCGCAATCGGCCACCGGCACCTGCCAGGGGCCGACCATCTGGTCGCGGTGGGTCAATCCGCCGACGGTGCGGTCACCGATCGTGATGAGGAAGCGCTTGGACGCGACGGTGGGATGCGACAGTACGTCGATCGCCGCCTTCTGCAGATCGACGCCGGTCAGGTCGAGCGGCTTGAAGCGGCGTTCGACAGTCTTGACATCGCGCAGCATCTTGGGCGGCTTGCCGAGCAGGACATCCATCGGCATGTCGACCGGCTGCGCCTCGGCGCTTTCGTCGCCCACCAGAAGCTGGCGCTCTTCGGTCGCGACGCCCACCACGGCAAACGGGCAGCGCTCGCGCTCGCAGAAAGCGCGAAACTGATCGAGCGACTCAGGCGCAATCGCCAGCACGTAGCGCTCCTGGCTCTCGTTGCACCAGATTTCCTTGGGCGCCATGCCGGATTCTTCGAGCGGCACGGCGCGCAGGTCGAAGCGCGCACCGCGCCCCGCGTCGTTGGTCAGTTCCGGAAAGGCGTTGCTCAGGCCGCCAGCGCCCACGTCATGGATCGCCAGGATCGGATTCGCATCGCCCTGCTGCCAGCAGTGGTTGATGACCTCCTGCGCGCGGCGTTCGATTTCGGGGTTGCCGCGCTGCACCGAATCGAAGTCCAGTTCGGCTGCATTGGCGCCCGTCGCCATCGAGCTCGCGGCACTGCCGCCCATGCCGATGCGCATGCCGGGTCCGCCAAGCTGGATCAGCAGCGCGCCGGCCGGGAACTGGATCTTCTTTGTCTGGTCGGCGTCGATGCTGCCCAGCCCGCCGGCGATCATGATGGGCTTGTGATAGCCGCGCTGCACCGTACCACCATCGCTCTCGACAGCCTGTTCGTATTCGCGGAAATAGCCGAGCAGGTTCGGCCGGCCGAATTCGTTGTTGAAAGCGGCCCCGCCCAGCGGACCTTCGGTCATGATCTGCAGCGGGCTCGCAATGTGATCCGGCTTGCCGTAGCTGCCGTCCTTGGGCCAGAGCTTCGACACTGTGAAGCCGGTCAGGCCCGCTTTCGGCTTGGAGCCGCGGCCCGTCGCACCTTCATCGCGGATTTCGCCGCCGGCACCGGTCGAGGCGCCCGGAAAAGGCGAAATCGCGGTCGGATGGTTGTGCGTCTCGACCTTCATGAGCACGTGGCTCAGCGCGTCCTGCTTGGCGTAGGCGCCGGTGTCGGACGCTGCAACGAAGCGCTCGATGCGTGTGCCTTCCATGATCGACGCGTTGTCGGAATAGGCGACGACGGTGTGCTGCGGGTTCTGCCGCTCGGTGTGGCGAATCATCGAGAACAGGCTCTGTGGCTGCGGCTGGCCGTCGATGATGAAGTCGGCGTTGAAGATCTTGTGGCGGCAGTGCTCGCTGTTGGCCTGCGCGAACATCATCAGTTCGACGTCGCTCGGGTTGCGGCCCAGGCGGGTGAAGGCGTCGACGAGGTAGTCGATCTCGTCCTCGGCAAGGGCAAGGCCGAAGGTCTTGTTGGCTTGCACCAGCGCGGCGCGGCCGCCGCCCTGCACGTCAACCTGTGCCATCGGCTGGGCCGGCAACTCCGCAAAAAGACCGGCGGCCTGGTCGAGCTGGGCCAGCACCGATTCCGTCATGCGGTCGTGCAGCAGATCGGCGACAGCGGCGAGCTTGTCGCCTTCGAGAGTGGCCGCCTTGCCCAGCGCCTTGTCGAGCAGCGGTACTTTCAGTGTCAGGTGATATTCGGTGACGCGCTCGACGCGGCGCAGTGCAAGGCCGCAGTTGTGCGCGATGTCCGTCGCCTTGGACGCCCACGGTGACACAGTGCCGAGGCGGGGTGTCACGATCACTTTCGGGCCCGACCTGCCGGGCGCGAAGAAGGGTTCGCCGTAGCCCAGCAGCGCTGCAAAGCGCTCCTTCGCCGAAACGTCCAGCGCGGAATCGGTGACGACGAGATGGACGAAACGGGCGCTGAGCCCCTCGATTCGGGAGTCGACCGCCTGAAGCTTCGGCAGCAGTTGCTGCGCCCGGAATTCGCTGAGTGCGCTGCCGCCCTCGAAGAAAGTCACCACAGGTGCAACGGAATGAAGGGGCGGTTTCACGGGCAACGTCACGTTCGGATCGGCCGGTCGGCCGCGTTGGGAATGAAGAAAATGAGGCGGCAACCGCTGACTGGGGCCATCCGCGCTAACCCTGAATTTTAGCGGTCCCGATGGGATAATTCCCGCCATGAGCATTACCTACAAAGACGCCGAAGGCGTGGCCGGCATGCGCGTGGCGTGCCGCCTCGCCTCCGAAGTGCTGGACTACCTCACCCCCCACATCAAGCCTGGCGTCACGACCAACGAGATCGACAAGCTCGCACACGACTTCATCACGCAGGTGCAGGGCGCGGTCCCGGCGCCGCTGAACTACATGGGCGCGAGCAGCGTGCCTTACCCCAAGTCGATCTGCACCTCCGTCAATCACGTCGTGTGCCACGGCATCCCGAACGACAAGCCGCTCAAGAAGGGCGACATCATCAACTGCGACATCACCGTCATCAAGGACGGCTGGCATGGCGACACGAGCCGCATGTTCGTGGTCGGCGACGCATCCATCGCGGCCAAGCGGCTCTGCGCTTTCACCTACGAAGCCATGTGGCACGGCATCGTCAAGGTCAAGCCGGGGGCCCACCTGGGTGACATCGGCTTCGCGATCCAGCGTTTTGCCGAAAGCAATGGCTTCTCGGTGGTGCGCGAATTTTGCGGGCACGGCATCGGGCGCGGGTTCCATGAAGAGCCGCAGGTGCTGCACTACGGCAGGCCCGGCACGCTCGAAGAGCTCAAGCCCGGCATGACCTTCACCATCGAGCCGATGATCAACGCGGGCAAGCGCGAGATCAAGGAAGACGCCCGGGGAGGCCAATATGACGGCTGGACGATCGTGACGCGCGACCACTCGCTGTCCGCGCAGTGGGAGCACACGGTGCTCGTCACTGAAACCGGCTACGAGGTGCTCACGCTCTCGGCCGGCAGCCCGCCGCCACCCGCCTTCGTCGCCGCTGCCGTTGCGGCCTGACGTGGCATTGGCCTTGCAAGGCTGCCACGGTGGATATTTCCTCGTTGCGTGACGCCTACCGAACCCACAAGCTGGCGCTGTTCGACCAGCTCCGGAGCGCTCGCGCGCCCGCGCGCAGCGTGCATACGGTACTGCGCCAACTTGCCGCGCTGGCCGACGAAACCCTGAGCGCGCTCTGGGCGGATGCCGGCTTCGGCACCCAGCTGGCGCTGGTCGCCGTCGGCGGTTTTGGGCGTGGCGAGCTGTTTCCGTATTCGGACGTCGACGTGTTGCTGCTGCTGCCCGAAGACCATGGAACGGACATCGAACCGGCGCGCCTCGAAGCCTTCATCGGCCATTGCTGGGACGCCGGTCTCGAAATCGGCTCCAGCGTGCGAACCGTGTCCGAATGCCTCGCCGAATCGGCGAAGGACGTCACGGTACAGACTTCGCTGCTCGAATCGCGCCTGATCATTGGCGACAAGAAGCTCTACGCCACCTTCCGCAAGAGCTTTTTCGCGGCCATCGATCCGCAAGCGTTCTTCACCGCCAAGTCGCAGGAAATGCGCCATCGGCATCAGAAGTTCGAAAACACGCCCTACGCGCTCGAACCCAACTGCAAGGAATCGCCCGGAGGCCTGCGCGATTTGCAGACGATCCTCTGGATGACCAAGGCGGCTGGTTTCGGCAACCGCTGGGACGACCTTGCCAAGAACGGCCTTGCGACAACCTTCGAGATCCAGCAGATCAAGCGCAACGAAGCGCTTCTGAGCCTGATTCGCGCGCGCCTGCACGTGACAGCCAACCGCCGCGAGGATCGCCTGGTGTTCGATCTGCAGACCGCTGTGGCCGCGACCTTCGGCTACGTCGGCGAATCGCAGCGCAAGGCCAGCGAAGCCCTCATGCGGCGGTACTACTGGGCGGCCAAGGCAGTGACGCAGCTCAATCAGATCCTGCTCCTGAACATTGCCGATCGTCTCCAACCGCAGATCGAGCAGCCGACACCGATCAACGAGCGCTTCTATGAAAAGGCCGGGCTGATCGAAGTCGCGAGCGACGATCTCTACGTCAAGGATCCGCACGCGATCCTCGAGACCTTCCTGCTCTACCAGAAGACCATTGGTGTCAACGGCCTATCGGCCCGCACGCTGCGCGCGCTCTACAACGCGCGCCACGTCATGGACAGCAAGTTCCGCAACGACCGCGTGAACCACATGACCTTCATGCGCATGCTGCTGCAACCGCGCGGCATCACGCATGCGCTGCGGCTCATGAACCAGACGTCGGTGCTGGGCCGCTACCTGCGCGTCTTTCGCAGCATCGTGGGGCAGATGCAGCACGACCTGTTCCATGTCTACACGGTCGACCAGCACATCCTGATGGTGGTGCGTAACGTGCGGCGCTTCTTCATCGCCGAGCACGCGCACGAATACCCCTTCTGCTCACAGCTCGCGGCGGGCTGGGACAAGCCGTGGATCCTGTACATCGCTGCACTCTTCCACGACATTGCCAAGGGCCGCGGCGGCGACCATTCGACGCTGGGCGCGCGCGACGTGCGGCGCTTCTGCCGCCAGCACGAGATTCCGCGCGAAGACGCCAAGCTGATCGAATTCCTGGTCGGCGAACACCTGGTGATGAGCCAGGTCGCGCAGAAGCAGGACCTGGGCGATCCGGAAGTGATCGGCGCCTTTGCCAAGCGCGTGGGCAATGAGCGCTACCTGACGGCGCTCTATCTGCTCACCATCGCGGACATCCGGGGAACGTCACCGCGCGTCTGGAATGCGTGGAAGGGCAAGCTGCTCGAAGACTTGTATCGCCTGACATTGCGCGCCTTGGGCGGCCGCATGCCCGATCCGGGTGCGGAGATCGAATCGCGCAAGCGCGAAGCGCTGGTGCAACTCGCGCTGCATGCGGAGCCTCTGGACTCGCACAAGGCGCTCTGGGAAACGCTCGACGTCGGCTATTTCATGCGGCACGATGCATCCGAGATCGCCTGGCACGCGAAGCAGTTGTCGCGCCACGTGCCGCACCGGGGCGTGCCCATCGATCCGCGCACGCCGCCGCTCGTCCGCGCGCGCCTGTCGCCGGTGGGCGAAGGCTTGCAGGTGGCCGTGTATACGCCCGATCAGCCCGATCTCTTCGTGCGGATCTGCGGCTATTTCGACCAGTCGTCCTTCAGCATTCTGGATGCCAAGGTGCACACCACCACCAATGGCTTTGCGCTCGATACCTTCCAGGTGGTCACCACCTTCATTCCGGAGCACTACCGCGATCTGATCAACATGGTCGAAGCCGGGCTGACCAAGACGCTGAGCGAAGCCGGGCCGCTGCCGACGCCGAGCAAGGGTCGTGTGTCACGCCGGGTGCGCAGCTTCCCGATCAAGCCGCGCGTCAGTCTGCTGCCCGACGAAAAAGCGCAGCGCTGGCTGCTCAGCATCTCCGCGAGCGACCGTGCGGGCTTGCTGTATTCGGTCGCGCGGGTGCTGGCTCGACACCACCTCAATCTTCAGCTTGCGAAGATTTCGACGCTGGGCGAGCGTGTCGAAGATACGTTCCTGATCAGCGGGCCGGAGTTGCAAGGGCAACGGGCGCAGGCGGCGATCGAGACGGAATTGCTGGACGCGCTGGCTTCGTGACTTTGGACTTGGCGGCTACATCCTCCCGCTCGCCAGCCGCCGCTCCAGCCACACGCTATACCTCGACAGCCCGAAGCACAGCACCCAGTACACCAGCGCGATAAACAGGTAGCCCTCCAGGTAGAACGGCCTCCACGTGGGATCGCCGCCGAGGGCAAGCCCCAGCGCGCCCGTCAGCTCGAACAAGCCAACGACCGTCACCAATGAGGTGTCCTTCAAGGTGCCCACCACGCTGTTGGTGAGCGCCGGAACCACGATGCGCAACGCTTGCGGCAGCACGATGTCGCGCTGCACCGGCCACCGCCCGAATCCCAGCGCCATCGCGACTTCAGTCTGCCCGCGCGGCACCGCCTGCAGTCCGCCACGAATGATCTCCGCCAGATAGGCCGCAACGAACAGCGAAAGCCCTGCAAGAACACGGATCAACACATCGGGCTGCCATCCCGCTGGCCAGAGCAACGGCAACAGGAACGAGGCCATGAACAGCACCGAGATCAGCGGCACGCCCCGCACCAGTTCGATGTAGGTCGCGCATAGCGTACGGACCGCCGGCCATTGCGAGCGCCGCCCCAGCGCAAGCGCCAGCGCCAGTGGAAACGCAAGCGCCAGGCCGACGACCGCCAGCCCGATGGTGAGCGGCAACCCGCCCCAGCGGTTGGTCGGCACCGAGTCGAGCCCGAAAATGCCGCCGCGCATCAATACGAGGAACAACGCGAGCGTCGCCACCCAAAGCGGCAGCAGCCACCACCGCCAGGTGCGCGGCCACGCGCTCAGCATGGTTGTCGCCGAAAGCACCGTGACGGCGATGGCCGGCCGCCATTGGTCTTCGTACGGGTAGCGGCCGAAAAGGATCGGACGCCATTTTTCGGCGATCACGCCCCAGCACGCGCCGTGCTGCACCGCCCGGCAAGCTTCGGCATCCGGTCGAAACACGGCATGCAGCACAGCCCAGTCGACGATGTGAAAACCGGCCCAGGCGAACACAAGGATCAGCGCAATCGTCGAAGCTGCACGCAGCGGCGATCCCCACAGCTCGGCGCGCCATGCGATGGCCTGGCTTGCGCTTCTCGCGCCGCTCACCGCCAGCCCCTGAGCGCGACGCGCGCGTTGTAGCGATTCATCCCGCCTGAAATAAGCAGCGACAGCGCCAGGTACACCGCCATGATCACAGCGATGCACTCGAAGGCGCGGCCGGTTGAATTGATCGACGTGTTGGCGATGGACACCAGTTCCGGATAGCCCACCGCGACGGCGAGCGAAGAGTTCTTGGTCAGGCTCAGCAACTGGTTGGTGAGCGCCGGCACGATCACGCGCAGCGCTTGCGGCAGCACGACGATTCGAAGCTGTTGCCGCGGCGAAAGCCCGAGCGCTTGCGCTGCGAGTTTCTGCCCCTGCGAGACCGAAGTGATGCCGGCTCGCACGATCTCGGCGACGAAGGCCGCCGTGTACAGCGCCAGCGCGATCACCACGGCAAGATATTCCGGGCTGAGCGCCGCGCCGCCGCTGATGTTGAAGCTGCCACGCTCGGGCCATTCGAAGTGGCTCGGCCACCAGCCCCCATCTTCGATGACCGGCCACGGCATCGAGAGACCGCCCTTGCTGAGCCAGAAGCCGCTCGCCAGTTCAATCGGCTCGGTCGAATCCGGCAGCAGTTGCGTGAGGGCGAAGTACAACATCAGCAACTGCACCAGCAGCGGCACGTTGCGAATCGTCTCGACGTAGGCACCGCAAAGGCCACGCATCAGCACATGCGGCGCAAGCCTGCCGATACCGAGCAGCGTCCCGAACACCACCGCGATGACGGCAGCGGGAATCGCCGCTCGGATCGTGTTGATCAAACCGGCCAGAAAGGCACGCCAGAAGGGCTGGCCCGCGTTGAAGTCGAGCCATCCTTCCGAGATCTCGAAACCGGCTGGCTGAAGAAGGAAGTCGAAGCCGGACCGCACGCCGCGCCCCCGAAGCACTTCGAGGGCGTGCAGGACGAGCCAGAAGGCGGCGCCCACCACCAGCGCGATCAGCAAAGCCTGCACCGCCCAGGCAAGCCAGACGGCGCGGCGCCCGCTGGCCGCCGGCCGATTCATCGGACCGGCAATCCGTACATCAGGCCGCCCTTGTTCCAGAGGTTGTTGACGCCGCGGGGCAGCTTGAGCACCGACTTCGGACCGACGTTGCGCTCGAAGACCTCGCCGTAGTTCCCCACCGCCTTGATCGCGCGGTAAGACCAGTCCTTGTCGAGACCGAGCAGCTTGCCGAGGTCTTCGCTCGTGCCCAGCAGCCGTTGCTGTTGCGGGTCCTTGCTGTTGGCCTTCAGGTCATCGACGTTGGCCTGCGTGATGCCGAACTCCTCGGCCTCGATCAGTGCATTGGGCACCCATTTGGCGATCGCGAACCATTCGTCATCGCCCCGGCGCACCAGCGGCGCGAGCGGCTCCTTGGAGATCAGCTCGGGCAGGATGACATAGTCATCGGGGTTGGATGCCTCCTTGTTGCGCAAGCCGGCGAGCGCCGATGCGTCGGTCGTGAACGCCTGGCAGCGGCCGGAGAAAAACGCCTTGAACGACGCCTCGAAGCTCTCGAACACGACGGTCTTGACCGGAATGTTCTGCGCCTTGAAGTAGTCGGCGACGTTCTTCTCGTTGGTCGTGCCCGACTGCGTGCAGATGGTGGCGTTCTTGAGCTGCTTGGCGCTCGTCACCTTGATCTTCTTGGGTACAAGGAAGCCCTGGCCATCGTAGTAGGTGATGGTCGTGAAATGAAAGCCGAGCGATGCATCGCGCGTCAGGGTCCAGGTGGTGTTGCGCGCGAGGATATCGATCTCTCCAGCCTGCAGTGCTGAAAACCGCTGCTGCGAATTGAGCGGTACGAATTCAACCTTCTTGCCGTCCCCGAGCACCGCCGCCGCGATGGCGCGGCAGGTGTCGACGTCCAGCCCCGACCAGTTGCCCTGCGTGTCAGGCGCGGAGAAGCCGGCGACCCCGTTGGTCACGCCGCACTTGACGCTGCCGCGTTGCTTGACCGCGTCGAGCGTCTTGCCGGCAAAGGCCGGCGCGGCAATGAAAGCCATGGCGGCGGCTGCGGCGGCAAGCGCCGGGCGAAAACGTTGGTTCATTGGGAGACCCTCTTCATTGTTGGAAATTGCTGCAGCGGGCAGTTTACGAGGCAGGTGACAGTCTGCCAAAGAACCGGGGGTTCGAAGCAAATTCGCAAAATGCTCATCCAGATCGAACACAATCGGGCCTCTTCAAACGACCAAAAAGGTTCCTCGTCCATGATCCGTTCCGATGACACCGGCAAGCTCGTTCTGCGCCTTGCGCTTGGCGTGCTCATTCTTCTTCACGGCATCGCCAAGCTCACCGGCGGCATCGGATTCGTCTCCGGCCAGCTCACCGCGCAGGGCCTCCCGGGTGCTTTGGCCTACCTCGTGTTGGTCGGCGAAGTCCTGGCACCGGTGCTTCTGATTGTCGGGATCTACACGCGCGCGGCGGCGTGGATCGTGGTGCTCAACATGCTGGTGGCAATCTGGCTGGTGCATGCCAAGCAGATGTGGGCCCTCGGAAGCAACGGCGGCTGGGCACTCGAACTGCAGGGCATGTACCTGTTCGGGGCCCTCGCCCTCGCCTTCCTCGGCGGCGGTCGATTCAGCGTCGCCGGCAGCGGCGGCCGCCTGAACTGATCAGTCGTCCTCGCTCGCATCGAGGCCCGGAAACAGGACCTCGGTGAAGCCGAAGCGCGTGAAGTCGCGCACACGCATCGGATAGAGCTTGCCCCATAGGTGGTCGACTTCGTGCTGGACGACGCGGGCATGGAAGCCGCTCACGGTCCTGTCGACCGGGTCGCCGTAGGGGTCGAAGCCGGTGTATCGAAGATTTGCAAAGCGCGGCACCACGCCGCGCAGGCCGGGCACGGAGAGGCAGCCTTCCCAGCCCTCTTCTTCTTCGTCGCCGATGGGGGTGATGACCGGATTGATCAGCACCGTTCGCGGCACGATGGGGGCATCGGGGTAGCGCGGGTTCACAGCGCCGGTGCCGAAGATCACGATCTGCTGGTCGACTCCGATCTGCGGCGCGGCAAGGCCGGCGCCGTTGGCGGCATGCATCGTCTCGAACATGTCTCGGATGAGCAGATGCAACTCGTCAGTGTCGAAGGCAGCGACCGGTTGCGCGACGCGCAACAACCGGGGATCGCCCATTTTCAGGATTTCGCGGATGGCCATGGCGCGATTATCGCGAGGCCACGGCCGTCAGGAGTGTCGGCCTCCACCGCCCCCGCCGCCCCAGCGCCCGCCGCCTCCACCCGCCCCCCGTCCTGGACCGGGACCGCCGTGGCCCCATCCCCCATGACCCCAACCGCCGTAACCCCATCCTGCGCCGTGCCCCCAATAGGGGCGTCCCCAACCACCGCCGTAATAGCCGGATCCGTAGACGCCGCCGATGACGAGCGACGATCCGCCCCACCCCCCGTAGGGATACGAATAAGGGTAGTAGTAAGGGTAGGAGGAGTAAGGGTAAGCCCCTGAGTACACGGCACCGCTGTAGTAGGGCCCTGTCGGGTACGCCACGCAACCGCTGAGTAAGGCGGCACCCCCGATGGCGATGCAAGCGCCCAGACGACGAATTCGATTCATGAGGACTCCTGTCGACACGCATCAGTTCAACGCCCCATCGTCCGCCTTGTTGACAGGGCTTGCCGGGCCGGCGTGTAAAGCGCCTTCTGCGGTTCGTTCAGGGCGACCGAAGGATTTCCAGCATCTGCGCCTCATCGATCACTGCGACACCGAGATCGCGCGCCTTGTCCAGCTTGCTGCCCGCTTCGGCGCCCGCAACGACGTAATCGGTCTTCTTGCTGACGGAACCCGACACCTTGGCGCCAGCCGCCTCAAGCTTGTCCTTTGCCTCGTCGCGGCTCAGCGTAGGAAGCGTTCCTGTAATGACGAAAGTCTTGCCCGCCAGCGGCTTTGGCACTCGCGCGGCAGGCTCGCCCTCCTCCCATTGCAGCCCGCAGGCGCGCAACTGCTCGACCACTTCGCGGTTGTGTGGTTGGTCGAAGAAAGTACGCACGCTCTGCGCTACGACGGGGCCGACGTCGTTGACTTCGAGCAGTTGCTCTTCGGTCGCATCCATGATCGCGTCGAGCTTGCCGAAGTGCTTGGAAAGGTCCTTGGCGGTGCTTTCGCCCACGTGGCGAATCCCCAGCCCGAAGAGAAAACGCGGCAATGTGGTTTTCTTCGATGCCTCCAGCGCATCGACGATATTCTTTGCGGACTTTTCCGCCATCCGGTCCAGGCCGGCCAGCGTCGACAAGCCGAGCCTGTAGAGATCGGGCAAGGTTCGGATCAGTTGGGTATCGACCATCTGCTCGACCAGCTTGCCGCCAAGGCCCTCGATGTCGAGCGCGCGCCGCGCCGCGAAATGAAGGATCGCTTCCTTGCGTTGTGCGCTGCAGAAAAGTCCGCCCGTGCAGCGGTAGTCGACTTCGCCCTCCTCGCGCACGGCATCCGAATCGCACACCGGGCATTTGTGAGGCATCGTGAAGATCGGCCCCCGCTGGTCGTCGGCCTTGGCGACGCTCTCCGGCAGTACGCTGACCACCTCGGGAATGACGTCGCCCGCGCGTCGGACGATCACGGTGTCGCCCACCCGCACGTCCTTGCGACGCACCTCGTCTTCGTTGTGGAGTGTGGCGTTGGTCACCGTCACGCCGCCGACGAACACCGGCTTGAGCTTGGCCACGGGCGTCAGCTTTCCGGTGCGGCCGACCTGCACCTCGATGCCGAGAACTTCGGTCATCTGCTCTTGCGCCGGATATTTGTGCGCCACGGCCCAGCGCGGCTCGCGCGAGACGAAGCCGAGTTGCCGCTGCAATTCGAGGCTGTCGACCTTGTAGACCACACCATCGATGTCGTAGGGCAACGCATCGCGCTGACGGCCGATCGTCTCGTGGAAGGCGATCAGTTCCAGCGCGCCTCGGGCGCGCGCGGTCTGCGTGGCAACCGGAAATCCCCAGGCATGAAACTGCTGCAGCCAATCGAACTGCGTCGGCCAGTTGGGGCCACCCTGCTCCGGCGGCGTGACCTCGCCAAGGCCGTAGGCAAAGAAGCTCAGCGGACGATCGGCCGCGATCGCGGGATCGAGCTGGCGCACCGCGCCGGCCGCGGCGTTGCGGGGGTTGACGAACACCTTTTCGTTCTTCTGCCCGGCGGCGATCTTCTGGCGTTGACGCTCGTTGAGCGCGTCGAAATCGTCGCGCCGCATGTAGACCTCGCCGCGGACTTCCACGACCGCCGGAATCTCGGATTCGTTGCCGCGCAGCCTGAGCGGAATCTGCTGCACCGTCCGGATGTTCTGCGTGACGTCTTCGCCGACTTCGCCGTCGCCACGGGTTGCGGCCTGCACCAGCACGCCCTTTTCATAGCGCAGGTTGAGCGCCAGGCCATCGAACTTGAGTTCGCAGACATAGTCGACCTGCGCCGCGTCTTCCGCGAGCCCGAGTTCCCTGCGAACGCGCGCATCGAAGGCGCTGGCACCGCCCGGCGTGATGTCCGTCTCGGTGCGAATGGACAGCATCGGCACCTTGTGGCGAACCTTGATGAAGCCCTCGAGCGGCTTGCCGCCCACGCGTTGCGTCGGCGAATCGGGCGTGCGCAGTTCCGGGAATTCGGCCTCCAGCGCTTGAAGACGCTGAAACAGCCTGTCGTACTCGGCGTCCGGCAACTCCGGCGCGTCGAGAACGTAGTAGAGATGAGCGTGCCGGTGAAGCTGCTCGCTCAGAGCGGCGGCTTCGCGAACTGCGTCTTCATGCGTAGTCTTCATGGGTATCGAATGGCAATGTACCTAGTTCTGTACCTAGTTCCAGAGATACCGCGGAACCGGCTTCGCCGGGCCGCAGGTATCGCCCCCTCGAAGGGGGGTGGCGGCCACACGAAGTGGGCAAGCCT
The DNA here is from genome assembly GCF_056397405.1 of Variovorax sp. 05N34. Lineage (NCBI taxonomy): Bacteria > Pseudomonadati > Pseudomonadota > Betaproteobacteria > Burkholderiales > Comamonadaceae > Variovorax > Variovorax sp. 05N34. The sequence goes on from NZ_JBFTNI010000001.1 coordinate 448,152, forward strand.
GGGGGTGGTCAACTAAAAAGTCGCCGCGCCAGCGGCGACCCCGCCGAGAGATCGCGCGAGTCGAGCGTGTCGTAGAGCTGCTGGAGATCGGCGCCGATGACGTCCATGGTCTCATCGCGCAATGGCTGCCCGTCGCTGTCGGTCACGACGCCGTCCATTTCGCGGGCCAGCGCCGCGGCAGCCTCTCGCATGCGGTCGAAGGGCCGTTCTTCGCGTCCGACTTGCGGCACATCCAGGCTCAGCGTGAGCTCGCGGATCGCCGATTGGGCGGGGTCGTCCGCCAGCGCCGCCTGCGTATCAAAGGACAAGCCAAGGATCGGTGGCAAGCCCGGTTCGGCGGCGGGCAGAACCATGCGCCCCGGAATCATCCCGGCGACGAAGCCCATGCGAGCGGCGTTCTGCTGCACATAGCCAGGGCTCCAGGCGGCATGGCGCGCGCGCAGCACAAAGCCGAGCTGTGCATCATGCGTGCTCGCGAACTGGTCAAGTTCGCGGCCACGGGCGACTTCATCGAGCATTTCGGGGAACTCGGGCGCACCGTTCACTGCGTCGGCGAAAGCCTGTGCCTTGACGACGAATTCGGAATATTCGATCTCGTTGAGCGCGCCTGTCCGATTGGCCAGCTGCACACCGACCTGGAAGGCGCCGTAGCGCTGGCCCGGCACGGGCGGCTCCCAATTGCCCGTGTGTTCGTTCAAGCCTTCGACCGCGACGGGCTTGCTGCCGGCGCGCCGGGTCGAGGGCATCGCGGCAATCGCAGCGTCACCGGAAGCCAGCCCTTCGAGCGATATCGGCGCGATGACGTCGATCAGCGGATCGAGACCCCCACGGCGATCCGCCGTTGGTAGGGGCAAGGCCGCCGGCGCCGGCAGATCCGGATCGAACAGCGGCTCGTGCCGCTCGGTGCCGGGCGACCGATGCGAATCGCGGTGCAGCACGGGCTCCTGGTCGTCACGCGGCGGTGGGTTCGATTCGGGGGGCTCGCTGTCGACGGCATCGGGTTGCCGCGGCGCATTGCGACGCGACATCCAGGTGTTGTAGCCGACCACCGCGGCGAGGACGAGACCGCCAAGAATGGCGAGGGCGACGGTCAGGCTGCTCATGCAGCCTCGACCATCGACACCGCCGACTCCATGTCGACCGCCACGATGCGCGATACGCCCTGCTCCTGCATGGTCACGCCGATGAGTTGTTCTGCCATTTCCATCGCGATCTTGTTGTGGCTGATGAAGAGAAACTGGGTTTCGCGGCTCATGGCCGTGACCAGCTTGGCATAGCGTTCGGTGTTGGCATCGTCGAGCGGTGCATCGACTTCGTCCAGCAGGCAGAACGGCGCCGGGTTGAGCTGGAAGATTGCGAACACCAGCGCGATCGCGGTCAACGCCTTTTCACCGCCCGAAAGCAGGTGGATGGTCTGGTTCTTCTTGCCTGGCGGCTGGGCCATCACCTGAACACCGGAGTCGAGGATCTCGTCGCCCGTCATCATCAGCTTGGCATTGCCGCCGCCGAACAGTTCCGGGAACATGCGGCTGAAATGCTCGTTGACGGTCTTGAAGGTGCCGCCGAGCAGATCGCGCGTTTCTGCGTCGATCTTGCGGATCGCGTCTTCGAGCGTGCCGATGGCTTCGTTCAGGTCGGCCGACTGGGCATCGAGGAAAGTCTTGCGCTCGCGCGCGACGGCCAGTTCGTCGAGCGCTGCGAGGTTGACGGCACCCAGCGATGCGACTTCGCGGTTCAGACGGTCGATTTCGCCTTGCAGGCCGGTGAGGCGGACCTTGTCGGTTTCGATCGACAGCGCGACGGCTTCGAGATCGGCCTGGGCGTCGACCAGCAGTTGCTGATATTGCTCGAAGCCCAGGCGAGCGGCCTGTTCCTTCAGCTGGAAATCGGTGATGCGCTGGCGCAGCGGATCGAGTTCGCGCTCCAGTTGCAGGCGGCGCTCGTCGCTCGCGCGCAACTTGAGGGTGAGGTCGTCATATTGGCTGCGCGACGCGCCCAGCGCACTCTCGCGTTCCAGCTTGAGCGACAACGCGTCCTGCAAACCAGCCTGCGCGGCTGCGTCGGAAAGGCGCCCGAGTTCGGCGCGCGCGCGCTCGTCTTCTTCGGTGAGCGCCACGGTCTGCTGGGTCGCGGTTTCAATCGCGCGGCTGAGCTCGCCACGGCGGGCTTCGAGCGTGCGCTGAGCGAAGGTCGCTTCCTGCGCCTGGCGTTCGAGGCTGCGATGCTGGTCGCGGCTCGCCGCCAGCGCGCGGGCCGCTTCGATGACGCGCTCGTCGAGTTGCGCGTGCCGCTCCTGGCTGTCAGCAAGCTGCATGTCCAGCTCTTCGAAGCGTGATTCGGCTGCGATGCGACGTTCCTGCAGCTCCTCGAGCTGGGCAACGACTTCGCCTAGATCATTCGACAGTTGCTCGCTGCGCGCGCGTGTCTGTTCGGCCAACTGCGTCAGGCGCAGCGTCTCCACCTGGAGCTCGTGCGCGCGCGATTGCGTGTCGGCGGCTTCGCGGCGGGCAGTGATGAGGCGCTGCGCCGCGTCGGCGTAGGCGGCCTCGGCGCGAGCGAGCGCGGTGCGCGATTCATCGGCGATCAGCGTCTGGGCGCGCAACTGGCGCTCCAGATTTTCCATTTCCTGCTGGCGCGCGAGCAAGCCGGCCTGTTCGGAATCCTGCGCATAGAAGCTGACGCTGTGCGCCGTGACCGCGTGGCCGCTCTTGACGTAGATCGCCTCGCCGGGCTGGAGCTTGTCGCGCTGCGCCAGGGCTTCTTCGAGCGTGGCAGCCGTATGGCAGCCGTGCAGCCATTCAGCGAGCAGCGCCTGCTGGCCGGCATCGTTCAATCGCAGCAGGTCGGAGAGACGCGGCAGCGCGGCGGCGCTCTGAGGCGCGGCGGCGACGGGCGGCGTATAGAACGCGAGCTTGGCCGGTGGTGCGTCGCTGCCGAATGCGCGGACCATGTCGAGCCGGCTGACTTCGAGCGCACCCAGACGCTCGCGCAACGCCGATTCGAGTGCGTTTTCCCAGCCCTGCTCGACGTGGATACGGCTCCACAAGCCTTGCAGGCTTTCGAGACCGTGCTTGGCCAGCCAAGGTGCGAGCTTGCCGTCGGTCTTGACCTTTTCCTGCAGCGCCTTGAGCGCTTCGAGACGCGCGGACAGCTCGGCATGGCGCGCGCCTTCCGTGTTGACTGCCTGCTGGCGTGTGCGACGGTCGTCGTCCAGCTGCGGTACCGCTTCCTGCAAATCCTGCAGCCGCGCGTCCGCTTCGGCAGCGGCCTCTTGCGCAGCGGCGAGCTGTTCCTGCAAGTCGCGCAGCCGCGCCTCGTCGGGGGCGGCGAGCGCGTTCTGGTCCGTGCGCAGACGCTCTGCGCGCTGATTGAGCTGACGGCTCTGTTCCTCGATGTTGCGCTGGTCGGCGGCCAGCACCTGGATCTGCTGCTGCACCTGCGCGACCGAAGCGCGTTGGGCATTCGCCTCGTCCTGTGCGCGTTGCTGCGCGTCCTCGAGTTCAGGAAGGCGCGCGTCATGCTCTTCGAGTTGCGCGGCCAGCAATTCGGCTTGCTCTTCGGCGTTGATGCCTTGGCCGGCGAGCGTTTCGATTTCGGCCTCTGCATCCTCCTTGCGGGCGCTCCACTGCGCGATCTGCTCTCGCAGTTGCACCAGTCGCTGCTCCACACGCTGACGGCCTTCGACCACGAAACGGATCTCGCCTTCGAGCCGCCCGACCTCGGCGCTGGCTTCATACAGCTTGCCCTGCGCCTGGTTGACCTGATCGCCGGCGGCATAGTGCGCCTGGCGAACGGTTTCAAGCTCGGCCTCGATGTGGCGGAGATCGGCGGTGCGGGATTCGAGATCGTTGATCGCCTTTTCGGCATCGGCCTTGATCTTGGCTTGGTCGGCCTCGCTCTCGGTCCGCTTCATGAACCAGAGCTGATGCTGCTTGCGTGTGGCATCGCTTGTCAGCGTGTTGTAGCGCGCCGCGACCTCGGCCTGCTTCTCGAGCTTTTCGAGATTGCTGTTGAGTTCGCGCAGGATGTCTTCAACCCGCGTGAGGTTTTCGCGCGTGTCGCCGAGGCGGTTCTCTGTCTCGCGGCGGCGCTCCTTGTACTTGGAAACGCCGGCCGCTTCTTCCAGAAAGAGGCGCAGTTCTTCAGGCTTCGATTCGATGATCCGGCTGATCGTCCCCTGCCCGATGATGGCGTAGGCGCGAGGGCCCAGGCCGGTGCCGAGGAACACGTCCTGCACGTCGCGCCGGCGCACCGCCTGGTTGTTGATGTAGTAGCTCGAATTGCCGTCGCGCGTCAGAACGCGCTTGACCGCGATTTCGGCAAATTGCGACCATTGGCCGCCGGCACGGTGGTCGGCGTTGTCGAACACCAGCTCGACGCTCGAACGGCTGGCCTGCTTGCGCGTCGTGGTGCCGTTGAAGATGACGTCCTGCATGGACTCGCCGCGCAGTTCAGAGGCGCGCGATTCGCCGAGGACCCAGCGCACGGCATCCATGATGTTCGACTTGCCACAGCCGTTCGGGCCGACGACTCCGACGAGTTGGCCGGGCAAGAGGAAATTGGTGGGTTCGGCGAACGACTTGAAGCCGGAGAGCTTGATGGAATTGAGACGCACGGCAGGTCGGCCCTAAGCCAAGGTGTTGATTAGTAAGGAGAATTCACTGGCCTGGATCCGAAGGACCGGCCGCCACCCGAGGGCAGGATGATAACGTGCGGTCCATGCGCGCGATCCCCCGTTTTCCCCCTCTTGAACCTCATAGCTGGCGGCCTGGAATCTGCACGGCGGCCCTCCTGGCCCTGGTCGTCCTCGCACTTGGCGGTTGCTCGTCCACACAGCGGGCGGAGCCCTACAACAACCAGGAATGGCTCCAGACCGGAACCAACCGCATCGCGAACCTGGCGCTGCGCGACAACGTGCAGTCGATCAAGCGCGTGCAGCTGTCGCTCTACCGGCGCAATCCGCGCGAATGGAAAAAGTGGGCAACCAGCGCGGACGAAGCCATCCAGCGCACGTGGGATGCAATCCAGCAGGAACAGCCGCTGCCCGATCTTCACGGCACCACAGGCATCGATGCCATCCGGCTGGCATTCGAGACCGCTCCCAAGCCCTACGAGGGCGACCGCGTCGCGGCTCTCGTGGTCGGCTGGGCGGCGCTGCTCAAGCAGGCCAACGGCAATACATGGGAGCAGACCATGCTGGACGGCGTGAACGCCGAGAACAGTTTTCGCGCGGCCCGCAACGTCGAGATCTCGCTGTGGCTCATCGGCTCCAAGACTGGCGCGGACGGCAAGCCTCTGCTGTTTGCCACGGAAATCAGCGAGCACGGGCGCAACCTGCTGGTCGATCGCGAGCTGTCGAAAGTGGTTGCGCGGCTTGACCTGATGGCCGCACAGGCGGACGAAAAATATCGCCGCGCGGCGCTCGACTTCAGTCAGAACTGGCTCCTCGGCAGCCTGGGACCTTTCTTCTCGATGGTGCCCAAGAACTAAGGTAGAGGCCCGGAGCAAATCCTGATGACAGCCCACACTCTTTCACGAACGCTTCGCATCGCTTTGTTGACGGCGTTTTGTGTCATGACTGCCGGCTGCGCGCTCATCACGGCCGACCGGCAGATGAGGCGGATCGGCGACGCCGTGTATTTCACGGGAATCGTCGAAACCGAGAAAGCGGCTCGCGGCCCCATCGTGGTCGTGCTTTACAAGCTCGGCGATGATCCGAGGCCCGTCTTCATCGACGTTGTTCCACGAAGCCGAGGGGTCTACCACCTCGCGGCTCCGCCGGGCCAATACGGCATCCTCGCTTTCGAGGACGTCAATCGCGACTTGCTGCACCAGAGCAACGAGCCGGTGGCACTCTATCGAGGAGCCGCGCTGGCGCTGGATGCCATCAACGATCCTCCGACTGTCGCGACAGGGCTCGGTCAGATCAAGATCCCATTTGCAGCACCTGCAATTGACTTGCCCGCTGTTCTCGAAGACGGATATGCAGAGCTGGTGCGTCGACGAACCGAGGAATTCGGCGCACGGGCCACCATCGACGAACCGCGTTTCTCGCCGCAAAAAGTCCGGCAGGGAATGTTCGCGCCCTTGCAGTTCATTGCCGAAGGCCGGGCCGGACTCTTCATGCTCGAACCCTTCGATCCGCAACGCGTGCCGGTGATCTTCGTCCACGGCATCGGCGGGTCGCCGCGCGATTGGGAAGAAGTCATCGATCAGCTCGACCCCAACCGATTCCAGCCCTGGGTCTTCTATTACCCGAGCGGCTTCTCGATCAACCTCTCGGCCATGATGCTGAACAATGCGATCGACGAGTTGCATTACCGCGACGGCTTCGACACCAGCGTCATCGTGGCTCACAGCATGGGTGGACTGGTCACCCGCGCGGCACTGAACATCATCCTGCGCGAAGGCCGCAAGCCGCCGGTACATCACCTGATCTCGATATCCACTCCGTGGCTCGGCCAGGAGAGCGCACGGGGGAAGCAACGATGGGGTCGTGTCCCTGCGGAGCGTTCTGCCGCCCGACATTCAAAGCCGCGCCGACTTCGTCTTCGGGTTCCACGAGGATCACAGTTCGATACTCCGGTCGAAAGCCATGATCGACAAGCTGAATCAGCGCATGAACGACTCGTCGAATCATCTGACGGCCCCCTAGAATGCTTCGCACCTCCCTGTCCAGGAACCTCATGAGCTCACTCAACTTCATCGGCGGCGAAAAAGGCGGTGTCGGCAAGTCGGTCACCGCGCGGGTCCTGGCGCAGTATTTCATCGACCACAGCCGCCCCTTTGTCGGATTCGACACCGATCGCTCGCACAGCTCCTTCACACGCTTCTACGAGGGATTTGCGTCCCCGATCGTGGTGGACAGCTTCGAGGGACTCGACACGGTCGTGAACGGCTTCGAAACCAATCCGCAACAGAGCGTCATCGTCGACCTCGCCGCGCAGACCCTGGCGCCACTCTCGCGGTGGATCAAGGAGTCGGATCTGTTCGATGTATTCGCCGAACTCGGCGTCGCCGTCAACTTCTGGCACGTGCTGGACGACGGGAAGGATTCAACCGATCTGCTGGGAACGCTGATCGACACCTTTGGCAATCGGCCGAACTACATCGTGGTGCAGAACTATGGCCGCGGCAACGATTTCGGACTGCTGCTCGGTTCGCAATCGCTCAACAAGGCGACTGCACATGGCGCGCGCGTGATCGCCCTGCCGCGCCTGCACGATGCCAGCATGCGCAAGATCGATGGGCGCAACACGAGCTTCTGGAAGGCGGTCAACGACCGCGAAGGACCGCACGCGCTCGGACTGCTCGAACGGCAACGCGTGAAGACGTGGCTGGCGACAGCCTACGCGGCATTCGACACGCTGCCTCTTTAGTCGTTCGGCACGACCTCAGGCACTTCAACGACCCAGCCCGCGCGCGTGAGGGCTGCGGGTGCATGCCTGCCTTGTCGCAAACAGACAACGCGAATCTCAACTTCTAGGGTCGATCTTGCAGGGTTATGGGGCGACCTTGCAGGAACGCGTCTGCCGCAAGGAGGGGCCTCTGATGGAATCGACTCAACTTCCCAATGGGAGGTTGGCCCGGGGGCCGGTGGGGAGCACAAACGTGCCGTCACGGTGAGCCTGTCACACCGGTGCCTTTGTTGAACCTAGGAGAACCCTGAATGAAAAAATCCTTTGTCGCCCTGGCTGCCCTGGCCACCTTGACCAGCGCAGGCATTGCCTCGGCACAGTCTTCCGTCACGCTCTTCGGCGTGGTTGATGCTGCTGTGAGCAGCTACTCGAACCGGGCAGAGACCCCCCTGGGCAATAGCCTCACGACGAGCCAGACCGCTCTCACCAACTCCGGCTACAACTCCAGCCGCCTGGGCTTCCGCGGGACGGAAGACCTGGGCGGCGGCTTGGCTGCCAGCTTTTGGCTCGAAGCTGGGCTGAACAACGACGACGGCAGCGGGAAGGCAACTGGCGGTGGGCTCAGCTTCAACCGTCGCTCGACGGTCAGCCTCGCCGGAGCATTCGGTGAAGTCCGCCTCGGTCGCGACTACACCCCGACTTACTGGAACGACACCGTGTTCGACCCGTTCGGCGCCAATGGCGTTGGCACGAACCTGATCGTGTCGGCAGGCCAGTCAATGAACAACGAAAACTACACGCGCGCCAGCAACTCGGTCGGCTACTTCCTGCCACCAAAACTTGGTGGTGTGTACGGACAGTTCATGTACTCGTTCAACGAACACGCAAAGTTCGATCCGGCAGTTCTGACCCCTCGTGTGCCCGACTCGCAGCGCACCGGCCGCTATATCGGTGGTCGCGTCGGATACGCCAACGGCCCGGTGGATGTGGCTCTCTCTTACGGCCAAAGCACTGTGGCGGACGATTTCTTCCTCGGATTGACTGCAAACTCGGTCAACTGGAGCCTGGGTACTTCGTACGACTTTGGACCGGTCAAGTTGTTCGGCGAGTACTCTGACAACAAGCTCGAAATCGACACCGATAGCTTTGGCTTGCTGGCTGATCCCGGCACGAAGGGTTGGTTGCTCGGGGCCACCGTCCCCGTCGGTCCAGGTCTTATCCGTGCCTCGTACTCGTCAGTGCGTTATCGCGGCATCGAACTCGGCGAAGAGCCAAAGGCCGACAAGTTCGCGATTGGCTATGTGCACAACCTTTCGAAGCGCACAGCTCTGTACACCACGGTTGCTCGCGTGAACAACAAGAACGGAACTGCCTTCACAGTTGGAGGCCCAGCCTACAACGCAGTGTTTGACGGCGTCTGGACCGTGCCGAAATCCTCCACCGGTTACGACATCGGTATCCGTCACGCCTTCTAACGCCACCTGACAGCAAGCTGAAAAATATCAGCATCCTTAGGCAGTTCTTGAGGGCTGTCCGGCGAGAGTCGGGCGGCCCTTTTCATTTTCACAATAGCCATCAGCCGACGACCCGCACATGCCAACGGCGGATTGTTCGGTCAAAGATATGGCAAGGGAGCCTCAATGCCGAACAGTATCCTGTCCAAACACATCGCAGACAAAGCCCTGGACCTCAATGACTTGCGCGTTTTTGCGTACGTCGCATCACATGCCAGCTTCTCGATGGCGGCGGACGCGTTGCAGATTCATAAATCAAGCGTCAGCAGAAGCATCACGCGACTTGAATCGATGCTGAAAGCACCATTGATTCAGCGCACGACGCGCAAGGTTCAACTGACGCGATGCGGCATGGCCTTGAAGGTCCGCTCCGTCGAGATCCTCTCCCACGTCAATGACTCGATCGCCTACATCGGCAGCATCAACGATGCTCAGTCAAAGCGCCACGGCGGGGAGCAAGGCTTGCGCATGCAAGGCGCCTGAACGAGCGGGCGCATGGGTCATGGCTGATCAGACTGCGCGTGCGAACGCTTGCTGCCGCGCAGTCGCCATGGCCGCCCAGTTCACATGAGCTCAGCCGGACTGCGGCAGATCAATGAGCGGCGGAGCGCAAGCTCTGCCGCATCTTGCTGGGCGCGACGCGATACCAGGTCTTGAACTTTCGACCGAAGCTGGTCGGGTCTGAATAGCCCAGTTGCGACGCAATGGCTTCCATCGACAGTTCGGTGTGCTGCAAGTACCAGGCGGCGTGCTCTTTGCGCAGGTTGTCCTTGATGTCGGAGTAATTGATGCCCGCATCTGCAAGCCTGCGCACGAGCGTTCGCCCGGAGATTCCGAGATCGACAGCCAACTCACCCGCTTCGGGATTGATCGCTAGCCGCTCGAGAAGCGCGCGGCGGACGCGCTGCACGAAGTCCCCCTGCCCCTGTTCCGATGCCGCACGTCCGCAAGCCTCCGCGGCTGCCACAAATGCCTTTGCATCAGCGGAAGTACAAGGCCAATGAAGCATCTCTGTCGGCAACTGAAACGTCAGGCATTCCTGGTCGAATGCCGCCCGTCGCACGTACCGCAGACACGGCACGTCGTTGCCCGCAGGCCGGGGGTAAGGCAACCCCACCGTGAGTTCGTCAGCGGGCCGCCCCAACATAGCCTCCAGCAGTCTGCAGTGCGCGCCAACGATGGACTGCGTAACGAAGACGTGGGTCTCGCACAACGGACGCGACGGCCTGACCTTGAGGGTGCTCCATTGGCGCCCGTTTTCCATCTGGAACTCCACACCACCGAAGATCTGCCCGGCATGTCGGCTCACAAATTCGAGGCCTTGGCCGAGACTTTCGCTCGTCACGGCGGCGATGCCGACAGGGCTGTGATAGGGCTGGATCATCGAGCCGGCCATCAGGCCCAAGGCCGGCTCTCCGCTGCACAGCACCGCTTGCGCGACGAAGCGGCGAAAGACCGAGAAGTCCACCATGTCCTGCCCGTCGCAGAGGTCCTGCCATGCCAAACCCGCGTTTGAGAGCACTGTAGATGGCGACACGCCACGGCTGTTGAGGCAGTCGAGCACGCTTCGAACATAGACGGGATGCGCAAACGGAATGGAGACCTCGGCCTTGGGATTCATAGTCGATCGTGGATTGCATCGGCGAGTCCGTGCGCGAGGTGCCCATGTCAGAAAGGGCAATGCATTCGACTTGGAGGGATCTTCAAATCGCAGTCGGAGCCGACCGCGCCAAATCTACTCTCTGCGTCTCTTTGTTTGGCCTGCGAATGGCCGAGAAGGATCGCGAAGCTGGTCCAGAAAGGTCCAGAAAGGTCCAGAACTTCAATCGGAGTGCAATGATTGACGCACTCCGCGCGCCACATTGCATGGCGCGCGATATGTTTGGCCGTGCGCTGGGATCAGCGCACGTTGTTGGAGGCTCCGCGGCGGAACATCAGAGCGATCAACAGCAGTCCCAACACGGTGAATGCAATGAAAGACCAGTTGGCCAACGACAGCCCCAGCAGCGTCCAATCGACTTTCGAACAATCACCGGCCCCGCGAAAGATCATGGGCAGCGCGCGCTGGAGAGGAAAAGTCTCGATCATCCCGTAGATGTCGCGGCCGCACGTCACGACTTCCGGCGGATGCCATTGCAGCCAGCTCTGGCGCGCGGCGGTGTATGCGCCGCCCACAGCCATGATCAGCCCGAGCAGCGAGCCCGTCACCTGCAGCCCCTTTCGGCGGCTCAGTGAGGCCAGCCCCGCGAATACCGCCACCAGCACCAGCGCGTACCGCTGCACGATGCACATGGGGCAAGGTTCGAGCCCGACCACGTGCTGCAGATACATGCCAAATGCAAGCATCGCCACACATGCGGCGCAAATCAAAGCCAGGGCACGCCGAGGCGCGCCGAAATACCAGTCGATCATGGTGAAACCCAGTCCTCTACGAACACCCGGGCCTTGCGCGGCGTGGCGACAACGGTGTCGCCCTCGTGCAGACCCAGGTCCCGGAACTGTTGCGCAGGGAGTTGCGCTTCGATAATGGTTCCGGAGCCCGGATTATCTGGATTCGATTCGGTGGGTTCGAGTTCCAGCCGCGCAATGGGGCCGACCACGATCGCGCGAGTCAACGTTGCGACGATTCCGGTCGCACCGGGCGCATAGCGCCTGACCTCGAGGTCATGCGGCCGCACGTAGGCCAGTGCCTTTCCGTTCCGGAGCTCGCTGTTTTCCGGGGAGTCGATGCGGATGCCTTCGACGTGCACCTCGCCCTCGTGAGCGCGCCCGTGGAAGAGGTTCACGTCACCGAGGAAGCCGTAGACGAACGGACTCGCCGGATGGTCCCACACGTCTTGCGGAGAGCCGACTTGTTCGACCTGCCCGCTGTTCATCAGCACCACCCGGTCGGCGACTTCGAGCGCCTCTTCCTGGTCGTGCGTGACGAAGATGCTGGTGACGTGCAGTTCGTCGTGCAAGCGCCGAAGCCACCGGCGCAGTTCCTTGCGCACCTTGGCATCGAGCGCGCCAAAAGGCTCGTCGAGCAGCAACACCTTGGGCTCGACTGCAAGCGCACGCGCCAGGGCGATGCGCTGGCGCTGGCCGCCCGACAGCTGAGCGGGATAGCGATCGGCCAGCCAGTCGAGTTGCACCAGCTTCAAAAGCTCATGCACCTTGGCCTTGATCTGCGCTTCGCTCGGACGCGCACTGCGCGGCTTCACACGTAGACCGAACGCCACGTTCTCGAACACCGTCATGTGCCGGAACAGCGCGTAGTGCTGGAACACGAACCCCACCTGCCGCTCGCGCACGTGCACATCGGTCGTGTCTTCGCCCGAAAAGAGAATGCTGCCCGCGTCGGCCGTTTCCAGTCCCGCGATGATGCGCAGCAACGTGGTCTTGCCGCAGCCCGAGGGGCCGAGCAACGCGACCAATTCGCCCGACGAGACGTCGAGGCTCACATTCCGCAAGGCCTGGAAGTCGCCGAAGGCCTTGTTGACGTTGCGAATTTCAATACTCATGTTTCCTCTCCTTCACTTTCCACCGACTGCGTGGCCGCGCCACCCGATGAAACTGCCATAGTCCCCAAGCCAGGAACACCGCGGAACCGGCTTCGCCGGGCCGCCGGTGTTGCCCCCGGCAGGGGATGGGCGCCCGACACGAAGTGCGGGCAACCTGGGGGCGAGCTTCATGTCCGGGGCCGCTCTGGCGGCAGGTCGGCGATGGCCTTCATTTCACGCTCGTGCCGCCATTCGACGAAGGACTTGATCACCAGCGTGACCAAAGCCAGGATGGCCAGCAGCGATGCCACCGCGAAGGCGGCGACGGACTGGTATTCGTTGTAGAGCACTTCCACATGCAGCGGCATCGTGTTGGTCTGGCCGCGGATGTGACCCGACACGACCGACACGGCGCCGAACTCGCCCATCGCACGCGCATTGCACAAGATCACGCCGTAGATCAGGCCCCACTTGATGTTGGGCAGCGTCACGCGCCAGAAGGTCTGCCAGCCGGTCGCACCCAGCACGATGGCGGCCTGCTCTTCTTCCGTGCCCTGCGCCTGCATCAGAGGGATCAGTTCGCGCGCGATGAACGGAAAGGTCACGAAAACCGTCGCCAGCACGATGCCGGGCACGGCGAAGATAATCTTGATGTCGTGCGCTGCAAGCCAAGGTCCGAACCAGCCCTGCGCGCCGAAGATCAGCACGTAGATCAAGCCGGCGACCACGGGCGACACGGCAAACGGCAGATCGACCAACGTGGTGAGAAATGCCTTCCCGCGAAACTCGAACTTGGCGATGGCCCATGCGGCCGCGACCCCGAACACGAGGTTCATCGGCACGGCAATGGCGGCTGTCAGCAAGGTGAGGCGGATGGCGCTCCACGCATCGGGCTCCTTCAACGCATCGAGGTAGGCCTCGAAGCCCTTGCGCAGTGCTTCGGTGGCGACGGCGGCCAGCGGCAGCACCAGGAACAGCAGCATGAACAGCATCGCGATGCCGATGAGCGTTCGGCGCACCCATGCGGATTCGGTCGTTCCGGCCTGCGCGCGGCGAACGGTGGTGGAACGCGCGCTCATGACGAACTCCCCGCGCGGCGCCGCTGCCACGCTTGCAGGCCGTTGATGACCAGCAGCAGCACGAACGAAATCACCAGCATCACCAGCGCCACCGCGGTCGCACCGCCGAAGTCGTATTGTTCGAGCTTGCCGATGATGATCAGCGGCGTGATCTCCGAGATCATCGGCATGTTTCCGGCAATGAAGATCACGGAGCCGTATTCACCGATGGCGCGCGCAAACGCCATCGCGAAACCCGTCAGCAGCGCCGGCGCGATCGAAGGCAGGATCACCTTCGTGAAGGTCTGCAGGCGCGTTGCGCCGAGGCTCGTGGCGGCTTCTTCAAGTTCTTTTTCAGTGTCTTCGAGCACCGGCTGGACGGTCCGGACCACGAAAGGCAGACCAATGAAGATCAGCGCAATCACGATGCCGGTCGGGGTGAAGGCCACCTTGATGCCGAGCGGTTCGAGGTATTGGCCGATCCAGCCATTGCCGGCAAGTAGCGCGGTCAGCGAGATGCCGGCGACCGCCGTCGGCAATGCGAAAGGAAGGTCGACGAGCGCGTCCACGATCCGCTTGCCGGGAAACTTGTAGCGAACGAGCACCCAGGCGACCAGCAACCCGAACACCAGGTTGACCAGCGCGGCAATCAGCGATGCGCCAAAGGTCAGGCGATACGACGCCATCACACGAGGTGCTGTGACCGCGACCCAGAACTGGTCCCAGGTGAGCGTGAAGGTCTTGAAAACCAGCGCCGAAAGCGGAATCAGGACGATCAGGCTCAGGTAGAGCAGCGCATAGCCGAGCGTGAGGTGAAAGCCCGGCAGCACGCGCCGAGATACACCTGTGCCACCCGCACGCGCAAGCGGCGCCGCCGAGGACGGCAGCGCCGAAGACACGGCACCGCTCATTTATTTGCCGCCGGGCGTGTACAGCCGGTCGAACTGCCCGCCGTCGTTGAAGTGCACCTTCTGCGCTTCGCTCAGGCTGCCGAACAGTTCCTGCACGGTGAAGAGTTGCAGCGGTTTGAAGGTCGCGGAGAACTTCTTGAGCACCGCTTCGGAACGCGGGCGCAGGGCATGCTTGGCCGCGATTTCCTGCGCCTCGTCCGAGTAGAGGTACTCGAGGTATGCCTTGGCAAGCTCGCCGGAGCCGCGCTTGGCGGTCGTGCGCTCGACGACAGCGACGGGGTTCTCGGCCAGGATGCTGATGGACGGATACACGGCCTGTGCCTTGCCTGCGCCGAATTCGCGGTCGATGGAGACCACTTCGGATTCGAAGGTGATCAGCACGTCGCCTATGTTTCGTTGCAGGAAGGCGGTCGTCGCATCGCGGCCGCCGCGCGCGAGCACCGGCACGTTCTTGAAGAGCTTACCGACGAACTCGGCCGCCTGGGCGTCGGTACCGCCCTTCTTCTTCACGTAGCCCCACGCGGCGAGATAGGCGTAGCGGCCATTGCCGCCGGTCTTGGGGTTGACGATCACGACCTGAACGCCGGGCTTGATCAAATCGTCCCAATCCTTGATGCCTTTGGGATTGCCGTTGCGCGTGAGGAATAGCATCGTCGACGTGGTCGGCGACGCGTTGTACGGGAAACGCTTGGCCCAGTCCTTTGCGACCACGCCAGCGTTGGCGAGGAATTCGATGTCGGTGCTGGTGTTCATTGTGACCACATCGGCGTCCAGCCCATCCGCAACGGCGCGAGCTTGCGCGCTGGAGCCCGCATGCGACTGGTCGATCTTGACGTCCTTGCCGGTGGTCTTCTTGTAGTTCGCAACGAAGGCGGCGTTGTAGTCCTTGTAGAACTCGCGCGCCACGTCGTACGAGACATTGAGAAGCGAGGTCGGTTGCGCGGACGCAGCGCCGGCGGCGGCGAGCACCAGCGCGCCGAGGATCGTCTTGATTCTGGAAGTCATAGAGTTGCCAAAGGTTCGAAATTTCGACGGCCATCCATCAGAGTGGTCGGCTCGTCCGTCAAGGATTGGAGCAGAGCGAGGCCCAGCGGCCAGTTCCCATGCCCGGATTCGATGTTGATGTGGCCGGCATTCTGCATCCGAACGAATTCGCTTCCCCAAGCGCGAGCATAAGCACCCGCCAAACGCACGGGGCAAAAGGGGTCGTTGCTGCTCGCGACGACGATGCTCCGATAGGGCAGCTTGGCATGAGGGACCGGCGCGAAATCGGACAAGACGGCACGGCGCTCGGGGTCCGCCGGCGCCACCAGCAGCGCACCGCTGATGCGAGCGGCCGCGGCTTCGCAGAGGTGCGCCGTCGCAATGCAGCCCAGGCTGTGTGCGGCGATGACGACCGGCGTGGGACTCTCGAGCACAAGCTTTTCGAGTGCAGCGACCCACGCCGCACGGGTCGGCGTGATCCAGTCATCCTGCGTCACTCGAGCTGCGCCTTGCATCCGCTCGGCCCACAGGCTTTGCCAGTGGCCAGGACCGGAGTCACGCCAGCCCGGCACGATCACGATGGTTTGTTTTGTCACACGGAGAATACGTTGGAGGCGTTGGTGAGCAGCCCCGGATTCTGCGAAGCATCGCTTCAAAGACAAACGAATATCTGCTTGTTTGAATATGGTGTTTTGCGCATAAGGAAAAGCCGTGGAACTCACCCGGCGAGATCGTGCGGCTCATCGCTGTCGAGGTTTTCCACGAGGAAATCGATCAGCCGGCGCACCGCCGGGACCAACGCGCGCCGGGCGGGGAACATCATGTGCGTGATGCCCGGAGCCGGCCCCCAGCCCGGCAGCACCTCAACCAGCTTTCCTGCTTTCAGTTCGCTGCGGCACATGTAGTCAGGCAGAACTGAGACTCCGGTGCCTTGCACCACGGCGAACTTGAGCGTAAGCAGGTCGTCGGCCACGTAGCGCGGCACATGCGAATGAACGGTCACCTTGCCACTCGGCCCTTCGAGGCGCCAGTTGGCACGACCATCGCCAGTCGACATCGAAACGGTGTCGAGCTTCGACAAGTCCGCTGGCGCCGACACGGGCCCCTGCTGCCGGATCTGTTCTGGATTGCCGACCAGGATGCCGCGGCTGATTCCGAAAATCTTGGCTACAAGTGTTGTGCTGTCCTCGACCTCGGGTCGCACGCGCAGCGCCAGGTCGACGCCCTCCTCGACCAGGTCGACCGGCCGGTTCAGCACACGCATCTCCACGCGCACTGCGGGATAAAGCGCCATGAAACGCGGTAGCAAAGGCCCCACGCTGCTCTGCGCCAAGGTCACGGGGCAGCTCAAGCGGACCGTTCCGCGCGGCTCCGTCTGGGCTTGCGCCACCGCCTCCGCCGCCGCTTGCGCCGCATCGCGCATGGCAGCGCAATGCTTCAGGTAGATCTCGCCGGCAGACGTGAGGGATAGGCGCCGGGTGCTGCGCTGCATGAGTTGGACGCCGAGTTGGGCCTCCAGATCGGCGACGCGGCGCGAAAGCCGCGACTTTGGAATGCCAAGCGCGCGGCTGGCAGCTGCAAAGCCGCCGCGCTCCGCCACTTCGGCAAAGAACACCATGTCGTTCAGGTCTTGCATGATCCACTGTCCTATTTTTGGAACGAACTGGGCCATTTTTACTTACTTATCAGCCAATCGCCACAAAAATAGAATCCTACTCACGCCGACCGATTTCAGCGCCGGCACTGTTCAAGAAAGACTATCGATCATGAAACTGCTGCACGTCGACTCCAGTGTCCTGGGCACCAACTCCGTTTCGCGTCAACTGAGTGCCGAAATCGTGGCCGACTGGCGCAAGGCCCACTCCCACACTACCGTCGAGTACCTCGACCTGGCCGTGGACACCCCCAACCACTTCAGCGCCGATGCGCTCGGCATCAAGGTCGGCGTTCAGGCTGAACCCACCGAAGCGCAGCGCCGCGAAAACGAAGTTTCCGAGCGCCTCGTGACGCAATTCCTGGCTGCGGATGTCATCGTGATCGGCGCTCCGCTCTACAACTTCACGGTGCCGACCCAACTCAAGGCGTGGATCGACCGTCTGGCTCAAGCCGGCCGCACCTTCAAGTACACCGACAAGGGCCCAGTCGGCCTCGCAACCGGCAAGACCGTGATCGTCGCTTCGACGCGCGGCGGCATGTACTCGACCAGCGACGGCGGCCAGGCGATGGAGCACCAGGAGAGCTACCTGAAGGTCATTTTCGGCTTCTTCGGAATTACCGATGTGCGCATCGTGCGCGCCGAAGGACTTGCCATGGGCGATGCTGCAAAGTCGGCTGCGATCGCCGCTGCACGCGCAAATATTGGCGGAGCGACAGGCAAGGCTGCCAATCAGGACGTCGCAACGCTGGCCGCGTAAGCCACACACTGGCTCGCGCACCTCTGGGTGCGCACCACCCGAATTGGCAGATTTGAGAGGTGCGCCAACGCGCAGAGCCGGTTTGCGGACACGTAGGCCAGCTATGCGAGCGCCTTCTCAGTGGTTCGAGCTGCTTTCGCTACCTTCTCGCGCAGCCAAGCGTGACCCACGTCATGCTCGTCGCGGCCATGCCAGATCGCACGCATGGTCGATGGTCGAGCTTGGTAGGGCGGCGGTCGGCGAACAAGGTCTTCGCGCTTCGTGAGAGCCACTGCCAGAGACGCGGGCACGATGGACAGCATTGAAGTGTCACGAAGCAGCGCGGGAATGGCGAGCGCGTGGGGGACGGTGATTCTCACCCGCGGCCCCTCCTTCGATTCAATGAGTGCCTCTTCCAACGCATGCCGGTCAAACATTTCCGACTGGCGTGCGAGGCCACGTTCAACGATAAACCCTCCCACTGCGCCCTCCTCCTGTCCTCCGACGGACAGGGTGACCAGCGGGTACTTCGTCAAATCCTGGAGCGTGAGTTTCCGGCGGGAGGCGGGGTGTCCCTTGCGCATCAAGATCGCCTCTCCCTGGGACAACAACGTTTGAGAGTTGAGTCGCGACGGCACCTGCGAAAAAATGCCAATAGCCAGGTCGATGCGCCCCAAGTCAATCTGCTCAGCCAAGTCCAGTCGCGTGGACGGACGGATGACGAGATCGATATGCGGAGCAATTTCTTGCAGTTCTCGGGACAAGGGCACAACAATCACCTCGGTCACGTGGTCGTTCGCCGCAATGACGAAACGCCGCTTGGATGTTTCGGGTGAAAACGGCTCCACTCCCACGATAGCCTCGATCTGGCGCAATGAGTCCCGCAGGCCCGGCGCCATCGCCGTTGCACGGCCGGTCGGCACCATGCCTTTCCCCGTACGCATAAAAAGCTCGTCGCCCACAAGTTCGCGCAGCCTCCTGAGCGCATGGCTAACCGCCGATGGCGTCAGATTGAGGCGCTTACCCGCCACTAGCAGATTGCGGTCCTCGTAGACGGCCTCGAACACCTTCAACAGGTTGAGGTCCATGCGACCAATGCTCACGACTTCACCTCCTGCAGTTGAACTGCGTTCATTATGGAACTGCAGATCTATCGTTTCCATTCAGTTCGAGTTTCGCCCATGATCGTGTCCAGGCATTCCGCAAAGGCGAGACCACGATGACCGAAACAAACATTCAGGACAGACAGGCGCTCATCGAGCGCTGCATCCCCTTCCTCGAAGAAGTGAAGGACATGACCGCCGGAGCCGCGGTCGAAAACTGGTTGAACCAGAAGTACGGGGCTGACAGCGAGCTCTATCGGACCCTGGCTCACTTGGTGTTGAAGGGCGTGCAAGACTGCTGGGCAGCGAACGTCCCGATCGACGGTCAGGCTTACCGCCGCAGCCGCATCGCGGAGCCCTCGGAGCGCACACTGCACTTCAGCATCACAGCCGTATACATGGACAGCACAGGGAATCAGCAGGGTCATCCTGATCATCACTTCCTCGGGCAGTACCACGGCCATCCCTATGGCGAGATCAACATGGTCATTCCGCTCAATTCCGGCGCCGCGTTGAAGGGGCCGAATGGCTGGTGCTTTGGTGGCTGGACCGCACCGCCGCCGGGCAGTCACCACTATCCGGAAGCAAAGGGCGGCGCCGTGATTGCGCTGTTCTTCCTCCCCTCCGGACGGATTTCGTATCACGACGCGCCGCTGCAGGGGTGAACCATGGTCCAGACGGCAACTGAATGGTCCCAGGAGACCATTGCGAAATGCGTCTCCTCCGTCATGCATTCGCGCCGAGCGGTTCGTGCATTCAAGCCGGAGCCTTTGCGCCGCACGCTTGTGGAAGCGATCTTGGAGGATGCAGCAACTGCCCCAAGCGGTGGCAACATCCAGCCCTGGCGGGTGCATGTGGTCAGCGGCGTGGCCAAGGAGCAGCTGGCAAATGCGTTGGTCGCAGCGTTTCGTGCCGGAACCGCACCGGCGCCGACGCACTTCCCCGAACCGTTGCCGGACGTATTCCGTACGAGGTTGCTTGACTTCGGCGCGCGGTACTACGCCTCCCTCAAGATTGATCGCAACGATGCTTCGGCGCGCATGCGCCAAACCGAGCGAAACTTCTCATTTTTTGGCGCCCCGGTCGGTCTCATTTTCAGCATCGACCGCAGACTGAAGGCACACAGCTGGATCGACCTCGGCCTCTTCGCGCAGAACGTGATGATCGCCGCGAAAGCACGTGGCGTCGACACCTGCCCGCAGGTCGCATTTGCGCAGTTTCATGACCAGATCGCATCCCATCTTGCGATGCCCCCGGAGGAAGTAACCGCCTTCGGCATGTCCATGGGATACGGCGATCTGGAGGCCCCGGTGAATCAAGCAAGCATGCCTCGGGAACGCAGGCACGATTTCGCGCGACTTCTCGGTTTCCCGGCCTGAAGATCAGCAGAACCATGACCATGAGCAATCGAATCGACTACAACGAAGTCGCCCCAACGGGCATCAAGGCACTTGGCAACGTGTACGGGTACATCTCGCAGAGCGGTCTTTCACCGGTTCTGGTGGATCTGGTGTACTTGCGTGTTTCGCAGATCAACAACTGCGCCTACTGCTTGGACATGCACACGCGTGACCTGTTGAAGAAGGGGCAGGCAATCGAAAAGCTCGCACTGCTGCAAGCATGGAGAGAGGCAGGTGCCCTCTTTGACGAGCGGGAACGTGCCGCGCTGGCTTGGGCTGAATCGGTGACACGCGTGGCGGAGACCGGGGTCCCCGACAGCGACTACCAAGCTGCTCGCACCGTCTTTGACGAGCGGGAGCTAGTGGACCTGACCATTGCCATCGGGCTGATGAATACCTACAACCGCATGGCGATCAGTTTCCGCAACACCCCTATGGCGGTCATTCCAAAACAGGTAGTCAACGCCAGGAGAGAGTCATGATGCTTAAGGAAATATCAGGGGTGCGTATCCCGGACAGCAAACTCGCGCGCGAACTGACTCAGCTCATTCGCGATACCGAGAGTGATTTGCTCTTCCACCACTCGGTCCGAGTTTATTGCTGGGGAGTCTTGGCAGGAAACCGAACAGGATTGAAATTCGATCCTGAACTGCTTTACGCGGCTTCCATGTTCCACGACATTGGCCTCACCGCACGCTATAAAAATAGTCAGCTACGCTTTGAAGTGGATGGCGCGAATGCCGCGCGTGAATTTCTTCGGGGGCACGGCATCGCCGATAGCGATATCGAGACGGTTTGGAACGCCGTCGCTCTCCACACAACGCCTGGCATACCGCAATTCATGCGTCCGGAGATCGCATTGGTGCAGGCGGGGGCTGGCATGGATGTAGCCGGCCGCGGCTATGACCAATATACCAACGCTCAGCGGGAGGCCGTTGTCGCCGCCTTTCCCCGAGAAACTGACTTCAATCAGGGAATCATCGACGCCTTCTACCAGGGCATGAAGCACCGCCCCGACAGCACTTTCGGAACCTTCAACGATGACGTCCTGGCGTTCAAGGATCCACAGTTTCGGCGGGTTGAGATGTGCAGCGTCATCCTTGCATCAAGCTGGAACAGCCGAAATGTCCCAACAGGTTGTTCATCCGCCCACGACCATCTGGGAAGCTGCGGTCACTAGGCCATCGCAACGAAGGATGGGACAACGGATGAACAGTCATAGCACGCGCGATGGATTCGGTCGACCTAGGTCTCAGCGGTTCAGCGTTTGGGATGGCAACTCGCCGTACTTCTCGCGATAACGTGCGCTGAAGTGCCCAAGGTGAGCGAAGCCCCACCGCAATGCGACATCGCGCACCGTTTCACCGGCAAGGCGCCCTTGCGACAGCTCGTCGCGCACGCGCGCCATGCGCACATCGGACATGTAGCGCATCGGCGTGGTGCCTTTGTACTTCCGAAACCCGAGGAACAGCGCCCGCGTGCTCACGTCCACGTGGCCGGCGACGTCCGCGATCGAAATCGACTCGTGTGCGTGATCGTGGATGTAAGCCTCCGCCCGCCGCACGAAACCGGGAGAGACGCTGTGCTCGGCCGCGCCGAGAACTTCGCGGTACGTGTGCGGCTGGCATTGCAACAGTGCGGCAATGCCCGCTTGCTCAATTTGCGAAGCCAGCAGCGGGGAGTCGACCCATGGCGAACTTTTCGAGAGGTCGTCGCCGAGCTCCTCGAACAACCAGCGAATCCACCGTGCCCATGCCGCCACCTGCGGCTGATCGAGCACCATCGCCGGAGTAAAGACGAGAGGGTCTCGCAAGGGGCGGCCGAGCTGCCCGGCGCAATGCTTTTCGAGTGCCGCGCGCTCCACGCGCACGAACAGCTTCTCGCAACCTTCATGGTGGAGCATCGTCATCGACTCGCTGGGACTGACGACCGACGCGACGGCGCTCGTCGACTGCACCGTTTCACCCGCCGTGCGCACGCTTTCGTTCCCTTTCAGAAGGACCTGAACGAGATAAAAGCTCTCAAGCCGTCCCGGATCGATCGCCACAGTGGCGCCGTAGCCCATCCGCCCCAAACCCAAAGCGCCGATTCCGCGATAGTGCATCGATGCCTTGACGCGCTGGCGGCTGCCGACGACCGTCAGCTTGTGATCGCAGAACACCTGCGTGACGCGGCTGCGCGCCTCGTCGAGATCTGAAGTCTGAAAGTGGCCGACGTGAGCCAACGGGCTCTGGGCATCGGCAACAACTGAAGCTTGAATCACGCTCTCTCCGGAAATCTGGTCTGAAACGCGTCTGGGCAGTCCCGTGTCCCGATACTGGGCGCTCGCGCCGAGCCCGGACTTCGGGGATAACCCTCGACCGCCGCGCTCCCTGCGGCCATGGCGGCACAAAGACTTGCACTCATGGGACAGCGCTTGCGCGCCCGGGACACTGCCCTCGCGCCGTGCCCCTATCGTGAACCCGTCCAAGTCCACACATGCACGCCCCATGCCAATCCAAGCAACTCCCCTCCTGCAACGCAAGCACTTCCTGCTCGGCACCTTTGCATCCAACTGTTCCAGCGGCATGTCCGTCACCAAAGTGCCGGAACGTTGGCAGAACACCTGGGACAACAACCTGAAACTCGCCCAAATGCTCGACGACGCGGGCATCGACTTCATGCTGCCCATCGCACGCTGGATCGGCTACGGCGGCGAAACCAACTTCCACGGCGATGTTCTCGAAACCGTGACCTGGGCAACCGGATTGGTCGCCCAAACCAAGCAACTGACGGTGTTCGCGACCACGCACACCGCGGCCAACCATCCGGTCGTTGTCGCGAAGCAGATTGCCACCATCGACCAGCTCGGCCAGGGCCGGGCCGGCCTGAACATCGTGGCCGGATGGAACAACCCGGAGTACGAGGCGCTGGGCCTGAAGCTCCCGCCCGATCACGAGACGCGCTATGCCTACGCCGAAGAGTGGTATCAGCTGGTGCGCAAGCTTTGGCAAGACCCGGGCATCTTCGACTGGGACGGCGCGCATTTCCAGCTCAAGGGCATACACAGCCATCCGAAGCCCTACGGCGAATTGCCGCCGATCCTCAATGCGGCAGGCTCGGGGCTGGGGCGTGAATTCGCCACGCGCAATGCGAACTTCCTCTTCACGCCGGCTATTGATCTTGCCCGCTCGAAGGATGAAGTCGCCGAATTGCGAAGCTCGGCAAACGCCAAGGGGCGCGAGGTCGGAGTACTGACTTTCTCTCATGTGGTCTGCCGGCCGACGGAGGCAGAGGCGCGCGCCTATCTCTCGCATTTCGGGCAGGAGCATGCGGACTGGGCGGCCGTGGACAACCTGGTCAACCTTCAGTTCGCGCACGCACAATCGTTTCCGCACGATCTGCTGGCGCTGATCCGCGACCGCATGGCGGCGGGCCACGGTGGCTATCCGCTGGTCGGCACCCCCGAGCAAGTGGCTCAGGGGATCATCAGCCTCGCCGAGGCCGGCTTCAGCGGCACCACGCTGTCCTTCGTCGACTACGTCAAGGAGTTCCCGTACTTCCGAGACACGGTTCTCCCGATCCTCCATGCACATGGCCTGCGCGATGCATGACACGGCCGATCCAGTCGGCGGCCACGCCTTCCGCACGGCCATGCGGCAGCTCGCGGGCGGGGTCAGCGTCATCACCGTTGGCACTCTTGGAGCGCGCACGGGTTTCACGGCCACGTCCGTCGTCTCGCTGTCGGTCAAACCCGCGGTATTGCTGGTGTCCGTCAACGCCTCGTCTTCGTCCTGGCCGTTGATGCGCGAGCACGGACGGTTTGGCGTCAACGTACTTGGGGAGCACCAGCAAACCGTCGCAGAGCGCTTTTCGGGCCGACAGGGCATTCAGGGCGAGGGCCGCTACGCGCGATCGAGGTGGCATCGGATCGAAGAAGCGTGGCTGCTCGACGGCGCAACGGCTGCCTTCGCCTGCGAGATCGAGGAAAGCTTCGAGCGTCACGGCCACCGCGTCGTGCTTGGCCGCGTGCGCGCAGTTCGCACCGGCGAGCGCGACGAGGGCGCGCTCGTCTACTGGAAAACCAACTACACGGCCTTGACCATTCCCACTGCTCTCACTGCTCTCACTGTTCCCACGGAGATCCGCACCCATGACACATGCCACTCTTGATCGCCTCGCCTCCGAACTGCTCGAAGGGCGAATCCGCGTCGTCGACCTCACCCAGACCTTGTCGCCCGACTTTCCAGCGCTGCAACTGCCGCCGCAGTTCGGCCAAGTCTGGGGCTTCAAGATGGAGAAGATCTCGCACTACGACGAAGCGGGTCCGGGCTGGTACTGGAACAATTTTTCTTGCGGCGAACACACGGGCACGCACTTCGATGCACCGGTGCACTGGATCAGCGGCAAGGACCATCCGAACAACAGCGTCGATACCATCGACGCTCGGAATTTTGTCGCACCGGCTGTGGTCGTCGACGCCTCTGCTGAAGTCGCCAGCAACCCTGACTGGCTGTTGACCGTGCCCTTCATCGAAGCGTGGGAATCAAAGCATGGCCGCATTCCAGCCGGTGCGTGGGTATTGTTTCGCACGGACTGGTCCCACCGCGCGAGCGATCCGGCGGCGTTCCTGAATCTGCGCGAGGACGGCGCCCACACGCCGGGGCCCACCCAGGAAACAGTGCAATGGCTCATCGAGCAGCGCGACGTGCATGGCTTCGGCGTGGAGACCATCAACACCGACGCCGGGCAGGCGCATTCGTGGCCACTGCCCTATCCGTGCCACACGCTGATGCACGGCGCCAATCGCTACGGGCTGCAATGCCTGACGAACCTGCATCAGCTGCCGCCGAGGGGCGCCATGATCTGGGCAGCGCCACTGAAGATCCAGGGCGGCTCCGGCAGCCCGCTGCGCGTTCTTGCGCTTATTTCGAGTGGTCCTTGATCCAGGCGACGTACTTGTCGACCCAGCTCTGCAGAAACTGCTTGGTCGAACCTTCAGCGACATGTCCCTTGTCGTCGAAAAGGCCTTCCTTGTTCTGCAGGAAAACCTCCGGCTGGCCTAGCGTCGGCATGTCCAGGTAGGCCAGGATCGTGCGCAACTGCTGCTGCGCAATGGCGGTGCCGATCTGGCCCACCGAAATACCGATCACGCCGGCTGGCTTGCCCGCCCAGGCGCTCTGGCCATAGGGGCGCGAAGCGTTATCGATTGCGTTCTTCATCACGCCCGGGACTGCGCGGTTGTATTCGGGGGTAACGAACAGCACCCCGTCAGCCGCCGCGATCTCGGTCTTGAGGCGCTTGACCGACGGCGCCTGATTGCCGTCCTGGTCCTGGTTATAGAGCGGGAGATCGTCGATCTGCAGATGCTCGAAAGTGAAGTCCTCGGGGGCAAGATGCGCAATGGCCAGCGCAAGCTTGCGGTTCAGCGAGTCCTTCCGCAGGCTGCCGATGACCACGGCGATTTTTTTCTGAGCCATGAAAACTCCTTGTCTATGGTTGAAGGAAGTTGCAATGAATGATGGGCGGCTCAGGCCTGCCGACGCTGCGGTGCGTTCTGCAGGCTGGCCTGCGTCACATTGGCGCCGGGCGGCACATCATCGGTGATCCACACATTGCCGCCGATGGTCGCGCCCTTGCCCAGCGTCACGCGCCCCAGGATGGTCGCGCCGGCGTAGATGACCACGTCGTCCTCCACGACCGGGTGGCGCGGCAGGCCCTTTTGCAGATTGCCCTCGACATCGGTCGGAAAGCGCTTGGCACCGAGCGTCACCGCCTGGTAGATGCGAACGCGCTTGCCGATCACGGCGGTTTCGCCAATGACGACGCCCGTGCCGTGGTCAATGAAGAATCCGGCGTCGATCTGCGCGCCTGGATGGATGTCGATGCCGGTCTGCCCGTGGGCCAGTTCGGCCACGATGCGCGCCAGCAGCGGCAAGCCCAGTCCGTACAACCGATGCGCCAGGCGATGATGAATCATCGCGAGAATGCCGGGGTAGCACAGCAGCACTTCGTCGACGCTGCGCGCCGCGGGGTCGCCAAGGAAAGCGGCGAGCACGTCTCCGTCCAGCAGCCGGCGGATGCCCGGCAGCGCGGCCGCGAAGTCGCGGACTGCCGCGTCCGCGTCGGCGTCTATTTCTTCGGGAGCGCGCGGCTCGTGGCGCGCCGTGTAGCGCAGTTCGAGCCGCGCCTGTGCGAGCAACGACTGAAGCGCCGCATCGAGCGTGTAGCCCACATAGAAGTCTTCGCTTTCCCTGCGAAGCTCCGGCGGACCGAGCCGCATCGGAAAAAGCGCGCCCTTCAGCGACTCGACAATGCCTGCCAGCGCATCGCGTGAGGGAAATTCGCGACTGCCGGGCTCGCGCGACCGCTTCTGGGCATCGCGCCATTCGTCGCGGGCCTCATGCAGGCCGGCGACGATGTCACTGACGTCGAACAGGGACATGCCATTCCTTTGGTGTTCGGTGTTGGGGCTTGAACCTTGCACCATCGCACAAAACCCCACCCTGAGCGGGTTTCTACCTCAAACCCGGCCCACCGTCTTCAGGCAAGTCCGGCCGTCCCTCTTACCAGCCCGCCAGCACCGAGCCCTTGAACTCGGTCTGGATGTAGTTGCGCACCTCATCGGAGTGATAAGCCTTCACCAGCTTGGCGACCCACGGCTTGCTCTTGTCCTGCTCGCGCACGACGAGGATGTTCACGTAGGGGCTCTTCGCGCTTTCCTTGGCAATCGCATCCTTGCCGGGGTTGAGGCCAGCAGACAGCGCGAAGTTGGTGTTGATGCCGGCGGCATCGAGGTCATCCAGCGTGCGCGGCAACTGGGCCGCATCGACTTCCACGAACTTGATCTTCTTGGGGTTCTCGATCACGTCGAGCGGCGTCGCCTTGAGCCCGGCTTCGGGCCTGAGCTTGATCAGCCCTTGGTCCTGCAGCACGAGCAGCACACGCCCGCCATTGGTCGGGTCGTTCGGCATGCCGAAGCGGGCGCCTTCCTTCAGGTCGTTCAGGCTCTTGACCTTTTTCGAATAGATACCAATGGGGAAATTGACGGTGTAGGCCACGTCCGCCAGCTTGTAGTTGCGGTCCTTGATCTGCTGGTCGAGGTAGGGCTTGTGCTGATAGCTGTTGGCGTCGAGGTCGCCCGCGGCCAACGCGGCATTGGGCTGAACATAGTCACTGAACTCGATAATCTGGATCTTGAGTCCGTCCTTTTCGGCCACCTTCTTGACCTGCTCGAAGATCTGTGCGTGCGGCCCGCCGGTGACGCCGACCTTGATCGGCTTGTCCTGAGCGAGCGCGGGCACGGCCGCAAAGCCCGAGACGATCGTCATTGCGATGATCGACTGAAGAAGCTTGCGTTTGGGGTGAATCATGAAACGAGTTCCTTGAGAGAAAAAAAGAGAAAAATCACTTGTGGCTGAGCCTGCGCACGAGCCAGTCACCGCCGCTTTGCAGCGCCTGCACGAAGAGGATCAGCACGATGACCACAGCCAGCATCACTTCGGGCAGAAAGCGCTGATAGCCGTAGCGGATGCCGAGGTCGCCCAGTCCGCCGCCGCCGATCGCGCCCGCCATCGCCGAATAGCCGGTGAGGCTGACGAAAGATATTGTCACGCCGGCCACGATGCCCGGGAGAGCCTCGGGCAACAGCACCTTCCACACGATCTGGCGCGTGGTTGCGCCCATGGCCTGCGCAGCTTCGACCAGTCCGCGATCGACCTCGCGGAGGGATGTCTCCACCAGCCGCGCGACAAAAGGAGCGGCGGCAAGGCTCAACGGCACCACGGCGGCCGCAGTGCCGATCGACGAGCCCGTGAGCAAGCGCGTCAACGGAATGATCGCGACCAGCAGGATGATGAAGGGCGTGGAGCGCACCGCATTGACGATGGCACCGACGATCCGATTGGCCGGGCGGTTCTCGAGCACGCCACCGGTGTCCGTGAGATGCAGGTACACGCCGAGCGGCACACCCACCAGCGCGCCGATCAAGCCCGAGATGCCGACCATCACGATGGTTTCCCACAACGAAGCGGCGAAGAGTTCCAGCATCGGCCTGGTGAAGACGTCAAACATGGGCCACCTCCTGCACCACCACGCCGGCGCCCCGCAGATAGGCCACAGCCGAAGCGACCGACTCCCCCGCTCCGCGCGCCAGCACGGCAAGCGAGCCGAAAGGCCGGCCCTGGATTTCGTCGACTTGCCCATGCACGATGGACAGGTCGATGCCAAACCGGTGGATCACCTGCGAAAGCAGCGGCTGGTCCGCCGCATCGTCCCCTGCAAAGGCCAGGCGCAGCAACTGAGGCGCATGTGCGGCGTCGTCTTGCATCAGCGCGCGGATGCGCGCAAGCACGCTTTCAGGCAGTTCTTGTGGCGCAATGTCGTCGAGCAGGCTGCGCGTCGTTTCATGCTGCGGCCGCGTGAAGACATCGAGCACGGCCCCCTGCTCCACGATGCGGCCATGGTCGATGACCGCGACTTGCTGCGCGAGTTGCTTGATGACCTGCATCTCGTGGGTGATGAGCACGACAGTCAGGCCGAATTCGCGGTTGATGTGCTGCAACAGCGCGAGGATCGAGCGCGTGGTCTCGGGGTCGAGCGCCGAGGTGGCCTCGTCCGAAAGCAGCACCTTCGGCCGGTTGGCCAATGCCCGCGCGATGCCGACGCGCTGCTTCTGACCGCCGCTGATCTGCGCCGGATAGCGGTCGCGCAGCCCGGTGAGGCCCACCAGTTCCAGCAGCGGATCGACCCGCCCCTTGATCTCCGAGGCACCGAGGCCGGCGAGTTCGAGCGGCAAGGCCACGTTGTTGTACACGGTGCGCGACGCCAGCAGGTTGAAGTGCTGAAAGATCATGCCGATGCCCTGCCGCGCGCTGCGCAGTTCGACATCGTTCATGGCCGTGAGCTCGCGCCCATCCACCCGCACGCTGCCGCGGATGGGGCGATTGAGGAGATTGATAGTGCGCACGAGCGAGCTCTTGCCCGCGCCGCTGCGCCCGATCACGCCGAACACTTGGCCCGGCGCCACCGTCAGGTCGATGCCCTTGAGAGCCTCGACCGGCCCGCTCGGGCCGTCGTAGATCTGATGAATATCTTTGAGTTGAATCATCCCCGTATTAGAGCTTGGCGATCGACACTTCGGTCGACTTCACCAGCGCGACCACGTCGGAGCCCGGCTTGAGCTGAAGCTCGTCGACCGAGCGCGTCGTGATGACCGAGGTCACGATGCCCCAGGCGGTCTCCACATCGACTTCGGAGACGACGTCGCCGCGAATGATCTCGCGGACCTTGCCCTTGAACTGGTTGCGAACGTTGATGGCTTGGATGGACATGGAAAACTCCTTCGGTTGGGTGATTGAACTGGATGAAGCGCTCATACGGCCCAGCGCAGCACGTGCGCGGGTCCATCGGCCCAGCGGGTGTCGTTGGCCGGTTCGGCTTCGGGGCTTTGCGGTTTTTGCAGGACCCGATCAAGGATTCGCTTCTCGATCGCTGCGAAGGCCGGATCGCCCTGCGAGCGCGGCCGTGCGAGCGCGATGTTCTCGTCCAGCGCGATGCGGCCGTCCTCGATCAGGATGACGCGATCGGCCAGCGCCACCGCCTCCTGCACATCGTGCGTAACCAGCAGCGCAGTAAAGCGATGGCGTTGCCACAGGTTCTCGATCAGGCGATGCATCTCGATGCGGGTCAGCGCGTCGAGCGCACCCAGAGGCTCGTCGAGCAGCAACAGGCGCGGTTGATGCACGAGGGCGCGTGCCAACGCAACACGCTGTCGTTGCCCGCCGGAAAGCCGCGCCGGCCACTCGTTCTTGCGCTCGGCAAGGCCGACTTGCGCCAGGACCTCTTCGCCGTGACGGCGGCTCTGCGCGGGCAGGCCCAGCGTCACGTTGTCGAGCACGCGCCGCCACGGCAGCAGTCGCGCCTCCTGGAACATGATCCGTGTGTCGTCGTGCAGACCCTCAACCGGCTTGCCGTCCGTATAGAGCGCACCCTCCGAAGCCTCTTCAAGACCTGCGACCAGCCGCAGCAGCGTGCTCTTGCCGCATCCGCTGCGGCCGACGATGGCGATGAATTGGCCAGGCTCGACCGAAAGCTGCGTATTGCGCAGCACTTCGCGGTCGCCGTAGCGCTTGGAGAGGCCGCGAATATCGAGCCGGACGCCGCCGGGCTCTTCCGATGGACTGCGCGGGATTTGCGGGATGTGGGGGATGGCGCTCATGGTGTTCACTTTGTTGTCGTCACTTCATCACTTCGCAACGCGATAGCCCGGATGCCACCGCAGCCACCAGCGTTCGAGTCCGCGCGCGAACAGATCGGCCAATTTGCCCAGCAGCGCGTAGAGCAAGATGCCGACGAGCACGATGTCCGTCTGCAAAAACTCGCGCGCGTTCATCGTGAGATAGCCGATGCCCGATTGCGCGGAAATGGTCTCGGCCACGATGAGGATCACCCACATCAGCCCGAGCGAAAAGCGCAGGCCGACCAGGATTGACGACATCGCGCCCGGAAGAATCACTTCCTTGTAGAGCTGCCAGCGCGTGAGGCCGTAAGTGCGGCCCATCTCGATCAACTGCGGATCGACATTGCGGATGCCGTGGAAGGTGTTGAGGTAGATCGGAAAGAACACCGACACCGAGATCAGGAACAGCTTGGCCGACTCTTCGATGCCGAACCACAGGATCACCAGCGGGATCAACGCCAGCGCCGGGATGTTGCGCACCATCTGGATCGTCGAATCGAGCAGCGTCTCGAAGAAGCGGACCGACCCGGTGAGCAGCCCCAGGGCAAGGCCGAAGCCGCCGCCGATGGCCAGGCCGCCCAGCGCGCGACCGGCGCTCACCTTGACGTGCGTCCACAGCTCGCCCGACGCAGCCAGCGTCCAGGCCGCCTTGATGACGTCGACCGGTGCAGGCAGCACGCGCGTCGAAAGCCATCCGAGGGATGACGCAATCTGCCACGCCACGATCAGGCCTACCGGCACCAGCCAGGGCACGAGGCGCTTCGCTACCGAGACCCCGAAGCCTTTGACGGCGCCCAGCAACGGCGCCGACGTGGATGCGGGAGTTTGTGCGGGCAAAGTCTGCACTTGTTCAGTCATGTGAATCCTTTGGCTGGGTACTGCTGGGTACTGCTCAGCTCTGCGACAGAAGACGCGAAGGCGCATCGAGATTGGCGACCACTTCGCCGAAGGGGCCGGTCAGCGTCTCACCCGGCAAGCCCGGGCGCTGCTTGCGTGGCAGCAGCGGAAACACCAGCTCGGCGAATCGATAGGACTCTTCCAGATGCGGATAGCCCGAGAAGATGAAGCTCTCGATGCCAAGCGCGGCGTATTTCTCGATACGCGCCGCGACAGTCTTCGGATCGCCCACCAGCGCCGTCCCCGCACCGCCGCGCACCAGCCCTACGCCGGCCCAGAGGTTCGGACTGATCTCCAGATCGGCGCGCGTGCGCTTCGCACCGCCCGCGTGCAGCGCAGCCATCCGGCGCTGGCCTTCGGAATCCATGCGCGCAAAGGCGTTCTGGGCGCGAATCACCGTTTCATCGTCGACGCGGCTGATCAGAGATTCGGCCGCGCGCCACGCCTCGTCCTCGGTCTCACGAACGATGACGTGCAGTCGGATGCCGAACTTGACCGTGCGGCCCTTGCGCGCTGCACGTTCGCGCACGTCCGCGATCTTCTTTGCCACCTCTGCTGGCGGCTCGCCCCACGTGAGATAGGCATCCACCTGCTCGGCGGCCAAGTCGTGCGCCGCTGCCGACGAACCGCCGAACCACACCGGTGGATACGGCTTTTGCGTCGGCGGGAAAAGCAGCTTCGCGCCCTTCACGCTCAGATGCTTGCCGTCGTAGTCGAAGCTCTTTCCTTCATGACTGCGAGCGATGATCTCGCGCCAGATGCGGATGAACTCGGCCGACTGCTCGTAGCGCGCCGCATGGTCGAGGAACACCCCATCGCCTTCGAGCTCGGTCTGGTCGCCGCCGGTCACGAGGTTCACGAGCACACGACCGCCGGAGAGCCGGTCGAAGGTCGCGGCCATGCGCGCGGCGAGGCTGGGTTGATGCAATCCTGGTCGTACCGCGACGAGGAACTTGAGGCGCGTTGTCGCACCGATCAGGCTCGACGCGATCACCCACGGATCTTCGCAAGAGCGCCCTGTCGGGATCAGCACGCCTTCATAGCCCAGCTTGTCGGCCGCGCCGGCGATCTGCTGCAGGTAGGCCAGGTCGACCGGGCGAGCGCCCTCGGTGGTGCCGAGATAGCGACTGTCGCCATGCGTGGGAAGGAACCAGAAGATATTCATGGGATGTGCTTTCAGGGTTTGGCGGCGTCGGGGTGCCAGACGATTCGGGCGACTTCCACCGGCTTGGGGATAAGCCCCAGCTTGAGAAAGGCGTCCGCGACGCGTTGCTGGTCGGCGGTGGTCGCGGGCTGGATCGGACCCACCGGCGATGGCGGCCGCCGCTGCAGGAACAGGCTCACGATGCCGGCATCCAGTCCGCTGAATTCCGCGATGAGCTTGATCGCGGCGGGCCGGTCCTGCTGCACCAGCCGGTCGGCGCGCGTCAGCTCTTCGAACAGCGCATTGATCACCGCCGGGTGCCGCTCCGCAAGCGCACGCGACGCCAGGTAGAAAGAGTTGTTGTTCGAAAGCCCGCGGCCCGTCGCCAGCGCACGCGGATGGATTGCAAGCTCGGTCGCGGCGTAGAACGGGTCCCAGATCGCCCATGCGTCGACGCTGCCGCGCTCGAAGGCCGCACGCGCATCGGCCGGCGCGAGGTAGATGGGCTGGATATCGCTCCATTGCAGCCCGGCCTTCTCGACCGCGCGCACGAGGAGGAAGTGCGCGCTCGAGCCCTTCTGCAGCGCCACCTTTCGTCCCTTGAGGTCAGCCAGAGTCTTGAGCGGCGAGTCCTTCAGCACGAGCACCGCGGAGCTGTCCGGCTTGGGCGGCTCGGCGCCGACATAGACGAGATCCTTGCCGGCGGCCTGGGCAAAGACGGGCGGCGAATCACCGGTGAGTCCGAACTCCAGACTTCCGACCGACAAGGCTTCGAGCAACTGCGGTCCGGCCGGAAACTCGATCCAGCCGATCTTCGTGGTCGGAAAGCGCTTTTCGAGCCAGCCCGACTGTTTGACGATCACCAGGTTGGCGGCGGATTTCTGATAGCCGATTCTGAGCAGCTGCAACTGCGGGGAAGGCTCAGCGGCCGAAGGCGACGCGCTCACAGGCTGTGCCAGCGCGATAGGACCGCCCAGCCCCCAGGTGCCCGCGGTGAGCGCAAGCAACTGCAGCAGGCGACGGCGAGCAACCGACGAGCTTGGAAGCGAAGCAGTCATGGTGGTGCCTCCGTGCGCTCAGGCGATATTGGCCGAGGCGGCGTCGAACACGCGGATCTTTCGCGGGATCAAGCCAAGGGCAAAGAAGGTGTCGGCGATCTGTTGCTGCTCACCGAGGATGGCCTTGGTGATTGGCGACGTGCCGTATGCCGAGCGCGCAACCGTCACATCGACGACGGGCTTGGGCAGCCCCCAGATGGTCGACAGTTCCGCGGCAAACGAATCTTTGTTGGCAGCGGCCCAATGGTCGACGCGGTTGATCTCTTCGGTCACCGCGGCCAATACGTCCGCATTTTTCGCCACGTAGTCGAGCGACGAGAAGTAGTAGGCGCGATTGCCCACCACCCCGCTCGCATCGGCCAGGATGCGGGCGCCGAGCAACTTTTCCGCGGACGCGAGGAAGGGATCCCAGATCACCCAGGCATCGACGGAGCCCTTCTCGAAGGCGGCGCGCGCATCGGCGGGCGGCAGGAAAACGAATTTCAGGTCGCTGTACGGAAGCCCGTGCTTCTCGAACAGCTTGACGATGAAATAGTGAACGTTGCTGCCCCTGTTGAGCGCGATCTTCTTGCCTTTCAGGTCAGCGACCGTCCGAATTGGCGAATCCTGCTGAACCAGCACTGCTTCCGCCGCAGGCCGGGGCACGGTGGCGGCGACGTAGGCCAGCGGCGCGCCCGCGGCCTGCGCAAAGATGGGGGGCGCCTCGCCCACATCGCCGAAGTCGATCGAGCCGACATTGAGCGCCTCGAGTTGTACCGGGCCCGCCGTGAATTCCGTCCATTTGACCGTCACGCCCAACGGCGCCAGCCGCTTCTCCAGCGTGCCGCGAGCCTTGAGCAGGCTCAACTGGCCCTTCTGGTTGCCGATTCGGAGCTGGCGTTCGCCCCGAGGCGCCGGTGCCTGTGCCCATGCGCCCATTGCTGGCAGCGCGATCGCTGCGGCGGCGCCCTGGATCAGCTGCCGGCGGGTCGAGGATGATTGCATTTGCTTCTTTCAGACGTAGCTCGCCCCGGACCGCGCAGCGGCCAAAAATCGGAACGAAATGGAATTGGGGAAGTGGGAAAGAAAGCGCCGCCATGGGCGCTGCGTCAACGGACGATCCGTCAGACGCTACATCGCACGCGCGAGAAAGCCACAGGCTCGAAGCCCCAGGTCGCCGGCAGCTTGAGGCCTTCGCTCGCCAATGTCTCGACCGCATCGTCCAGGCGCTGCGCCAGATCGGCCTGCAACTGATACGCCCCTTCTGGCTGCAGCGTCACCTGCCCGTCTGTTGCATACACACCCGGGAGGATGTGTCGCGCTGCGAGCGACTGCAGCACCGGCCGCAGCGCATAGTCGAGCGCCAGCATGTGATGCGGACTGCCGCCGGTCGCCAGCGGCAGCACCGTCTTGCCCTTGAGTGCCGACTGCGGCAGCAGATCGAGAAACACCTTCAGCACACCGCTATAGGCAGCCTTGTAGACCGGTGTCGCGATCACGATGACGTCAGCCCGACGGACCTGCTCCACCGCGTGCTGCACCGTTGGATGCGAAGCCTCCCCCAACAGCAAGGCGTGGGCGGCCAGTTCGCGGATCGCGAGCCGATCCACCGGCACACCGCGCTCCGCAAGCCGCGCCGAGACGGCGTCGAGCAAAACGGCCGAGCGCGAAGGCGCAGAAGGGCTGCCGGCAATCAGAAGAACAGTCATGGCCGCGCGCGTTACTTGTTGCTCAGGTAGATCTGGTCGAAGGTGCCGCCATCGGCGAAGTGCGTCTTGTCGGCCTTGGTCCAGCCACCGAATGCATCGTCGATCGTGAAGAGCGTGAGCTTGGGGAACTGCTTTTCGTACTTTGCCTTCGCCTTCTCCGATGTCGGCCGGTAATAGTTGCGGCCGACCACGTCCTGGCCTTCATCCGAATACAGATACTTCAGGTATTCCTCCGCCACGGCGCGCGTACCCTTCTTGTCGACGACCTTGTCGACCACGGCTACGGTCGGTTCCGCCAGGATGCTGACCGACGGCACGACGATGTCGAACTTCTCCGGCCCGAATTCCTTCAGCGCGAGGAAGGCCTCGTTTTCCCACGCCAGCAGCACGTCGCCCACGCCGCGCTGCACGAAGGTGATGGTCGAACCCCGAGCGCCGGTGTCGAGCACGGGCACGTTCTTGTAGAGCTTGCCCACGAAGTCCTTGGCCTTGTCATCGCCGCCGTACTTGCGCTTGGCAAATTCCCAGGCGGCAAGGTAGTTCCAGCGCGCGCCGCCTGAAGTCTTCGGGTTCGGGGTGATCACCTGAACGCCCGGCTTCACGAGATCGTCCCAGTCCTTCAGGCCTTTGGGATTGCCTTTCTTCACGAGAAAGACGATGGTCGAGGTGTAGGGCGCCGAGTTGTGCGGCAGGCGCTTTTGCCAGTCAGGCTTGACGAGGCCGCCGTGCGTGACGAGCGCATCGGTGTCACCGGCCAGCGCGAGCGTCGCGACGTCGGCGTCCAGGCCGTCGATGATCGAACGGGCCTGCTTGCCGGAGCCGCCGTGCGACTGCTTGATCGTCACGTCCTGGCCGGTCTTGGCCTTCCAGTACTTCGCAAAAACCTGGTTGTAGTCGACATACAGTTCGCGGGTCGGGTCGTAGGAGACATTGAGCAGCGTCACCCCCTGTGCAAACGACGGCAATGCCGTCAGGGCGAAGCCCGCAACGGCGGCGACACCGAGGGAAAGCTTGATAAAGTCGCGGCGAAGGCTCATGGTCTAGTGCTCGTAAATGGCATAAAGCTGAAGCGACGTATTCTGGATACGGCATATGGAATAGAGAACGACTGAGTTCTCAGTTCTAAATAGCAAAATCAACTAAGACACCCCAAAGGCATCCAAATGGCACGCATGGTCCAGTGCATCAAGCTCGGCAAAGAGGCCGAAGGTCTCGACTTTCCGCCCTACCCCGGCGAACTCGGCAAACGCATCTGGGAAAACGTCAGCAAGGAAGCGTGGGCGGCCTGGCTGAAGCAGCAGACGATGCTTGTGAATGAAAACCGGCTGAACCTGGCCGACGCGCGGGCGCGGCAGTACCTGGCGCGCCAGATGGAAAACCATTTTTTCGGCGGCGGTGCGGACGTCGCGCAGGGCTACGTGCCGCAATAGGGCTCGCCCCCAGGCTCGCGCACTTCGTGTCGCTCTCCACCCCCTACCGGGGGCAATACCAGCAGCCCGGCTGAGCCGGTTCCGCGGTATTCCTGTTGCTCGCCCCCAGGCTCGCGCACTTCGTGTCGCTCTCCACCCCCTACCGGGGGCAATACCAGCAGCCCGGCTGAGCCGGTTCCGCGGTATTTCTGGACTTTCGCTGTCGGCATAGCTCGGATTGGACATGGCTGAACCTGTTGATTGGCGGTCGGACGGGGTTCCGCGTAGCGCGCGTTTCGACGATATCTATCACTCGGAAACGGGGGCGCTGGCGCAGGCGCGGCATGTGTTCCTGGGCGGGTGTGGGCTGCCTGCGGCTTGGGGCGGGGAGGCGCAATGGCGGATTCTCGAAACTGGGTTTGGGTTTGGACTCAATTTCCTGACAAGCTGGGAGGCCTGGCGGGCTGATCCGCGGCGGCCTCGGTTGCTGCACTTCGTTTCCGTGGAGGGGCATCCGGTCTCGAGGGAAGACTTGCTGCGGGCTGCGTGCACCTATCCCGAGTTGATGCCGCTGGCCGAAATGTTGGCCGGTCAATGGCACGGGCTGCTGCCAGGGTTTCATCGGCTTTGGTTCGACGAAGGTCGGGTGCTGCTCACGCTCTGCATTGGGGACGTGCAGCCGATGTTGCGCGCCCAGCGCTTTGAAGCGGACAGCATCTTTCTCGATGGTTTCAGTCCGCAGCGCAACCCGGCGATGTGGTCGGCCGAAACGTTGAAGGCGGTTTCGCGTTTCGCTCGGCGTGGAACGCGTGCGGCCACCTGGACGATTGCCAGCAGCGTTCGGGCGGCGCTGACGCAATTCGGATTCGAAGTGACCAAGGCACCTGGCTTGCCACCCAAAAGGGATTGCCTTCAGGCGGTGTTCGCGCCTGCATGGGAGGTCCGGCGGCGTGGGCCCGAACCGGCGCCGCCAGCAAAGCCCGGCTATTGCGCGGTGGTTGGCGCGGGGCTGGCCGGTGCGGCGGTCGCGGCAAGTCTCGCGCGGCGTGGCTGGAAAGTCACCGTGCTGGATGCGGCTGCGCGCCCTGCGGCTGGCGCATCCGGGCTGCCGGTCGGTGTGCTGGCACCGCATGTGTCGCCAGACGATGCGCTGCTCTCGCGCCTCACGCGAGCGGGCATTCGCGCGGTGTGGCAGCAGTTGATGCAATGGTTGGACGAAGGGCGCGACTGGCGCGCGAGTGGCGTGATCGAGCGGCGCGCCGCCGGAGATGCACGTGTGCCCGACGGCTGGACTGCCGAAGGCCCGAACGAGTCATGGCATGCGACGGCGGCGCAACTGCGAGACGCGGGTTTGCCGTGCGATGCCGTCGCGCTGTGGCACGCACGCGCCGGATGGGTGCGGCCCGCGCGGCTCGTCGACGCATGGCTCAAGCGACCGGGCGTTCGCGTGGAGACAGGCCGCCACGTGGCACGCATTGAACGCATCGAGTCAGGCTGGACGCTCCGTGACGGCGCCGGCGCAGCCTTGGCGCAGGCCGATCGCGTCGTGATTGCCGCCGGCTTTGAAAGCCGCGCCTTCGCACCCCGCTTTCCGCTGCAGCCCGTGCGTGGCCAAGTGGCTTGGGGCGTCGCGCCTTCGGGCGCGCGTTTGCCTGACGTACCGGTCAACGGCGACGGTCACCTGATTGCCGGGGTGCCGGACGAAGCCGGCAAGTTGTGGCTGGCTGGCGCGACCTTCGACCGCCACAGCAGCGATCCATCGGTGCGGTTGGGCGAGCGTCAGGTCAACTTCGAACGACTCCGACAACTGCATCCCGATGCGGCCGCGCAGCTCGCCGAAGCCTTCGCCGAGGGCAATGTGCAAGCGTGGGCAGGCGTGCGCTGCGCTTCCGGCGACCGGCGCCCGCTCGTTGGACCGGTGGATGCATCGAACGAGAACAGCGCCTGGCTCTGCACCGCCATGGGCTCGCGCGGGATGAGCTTCGCGGCACTCTGCGCCGAAGTGCTTGCCGCGCGCTGGCACGGCGAGCCGCTGCCGCTGCCGGCGAAGCTCGCGAGCGCATTGGACACGTCGCGCGCGACATCGTCCATGTGATGGGGTCGCCCGATCTCCTTCCGCGCAGCACAATGCGCGCATGCCCATTCACTACGACGTCACGCACACCACGGTCTACAGATACAGGTCGCCCGTCACCTTCGGGATGCATCGCGTGATGTTTCGGCCCCGCGAGAGCCATGACTTGCGTGTGCTCGCGACCGACCTGCAGGTGAGCCCGACAGCCAACGTACGGATGATCCTGGACCCTCACTCCAATTCGGTCGCGCTCGTGTATCCGCTGGGCGAAGCGACTGAATTGCGCATCGTCTGCCGCTTCACGATCGAGCACGTGCCCAGCACCGTCGACATGCTGGCGCTGGACCCATCGGCCGAAGTCATTCCGTTTGCGTATTCCCTGCAAGACCGCTTCGACCTCGACTGTTACCTGCGCCCGCACCACGACGATCCCGACGCCACGCTGATCCGTTGGGCCCACCAGTTTCTCCAGATCGATGCGCCCAATGCCACCTTCGACGTGCTCAAGCGCATGAACGCGCACATCGGACAGACCCTGACGTACGCCGCGCGCGACGAGGAAGGCACGCAGACACCGCTGCAGACGCTCGCTCTGGGCAGCGGCAGTTGCCGCGACTACGCGTTGCTGATGATGGAAGCCGCTCGCCGCCTGGGCATCGCGACGCGCTTTGTCACCGGCTATCTTTACGACGCCGCACTCGACACGCAAATCGCCAGCGACTCGGCCGATGGTTCCGTCACAGGCGCCGGCAGCACGCACGCATGGCTTCAAGCCTACTTGCCAGGCGCGGGCTGGGTGGCCTTCGACCCGACCAACAACTTCCTCGGCGGCAACCAGTTGATCCGCGTGGGCGTGGCGCGCGATCCGGCGCTCGCGGCGCCCATCTCCGGCACCTGGTATGGCGAGCCAGGCGCCTATGAAGGGCTCGACGCCTCGGTCGTGATTCGGCGCATATCCGCCTGATGCCCGTCGCCTCACTCCGGCAAGCTGGCTCGGCCATTGCTTGCGTGCATCCTCTCTCTACAACGTCCGCTTGGGCAATGGCTTCGGCCTTGGAGGTCTCCCCTTGAAAACTCTCCCGATCGATCTTGCGCTGCAAGGCGGTGGCTCGCATGGCGCATTCACCTGGGGCGTGCTCGACCGACTGCTCGAAGAGCCATGGTTTCGGATCGACGGCATTTCGGGCACGTCCGCTGGCGCGATGAACGCCGCGGTGCTGGCTTGCGGCCATGCAAGGGCGGGTGCCGATGGCGCACGCGAATCGCTCGAGACCTTCTGGCGCGGCGTTTCCGAGGCGGCCCGCTTCAGTCCTTTCCGCCGCAGCTGGATGGAAATGATGAGCGGCCGCTGGACGCTCGACAATTCGCCGGCCTTCATGGCGATCGACATGGCGACGCGCCTGTGGTCGCCCTACGACCTCAACCCGCGGGGCATGAATCCATTGCGCGGCATCCTGGCCGAGCTGATCGACTTCGACCGGCTGGCCTCCTCCCCCATCAAGCTGTTCGTGACCGCGACCAACGTGCGCACCGGCCGCGGGCGCGTCTTCCGGAATGCGGAGATCGGCCCCGACGTGCTGCTCGCATCGGCCTGCCTGCCGACGATGTTCCATGCGGTCGAGATCGATGGCGAGCCCTACTGGGACGGGGGCTATGCGGGCAATCCGACCATGACTCCGCTGATCCGTGAATGCAGTTCGAGCGACACGATCCTCGTGCAGATCAACCCGGTGGAACGTCCCGGCATTCCGCGTTCGGCGCAGGAGATCAACAACCGCCTGAACGAAATCTCGTTCAACTCGCCGCTGCTGAAGGAATTGCGCATGGTCGCGATGCTGCATCAGGTGGCGGACCCGGGTCACGGCGAAGGCGCAGCCTGGGCGCGCATGCGCATTCACCGGATTTCCACGGACGCGATGCTCGAACTCGGCTACTCATCCAAGCTGATCGCGGAGTGGGAGTTCCTCTGCAAGCTGCGCGACGAAGGCCGGCGCTCGGCAACCGCATTTATCGATGCGCATGCAGGCGACATCGGCAAGCGTTCGACGCTCGACCTCGACGCGCTGCTCGAAGGAGTCTGAAGCATGGGACTCGCAGGAATCTTCGTCGGCCTCGGGCTGCTGATCTGGCTCTCGTATCGGGGCTGGAGCGTTCTGGTGCTGGCGCCGATGGCGGCCCTCGTTGCCGCGCTCTTCGCCGGCGAGCCCTTGCTCGCGCACTGGACGCAGACTTTCATGACCTCGGCGGCCGGCTTCCTGGCGCAGTTCTTCCCCCTCTTCCTGCTCGGAGCGATTTTCGGCAAGCTGATGGACGACAGCGGTTCGGTGCAGACAATCGCACGCTTTATGACCGAAAAGCTCGGGCCGAAGCGCGCCATGCTCGCCGTCGTCCTGGCGGGCGCGCTCGTGACCTATGGCGGCGTCAGCTTGTTCGTCGCGTTCTTCGTGCTGGCGCCGATGGCGCAGGCGCTGTTCCGCGCAGCTGACATTCCGGGCCGCCTCATGCCGGCGGCGATCGCGCTGGGGACTTCCACGTTCACGATGTCGGCGTTGCCTGGAACTCCCGCCATCCAGAACGCAATTCCGATGCCCTTCTTCGGCACCACGGCCTTTGCCGCGCCAGGGCTGGGTTTGATCGCCTCGGCGATCATGCTCGGCTTCGGCATGTGGTGGCTGCGGCGCGCTGAAGGGTCCGCGCGGCGGGCCGGCGAAAGCTACGGCGCGGTGGCGCTGGACAAGCACGTGAGCGCGTCCGAAGACCCTGTCGTGCGCGAACGTGCAACGACGTCCGGCAGTTTCGATCCCGCGGAAATCGAGCACGGCGAACACGGCACCGGGCAACCCAGCGTCGTCGTCGCACTGCTGCCGCTTGCCATCGTGGTACTGGTCAATCTGGTGATGGCGCTGGTGGTGCTGCCGCGCATGGACACCGATTTCCTTTCCGAGCCGCGCTTCGGTGGCATCACGCTGGCGAACGTCGGCGGCGTGTGGGCCGTGCTGGTGGCACTCACGGTGGCCATCGTGGTGCTGATCGCGCTCAACTGGAAACGCCTGCCGTCGCTGCGCGCGACCGTGGACGCAGGCGCCAACGCGGCAGTGCTGCCGGTGATGGGCGTCGCCAGCCTGGTAGGTTTCGGCGCCGTCGTCGCGGCGATGCCTGCATTCGAGGCGGTGCGTGAATGGGTGCTCGGGATCGGCGGAGGCCCGCTGGTGTCGCTGGCACTGTCGACCAACATCCTCGCGGCGCTGACCGGATCGGCCTCGGGTGGCCTGACCATCGCGCTCGACGCGCTGGGCAGCACCTACATGCAACTGGCGGCGACGATCGGCCTCGACCCCGCACTGATGCACCGGGTCGCGGTGATCGGCGCAGGCACGCTGGACAGCCTGCCGCACAATGGGGCGGTCGTCACCCTGCTCGCGGTGTGCGGCCAGGGACATCGCGAGAGCTATTTCGACATCGTGATGGTCGGCATCGTCGGCGCCCTGTTGGCGCTGGTTGCGGTGATTGTTCTGGGCACGACCTTCGGTTCGTTCTGAACGGCTCCCACAGCG
Source organism: Variovorax sp. 05N34 (assembly GCF_056397405.1). Taxonomy (NCBI): domain Bacteria; kingdom Pseudomonadati; phylum Pseudomonadota; class Betaproteobacteria; order Burkholderiales; family Comamonadaceae; genus Variovorax; species Variovorax sp. 05N34. The sequence goes on from NZ_JBFTNI010000001.1 coordinate 490,398, forward strand.
CACCCGCTACAAGTGCGTTCGGCTGCGCCGCAACCGTGCGACCAGTGCATTGGAAAGGACTGCGATGTGCCGCGCATATTCGGCCTCGGCTTCCTCTTGCGCTGCGGTGAGAAGCGCGAGTGCTTCGATCTCCCGCACGCCGGGCGGAGTACCGCTTCCGCAGAGCCAATCGCCGAGCGCCTCGACAAGCTCTCCGCGCGCCTGCTCGACCCTCAGGCGACTGCAAACGACTGCTTGGTACAGCGTCGTCATCTCGCGTCCTTGAACTTGCGCCACGTCAGACTTTTCCTCGGTTGTGATCGGGTTTGCAGACTACTTATGTATTACGGGTGCCGCTGTAGGTCTATACCGCTTAGGCCGTAGCCGTTCAGTCCGATAGGCGATGAGCCTATGCATCGATGGGCGTCGGCGGGATGATGGTGTCCTTTCAAAAGTAACAAGGAGACTGAATCGATGACCGCTACGAATCGCCGAGCCATGCTGCAACTCTCTACCGCGGCAATGGCGGCGGGAGCGCTCTCCGGCTGTGCCTCGACGGCTGGCGCGCAGGGCGCGAGGAAGCCCATGTTCGCCGTCGCCGGGTCGACCATCCCGGTAATGGGCAGCGAGCAGTCCTTTCCGGTTCGCCGCATCTACTGCATCGGCAGGAACTACGCAGCGCACGCAATCGAACGCGGTTCGGACCCGACGCGCGAGCCGCCCTTCTTCTTCCAGAAGCCCAGCGACGCAGTGCAACTGGTGCCGAAAGGGGTGACGATCGATCATCCCTATCCGCCGGTCACGAAGAACTATCACTATGAGGTCGAACTGGTCGCCGCGCTCGGCAAGGGCGGCCGGAACATTCCGGCCAGCCAGGCGCTGGACTGCGTCTTCGCCTACGCGGTTGGTCTGGACATGACCCGTCGCGACCTCCAGAATGCCATGGCGAACGAGAAGAAGCCCTGGGAAATCGGCAAGTCCTTCGACCATTCGGCGGTGGTGAGCCACCTGCATCCGGTGAGTCAGGTCGGCCACTTCAGCAAGGGTGGCATCTGGCTCAAGGTGAACGGACAGACGAAGCAGCCGAGCGATCTTTCGCGGATGATCTGGAGCGTGGCCGAACAGATCGCGAACCTGTCGACCTACAACGAACTATTCCCGGGTGACATCGTTTACTCGGGTACCCCCGAAAACGTCGGGCCGGTGGTGCCGGGCGATGTGATGACGGGGCACATCGACGGCCTCTACGACATCAGCGTGAAGGTCGTCTGACGCGAAACGTTGCGGACGTTTTTTCCTGAGAGGACTGCGCGATGAACAAGCTCACATCCCTCCTGGTCTGGTCAGCCGTCGCCATCCTCGGCGCCTTTTCGTTTGCCGCGCTGGCGCTGGGCCGCGGCGAAAGCGTCAATGCGGTGTGGCTGGTCACCGCCGCCTTGTGCGTCTACTTCATCGCGTATCGCTTCTACAGCAAGTTCATTGCGGACAAGGTTCTGCGCCTGGACGACTCGCGGCCGACGCCGGCTGTTCGGCACAACGACGGAATGGACTACGTGCCCACCAACAAATGGGTGCTGTACGGCCATCATTTCGCGGCGATCGCCGGTGCGGGTCCGCTCGTGGGGCCGGTGCTGGCCGTGCAGATGGGCTTTCTGCCCGGCACGATCTGGATCCTCGCGGGCGTGGTGCTGGCGGGCGCGGTGCAGGACTTCATCGTGCTCTTTGCCTCCGTTCGGCGGGACGGCAAGTCGCTCGGCGAGATGATCAAGATGGAACTCGGCCCGGTTCCGGGTTCGCTGGCTCTCGTCGGCGTGCTGGCGATCATGATCATCATCCTGGCGGTGCTCGCGCTGATTGTCGTCAAGGCGCTCACGGGAAGCCCGTGGGGGCTGTTCACGATCTTCGCGACGATTCCGATCGCGCTCCTGATGGGGCTCTACATGCGCGTCATTCGCCCCGGACGCGTTGGCGAAGCGTCCGCTTTCGGGGTGGTGCTTCTGCTGGGATCGATCTTTCTCGGCCGCGCCGTGGCGGGCGACCCGACATGGGGGCCGATGTTCACCCTCACCGGCCCGCAGCTTGCCTGGGCGCTGATCATCTACGGTGCAATCGCCGCCAGCCTGCCCGTGTGGCTGATGCTGGCGCCGCGCGACTACCTGAGCACTTTCCTGAAGATCGGCACCATCATCGCGCTGGCGCTTGGCATCTACTACGTCGCACCGCAGTTGTCGATGCCCGCCACCACCCGCTTCATCGATGGCACGGGACCGGTCTTCTCGGGCAAGCTCTTTCCGTTTCTTTTCATCACCATCGCCTGCGGTTCGGTTTCGGGCTTTCATGCGCTGATCTCATCGGGCACGACGCCGAAGATGATCGAAAAGGAATCTCACATGCGCATCATCGGATTCGGCGGCATGCTGGCCGAATCCTTCGTCGCGGTGATGGCGCTGACCGCCGCGAGTGTGCTTGACCCAGGCATCTACTTTGCGATGAACGCACCCGCTGCGGTGATCGGAACGACCGCTGCAAACGCCGCGCAGGTCATCTCGAGTTGGGGCTTCACCATCACGCCGGACCTCATCGCGCAGACTGCCGAGGACATCGGCGAAACCAGCATCCTCTCGCGCGCAGGTGGCGCCCCGACGCTGGCAGTCGGCATGGCGCAGATCCTCGGCCAGGCGTTCGGTGGAAAGTCGATGGAAGCCTTCTGGTACCACTTCGCGATCCTGTTCGAGGCGCTGTTCATCCTGACGGCCGTCGACGCCGGAACGCGTGTGGGACGCTTCATGATCCAGGACATGCTGGGCCACGTCTACAAGCCGCTCGGCAATACCGACTTCCTGCCAGCCAACCTTGTCGCCACCGCGCTGTGCGTCGCGATGTGGGGGTACTTCCTGTATCAGGGCGTGGTCGATCCATTGGGCGGCATCAACACGCTCTGGCAACTGTTCGGCGTGGGCAACCAGATGCTGGCCGGTATCGCGCTGCTCCTGTGCACCAGCGTGCTGGTCAAGATGAAGCGGCAGCGCTACGTGTGGGTCACTTTGCTGCCGACGGCCTGGCTGCTCATCACCACCCTGACTGCAGGCGTGCAGAAAATCTTCCATCCGGACCCCGCCATCGGTTTCGTGGCGCTGGCGCGAAAGTTCGGCGATGCCGCCGCACAAGGCACGCTGATCGCACCGGCCAAGTCCATCGAGGAAATGCAGCGGGTCGCCTTCAACAACTACCTCGACGCAATCGTGTGCGGCTTCTTCGTGCTGCTCGTGGTGGCGATGTGCGTCTTCGCGGCCAAGATCTGCATGCAGGCGCTGAAGCAGTCGAAGCCGACGGCGCATGAGATTCCGCCGTTCTCCGGCGCGCAAGGGGCGATGCCTTGAACACGCGAGCGACCACGCCTGCGGACGACACCGATCGCTGGCTGGGTCGCAGCATGCGCAGCGTCTGTTCGGTGTGCCGTCAGGTTTTCGGCATGCCCGACTATGAGCGCTACCTTGCGCACGCCGAAGCCACGCATCCCGGGGCGCCGGTGATGTCACGCAACGAATACTGCGCTCGGGTGATCGAACGGCGGTACGGCCAGGGCACTGGGCGCTGCTGTTGAGTCCTGGCGGCCGTGCCGATCTGCCGCGAGCGCCGGCGCGCCGCAGTTCCTAGAATCGCTCACGTTCCGAGCCCGGTTTCGGGTGCGCGGCGGCGATTCGGCTCGCTGCTCGCCTTATCCGGAATAAGCATCCAATCGCCCGCAAACCCGCATGAAACCTGGTGAATATGCTTATCCGCATAAGGCGCGAACCAAAAAATAGTTCGTTTCCATAAGGCTCGCTTCTACATTTCGTGCCTCGCATCGGCGGGCCGTGGACGCACCGCCTTCCAGCAAGTCAAACACGATGTACCAATACACAGATTTCGACCGTCAGTTCGTGCACCTGCGCGCAGCGCAATTCCGCGACCAACTGGAGCGCTGGCAAACCGGCAAGCTTTCGGAAGACGAGTTCCGCCCTTTGCGCCTGCAAAACGGCTGGTATGTGCAGCGCTATGCGCCCATGTTGCGCGTGGCGGTGCCTTACGGCGAACTGGCGAGCCGTCAGCTGCGCGTGCTCGCAAAGATCGCCCGCGAGTACGACGCACCCGAAGCCGAGGTCTACAAGAACGCCGTCGCCACCCAGGGCAAGCTCGGCTCGCAGAAGCTGCCGACGCACTACGCGCACTTCACGACGCGCCAGAACGTCCAGTACAACTGGATTCCGCTGTCGAAGTCGGCTGACGTGATGGAGCTTCTGGCTTCAGTCGACATGCACGGCATCCAGACCAGCGGCAATTGCATCCGCAATATCACGAGCGATGAACGCGCCGGCATCGCCGTCGACGAAATCGCCGACCCGCGCCCCTTTGCGGAAATCATGCGGCAGTGGAGCACGCTGCATCCTGAATTCGCCTTCCTGCCGCGCAAGTTCAAGATCGCGATCACCGGCGCCACCGAAGACCGTGCCGCCACGGGCTGGCACGACGTAGGCCTGCATCTGCTGAAGAACGACAAGGGCGAACTGGGCTTTCGCGTGCAGGTCGGCGGCGGCATGGGCCGCACGCCGATCATCGGCACCGTGCTGCGCGAGTTCCTGCCGTGGAACCAGATCATGAATTACCTCGAAGCGGTGGTTCGGGTCTACAACCGCTACGGCCGGCGCGACAACATCTACAAGGCGCGCATCAAGATCCTCGTGAAGGCCGAAGGCCAGCGCTACATCGACGACGTCGAGGCTGAATACAAGCAGATCGTCGAGCACGACGGCGCACCGCACACCATCACGCAGGCCGAGCTGGACCGCGTGAGCGCGTCTTTCGTGCCGCCGACGCTCGCGACCCGCGTTTTCCGCAGCGCCGAGGAAACCGACGCGGACCTGCGCGCGCAGGCTGCCGACGACGTGATGTTCGCACGCTGGCTTGCACGCAACGTGGCGCCGCACAAGAACCCGTCGCTGCGCGCCGTGACGCTGTCGTTCAAGCGCCGTTTGCAGGCGCCCGGCGATGCATCGGCCGAACAGCTCGAAACGGCCGCGCGTCTGGCCGACCGCTTCAGTGCCGGCGAGGTCCGGGTCACGCACGACCAGAACCTGCTCTTGCCATGGGTGCATGCCGAAGACCTGCACGCTCTTTGGTTGGCTGCCCGCGAAGCCGGCTTCGCCAGCGCCAACGTGCACCTGCTGACGGACATGATCGCCTGCCCCGGCGGCGATTTCTGTGCGCTCGCCAATGCGCGTTCGATCCCGATCGCCGAAGCCATCACCGAGCGCTACCAGGACCTGGACGAGCTCGACGACCTGGGCGAAATCGACCTGCACATCAGCGGCTGCATCAATTCGTGCGGCCATCATCACAGCGGGCATATCGGCATTCTCGGCGTCGACAAGGACGGCAAGGAGTGGTATCAGGTCACGCTCGGCGGCTCCGATGGTTCCGCACTCAGCGGCGCGGCGCAGCCCGGCAAGGTGGTCGGCCCTTCTTTCTCGGCGGCCGAAGTGCCCGACGTGATCGAAGCCGTGCTGAACACCTACCGCGATACGCGGGAAGCGGGTGAAACCTTCATCGATGCGCTGCGGCGAGTCGGCATCGAGCCTTTCAAGGTCGCCGCCAACGGCGCACGCTTCAAGGTCGAGGTGGCCGCATGAACAAGACGCTTCAACTGATCGCTGCCGAAGATCACATCGACAACGGCGATCCGACCGTGCTGCAACTGTCCAACGACGCCGATCCACTCGCGATCGAGCAGTGCCTTGACGACGTGGAGCGCATCGACCTGGACTTCCCGAAGTTCACCGATGGGCGCGCCTACAGCCAGGCATTCCTGCTGCGTCGCCGCCTCGGCTTCAAGGGCGAGATTCGCGCGACTGGCGACGTGCTGGTCGACCAATTGGTGCAGATGCAGCGCATGGGTTTCTCCAGCGCCGTTCTGAAGGAAGGCGTTGATGCATCCGCGGCTCAACGCCAATTCGACAGATTCGCGGCCTTCTACCAGGGCGACGCGGTGCAAGCCACACCCATCTTCAAGCGCGCCTGAACGGTTGCCTTCGCCAAATGAACATCGATCTCGAACAAATCAACGCCAAGCTCGGCCGCAACGCCGAGGGCCTCGTGGACTGGGCTATCGGCCTGGGCCGGCGGGCGATCATCACCACCAATTTCAGGCCCTTCGAGGCGGTGATCCTGCACATGGTCACGCGCGCGAAACCCGACGTGCCGGTGGTCTGGATGGACAACGGCTACAACACTGACGCCACCTATCGCTTCGCCGACGAGGTGACGAAGCTGCTGAACCTGGATCTGCGCATCTTCGTGCCCCGGCGTTCGCGAGCGCATCGCGAAGCGGTGGAAGGTCCGACACCGACGCTCGACGATCCGCGCCACGCCGCCTTCACCGAGGAAGTGAAACTGGAGCCCTTCGCGCGCGCGCTGCGCGAAATGTCGCCGCAGGTCTGGTTCACCGCGCTGCGGGCCACCGACACCGCCGTGCGTGCGCAGATGGATCCGGTCAGCATCAATCCAGACGGACTGATCAAGGTCGCACCGCTGCTGCACTGGTCTTCCAAGGATCTGCACGCCTACTGCCAGGCGCATGGACTGCCCAACAACTTCGACTACCTCGATCCGACCAAGGGCGAGGACAACCGCGAGTGCGGTCTGCACCTCGCGCATTGATGTCCCACGTCGCATTCGATTCAATCTCTGAGCGCCCCATTTCATGAACGCCCGTACCGAACACGATCTGCTGCTGCAAACTTCGCAGTCGCTTGCGCGCCTGTCCAACACGCAACTGGACGCACTCGAAGAAGAAACCATCTTCATCCTGCGCGAAGTCGCCGCCTCTTTCGAACGGCCGACGCTGCTGTTTTCGGGCGGCAAGGATTCGCTGGTACTGCTCAAGTGCGCGGAGAAGGCTTTCGGCGCTGGCCGCATCCCCTACCCGCTGCTGATGATCGACACGGGCCATAACTTTCCCGAAGTGACGGACTTTCGCGATGCGCGCGCCAAGGAACTCGGGGCGGAACTGATCGTGCGCAACGTCGAGGACTCAATGAAGCGCGGCACGGTGCGCCTTGCGCATCCTGACGAATCGCGCAACGTGCATCAGTCGGTCACGCTGCTCGAAGCCATCGAGGAATTTCGCTTCGACGCGCTGATCGGCGGTGCACGCCGCGACGAAGAAAAGGCGCGCGCCAAGGAACGCATCTTTTCGCACCGCGACAGCTTCGGTCAGTGGCAACCCAAAGACCAGCGGCCTGAACTCTGGACGCTGTTCAACACGCGCCTCTCTCCCGGAGAACACTTCCGCGTGTTCCCCATTTCGAACTGGACCGAGCTCGACGTATGGCAATACATCGAGCGCGAAAACATCGCGCTGCCGTCGATCTACTACACGCACAAGCGCGAAGTAGTCGAGCGGCGCGGGCTGCTGGTTCCGGTGACCGCGCTCACTCCGCCGCGCGACGGGGAACAGGTCGAAGTGCGTGACGTGCGCTTCCGCACCGTGGGCGATATCACTTGCACGTGCCCAGTCGAAAGCCTCGCGTCCGATGCCGCCGACGTGGTGGTCGAAACGCTCGCTGCCGATGTGAGCGAACGCGGCGCCACACGCATGGATGACAAGACCTCGGAAGCTTCCATGGAGAAGCGCAAGAAAGACGGGTATTTTTGACTCGCCCCCAGGCTTGCCCACTTCGTGTGGCCGCCTACCCCCTGCCGGGGGCAACACCAGCGGCCCGGCTAAGCCGGTTCCGCGGTGTTTCTCGAATAAGGCCTACGCGCCGCTGATGAATTGAACTGATCATGACTACTTCGATTGCTGCTTTGCCTGATCACACTGCTGCCGAGACGGGGGCTGCGCTGCGGTTTATTACTTGCGGGAGCGTGGACGATGGCAAGAGCACGTTGATTGGGCGGCTGCTGGTTGACAGCAAGACGGTGCTGCAGGACCAGCTTGCGGGGGTTCAGCGGGGGGGTGAAACTGATCTGGCGCTGCTGACGGATGGGTTGTCGGCCGAACGCGAACAGGGGATCACGATTGACGTGGCGTATCGGTACTTTTCTACGGCGCAGCGCAAGTTCGTGATCGGGGATGCGCCGGGGCATGAGCAGTACACGCGCAACATGGTGACCGCGGCTTCCAGCGCGGATGCGGCGGTGGTGCTGGTCGATGCGACCAAGCTGGCCTGGGCTGCCGAATGCGGGGACGGGGAAGTAGTGAGGCGCGAGCTTCTGCCGCAGACGCGCCGGCATACGCTGCTTTGCCATTTGCTGCGGGTGCAGTCGATTGTGTTCGCCGTGAACAAGCTCGACGCCATGGACGATGCCGAACTGGCGTTCGAGCGGATTTCGGCGGCGCTGTCGAACTTTGCCGAAGCGGCCGGGGTGCAGGTTGCTGCCACGGTGCCGATCTCGGCGCTCAAGGGCTGGAATGTGGCTTCTCGACATGCGGACTGGGCGGGCTACGAAGGCCCCAGCCTGCTCGAACTGCTGGAGAAGCTGCCGGTCACGGCGCAGGACGAAGCGGTGCCTTTTGCGTTTCCGGTGCAATGGGTGGAGAAGTTCTCTGCTTCGGCGGACACTTCGCGCGGTCGCCGCGTGTTCTGGGGCCGCGTTGCCAGCGGCCACATCGAACCGGGACAACGCGTGACGGTCCTGCCGGGCAACCAGACGGCCACGGTTGCGCAGGTGCTGAGCCATACGCGCCAGCCGAAAGCCGTGCATGCGGGTCACAGCGCCGGCATCGTGCTAGACCGCGAACTCGACGTGTCGCGCGGCGACTGGCTGCTGGAACCCGGCGCCTTCGAACCGTCGCGCGAGATCACCGCCACCATCGCGTGGCTCGACGACGAACCGCTCGTGGCGGGCCGCGTCTACTGGGCGCTGCAGGGCCATCGCTGGGTCAAGGCGAAGGTGGCGCGCATCGTGGATCGCGTCAACATCACCACGCTGGATTCCGAGCCGGCCGACCGGCTCGAAGCCAATGCGATTGGCGACGTGGTGCTCAGCCTCCAACAGCCTCTGGCCGTGCTGCCTTTCACGCAATCGCGCGCGCTTGGTTCACTGATCCTGGTAGACACCGCTTCGCATCGGACTTCCGCAGCCGTCCTCGTGCGGCCTGCCGCAAACGCCTAAAATTGCCGGTTCCCGCTTACCTTCCCGCTTTGCAATCACCATGACCCACGTCGTCTCCGAATCCTGCATCCGCTGCAAATACACCGATTGCGTTGACGTTTGTCCGGTCGATTGCTTCCGCGAAGGTCCGAACATGCTGGTGATCGACCCCGACGAATGCATCGACTGCGCGGTTTGCATTCCCGAATGCCCGGTCAACGCGATCTACGCCGAGGAAGATCTGCCCGGCGACCAGATCGCCTTCATCAAGCTCAATGCCGAGCTGGCCATGGCCGACGGCTGGAAGAGCATCACCAAACGCAAGCCCGCGCTGCCTGACGCCGAAGAGTGGAAAGACAAGACCGGCAAGATTTCGGAGCTCGTGCGCTGAGCGCGCAAGCGCCCATCGAGACAGACGCGCTGATCATCGGCGCGGGTCCGGTCGGGCTGTTCCAGGCTTTTCAGCTCGGCCTGCTCGAAGTCTCCTGCCATATCGTCGACGCCCTGCCCCGGGCCGGCGGCCAATGTGTCGAGCTTTATGGCGACAAGCCGATCTACGACATCCCCGGCACGCCTGTGACCACTGGTAGAGGCTTGTCGGAGTCGCTGGTGCAGCAGATCGCGCCCTTCAAGCCCCACTTCCATTTCGGTGAGCAGGTTGCCACGTTGGCGCGCCAGGACGACGGACGCCTCCTCCTGACCACTTCGCGAAACACCGCCTTTCTTGCCAGGACAGTGTTCATAGCGGCCGGCGTCGGCGCATTCGTGCCAAAGCGGATTGCCGTCGAGGGCATCGAAGAACTGGAGGGCACCAAGCTTTTCTATCACCCTGACGCATTGGATCGCTTTGCCGGCCAGCGGGTGGTCGTCAATGGCGGCGACGATGCGGCCCTTGAGACCGCACTGGCGCTGGTACCCTTCGCGCGGCACGTCACCCTGCTTCATCGAAGAGACGTCTTCCAGGCTGAAGATGCCAACGTCGCAGCATTGCGGACACACGTCGCGGCGCGGTCGATCCAGCTCGCGATCGGCCAGCCGTCCGCCTTTGACGACGCCCATCTGCAGATCATCACGCCCGACGCGCAGACCGTGTCCGTGCCATTCGATGCGCTCATCGGGTGCCTCGGCATCTCGCCGCGCCTGGGTGCTATCGCCGAATGGGGTTTGGAACTGGTTCGCAAGCAAATACCAGTGGACACGGAAAAGTTCGAGACTCGCGAACGGGGCGTCTTCGCGGTCGGCGACATCAACACCTATCCAGGCAAGAAGAAGCTGATCGTCTGCGGCTTCCACGAAGCGACCCTGGCGGCTTGGGGCGCGACAGCCGTCGTCTTTCCGGGCAAGTCGATCCCGCTGCAGTACACGACCACCAGCACGCGACTGCATACGCTGCTCGGGGTCCAGCATTGACCTTGCCGCTAGGATGCGAGGCATGCAGGAGTTGAATGTCTCGCTTTTTCACTGGATGGCGGCCGGCAACACGCCGCATCCGCAGATCCTGTGGATCGCATCTCTTTTGGCGGTCGGCACGGCTTGGCTTTGCGGGGCCTTGGTCATCGGGGCCGCTTGGCGTCACCCTTCGCAACGCAAATATGTGATTGCGACGCTGGTCGCAGCAGCCGCCGCATCGGTGGTTGCCCACGCCATAGCCGCCGCCGTCAACATGCCTCGGCCCTTCGTCGCGGGTCTGAGCCCAAGCTACATCGAGCACGGCGCACGCGGGTCAATGCCCAGTACACACGCAACGGTCATGTTCGCGGTCGCCTTGATCCTCTGCCTGCGACCGACTCTGCGCATGACCGGTCTTGCGGTCCTTTTGATCGGGATCGTCACCGGATGGGCACGCGTCTACGTGGGCGTTCATTTCCCTTTGGATGTGCTCGGCGGCTTCGTCTTGGCAGTGGCGATCGCGGGAGTGTTCTGGGTGCTGGTGAAGCTGTCGCACCGGTTCATCGATCCGCCGCACAGTTCTACAATCAGATCCGCTTCGCCAGATTGAAGCAATGCTAGGGGTGCCGGTCCGCCGTTTGCGGTGTACCGGCTGAGAGAGTCCCTTTGAACCTGACTGAGGTAATCCTCGCGCAGGGAAGCTGGTCCGGCGGCCGTCACGTTTCTCGCGTGCCTGTCGTGCCGCCGTCGCCTCGCCCACCTGCCAAACAATTTGCATTGGAGCAAATGGATGGCACACACAAAGAACGAGCAGGCGTCGACAGGCGCCAATGAGGCGCTGACGCCGCTCCGCGAATCCGGACGCGTCTTCCGATGGCACGACCACATGGCGCTGTGGTTCAGTCTTGGCGTGGGCTTGCTGGTCATGCAGATCGGCGCCTACCTGGTGCCCGCGGTCGGCACGCGCGAGGCGGCCATCGCCATTGTGCTGGGTTCGTGCATCGGCGCAGGTCTGCTGGCATGGACTGCGCGGGTCGGCTGCGAAAGCGGACTGGCGAGCGCCGGCTTGATGCATGCGACCTACGGCAGCGCATTTGCCCGACTGCCCGTCGTACTCAACATCGTGCAGCTGATCGGCTGGACCACCTTCGAGATCGTGATCATGCGCGAGGGCACCCAGGCCATCGGCAGGCAGGCGTTTGGCTGGTCGCTGGACGGACAAGTGGGCGCGGTCGCAACGACACTCCTCTGGGGCGCCGTGCTCCTGGCCCTGCTTTCTGGATCGATGGTCAAGCTTGTTCGACGGTTCGTGAGCCGGTTCGGCCTGCCGCTGGTCGTGCTGTCGCTGATATGGCTGAGCTGGCAGTTCGCTGCACGGCTTCATGCGAAGGGGCTCGAATCATTCTGGACAAGGCCCGGCGACGGCAGCATGAGCATGTTCGGCGCACTCGACCTCGTCATTGCGATGCCGGTGTCCTGGCTCCCGCTGGTGGCCGACTACGCACGTCATGGCAAGCGGTCCATTGGTGGGCTGGGCGGCGCATTCGGCGGCACATGGTTCGGCTATGCCGTCGCGAACATCTGGTGCTACGCACTGGGGGTGATGGTGGTGAGTGTGGCCGACCCCGGCACGGACATGCTGGCCGCGCTGCTGCTGGCGCAGGGCGGGCTGGTCGCGCTCGGTCTGATCCTGGTCGACGAACTCGACAACGCCTATGGGGATGTTTATTCAGGCTCCGTTTCGGCTCATAGCCTGATGCCACGCTGGAGCATTCGCCGCTGGGGATTGCTGGTCGCGGCGGTCTGCATTGCCTTCGCACTGGTGTTGCCAATGCACTCGCTCGAGCCGTTTCTCCTGATGCTCAGTTCGGTCTTCGTGCCGCTGTACGGAGTGATTCTCGGGCGGCTCGGCCTCGGTACGTTGGTCGAGTCGGTGCAAACGCGGCGGGTGGACTGGACTGCCGCCGCCATCTGGATCGGCGGCATCGTGGTCTATCACGCCTGCGCCGCATGGGCTCCGCGCTGGGGGTCCGCGCTGCCGACGCTCGTGATCACCTTCGTGTTTGCATGGATCACCCGCCCTGCGCCGGCAGGCGGACGGTCGGCACTGGCGCAAAGCCGTGGTTGAGAGGCCCATGCCCGCGACCGATCTTCACATCAGCGCCGGCCGCCATCGCGGCAACGACATAGCCGCGCGCGCGCTCGACAGCCTGCGGCAAGTCATAGCCAAGCGCCAGGTTCGACGCGATGGCGGACGACAGCGTGCATCCCGTGCCATGAAGATTGCGGCTGGCGATGCGCGTCGAAGCCAGGCGCAATCGATCGCCGTTCGCCTGTGCCAGGAGATCGACCACGTCGTCGCCCGGGAGATGACCGCCCTTGAGCAGGACGGCAGTCGTTCCGAGCGCCAGCAGCTCACTTGCCGCGTCGTCGAGCGCGTCGGCGCCGTCGATCGAATGACCGATCAGCAATGCCGCTTCATCGAGATTGGGCGTCACCACGACCGCGCGCGGAAAGAGTTCGCGTACCAAGACCTGCACTGTTTCCGCTGCGATCAGCCTGTCTCCGCTGGTAGCCACCATCACCGGGTCGAGCACGACGTTCGGCAGTTTGTAGTGATCGATCGCCCATGCGACGACTTCGACGATCTCGGGCGCATGCAGCATGCCGAGCTTGACGGCATCGACGCCGATGTCTTCGACGACCGCCTGAATCTGCGCCTTGAGGAAGGCCGGCGGCACGCCATGGATTCCCGTCACGCCCAAGGTGTTCTGGGCCGTCAGTGCAGTGATGGCCGTCATGCCGTAGCAACCCAGGGCCGAGAAAGTCTTGAGATCGGCCTGAATGCCCGCGCCGCCGCCGCTGTCGGAGCCGGCGATCGAAAGGACGCGCGCATAGCGGGAAAATGCATTGGTCATGTCGAAAATTATCGACCACGCGATCAACGACTGTGCCGGAGGGGTGCGTGAAGGCTGACAAGCGCATCGGGCTCAGTCTTCCTTTCGGGTCCGCAGCCATCATCGGCGCCGGTCTGATGGGGCGGCTGCTTGCCGTGACACTGGCGCAAGCTGGCTGCAAGGTCGACCTGTTCGATGCTGCAGGCCCCGACGCCGGCGGCGCCGCAGCGCGGGTGGCCGCCGCCATGCTGGCGCCGCTGGCCGAATCCGCGGTGGCGCCGCCTTCCGTGGTGCGCATGGGCCACTACGCACTCGAACGCTGGCCCGAGTTGATCGAATCCCTCGCCGGGCCGGTCTTCTTCCAGCGCGAAGGAACCTTGGTGCTGTGGCATCGGCAGGACAGCGCGGAGGCGTCTCGGCTGTCGCGCGTGCTCGCCGGGACGCGCGCGGCAGTGCCTGATCTCCCCGCCATGCAAACGCTCGACGCTGAAGGCATCGTTGCCGTCGAGCCCTCATTGGGGCGGCGATTCGCGCAAGGCCTGCTCTTGCCAGGCGAAGGCCAACTCGACAATCGCGAGTTGTTAGCCGCTTTGCTCGAGACGCTCCAAGCGCTGCCTGGGGTGCGCCTGCACTGGCACACTCCGCGCACGCTCGACGACTTCGCGCCCGGATCGCCGGGCCAACCCGAACGCGTGATCGACTGCAGGGGCCTGGGCGCGCGTCCTCAGTGGAACGCGATTCGCGGCGTGCGCGGCGAAGTCATCCGCGTGCACGCACCTGAGGTCACGCTGCGACGCCCGACGCGACTGGTGCATCCGCGATATCCGCTCTACATCGCGCCCAAGCCTGGGAGCGTGTTCGTCATCGGAGCGACCGAGATCGAGTCGGATGACATGTCGCCCGCCAGCGTGCGTTCCACGCTCGAACTGTTGAGCGCAGCGTATTCCGTGCATAGCGGCTTCGCGGAGGCCCGCATCATCGAAATCGCGACACAATGCCGTCCCACCCTTCCCGACAATCTGCCAGCCGTGCGCCACCCGCGCCCCGGTGTGATGCAGATCAACGGCCTGTACAGGCACGGGTTCATGATCGCACCCGCCATTCTCGATATGGCGATGGAGATGCTCGCGAACGGGCACTCGACCCTAGCTGGCCGTTTCGATCTGCCGGCCGGCCTGGAAGAGGCAATCTCATGAAGATTCTGATCAACGACCTTCCTCATACGCTCCCGCCCGAATCCAAGCTCGTCGACGCGCTGCGCCTCATCAACGCCACGCCGCCTTTCGCCGCGGCAGTGAATCGCCAGTTCGTCCCGCGATCGAGTTACTCGTCGCACACGCTGCACGCCGACGACCGCATTGAAGTGATCCGTCCGGTGACGGGCGGCTGAGAACACCATGAATTCCTCTTACCCCGCGAATGACCCGCTCGTGCTGTACGGGCAGCCTTTTCAGAGCCGCCTTCTGCTCGGCACTGCGCGTTACCCATCGCCGGATATCCTCGAAGCTGCGGTTTGCAGGGCGCGACCCGCGATGCTGACCGCCTCGCTGCGCCGCCAGACGGCGGCGTCGGGCACATCCGGCAGCGACAACGGTTTCTGGGACCTTCTGCGGCGACTTGATGTGCCGGTGCTGCCCAACACTGCTGGCTGCCACAGCGTGCAGGAAGTCATCGCCACGGCGCAGATGGCGCGCGAACTGTTCGACACGCCGTGGATCAAGCTCGAACTCATCGGCGACGACTACACGCTCCAACCCGACACGCTGAACCTGGTCGATGCCGCATCGCAATTGATCCGAGACGGGTTTCAGGTATTGCCATACTGCACCGAAGACCTCGTGCTATGCCAAAGGCTCGTCGATGTCGGATGCCAGGCCGTGATGCCTTGGGCAGCGCCAATTGGCACCGGCCGCGGGCCGGTCAATCCATATGCGCTCCAGATGCTGCGCGAGCGCTTGACGGTGCCGCTGCTCGTCGATGCCGGCCTCGGTCTGCCGTCTCACGCCTGCCAAGTCATGGAATGGGGTTACGACGGCGTGCTGCTCAACACTGCCGTTGCACTCGCCCAAGATCCGGTCGCCATGGCGGGTGCATTCGCGGACGCGGTGCACGCCGGTCGAGAGGCGCATCGTGCCGGCGCCATGGCCGCACAGCTCTCTGCTCAGCCGAGCACGCCGGTGCTTGGGACCCCCTTCTGGCATCAAGCCTGAATATCAACCCCGAATGCGGTGGACGCAATGAACATCATGAATTCGCCTGAAGACGCGAGCGCCATCGCACATGCCATCGTCAAGGCGCACGCAGGTCGCTTTGGGGAGAGCAGCAACACGGCCGATGCTTTCTCGTCGACAGGAAGCGTCTATCGCGGCGCCAAGCAAGCATGCGCCGCATTCGGCTTTATCGAAGTCGACGCCGAGTGCCTTGCAAATGCATGGGATGCGCAAACGCGACGCACCGGCACCTTCGATGCAAACGCGTGGCCCGACAACCCGGTCGACTTCGGCATGAGGGCATTCCCGCCCGCTTCTCGCGAAGACGCGTTCCCCCAGTGTCCGCAGAAGTTGGGCCTCTATGCCGTACTGCCAGATTCGCAATGGGTGGGGCGCATGGCCAAGTCTGGCGTGCCGACTGTTCAGTTGCGCTTCAAATCGAAAGACGCGAAAGCAATTGCCCAAGAGGTCCGCGCGGCGGTGGAAGCGGTGCGCGGCACGGAGAGTCTTCTGTTCATCAACGATCATTGGCGTGCAGCCATCGAGGCGAGAGCCTACGGCCTTCATCTCGGTCAGGAAGACCTCGACGCGCTGACACCACAGGATCTGAAGTCGATCCAATCGTCGGGCCTCCGCCTTGGCGTCAGCACGCACGGGTACGCGGAGATGGTGCGCGCTGATGCCGTGAGCCCGAGCTACATCGCGATGGGTGCGGTGTATCCCACTACCCTGAAGCAGATGGCCACGGCACCACAAGGCGTCGCACGACTGGATGCTTACGCTCGGCTGCTGCGAGGCTATCCGCAGGTCGGCATCGGAGGTATCGATGCGGCACGCATGGCCGATGTTCTGGCGACAGGTGTGGGGTCGGTGGCGGTGGTGCGCGCGATCATTTCCGATCCCGATCCCGAAGCCGCTGCGGGCCGACTGATGACCATGATGCGAACGTCGTCGAACTTGGGATGAAAAAAATGCAGGTTGTTGCGTCGAGTCTGAAAAGCCAAAAAACGACGCTATAATTTGAGGCTTGTTCCTCGATAGCTCAGTCGGTAGAGCGCCGGACTGTTAATCCGTAGGTCCCTGGTTCGAGCCCAGGTCGAGGAGCCACTACAAGCCGCAAGGCCTCTGGAAAGCCCGCTACATTTTTGTAGCGGGCTTTTTCTTTGTGATTTCGGTTTGTGCCATTGTTTGCGCCTTTCACTCGCTGCACTTGCGACTTCCGGACTGCGGCCGCGTCTTAGACCGGAGAAGTCAGGCGGGTGGCGCCCCTACTTCTCCACTTCCGATCTACTTCTTCTCAGCCACGAGCTTCCGCAAATCCTCTTCGGCGCGATCAAGATCGAGCCTCAATTGCAGGACCACATTCTTCTGCCGCATGACGCGCGCTTCGTGACTTTCCTGCGAGGCGATTTCATCGCAGCGGCTTCGCAAGGCGTCCAGGGATTCCTGGAGTTGGCGCCGACGCAGCATCTGCCCTCTCGAACGAGCGGCACGCATGTCTTTTTCAAGCGCGGCCTGCTGCGCATAGCAATCAGCCTCAATCTTCTTGGAGGGTTGGGACTGAGCGTTGACATGCGCCGAACACAGAAGGCCAATAGCAACTGCGCTAGTACAAAGGTGCAATTTCATGAGATGGATGGAGTCAAGGGTCGTGACATCTTGCACCAAGTCCATCCGCGGACAAAGCCGCAGATGGAACGAACACTCGATCAGGCGGGGAAGCCTGTCGCAGTTGACATGCCGCGCCGATATGGTTGCGGCGCCACGTAGGATCCGAGAAAGCCAAGAACCCGATCGGACGTGACGCGCCCCATTCCGCGGAAAGAAGCAACGTCTCCTTGAGCAGCGACGCTTCGGAGACTGCCGAGCGTATCAATGCCGCAAGCACTCAACGAGTCCACCGACGTGCCCAGCCAAGGCCGCAATTCGGCAATGGGGGTTTCGCCTGCCGTAGGGACCGGGAGTTCCTTCGCCATCATCAGACCATGGCGCCAAAGATCGATTGGAGAGGCTGAACTGGTGAAGGGACAATCGGTGGCCAGCAACAGGTCGTAGATCTCTCGCGCTTCGCGCTTGCCAAAGTTTTCGCATAGCGAAGCAAGTGTCAGCCGCCGCAATTGGCCGACCGTCTCGAAGCCATGGGCGAGCGCCCTGCTCAATGTGGATGACCTCAGCCCCAGCGAGGAAACGAACGCTGAGTCCACGAGCCCGCGCAGGGCGAGCGCGCGAGCGTCGGACGGCAAGGCGAGCACCGCCTTGCTTTGCTCATGCGCGCGCTCTTCGACATTGGGGTTCGGAAGAAAGTCGAGTCCCACGCGAGCCAGCATTTCACGCAATCTTCCGACAGTTCTTGCGCCGATCGCCTCTTCGTTCAGCAACTCTTGCTCGCTGATGGCCGACAGATCCTCGATGCAGAAGATGCTGAGTTCGCGCAACGCTTCTCTCGCGCTTGCACGCACGGCAAGTTCATCAATCGGCGTCTCGGGCTTGAGTTGGACGGGTGTATCGAGGCGCTGTGGACCTTTCGGGCGCCAGTTGAACGAAGGAAAGGTGAAAGGTGATCCAGAAGGTATGACGTGTTCCCGCACAGCGACTCCGTGTTGTCGCTTTGCTTCAACGATCGCAGCGCGCAGGGCGCCGAGACTTGCCAGCAATTCTTCATCCGGCAGCTGTGCCAGGTCGTCAACGGTTCGAATGATTCGATAGGACATAGCAGAGACATATAGCGGCGACGGGCAAAGTATTGGGAGTCGAAGGATCGTTGTCCATGGCGGGCGCGGATATGCGCTATGCGCCAATTGGATTGGCGCGCTGGGCACGCGCCAGCCTTGACAGCTAAGGGGCCTGAGTAAGCGGCTGGAGGCTCTTCACGACCTGGTCGCGAAACCAGGTGTGGGCGGCATGCCGATGCGTGCGGTCATGCCAGGAAAGATAGATATCCAACGGAGGTACATGCACCGGCAATAGCACTTCCGCCAAACCCAGTTCATTGCTGAAACGCTTCAGCAAAGATGCAGGCAAAAGCGCGACCATGTCGGAATCAGCAAGCAGGTGCGGAGCAGTCAGGTAGTTGGGTGTGACGAACCGGCGATTGCGCCGGTACCCTTGTGCGCCGAGGACCTGGTCCACCGATTCGCCAAAGCAGTTCACTGTGTTTGGCATGATCACAAGGTGCTCGAGCGCCGCAAACTCCTTGGGCGACAGGGTTCGGCCCACTGCGGGATGATCCTTCCGAGCGCCGCAAACGATGTGATCTCTGAACAGCAAACGGTGCCGCAAGTCGCGAAGACTCATGGGCAAAATTCCAGCGGCGAAATCCACTTCGCCGGCCTCCAGCACCTTGTTGAAGTGGGAAGGATGCACGGGATGGCGCGTCAATACGCTGATTCGCGGGAAGGCGGCGCTTAATCGTTTCAGCAGACCTTCAATGAATACGCATTCGAGGTAATCGGTGACCACCATCCGGAACTCATATTGGGTAGTCCCGGGATCGAAGGCCACCGCGTCACCGAGCAGTTCGTCCATCTCTCGGAGGATGCGATCGGCAAAGTCGCGCAGCTGAATCGCCTTGGCGGTGGGTATGAGCCCGCTTCCGCCTCGTACAAGAATCGGGTCTGCGGTGACTGCACGCAGTTGGCTCATCGCACGGCTCATTGCGGGCTGGCTGATTGAAAGCGCGTCCGCCGCTCGCGATACGTGTGAATGATCGATCAGCGCGACCAGGCACTTCAGTAGATAAAAGTTCAGCTCGCCGCTGTCGTTTCTCTTTTGCTGCATGGGTGCTGTTTTCTGCCGGGCACCGGGAGTATCGCACCCGCTTCAGGGGTGCCATGCAGGCCTCGGTTGCTCCCCGAAGCCGCGCCGACCTCAGGCTTTGCCGCTGAGCTTGAGCATGTCGATGTCGGATAGTTTGCCGGGAATGGTCACGAGCCGAAGCGCCTCGGCTGCACCAATCGGAGATTCGCTTGCCAGAAAACGGATCTGATAGCTGCCGATCTTGATCTCGTCACCGCTGCTCAAGGCGCTCACATCACCCCGATCACCGTTGACGTAGGTTCCGTTGTGGCTTTGAAGATCGCGGATCGTCATCGCATTCCCGACGGTTTCGAAGACAGCATGAGACCTGCTCACCAACGGACTGTCCAGAACCAGATCGCAGCTGTCGGCGCGACCGATGACAAATGGCGTCCCCGTGATGTTGACCTGCTTGGCCGACCCGTTTTTCTGCAGCACGATAAGTCTTGGCATCGTTCAAATCCTGGAGGCGGGAGAGACTCCCGATCGAAACCCGATCGCGCAACAGCAGCGACGCTCGACTACAACACCGGGTGACCGGTCGTGAACATACACGAGTCAGGGCCGTTGGCGGAGCTAGATGAATTTGACGAGGACTTGTCTTCCTTCTCCAGGAAGTCGCCGGCGACGCTTTCGCCCATGCCCACCGGATTCCTCGGCTTGCCGAACGGCGCGAGCCCCTGCAACACCCGTAGGGCTGACGCACCCTGGATCAGCGCTTCCGAATAATCGGGCAATCCTTGCGTCGACGAATCGATCGGCCGGTACCCAAGGCAGTCCTCGGTCTCCGCCTGTACCGGTTCCATCAGCACCCAATGAAATTCATTCGGTTCCAACTCGAGAACAGTGAGCGCAATGTCGCGGAGTGCCATAGGGAAATCTCTTATTCAGCCGTTTCAAGAATTGTTACAGCTGCCAGAAATATCCGCCAAGGTAATTTGGCACATTGCGCCTCGGCCGGGCCGCGAACCGGGTACTAAGTCTCGAACACGGTGTCGCAGCCCGTATCCGGGTCAGCTCAGGCGAACAGGCACGAAGATCTTGTCGCCATCGCGCTGGATGAGCAAGGCAACCGACTTGTCGGCCTTGGCCACGACGGCGCGGACCTGATCGATGTTTTTCGCAGGCGTGCCGTTGATGGCAAGCAGAACGTCGCCAGTCTGGACGCCGGCCAAGGCAGCCGGACCGCCGACGTTGACGATCAGCAGGCCACCGTCGACCGAGGCCTCGCGCTGCTCTTCAGGTTGCAGCGGTCGCAGAGCCAAGCCGAGCTTGCCTTGATTCCCTGCGTCGTCGTTCTTCGCGACGGTTGCGGCCTTGTCCGAGGCGTCGCCGAGCTTGGCGGTGATCTCTTCGCGCGAGCCCTGGCGCCACACTTCAAGCGTGATCTTGGTGCCGGGCTTCTTCTGGCCGATCACTGCGGGCAGATCGCCCGAAGACACGATCGCATCGCCATCGACCTTGCGGATGACGTCGCCCGAGCGCAATCCGGCCTGATCGGCGGGGCCGCCCTTCTCGACGTTCGAGACCAACGCGCCTTCGGGCTTGTCGAGCTTGAAGGAATCGGCGAATGTCTGATTGACCTCTTGCACCGCGACGCCCAGACGGGCATGGCTCGCCTTGCCAGTGGCGACGATCTGATCCTTGATCTGGATCGCCACGTCGATCGGAATCGCGAACGAAACGCCTTGGTAGCCACCGCTGCGGCTGTAGATCTGCGAATTGATGCCGACCACTTCGCCGCGCGTATTGATCAGCGGACCACCGGAATTGCCGGGATTCACTGCCACGTCGGTCTGGATGAACGGAACGTAGCCGTCGTCAGGCAACGAGCGGCCCTTTGCGCTCACAACGCCAGCGGTCACGGTGTTCTCGAATCCGAACGGGGAACCGATTGCGAGCACCCATTCGCCGACCTTCAGATCCTTGGTCTTGCCCATGGCGAGAGTCGGCAGGTTCTTCGCATCGATCTTGAGAACGGCGACGTCCGTCTTCGGATCGGAGCCCAGCACCTTCGCGTGGAACTCGCGGCGGTCGGTGAGCTTCACGGTGACGTCCTTGGCGTCCTTCACCACGTGGGCATTGGTCAGGATGATGCCGTCGGCGCTCACGATGAAGCCGGAGCCCTGGCCGCGAACCGGCACTTCACGCTGCTGCTGCTGACCGCGCGGGCCGATCTGGCCCTGGAAGCGGCGGAAGAATTCGAACATCGGATCATCCGGGTCCATTCCCTGCATGGCTTGGGGCCCTTCCGAAGCAGCCTTGGTACCGACGACGCTGATGTTGACGACAGCAGGGCCGGTCTCGGCGGTGATGCTGGAGAAGTCAGGCATGGAAACCTGCGGTGCGGCGGCGAGCGCTGTGGCCGTGGGCGTGGAACCCAGGGCGTTGGCGCTGGTGTAGGCACCTGTGGCGGCGGCGCCGATCAGACCGGCTGCGGCCAGCGAAAGGACAAGTGCCCGGGGAGAGTTCAAACGGTTCTTCATTTGTGATCCTTTCGAGGGTTTTGAAATCAACGAAAGGAATGTCGCGCCGCACGCTTAAGCGCGCCTTAAATTCAGGCGCGTCTGATGGCGCTCCGGGCGCACTTAGATGTCGGGTGCGAAGCGAACCACTACGCGAAGACCGCCGAGGGTTTTTGAATGATCGAGCGATACGGTGGCACCGTGCAGCTCGGCGATTGACTTCACGATGGCGAGACCGAGTCCACTGCCGGGCACCTGCGGCTCGCCGGAACGGTAGAAGCGATCGAGCACCCGCTCGCGTTCATCTGCGGCAATGCCAGGGCCGCTGTCGTCGACCGTGAGTTCGACTCCATCTGCGAGCCTGAGAACAGCGACGTCCACGCGGCCACCGCCCGGCGTGTACTTGACGGCGTTGTCGAGGAGATTTCGGACCATCATTCGCACTGCCTCTGCCTGACCGGTGACCGTCGCCGGATCCGCCCGTACGAGTCCGACGTCGATGTCTTGCGCCTGCGCTGCGGCAACTGCATCGGAGATTGCCAGACGGACTACCTCCGGCAGGCTGATGGTTTCGCGCTCCGCCCCCGCCGCCGCGCTGGCCTCGTGCCGCGCCAACGCGAGCATCTGCTCGACAAGCCTGGCCGCACGGTCGATGCCCGCAGCCAGCCTCGCGATAGCAAGGTCGCGGGTGGGTTGATCGGGCGCGCGCTGCAGCCCCTGCACCTGCAGCTTGATTGCGGTCAACGGCGAGCGCAGTTCGTGCGCCGCATCGGCCACGAAGTGCTTCTGCGCGTCAAAGGCCTTCTGAACACGATCGAAAAGCAGATTGAGTTCATGCACCAGCGGCCGAACTTCCTCGGGAAGGTCGTCTTCGCTCAAGGGCGACAGATCATCGGCCTGCCGCGCGGCAACCTGCCCGCGGACGCGCGCGACCGGCGCAAGCGAACGGCTGACCACCCACCAGACGACCAGCATCAGCAAAGGCGCAGCGAGCGCGATCGGGCCGACCGTGCGCAACGCCAGCGATCCCGCCATTCGGCGGCGAGCGGCCATGTCCTGTGCGACCTGGATCACCAATGGGCCGGCTTGCATCGAAAACACGCGATAGGTCGTGCGCCGCGCCTGGACGTTCGAAAATCCCAGGACCGCTCGCTGAGGCAGTGCCGCCTGAGCGGCGGACTCGAAGATGCGGATGCCGTCGGCGGTCCAGACCTGTACGATGAATTCGAAGTTTTCTTCGCCCGCGCCAAGACCACCGAGTCCGCCCACAGTCGCGCTGGGCGGCAGCCCGGCACGCAGCGAAAGCGCCATTTGCTGCATGTGGTGATCAAAAATGTCGTCGGCTTCGTGAAGCACTGTCCTGTAGGCCACGAAGCCCTGGATGCCGGCGGCCATCAGGATGGCGGCAAGGAGAAACCACAGGAGACGCGCACGAAGTGATTTCATGCGCCCGTCATTCCTTGGGAACCATGTAGCCGACGCCGCGCACATT
Organism: Variovorax sp. 05N34; assembly: GCF_056397405.1. NCBI lineage: Bacteria > Pseudomonadati > Pseudomonadota > Betaproteobacteria > Burkholderiales > Comamonadaceae > Variovorax > Variovorax sp. 05N34. Next base: position 513,760 of record NZ_JBFTNI010000001.1, read on the forward strand.
CCGGATCAGGTCGGCGCCGAGCTTCTTTCGCAGTCCGTGTACGTACACCTCCACGGCATTGCTGCTGATCTCGTCCTTCCAGCTGTAGAGCTTTTCTTCGAGCTGCGCCCGGGACAGCACCATCCCCGGACGCGCGAGCAGCGGCTCCAGCACCGCCCATTCGCGGGCGGAAAGCATTACCGGCTGCCCGGCAACGCTGACTTCGCGGGTGGCCGGATTGACCGTCACACCCTTGTGCTCATAGACCGGCTCCGCCCGCCCGGAGGCTCGGCGCAAAAGGGCGCGAATGCGCGCCAGGAGCTCGTCGAGATCGTAGGGTTTCAGCACGTAGTCGTCGGCGCCGGCATCCAATCCCTCGATACGCTGCCGGACGGAATCGCGCGCGGTGGCGATCAGCACCGGCATGCGCTGCTTGCGGGCACGCAGCGCACGCAGCACATCGAGGCCGTCCCGGCGCGGCACACCGAGGTCGAGCAGGACGAGGTCGTATTGCTGCGAGCGAAGCGCACTGTCCGCGGTTTCGCCGTCCTTGACCCAGTCGACCGCATACTGCTCCGCACGCAGCAAATCGAGCACGGTCTCGCCGATCATCACGTCGTCTTCAAGCAGCAGGAGTCGCATGGTCAGTCGTCCGTACCCGTCTGGGCTGATTGGAGATCGTAGCGGCGATCAGGTTCATTGCTCACAGAAGCGCCCTCACCTCACGCGCAGCCTCGAACAGCAGCGGCAGCATGTCGCGTCGCAATGCCTCTTCCTTGTGGTGGCCCCCTGAAAGCACGACGTTGAGTGCCGCAACGGTGTGGCCCTGCATGTCGCGCAGCGGAACCGCCAAGGCCTGCACGCCGAGTTCGTGTTCTTCGCTGGCAAAGCAGAAATCGTCCTTGCGAACCTGCGCCACGCGCTGACGGAGCATCCGCAGCTGGGTCAGCGTGTGCGGAGTGAGGCGCGGAAGGCTTCGCCCTTTGAGCCACTGGGTGAGCTGCGCGGCGCTGAGGGCTGCGAGCAGGACACGGCCCGTCGAAGTCGCATGCGCCGGCAGACGCGCACCGAGATGAAGTCCGTAAGCCAGCACTCGGTTGGGCGCCCCGTAGCTCCCGCTGCGCGCGACGATGACCACTTCCTCTCCGTCGAGCACCACGGCCGAGAACGATTCCTGCGTCTGGGCGGCGAGCCGGTTCAGCGTCGGCTGCAGTGCGCGCGGCAGCCTGGAGGACGCCAGATAGCTGCCTGAAAAGCGCAAGACCTTCGGCGCCATCCAGAAATAGCTGCCGTCGGTTTCGAGGTAGCCGAGGTGTGAAAGCGTCAGCAGATGCCGACGCGCCGCAGCACGCGTCAGCCCGGCACGCTCCGCAGCCAGCGTCGCGTTGAGCCGTTGGCGCTCGGTATCAAAGCTTTCCAGTACGGCCATTCCTTTGGCGACGCCTTCGATGAAGTCTTGTTTTGCGATGGTCATGAAAGAACTGTTGCGCGATGATCGCGCAGGTGGCCTCATGATCGCACAGAGCATGAACTCGCGCCGTCACGAAACCACCTTGGCGCCCTACGCTCGGCGGCACGCCATCAGGAGACAACCATGCGAACACAGGTCGCCATCATCGGAGCAGGTCCTGCCGGACTCTTGCTCGGGCAGTTGCTGCACAAGGCAGGCATCGACAACATCATCATTGAACGCCAGACGAGCGAATACGTGCTCGGACGCATCCGTGCGGGCGTCCTGGAACAGGTCACGATGGACCTCCTGTCCCGCGCAGGCGTCGACGCCCGAGCCAAGACCGAAGGGCTGCCGCACGAAGGCATCGAGTTGCTGTTCAAAGGTGCCCGCCATCGCATCGACATGCATGGGCTCACCGGCGGGAAACAGGTCACTGTCTATGGGCAGACGGAGGTCACTCGCGACCTGATGGCCGCCCGCGACGCCGAGAGCCTCACCACCGTCTACAGCGCATCGCAGGTCAGCCTGCACGATTTCGACACGCTTGCCCCGCGCGTCCGATACGAAAAAGACGGCGCAACGCACGAAATCGAGTGCGACTTCATCGCCGGATGCGACGGCTATCACGGCGTGAGCCGCGCCAGTGTTCCTGCGCAGTCGCTGCACATGTACGAAAAGGTTTATCCCTTCGGCTGGCTGGGCGTGCTGGCGGATGTCCCGCCTGTTTCGCATGAACTGATTTACGCCAACACGTCGCGCGGATTTGCCCTTTGCAGCATGCGCAGCGCCACGCGCAGCCGCTACTACGTTCAGGTGCCGACAGATGAACGGGTCGAGAACTGGAGCGACGACGCATTCTGGAATGAACTGCGACTGCGGCTGGACCCTGAAGCCCGCGAGCGTCTCGTGACCGGCCCTTCGCTCGAAAAAAGCATCGCGCCGCTGCGCAGCTTCGTGGCCGAGCCGATGCGCTTCGGGAGCCTCTTCCTGGCAGGCGACGCGGCGCACATCGTCCCGCCCACAGGTGCCAAGGGATTGAACCTGGCGACGGCGGATGTCGGTTACCTCTCGCGCGCCCTCGAAATTTTCTATGGCGAGAAGTCCGCTTCGGCGCTGGACCGCTACTCCGACCTCTGTCTGCGTCGCGTGTGGAAGGCCGAGCGCTTCTCGTGGTGGTTCACGTCACTGATGCACCGATTTCCAGAAACCGGCGAATTCGGCCAGAAGATCCAGGAAGCCGAACTCGACTACCTGGTTCATTCGCGCGCGGCCTCGACGTCCCTGGCTGAAAACTACGTCGGATTGCCGCTCGAGGATTTCTGAATTTCTGACAGCGGGCGGCTCAACCCGCCGAAGCCATCAACTGCCAGACCCGGGCCGGCGTCAGCGGCATGTCCAGGTGCGGCGTGCGGTCGGCCATGCCGTTCCGCGCCAGTGCGTCGGCCACCGCATTGACAATGGCCGGCGTCGCGCCGATGGTGCCGAGTTCGCCGACTCCCTTCACGCCCAACGGGTTGTTCTTACAGGGCGTCGACTCGTCCATCTCCATGCGGAACATCGACGCAAGCGTCTCGGCTCTCGGAGCGGCGTAGTCCATCAGGCTGCCTGTCAATGGCTGCCCGGTTTGGGGGTCGTACACCACTTGCTCGTAAAGCGCCTGGCCGATCCCCTGCACCGCCCCACCCTCCAACTGGCCGCGGACGATCAGTGGATTGACCACACGTCCGACGTCATTGACTGAGGCATAGCGCAGCACACTGACTTCGCCCGTCGGCGGGTCGATTTCCACCTCGGTGATGTGGCATCCGTTGGGCCACGTCGGGCCCGACACCGTGCTGGTCGAGTCCACGAAGATCTGCCGATCAGGTTGATGGCCTGCCAGCGTGAACAGATCGACCGAGAGATCGGTGCCTGCGACCTTGAAGACTCCCGCCGAGTACTCGACGTCGGCTGGGGAAACTTCGAGTTCCTGCGCCGCGAGTTCCTTCGCCTTGTCGATGGTCCGTTCGGACCCCACCCGAACCGCGGATCCGCCCGTGAAAAGCGATCGGGAACCGGCGCTGCCGAATCCATCCCCACGATCCGTGTCGCCCAGGATGATCTTCACTTTTTCGATGGGTACGCCGAATGCATCGACAACCAATTGCGCCAAGGTGGTCGCGATGCCCTGTCCCATTGCGTTGACGGCGGAAAACACTTCGATCATGCCGTCGGCCTGGACCGATACGGTCACCCGTTCCTCGAAGACATTGCCACCAGTCCACTCCAGGAATGTGGCGATGCCGAGCCCGCGAACGCGCCCCGCCTGCTTCGACTCGGCTGCGCGCGCATCGAAACCCTGCCAGTCCGCCAGCGCCAATGCCTGGTTCATGACCGATTCGAACTGCCCCGTGTCATAAGTCTGGTGCATCGGGTTCGTGTACGGCATCTGCTCTGGACGGATGAAATTGCGCCGGCGCAGCTCGATACGGTCGATGCCCGTCTGGCGGGCAGCTTCGTCCATCAAGCGCTCCATCGTGTAGATGGCCTCCGGACGGCCTGCTCCCCGATAGGCGCCCGTTGGTGCCGTGTTGGTCAGCACCGCCTTGAAATGGAAATCGATGTTCTGGATGTCGTAGACGCTGGTTTGCACCCATGGCCCGATGAGCAGTTGGATCGCAACCCCGGTGCCAGTCGCATAGGCACCGACGTTCGCATGGGTCTTGATCCGAAGGCCAAGGATTTTGCCCTGCCCGTCGAGCGCCAACTCGGCGCGCGCCTCGATGTCGCGGCCATGCGACGTCGAAAGAAATTCTTCGCTTCGCTCGGCGATCCACTTGACCGGCCGCCGCAGGGCGCGCGCTGCGAACGCGACAGCGATGTCTTCGGGATACGCACCGGTCTTCATGCCGAAACCGCCGCCGACATCGCCGACGACCACGCGCACTTTTTCCTTGGGCAAGCCGATGGCGTCGCAAACGGAGTCGCGAACACCCGAGGGCATTTGCGTGCTCATGCGGATCGTGAGCCGCTCCGATGCAGCGTCGAAATCGACGAGCACGGAACGCGGCTCGATCGTGAGCGCGACGACCCTCTGGTTGATGACGTCGAGCGCGACGATGTGCTTGGCCTTGGCGAACGCTTCGGCCGTGGCCTCGCTGCTGCCGTGGCGCATCTCGGCCGCGATATTGCCAGTGGCCTCATCCCAGATCAGCGGCGCACCGTCCGCAGTTGCGCCAGGCAGATCGACAACCATAGGCAGTTCTTCGTACTCGACCATCACCGCTTCGGCAGCGTCCCGCGCTTGTTGCGCGGTCTCCGCGACAACGACGGCCACCGGCTCGCCCACAAAGCGCACCCGCTCGACGGCCAGCGCGCGTCGCGGCGGCGTGGCGCAGTCCGAGCCGTCGGCGCGCTTGAACCCGGCAGCGCCCGGCATCGGCTTGACGCCGGCTTGCGCCAGATCGGCACCGGAGTAGACGCCGAGCACGCCCGGCATGCCGGTGGCGGACGCCGTGTCCACCGAGACCAGCTTGGCGTGCGGGTACGGAGAGCGAACGAAGCTCAGCCAGGCTTGGCCCGGCAGCGCGACGTCATCGGTATAGCGGCCGGTACCGGCCAGCAAGTCTTCGTCTTCGAGCCGCCTGACTGCCTGGCCGCTCCCGAAGCGCGCGGGGTTCGTTTCAGTTGTCACCGTAGTCCTTTTTGTCTGGAGGAAATTTTCGGAACAGATAACGACTATATGGGCTTCGGGTACTTTCGGCATTGACTGACTGCGATCTGGCCGAAGCGTGTAACCATTCCAAAATGCAATTGCCCTGGCTAGACCCCGGTGACCCCTTGCCTGACGCGGCCATGGCGTGGGGCGATGCCGACCCGGTTCCCGGTCTGCTCGCAGCCGGCGGGTCGCTGGACGTCGCAAGCCTGCTGCAGGCGTACGCCCAAGGAATCTTCCCGTGGTTCAGCGACGGCCAGCCCATTCTTTGGTGGAGTCCCGATCCGCGCATGGTGCTGGAAACCGCTCGATTCAAGCTTCACCGCTCTCTTCGCAAGACGCTCCTTCGATTCGTCGCCACCGAAGGCTGCGAAGTCCGCATCGACCAAGATTTTGTGAAGGTGATCTCGAATTGCTCGCAAACCCCGCGCGCGGGCCAGAGCGGCACGTGGATTCTTCCGGAAATGGTGCGCGCCTACACCGCACTTCACCGCGCGGGGCATGCCCACAGCGTCGAAACGTGGGTCGACGGTCAACTCGTCGGCGGACTCTACTGCGTCGGAATCGGGCGCGCGGTCTTCGGCGAATCCATGTTCGCGCGAAGACCCGACGCATCCAAGATCGCACTGGCTGCGCTCGTCTCCTTCTGCTTGCATCACGGCATCGCCATGATCGACTGCCAGCAGAACACGGCCCATCTTGCCAGCCTCGGCGCCCGGGAAATGCCGCGCCAGCGCTTCGTGTCGCACGTCGCCCACGCGCACCTCATGGACGCTCCTGTGTGGCGCTTCGACCCCGTATACTGGAACGAACTCCTGTCCGCGCGACCCTTGCCAAAGACGTGACGCACCTCAAGGACCTTCCGCTCCATACGCTGCAGTTCTACGCGACGGCTCCCTATCCGTGCAGCTATCTGCCGGACCGGCAGGCGCGCTCGCAGGTTGCCACGCCCAGCCACCTCATCCACAACGACGCCTATTCGGATCTCGTACTGAGCGGGTTCCGTCGAAGCGGCATGTTCACCTATCGGCCCTATTGCGACGGATGCAATGCATGCATTCCGTTGCGTGTGCTAGTCAACGAGTTCCGTCCGACCCGAAGCCAACGCCGCGCCCAGACCCGCCACGCCAATCTGCAAGCGCGCGTGCTGAAACTGTGCTTTGTCCCCGAGCACTATCAGCTCTATTTGCGCTACCAGAACGGGCGGCATGCGGGTGGCGGCATGGACCACGACAGCATCGACCAATACACCCAGTTCCTGCTGCAAAGCAGGGTCAACTCGCGCCTCGTGGAGTTTCGCGAAACCCTGCCCGACGGCAGCCCAGGCGCTCTGAAGATGGTTTCCATCCTCGACGTGCTCAACGATGGGCTTTCGGCCGTCTACACCTTCTACGAACCCGAGCCGGGCGCCGGGTATGGCAACTACAGCGTGCTTTGGCAGATCCAGCAGGCGCGCAAGCTTGGGCTGCCGCACGTGTATCTGGGCTACTGGATCGAAGGAAGCTCCAAGATGAACTACAAGGCGCGCTACGCACCGCACGAGGTACTGATTGACGGACGGTGGCAGGCGCCAAGTCATTTCACCACGTAAAATCGCGACCGGTCCAAAACCGTGTTGCACATGCGAAAAATCCAATCCGACGTTCCAGCCACGCCCGTGATCCAGGTCATCGAGCGAATGTTTTCCTTGATCGACGTCCTCGCTTCACGCGAAGAGGCGATATCGCTCAAGGAGATCAGCGAGAAAACGGGGCTTCATCCGTCGACCACGCACCGCATCCTGAACGACCTGGCGGTCGGCCGCTTCGTGGATCGCCCCGAAGCTGGAAGCTACCGGCTCGGCATGCGCCTGCTGGAACTCGGCAATCTGGTCAAGGGACGCCTCAACGTGCGGGACGCCGCGATGGCGCCCATGCGGGAGCTGCACAAACTGACCCAACAACCGGTGAACCTGAGCATGCGCCAGGGCGACGAGATCGTCTACATCGAGCGGGCCTATAGCGAACGCTCGGGAATGCAGGTGGTGCGCGCGATCGGTGGCCGGGCTCCGTTGCATCTGACCTCAACGGGAAAGCTCTTTCTGGCGGTGGATGAACCCCAGCGCGTCCGAAGCTACGCCACGCGCACCGGGTTAGCTGGCCACACGCGCAACAGCATCACGCAGCTGCCGATTCTCGAGAGGGAGCTTTCGAAGGCTCGCCAGTACGGCATCGCGCGTGACAACGAGGAGCTCGAACTCGGCGTGCGCTGCATGGCGGCAGGCATCTACGACGATCAGGGAAAGCTGGTTGCCGGTCTCTCGATCTCCGCACCGGCGGATCGCCTGGATGATGGATGGCTACCCAAGCTTCAAGCGACCGCCAACGAAATATCGAACGCGCTCGGCTACAAGGCCGACGCCGCGAGCGCCGCATCGCCATAGCCCTTGAAGGGCTGCGGTGGAATCATCCTGCGTTGTTTGCCGCCAGGCGCTGCTGCGCAGCCTTGCTCACCATGTGGTTCGCTTCCACCCAGCGCCGCACACGTTCGGCGTCGGCTATGCGGCTGAACTTGCCGGCCGAGTCGAGGAACACCATGATCAGCTTGCGGCCCGCGATCTTCGCCTGCATCACAAGACACTGGCCCGCCTCAGAGATGTAGCCGGTCTTTTGAACGCCGATGTCCCAGTCAGGACTCTTGACGAGCCGGTTGGTGGTGTTGAACTGCAACACGCGATTGCCGACTTCGACCTGGTATTCCGGCGAGGTCGATAGTTGCCGCACCGTCGGATCGGAATAGGCGGCATTCACGAGCAGGGCAAGATCCTGCGCGCTGGATTGATTGCGGCTCGATAGGCCGGTCGGTTCGACATACCGGGTGTCCTTCATGCCGAGCATCTTGGCTTTGGCGTTCATGACGCTGACGAAAGTCGTCAATCCGCCCGGGTATGTACGGCCAAGAGCATGGGCCGCGCGGTTCTCGCTCGACATCAAGGCCAGGTGCAGCAACTCGCCGCGCGGCAGGGTCGAGCCGACGGTCAGGCGCGAACTGCTTCTCTTCTCGGTATCGACGTCGTCCTGGGTGATGGTGATCAGCTCATCCGTTGGAAGCTGGGCTTCGCTGATGAGCAGGCCTGTCATGAGCTTGGTCAACGAAGCGATCGGCAGAACGGCGTGATCGTTCTTGCTGAGCAGCACTTCGTGCGTGTCCTGATCGATGACGAGGGCAACGCTCGACTTCAGATCGAGTGCATCCTCCGTGCTGTGCAAGCCGGCGATCTGGCCGAAGGATTGGCGGGCAGGTTCGGCGACGCGAACGACCGAGCGCCGCTGCACGGCCACTTCGGTACGGCCATTCTTCTTGCGAATGGATGCGACCACGTTGCGTCCGCCGCTGACAACCTTCTCGCTCTTCGCGGCGCTCGTGCTGCGCTTGGACACCGCAGTGCGCGTGCTCGAGACCGTCTTGCGCTTGGTATCCGCGTTCAGGGTCTTCTTCGTGGGCTCTTTCTTGGCCGCATTGGCAGCGGGCAATAAAAACGCCGTGGCGCAAAGCGCGACGGCGAGTAGGCGAAAGGCGGGAAGAAACCGCTGGCTGGAAACTCGGTGGGGACGGGCTTCGGGCATTAAAAATCTCCAGCGGCGACAAAGAAAACCGCAGTGTATCGAAATCAAAAAAAACGCGCAATATCAGTTACTTGCATCCTTTTCTTCAATCGAAAACAAGGAGCACGAGAAACTAGCCTTGTGCTGCCACTCTCTCAGCTTGGCTCTGTAACTTGTTGAGCGCACTCAAATAAGCCTTGGCCGACGCGACCACGATATCGGGATCCGCCCCCACACCGTTGACCACGCGGCCCGCATTCTGCAATCGCACTGTCACCTCCCCCTGGCTTTCGGTCGATCCGCTGATCGCATTGACCGAATAGAGCACCATCTCGGCGCCACTCTTCACATGCGACTCGATCGCCTTCAGCGAAGCGTCCACCGGGCCATTGCCGTCGGACTCTCCAGTGACTTCCTTGCCGCTGACCGTGAACACGACGCGAGCCTTGGGACGCTCGCCCGTTTCGCTGTGCTGCGACAAGGACACAAAGCCAAACTGTTCTCCAACGTGCGAGAGTTCTTCGTCGCTGACGAGCGCGAGGATGTCTTCGTCAAATATTTCACTTTTTCGATCGGCAAGCTCCTTGAACCGGGCGAACGCGGCGTTGATGTCCGCTTCGCTTTCCATCGTCACGCCCAGTTCCTGCAAGCGTTGCTTGAACGCGTTGCGACCGCTGAGCTTGCCGAGGACGATCTTGTTGGCCGCCCAGCCCACGTCCTCCGCCCTCATGATCTCGTATGTGTCGCGCGCCTTCAGCACCCCGTCCTGGTGAATGCCGGACGCATGAGCAAAGGCATTGGCGCCGACCACAGCCTTGTTGGGCTGCACCACAAACCCCGTCGTCTGGCTCACCATGCGGCTTGCGGCAACGATGTGGCGCGTATCGATGCCCAACTCGAGCCCGAAGTAATCCTTGCGGGTCTTCACTGCCATCACGACTTCCTCAAGGGAGCAGTTGCCCGCGCGCTCCCCCAGGCCGTTGATGGTGCATTCGACCTGCCGGGCGCCGCCGATCTTCACACCCGCGAGCGAATTGGCAACCGCCATGCCCAGGTCGTTGTGGCAGTGCACCGACCAAACCGCCTTGTCGCTGTTCGGGATGCGCTCGCGCAACATCTTGAGGAAATTGCCGTAGAGCTCCGGTATGGCATAACCCACCGTGTCTGGGACATTGATCGTCGTCGCGCCTTCGTTGATGACCGCTTCTAGCACCCGGCAGAGAAAGTCTGGATCACTCCGATAGCCGTCTTCGGGGCTGAACTCGACGTCGGCGACGAGATTGCGCGCAAAGCGGACCGAAAGCCTGGCCTGCTCGAAGACCTCGTCCGGCGTCATCCGCAGCTTCTTCTCCATGTGAAGGGCCGACGTCGCGATGAAGGTGTGGATCCGGCCATTGGCCGCGCTCTTGAGCGCTTCGGCCGCGCGTGAGATATCGCGGTCGTTGGCACGCGAAAGCCCGCAAACGGTGGAGTCCTTGATGGCAGTGGCGATCGCCGCCACGGCGTCGAAATCGCCATTCGAACTCGCCGGGAAGCCGGCTTCGATGACGTCGACTCGCAGGCGCTCCAACTGACGCGCGATGCGCAACTTCTCGTCCTTGGTCATGGACGCGCCGGGCGACTGCTCGCCGTCGCGCAAGGTCGTGTCGAAAATGATCAGTTTGTCAGCCATCGTGGATCTCCTTTATTCAGCGCGAGGCGGAGGGCGCGCCGCTGCGGCCCTCCTCTGCCGCTCATCAGACAGGTTCGGGCACCGATTGTGCGCTGACCGCCGTCTGCGTCCGAGCCCTCGTCAGGCCCGAAACGATCGCCTTGAGCGAAGCCGAGATGATGTTGGCATCCATTCCGACGCCGAACAGCGTGACCGCCTCGTCCACGCGCAACTCAAGGTAGGCCACGGCTTGCGCGTCGGCGCCCGCGCCAATGGCATGCTGGTGATAGTCGATCACGCGCAGGGCATGACCGGTGGCACCGGCAATGGCATGGATGAAAGCGTCGATCGGTCCGTTGCCACGACCTTCGATTCGGCAAATTTCGCCGTTCCAGGGCAAGTCGGCGCGCAGGACCACCGATGCGTCTGCGCCCTCGCCCTGCTCTTCGAGCACGCGATGCTGCGGCCCGATTTCGTCCCTCAGGCCGTATTCGCTCTCGAACAGGTCCCAGAGGTCGGCTGCGGTGAGTTCCTTGCCAGCGACGTCCATCACGCGCTGCACAGTCTGGCTGAACTCCATCTGCAGGCGGCGCGGCAACTCCAATCCGTACTCGCTCTCGAGCAAGTAGGAAATGCCACCCTTGCCCGATTGGCTGTTGACGCGGATCACGGCTTCGTAGCTGCGGCCGACGTCTTTCGGGTCGATCGGCAGATAGGGCATGTCCCAGACGTCGCCGTCCTTGCGGGCGCTGAATGCCTTCTTGATCGCGTCCTGGTGCGAACCGGAGAACGACGTGTAAACCAGATCGCCTACGTAGGGATGGCGCGGATGCACCGGAAGCTGGTTGCAGTGCTCGACCGTCGCCCGGATTTCGTCGATGTTCGAGAAGTCCAATCCAGGCGAGACGCCTTGGGTGTAGAGATTGAGCGCCACGTTCACGAGATCGAGGTTGCCGGTGCGTTCGCCGTTGCCGAAAAGACAGCCTTCGATGCGATCGGCGCCTGCCATCAGCGCAAACTCGCCGGCCGCAGTGCCGGTGCCGCGATCATTGTGGGGGTGCACTGAAAGCACGATTGCATCCCGGCGGGCGAGGTTGCGGTGCATCCATTCGATCATGTCCGCGAAGATGTTCGGGGTCGAGTGCTCGACGGTCGACGGCAGGTTGACGATGCACTTGTGGGCCGGCGTTGGCGCCCAAACCTCAGTCACTGCATCGACCACGCGCTTCGAAAACGCGAGATCGGTGCCCGAGAACATTTCGGGCGAGTACTGGAATGTCCACCGGGTGTTCGGCTGTCTGGCCGCCAATTCGTTGAACATGCGCGCATGCGATGTGGCGAGTTCGACGATCTGGTCCTCGTCCATGCCGAGCACGACCCGGCGCATGATTGGGGCCACGGCGTTGTACAGGTGAACGATCGCGCGCGGCGCGCCCTGCAGCGCCTCGAAGGTGCGCTCGATCAGGTGGTCGCGCGCCTGGGTGAGTACCTGAATGGTCACATCATCAGGGATGCGGTCCTCCTCGATGAGCTTGCGCACGAAGTCGAACTCGATTTGCGACGCGGATGGAAACCCCACTTCGATTTCCTTGAAGCCGATCGCAACCAGCGTCTCGAACATCCGCATCTTGCGGGCGATGTCCATCGGCTCCACCAGCGCCTGGTTTCCATCACGCAGGTCAGTTGACAGCCAGATGGGAGCCTGGCTCAGCACGGCGTCAGGCCAAGTGCGATCCTTGAGGCCGACCGGTGCGGAGGCACGGTACTTGAGGTTGGGTTGCTTCAACATCTGATATTTCTCGCTGTGGTTGGATCAACCAGCAACCCCAAAACAAACGGCCCGTTGCTGGTGCGAACGGGCCGTGGTGAGGGATTTGCGCGCGCGCTACCTTCTCCGCCCGTGGGGGATTAGTAGTAGGGCCAGCGAAATCTTGTTCATGGGAGGCGCGAATGTAGCACAGGCCTGATCAGTTGTGGAGACCGCGTTCGTCGGGCTCGTCCGTCGAAATGCTGATCACGCTCACCGGCTGTCCGTTGGCCTTGCGCCATCCATAGACAACATATCCACTGAGGCCGTAGGCCACGAACAGGCTGAACAGTACGGTCGGCGGATGGATGTTGATGACAGCGATCCCAAGTGCGATCAGCACGATCACGGCAAATGGAACGCTGCGCTTCACCTGCACGTCCTTGAAGCTGTAGAACGGCGCGTTGGTCACCATCGAGAGCCCTGCGTACAAAGTGAAGGCGAAAGTAATCCAGGTGATCTGCTGCCAGGAGAGATAAAGCACCTCACCGCCGCGCTTGCCCCATTCGGTCATGAGCCAGATGAAGCCCGCCACGAGCGCCGCCGCCGCGGGCGAAGGGAGGCCCTGGAACCAGCGCTTGTCGACGACGCCGGTATTGACGTTGAAACGCGCAAGTCGCAGCGCAGCGCACGCGCAATAGACGAAGGCAGCAATCCAGCCCCAGCGGCCGAGGCCCTTGAGCGACCATTCGTACGCGATCAGCGCGGGCGCCGCGCCAAAAGACACCATGTCGGATAGCGAATCCATCTGCTCGCCGAACGCGCTCTGAGTATTGGTCATGCGCGCGACCCGCCCGTCCAGGCTGTCGAGGATCATCGCCGCGAAGACACCCAGCGCCGCGAGATCGAAGCGCGCATTCATCGCCATCACGATCGAATAGAAGCCTCCGAACAGCGCTGCAAGGGTAAACAGATTCGGGAGGATGTAGATGCCTTTTCGACGCTTGCGCGGCGGCGCATCATCAGGAAGCGTGTCGTCATGCATGCAACCGGCCTCCAGTGCACGTCAGGAGGGTGCAACAGGCTTCGGAAATCACGGCAAATAGGGGGGACGATCGCATCGGAGGCAGTGTAGTTCAGGCGCCGCGGCGCCCCGAAAGAAAAGGGCCACCGATCGGTGGCCCCTGCAAGCTATGAAAAAGGCCCCGATCAGTTGCGGGTCTGGTCCACCAGCTTGTTCTTCTTGATCCAAGGCATCATGGCCCGCAGCTTCTCGCCGACCACTTCGATCTGGTGCTCGGCGTTGAGGCGGCGACGGCTGATCAGCGTGGGCGCGCCGCCCGCGTTTTCGAGCACGAAGCTCTTGGCGTATTCACCCGTCTGGATGTCCTTCAGAACCTGCTTCATGACCTTCTTGGTTTCTTCGGTCACGATGCGCGGGCCGGTCACGTACTCGCCGTACTCGGCGTTGTTCGAGATCGAGTAGTTCATGTTGGCGATGCCGCCTTCATAGATCAGGTCGACGATCAGCTTCAGCTCGTGCAGGCATTCGAAGTACGCCATTTCAGGGGCGTAGCCGGCTTCCACCAGCGTCTCGAAACCGGCCTTGATCAGTTCGACGGTGCCGCCGCACAGCACGGCTTGTTCGCCGAACAGGTCGGTTTCGGTTTCTTCGCGGAAGTTGGTCTCGATGATGCCGGCCTTGCCGCCGCCATTGGCTGTGGCATACGACAGAGCCAGGTCGCGCGCCTTGCCGCTCTTGTCGGCATGCACGGCGATCAGATGGGGCACGCCGCCACCTTGGGCATAGGTGCTGCGCACGGTGTGACCGGGCGCCTTCGGTGCCACCATCCACACGTCCAGATCCGCGCGCGGCTGCACGAAGCCATAGTGCACGTTGAAGCCGTGCGCGAAGACGAGCGAAGCGCCTTCCTTGATGTGCGGCGCGACATCGTTCTTGTAGACGTTGGCGATCTGCTCGTCAGGCAACAGAATCATGACCACGTCGGCTGCCTTCACGGCATCTGCCACTTCGGCCACCTTGAGGCCGGCCTTCTCGACCTTGGGCCACGAAGCGCCGCCCTTGCGCAGGCCGACGACGACCTTCACGCCGCTGTCGTTCAGGTTCTGCGCGTGTGCGTGGCCCTGGCTGCCGTAGCCGATGATTGCAACCGTCTTGCCCTTGATGAGGCTGAGATCAGCGTCCTTGTCGTAGTAGACCTTCATGAGATTTCTCCTTCGTTGATTCGGTGGATGTGGAACTTTGTTTTCAGACGCGCAGAATGCGCTCGCCCCGGCCAATGCCACTTGCGCCGGTACGGACGGTTTCGAGGATCGCGCCGCGATCGATGGCTTCGAGGAACGCGTCATTCTTGCCGTGATCGCCAGTGAGCTCGATGGTGTAGCTCTTGTCGGTCACGTCGATGATGCGCCCGCGGAAGATTTCGGTCATGCGCATCATCTCTTCACGCTCTTTGCCGACTGCGCGCACTTTCACCATCATGAGCTCGCGCTCGGTGTAGGCGCCTTCGGTCAGGTCGACGACCTTGACGACTTCGATCAGCCGGTTGAGGTGCTTGGTAATCTGCTCGATCACGTCGTCCGAGCCGGCGGTGACGATGGTCATGCGCGAGAGGCTGGGGTCCTCGGTCGGCGCAACGGTCAGCGATTCGATGTTGTAGCCGCGCGCCGAGAACAAGCCGACGACGCGGGAGAGTGCACCGGGCTCGTTCTCGAGCAGCACGGCAATGATGTGTTTCATGGCGAGAGGACTCCTCTTTTCGCCGCCCTCCCCCGCGCACGGTAATGCGCGGGCTTGGCGGGCAATAGATTTGTCGTAAAAATTGACTGGAAACCCGGTCCCTGCGGACACGGGGACGAGGGACATTGCGTCAGAGGTCTTCGGAGCCGAGGAGCATTTCGGTAATGCCCATGCCTGCCTTGACCATCGGGAACACGTTTTCGGTCGGATCGGTGCGGAAATCCATGAACACCGTGCGGTCCTTGAGCTTGCGTGCTTCGCGCAATGCCGGCTCGACGTCCTGGGGGCGTTCGATCAGCAGACCCACGTGGCCATAGGCCTCGGCCAGCTTCACGAAGTTGGGCAGCGCGTCCATGTAGCTGTGGCTGTAGCGGCCCGAATACTCGATCTCCTGCCACTGCCGCACCATGCCGAGATAGCGGTTGTTGAGAGAGCAGATCTTGATCGGCGTGTTGTATTGCAGGCAGGTCGAAAGCTCCTGGATGCACATCTGCACCGAGCCTTCTCCCGTGATGCAGAACACCTCGGATTCGGGCTTGGCGAGCTTGACGCCCATCGCATAGGGAATGCCGACACCCATCGTGCCAAGACCGCCCGAATTGATCCAGCGACGCGGCTCGTCGAAACGGTAGTACTGGGCCGCCCACATCTGGTGCTGGCCGACGTCCGACGTGACGTACGTGTCGGCGTCCTTGGTCATGTTCCAGAGGGTTTCGACCACGTATTGCGGCTTGATGACGTCCTTGTTGCCGCGGTCGTACTTGAGGCAATCCTTGCCGCGCCAGCCCTCGATGGTCTCCCACCAGTTGGCGAGCGCCGCCGCATCGGTGCGGACGGAGCTTTCGCGAATCATCGAGATCAGTTCGGTGAGAACGTCCTTCACGTCGCCGACGATCGGGATGTCGACCTTCACCCGCTTGGAGATGCTCGACGGATCGATGTCGACGTGGATGATCTTGCGTTCGTTCTGTGCAAAGTGCTTGGGATTGCCGATCACGCGGTCATCGAACCGGGCGCCGACCGCCAGCAGCACATCGCAGTTCTGCATGGCGTTGTTGGCTTCGATGGTGCCGTGCATGCCGAGCATGCCCAGGAACTTGCGGTCGCTTGCCGGGTAGGCGCCAAGACCCATCAAGGTGTTGGTGACCGGGTAGCCGAGCATGTCGACCAGCGCGCGCAACTCGTTCGTCGCGTTGCCGAGAAGCACGCCACCGCCGGTATAGATGTAGGGGCGCTTGGCAGCCAGCAGAAGCTGCAGGGCCTTGCGGATCTGGCCGCCATGGCCTTTGCGCACGGGGTTGTACGAGCGCATCTCCACCTTGTCGGGATAGCCGCTGTACGGTACCTTTTTGAATGAAACGTCCTTGGGCACGTCCACCACCACCGGGCCCGGACGGCCGGTGCGTGCGATGTGGAAGGCCTTTTTCATCGTCAGCGCCAGATCCTTGGGATCCTTGACGAGGAAGTTGTGCTTGACGATGGGACGGGTAATGCCGACCGTGTCGCATTCCTGGAATGCATCGAGCCCGATCGCAGCAGTCGGGACCTGCCCCGAGATGATGACCATCGGGATGCTGTCCATGTAGGCGGTCGCGATGCCGGTGACCGCATTGGTCAGCCCGGGACCGGAAGTGACCAGCGCCACGCCGACCTCGCCGGTGGCGCGCGCATACCCGTCGGCGGCGTGCACAGCGGCTTGCTCGTGCCGCACCAGCACATGCTGGATGGTGTCTTGCTTGTAGAACGCGTCGTAGATGTAGAGCACCGCGCCGCCGGGGTAGCCCCAGACGTACTGGACGCCTTCAGCCTGCAGTGCCTTGACCAGCACTTCGGCGCCCATGAGCTCTTGTGTTTGATTGCCCATCGCGGAGGATGCGGCTGCCGCGGAAGTGATTTCCGCCTTTGAGATTTCCATGATCAACCTTTGTGATTTTCGGGAACGAAAAACCTTGGGTGCCCCTTCGCCAGCTCTCTTGAAGCCGCGTCAGGACTTGAGGCCACGACCATGGGCGAATTTGTCATACCGCCGGACCGTGACCCGTTTGCCTTTTGACTAGCAGCGCGGATTATGACACCGGAAGTGGCGCCCAAAGAGCAACCGGCGCCCCTTCTCACGGCCAGGATGGGTGCGGGGCATAATCCGCGGCGACAAGAAAACCCGATGTCCTCGAGACACTTTCCCACTCGGCGCGTCCCCGGCGCCAGATTCGCTTGGCCACTGAAAAAGAACTTTCCGACTTCCTGAAGAGCGTCGAACGTCGCGCGTTCAAGCGGTCCGTCTATCACGTGCGGGACGAAGAAGCCGCGTTGGACATCGTCCAGGACAGCATGATGAAGCTGGCCGAGCACTATGGCGACAAGCCGGCCAACGAGCTGCCGCTGCTTTTCCAGCGCATCCTCTCCAATTGCACCCTCGACTGGTTCCGGCGGCAGAAGACGCGCAAGGCGCTTTTCTCCAATCTAAGCGATTTCGAGAGCCTGGACGATGACGGTGATTTCGACCTGCTGGAGCACTTCCAGCTCTCGACCAACGGCCAGGAAACCGAAAGCGCCGAAGACACGACACGGCGGGCTCAGGTCTTCCGCGAAATCGAGGAACAAATTGCCGCGCTCCCCGGTCGTCAACGTGAGGCCTTTCTGATGCGTTACTGGGAGGAAATGGATGTCGCCGAGACGGCCGCTGCAATGGGGTGCTCCGAAGGTAGCGTCAAGACTCACTGTTCGCGCGCCGTTCACGCCTTGAGCAAGGCGCTCAAAGCCAAGGGAATTTCGCTATGAATACATCGCTTTCCGCCTCTTCCGCTGCACTTGAGGAGCAGTTCGGCCGCCGCGTGGCCGCCCGGCTCTCGGCCGGCAATGTAGAACTTTCGCACGAGGTCAGCGAAAGGCTCCGCGTCGCCCGGGCGCAGGCGATGGCGCGTCGGAAGGTCGTTGAACACGTTCGCAGTGCGCCGGTCGTCCTGTCGCACGGTGGTAGTGCGTCGCTCGGGCTGGGCGCCCGCTGGTGGACCCGCATCGGATCGGTCGTCCCCCTCGTCGCGCTCGTCGCGGGGCTCGTGGCGATCAGCGTGATGCAGGACGACAACCGCACCAACGAATTGGCCGCGATCGACTCGGCGCTCCTGACCGACGCGCTCCCGCCGGCGGCCTATACCGACCCGGGATTTGCCCAGTTCCTGAAGACGTCCGACACCGAGCCCGAACACTGATTGCCGCGCACCGAATGCCGCTACGCCCTCTTTCTCGCGCCGAAGCGCGCAGCCTCGCGCGGCCGCACACCTGGGCGGCCGTGTGGCTGAGCGCGGGTCTTTTGCTGTGTGCCTGCGGTATGGCCGCGACTTCGGCCAAGGCCCAGCCGGGCAAAGCGACCGGCTCGGCAACCACCTCCGCAGTCGCGCCCAAGCCCCCCTCGAAGCCGCTCTGGCGCGAGCTCACCGCCCGCCAGCAAAAGGCCCTGCAACCGCTGGCCCTGTACTGGGACGAGCTGACCGAGCCTCACAAGCGCAAATGGCTTGCCATTTCGCGCGATTACGCCAGCTTGCCTGCGTCGGATCAGGAAGTTCTCCATAGCCGAATGACCGAATGGGCAAAGCTGAGCAATCAGCAGCGAGAACAGGCGCGGCTCAACTTCGCGGACGTCAAGCAGGTCCCCGCTGACGAGCGCAAGGCGAAGTGGGAGGCCTACCAAGCCTTGAGCGACGAAGAAAAAAGCAAGCTGGCGGCCCGTGCCACGACCGTGAAATCTCCAGGCGCGGCATCGACGATCCGCCCAGTGCCACGCCAGAAGCTGGCGCCCGTCCCCGCCGTCGGCCCCGACAACCTGCACATGCCCCGCATACAGCTGGCCCCGCCCGCGACCACTGCCGCGGCGGCTTCTGCGCCTGTGGGAACGGCACATCCGGTGCCCGCGCCATCTGCGGCAAACACGCCCGCGCCCGCACCCACGTCCGCAGCCTCGGCTTCCTTTCCGCCCGTGAGCGCAGAGGCTCAGGTGCCGGCTCCGTCCGCATCTGAAGCGCCCGTGCGCGTGTCCGACCAACCCGCCTCCGCGCCCTGAGCCGCTGTCGATGTCTTCCACGTCCTCCGGCACCCCTGGCTCCGATCGTGCTGCCGCCGCTGGAGCGCCCGCACAGAGTCCGCCTGTCTCGCCCGCCTCGCCCGCTTTGCCAGCACCCGGTCTGTGGCGCCGCATGGCTTGCTGGCTCTATGAAGGCATGCTGCTGTTTGCGGTAGTGTTCGTTGCAGGCTGGCTTTTCAGCACCCTCGGGCAGATGCGCGACGGCATGGATTCCCGCCGGCATCTGCTGCAGGCCTTCCTGTTCGTGGTATTCGGCGTCTACTTCGTCTGGTTTTGGTCGAAGGGGCAGACCCTCGCCATGAAAACCTGGGGGATCCGGGTCGTTGACCGTTTCGGGCGACCCCTGACGCAAGGTCGCGCGCTGCTGCGATATTTGTTGAGCTGGATCTGGTTCTTGCCGCCGCTGGCCGCCATCTCCCCGTTCAAGCTCGGCGGCGGCGAAGCGTCGGTGCTGGTTTTTGGCTGGGTCCTGGTGTGGGCGCTGTTGGCCCGGTTTCAGCCAGAGCGACAGTTCTGGCATGACGCATGGGCTGGCACGCGCCTGATTCCGTCGAAGCCGCTCAGCCGCAGATGAGCACCACGGAAACGGCCAACCCGCAAAAAGCACGTCGGGGTTTGGTTCGCATCTGGCACGCAGCGCGGATTTCAGTCGACGGCTTCCGCGCCGGCTGGCAGGAGCCCTCATTCCGGCAGGAAATCTATTGCGCCATCGTCATGGTGCCGTCTGCGTTCTGGGTGGGCCAGCGCTGGATGGAGATCGCGCTGCTTCTTGCCGTACTGGCTCTCGTGGTGATCGTCGAACTGCTCAATACGGCCATCGAGGCCGCCATCGACCGAGTGGGTGCCGAGTGGCATCCACTTTCCAAGACGGCGAAGGACGTGGGCAGCGCCGCGGTGCTTGTGTCCATCCTCCTGTGCGCCGGCGTCTGGATCACCGCAGTTTGGCAGCGCCTGGCGGGTTGACGCATGGCCCCGGAGCCCGAACGTCACGCTGGCGCGGCATGATACGGAGATGACTCCTAGATTTTCGATATGCGTTTATTGCGGCTCCCGCCCAGGTGAGCAAGCCGAATTCACCGCCGCCGCCCAGACGGTCGGCCGCTGGATCGGCGAACAAGGCGGCCAGCTGGTCTACGGCGGCGGTCGAACGGGCCTGATGGGCACCGTCGCCGACGCCACCCGTGCGGCCGGCGGCCGTGTCGTCGGCATCATCCCCAAGGCCCTCGTCGACAGGGAACTCGCCAACCGCCAAAGCGACGAGCTTCACGTTGTAGACACCATGCACGAGCGCAAGGCCATGATGGGCGAGCGAGCCGACGCCTTCCTCGCCTTGCCCGGCGGCATCGGCACCTTCGAGGAACTGTTCGAGATCTGGACCTGGCGCCAACTCGGCTACCACGACAAGCCAGTCGGCATCCTCAACGTGGCCGGCTACTACGACGCCCTCCTCGCCTTCCTCGCCCACAGCGTCCGCGAAGGCTTCATGGGCGAATGGCAAATGGACCTCATCCGCTCCGCCACCGACGCGCCCGCCCTCCTGGAAGCACTCCGGCAAGAGCACACCCGCCACCCCAAGTCCGACAAATTAGCCCAGATCCTATAAGGACCGCGTCGCAACGAGTTCCTTCCAGAAACACCGCGGAACCGGCTTTGCCGGGCCGCCGGTGTTGCCCCCGGGCAGGGGGAAGGCGAAGCGACACGAAGTGCGCGCAGCCTGGGGGCGAGCCAGCCGTCAGACCGCAGCTTCGTCCTCTTCCCCCGTGCGGATGCGCACGACCCGCTCCACGTTCGTCACGAAGATCTTGCCGTCCCCGATCTTGCCGGTGCGCGCAGCGCTGACGATCGCATCGACACAGCGATCGACATCCGCCTCGTTGACCACCACCTCGACCTTCATCTTCGGCAGGAAGTCGACCACGTATTCAGCGCCACGGTACAGCTCGGTATGACCCTTCTGGCGGCCAAAGCCTTTCACTTCGGTCACGGTGAGGCCAGTGACGCCCACTTCGGCCAAGGCCTCGCGCACGTCATCGAGCTTGAACGGTTTGAGGATGGCAGTGATTTGCTTCATAGGGGCTTTCTTCCGGCGGTTTCGTTGAATTTGCTGGTAATAGGGTAGCGCCAATCTTTGCCGAAGCTGCGATGGGTGACCCGGATTCCCACGGGTGCCTGACGCCTTTTGTATTCATTGATCTTGATCAGGCGCGCCACTCTTTCGACCACGTCCCGGTCATAGCCCGCCGCGATGATCTCGTCGATCCCTTCGTCGTCTTCCATGTAGCGCGACAGGATGCCGTCGAGGACGTCGTAGGGCGGCAGACTGTCCTGATCGGTTTGGTCCGGCCGCAACTCGGCGCTCGGCGGGCGCGTGATGATGCGCTCGGGGATTGGCTCGTGGCCTGTGCCGTAGGGGTCATGCGCATTCCGCCAGCGTGCCAGCGCGAACACCGTTGTCTTCAGCAGATCCTTGATGACCGCGAAGCCCCCCGCCATGTCGCCGTAAAGCGTGCAGTAGCCCGTCGCCATTTCGCTCTTGTTGCCGGTGGTCAGCACGATAGAGCCGAACTTGTTCGACAGCGCCATCAGCAAGGTACCGCGGATGCGCGCCTGGAGGTTTTCTTCGGTGGTGTCTTCGCGCAGCCCCTCGAACTCATTGGCCAATGCACCGAGGTACGACTCGAAAGTGTGCTTGATCGAGATTTCGTCGTAGCGCACGCCCATGCGCCGAGCCATTTCACGCGCATCGATCCAACTGATGTCAGCGGTGTACGGCGAAGGCATCATCACGGCCCGCACCCTGTCCTTGCCGAGCGCATCGACCGCAACCGCGAGCACAAGCGCCGAGTCGATCCCGCCCGAAAGGCCGAGGATCGCGCCCGGAAAGCCGTTCTTTCCGATGTAGTCCCGCACGCCGAGTACGAGGGCGTCCCACAGTTGCGCTTCGGCTTCGCGCGGTGCCGAGGCGGCGGAGTCGTCGGGCATGAAGCGCATCCCTTGCGCACTGCGCTCCATTTGCGCGAGGACCAGTTGTTCCTTGAAACTTTCCGCTTGCAGCGCGCGCGTGCCTTCAGCCTGCAGCGCGAAGGAGCCCCCGTCAAAGACCACTTCGTCCTGGCCGCCGACGAGGTGCGCATATACCAGCGGCAGGCCTACCGCATGCGCGCGCTCGGCCATGCGCGTCAGGCGCTCGCCGCCCTTGCCGACGTGAAACGGCGACGCGTTGATGACCGCCAGCACTTCGGCACCCGCCTCCTTGGCCAGTCGCGCGGGAGTGTCGAACCACGCGTCTTCGCAAATCAGCAGGCCGACGGACACGCCGCCCGCCTGGAACACACAGACGCCTTCGCCGGGCGTGAAATACCGGCGCTCGTCAAAAACCTGGTAGTTGGGCAGTTCGCGCTTGGCGTAGGTCTCGAGGATGCGCCCTTCGCTGAGCACGCTGGCCGCGTTGTGCCGCAATTGCACGGCGACCGACTTGCTGCGCAGGCTGCCGCCCGTCGGATGGCCAACCACAACCACCATGCCATCGAGATCGGCGAGTTCGGCGGCCACCACCTTTACGGCATCGTCGCAGGCGGCAACGAAGGCGGGCCGCAGGAACAGGTCTTCCGCCGCATAGCCGCAGATCGAAAGCTCCGGTGTAAGCAGGAGGCGTGCCCCTTGCTGATAGGCGGATCGCGCGGCGTCGACGATCTTCCGCGCATTGCCGGTAAGGTCGCCGACCACGAAATTGAGCTGCGCGATGGCGAGTTTCAGAGTCATATGAGAGCAAGCAAAGGGCTGATCGATTATGTCATCCACATATCGGCGCCCACGCCTTGCAACCCTCGGGCCACGCGGCATCGCAGGGGCTGTTACCCTCATGAAGCGATGCGCACCGGCTCTTCAATTTCCGCCTTCTTCGATTCCGTCGTTCCGAGCCCGCAGGGCCAGGCCTATCTGCTCCTGGTCTTCACCACGCTGATCTGGGGCGCCAATGCCGTGGCTGCGCGGCTCGCCGTGGGTGAGGTCTCGCCGATGATGCTGACCTTCTCGCGCTGGATCGTCTGTTGTCTCGCCCTCGGTCTTACGTCGCGGCAACAGATCGCCATGCACTGGCGCTCCCTGCTGCCGTTCTGGCGGTCCATCGTGCTGATGGGTGCGCTCGGCTTCACGGGTTTCAACGCGCTGTTCTATGCGGCGGCCCATCACACAACGGCCATCAATATCGCGATCATTCAGGGCACCATTCCCGTGCTGGTGCTGGTCGGCAGCTTTTTGTTCTTCGGCACGCGCATCACTGGCCTGCAGATCGTGGGCGTTGTCATGACACTGGCCGGCATCGCGGTCGTCGCGTCTCGCGGTGAGTTTGCGTTGCTGGCGAGTCTTGCGTTCAATGTCGGAGACGTCTGGATGGTGATCGCGTGCCTCCTGTATGCGGGATATGCACTGGGTCTGCGCAGAAGACCCGCGGTGCCAGCGATCGTCTTCTTTGCTGCCACCGCCCTGGTCGCGTGCCTGGTCTCACTGCCGCTGGTGGCTGCGGAGGTCGCAATGGGCCAGTTCTTCATGCCCACGGGCAGGGGCATCGCACTGGTGATCTTCGTCGGCCTGCTGCCGTCTTTCATTTCGCAGATCACCTTCATTCACGCAGTGGGACTGATCGGGCCGGCGCGGGCCGGCGTTTTTCTCAATCTGGTTCCGATCTTCGGGCCGCTGCTGGCCGTGATGATCCTGGGCGAGCCCCTGTCGATCTACCACGCGGTAGCACTGGCCCTCGTGCTCGGCGGCATTTACGTGGCCGAGACGCTCGGGGCCCGCCGCAGTTGACGAGTTTGCAGTGACTGACCCTATCGTTCGCATCCATCGCTCGATCGCCGAGATCGACGCCGCCGCGTGGGACGGCTTGCTCGCCACGCAGGCCGCGCCCTCCCCCTTCATGCGCCATGCCTACCTGAACGCGCTCGACGCCAGCGGCAGCGCTTCGCCGAAGACAGGATGGGCGCCGCACTTCGTGGCGCTCTGGCGCGGCAAGCAGCTGTTGGCGGCATGCCCGCTCTATGTCAAGGACCATTCGTACGGGGAGTACGTCTTCGATTGGGCCTGGGCCAATGCGTACGAGCAGCACGGGCTGGCCTACTACCCCAAGGCGGTCGTCGCGGTGCCTTTCACGCCCGTGCCGGGTACCCGGCTGCTCGCGCGCGACGACATCAGCCGAGCGCTTTTGGCACGAGCCTTGGTCGCCTGGTGTGAGCAGACGGAAGTGTCTTCCCTGCATCTGCTTTTCGGCGCCGACGAAGATATCGCTGCGTGCGCCGACGCCGGACTCATGCTGCGGCACACGGTCCAGTTCCATTGGAACAACGCGCAATGGAGCGATTTCGACGCGTTCCTTGCGAGCCTGGCTCATGACAAGCGCAAGAAGATCCGCCAGGAGCGCCGCAAGGTCCATGAGGCAGGTGTGAGCTTTCGCTGGTCGCGTGGAACCGACATCGACAGCGCCGACTGGGATTTCTTCTATCGCTGCTATGCGCGCACTTACCGCGAGCACGGCAATCCGCCCTATCTGAATCGCGACTTCTTTCATCGCATGGCGGCGAGCATGCCGGAAGCCTGGCTGCTCTTCATCGCCGAGCGCGGCGGCAAGCCGATCGCGGCGAGCCTGATCGCATTGTCCGCCGGCGTCGGCAGAAGCAACGCATCGGAGCATCCGCTCATCGCCTACGGCCGCTACTGGGGCGCGCTCGAACGGGTCGACTGCCTGCACTTCGAGGCTTGCTACTACCAGCCGCTGCAGTGGTGCATCGAGCATGGCGTTCTGCGCTTCGAAGGCGGCGCGCAGGGCGAACACAAGATGGCGCGCGCGCTGATGCCGGTCAAGACCACGAGCGCGCATTGGCTGGCGCACCCGTCTTTCGCGGACGCGGTCGAGCGCTTTCTGGAACGCGAAGGCGCGGGCATCGAGAACTACATGGACCACCTCGAAGAGCGCAGCCCGTTCCGCCAACAAGAATGAAGGCATGAAAAAAGCGCCTTGCGACACGTGCCGCAAGGCGCCCTGAAAATGACCGACCGCGAAACTTACTTGTTGAAGTTCGCGATGCCGTCCATGATTTCCTTCTTGGCCGAGTCGATGCCTTCCCAGCCAAGCACCTTGACCCACTTGCCGGCTTCGAGATCCTTGTAGTGCTCGAAGAAGTGCGTGATGGCCTTCAGGCGCATCGGGTTCACGTCCTCCACCTTCTTCCAGTGGCTGTAGATCGGCAGCACCTTGTCGGTCGGAACGGCCAGCACCTTGCCGTCCACGCCTGCTTCGTCTTCCATCATGAGGATGCCGATGGGGCGGCACGGCACCACCACGCCAGGCACCAGCGCGTAAGGCGTGATGACCAGCACGTCCACCGGATCGCCGTCGCCCGACAGGGTTTGCGGCACATAACCATAGTTGGTCGGGTAGTGCATCGCCGTCGTCATGAACCGGTCGACGAAGATCGCGCCCGATTCCTTGTCGACTTCGTACTTGATCGGATCAGCGTTCATCGGGATTTCGATGATGACGTTGAAAGATTCGGGAGCGTCTTTTCCGGGGTGAACTTTGCCGAGGGACATGGTCTGTCTTTAGGAGTAGGAGGAGGTTAGCGAGATGCGGACAAACCCGAAGTTTACTTTCCATGTCACGGCACAGTCGCACACAAAGCCGCATTTGCCTGTAAATTGAACCCGTTGGCCAATCGGCCCCTGCCTTTGCGGCACCGGGGCTTCGAGGAAGCAACGCGGCGGAAGCACTGACCCGTACGCGTTGCGCACAGGTCGAGCTTTCGTCTCCACAAAGTTAAGTCGAACTAATGGAGAAGCAAAGGCATGACTGGCAACACCCCTCTCGTCCTCGCCATTGTCTGCGGCCTCGTGGCCGTGGCTTATGGGTTCTGGGCGCGCAGCTGGATTCTTTCGAAAGACGCGGGCAACGCCCGAATGCAGGAAATCGCAGCCGCGATCCAGACCGGCGCGGCCGCCTACCTCGCGAAGCAGTACCGCACCATCGCCATCGTAGGCGTGGTGCTTGCAATTCTGATCGCCATCTTTCTTGACTTGACCACGGCAGTGGGCTTCATCATCGGCGCGGTGCTTTCAGGCGCCTGCGGCTTCATCGGCATGAACGTCTCGGTGCGGGCCAACGTTCGCACGGCGCAGGCGGCCACCAAGGGCATCGGCCCGGCGCTCGACGTGGCGTTTCGCGGTGGGGCCATCACCGGCATGCTGGTCGTGGGGCTCGGCCTGCTGGGCGTGTCGGCCTTCTACTGGTACCTGGCGGGCAGCGCCACGATCACACCGGACAAGAGCCTCGCGAGCCTGCTCAATCCGTTGATCGGTTTCGCCTTCGGCTCTTCGCTGATCTCGATCTTCGCGCGCCTGGGCGGTGGCATCTTCACCAAGGGCGCCGACGTGGGCGCCGACCTGGTGGGCAAGGTCGAAGCGGGCATCCCTGAAGACGATCCGCGCAATCCGGCCGTGATCGCCGACAACGTGGGCGACAACGTCGGCGACTGCGCCGGCATGGCCGCCGACCTGTTCGAGACCTACGCCGTGACATTGATCGCGACCATGGTCCTGGGCGCGCTCATGGTGTCCGCGGCACCGGTCAACGCGGTGATGTATCCCCTGGCGCTCGGCGGCGTGTCGATCATCGCTTCGATTATCGGCTGCTTCTTCGTGAAAGCTTCTCCAGGCATGGTCAATGTCATGCCCGCGCTCTACAAGGGCTTGGCGGTAGCGGGCATCCTGTCGCTGATCGCGTTCTGGTTCGTGACGAGCTGGCTGATCCCCGACAACGCCATCGCTCCCACCGGCAGCCAGCTCAAGCTTTTCGGTGCCTGTTTTGTCGGGCTGGCGCTGACGGCTGCACTGGTGTGGATCACCGAGTTCTATACCGGCACGCAATATTCGCCGGTACGTCACATTGCGCAGGCTTCGACGACCGGCCACGGCACCAACATCATTGCTGGCCTTGGCGTTTCGATGCGTTCGACCGCTTGGCCGGTGATCTGCGTCTGTATCGCAATCTTGGCCGCCTACACGATGGCCGGCCTCTATGGCATCGCAGTGGCGGCAACGGCGATGCTGAGCATGGCCGGCATCGTCGTCGCGCTCGACGCCTATGGCCCCATCACCGACAACGCCGGCGGCATCGCCGAGATGGCCGAACTGCCAGCCAGTGTGCGCGACATCACCGACCCGCTCGACGCTGTCGGCAACACCACGAAGGCCGTGACCAAGGGTTATGCGATTGGCTCCGCAGGGCTTGCGGCGCTGGTGCTCTTTGCCGATTACACGCACAAGCTCGAAGGCTACGGCCTTGCGATCGACTTCAATCTGAGCGATCCGATGGTGATCGTTGGACTGTTCATCGGCGGCATGATCCCCTACCTTTTCGGCGCCATGGCAATGGAAGCCGTCGGCCGGGCGGCGGGTTCCGTCGTGGAGGAAGTGCGCCGCCAGTTCCGCGAGATCAAGGGCATCATGGAAGGCACCGCCAAGCCCGAATACGGTCGCGCGGTGAGCATGCTGACTGGTGCGGCCATCAAGGAAATGATGATCCCGTCACTGTTGCCGGTGGTCGTGCCGATTCTGGTCGGCCTGGTGCTCGGGCCGAAGGCGCTCGGTGGCTTGCTGATGGGCACCATCGTGACCGGTCTTTTCGTGGCGATCTCCATGTGCACGGGCGGCGGCGCGTGGGATAACGCGAAGAAGTACATCGAGGATGGCCACCACGGCGGCAAGGGCTCGGAGGCGCACAAGGCCGCCGTGACCGGCGACACCGTGGGCGACCCCTACAAGGACACTGCCGGCCCGGCCATCAATCCGCTGATCAAGATCATCAACATCGTGGCGCTCCTGATCGTCCCGCTGGTGGTCAAGTTTCATTCGGGTGAAGCGGGTGCAATGACCAAGCCGGCAGAAACGCCAGCACCGCTAACCGCACCTGCTACGCCCGCAGCCCCCCCCGCAGCCCCCGCCGCGGCTGCGCCGGTATCGGCCCCGGTGGCCGCGGACTCAGGCGCGTCGATCAAGACCGAAGGCGGCGTGGTGAAGTTCTACTTTGCCAGCAGCAGCGCCGAAGTACCGGCCGGCGCGAACGAAGCGCTGGCCGACATCGCGAAGAACGTACAGGCCGGTGGTCATGTGGTGGTGAGCGGCTTCCACGATGCCAGCGGAGACGCAGAGAAGAACGCCGAACTCGCCAAGCAACGCGCAATGGCGGTAGGCGCCGCGCTTCGGATGGCGGGCGTGCCTGACGACAAGGTCGAACTCGCCAAGCCCGCGCAAGCCCAGGGCGACGGCTCTGCGGGCGAAGCCCGCCGCGTCGAGGTGAAGGTTCAGTAGCGAGAAACGGTCAGTTCAGGCTGACCGAGCGCGTGGGCGAGGCGCCCTGCTCGCTTCGCAATGGCACGCCCTGGAGCGTGTCGAAGTCCGATGGCGCCTCGGGGACACGCATTTCGTCGAGCTCATGCAGCGAAGCGACCCAGCGTCCGGCCGCTGAGTCCGCCGGCTCGTCATTGGTGAAGATGCCGTCGCGGATGTAGAAAGTCTCGCCCTCGGGTCGCTCCACGTGAAGCTCGATCAGCCTCGCGATAGGAAAGGTATAGGTGACCAGCTTTTCCTTGGTCTTGCGGTCCTTGGCCCCGCAATTGAAAAAACCTTCGGCAGCGATCACGATGCAAGACCCGTCGACCGAGCTGTCGATGTCAACGCCGCATCGCCACACAGCCGTCGGCAAGCGCACGCGGACCTTGTCGATGACGAGGTCGCGTTGCTTGTTCAGGGCGTTCAGGGGTGGAACGAGCGAGCGCAATTGCCGCAGTCGCTCGGCGAAGTTGTCGTCCATCGAAAACTCGACGTGGTGCGTCGCACCGCCGGATCGTTTGACGACCTGCATGATCACGTGGCGTTGGCGGCTCACAGGGCACGTCCTTTCGCATTGAATCGAAGCGTGCTCAGGGCTTGAAGAGCTATCGAATTCATCGGAAACATGGAATCAACCATCAATTGGAACTTTGCTCTGATGCAAATAGTTGCGTCAGTTGTTTCCAACTGTAGTTCGAATTCTTCCGATTTGATAGGCGGTACGAAGTACTAATTCGGCGGCCGATCGCCCCCGAGAAGGGGGCTTAGCCGCCCCCGGAAGCCACGAGTTCGTCGAGTGCCTTGCAGGAAGGCGCGCAAACCGTCTGCGATTTGCCGAGCAATTGACGGGTGCGCATCTGCGAGCGCACGCGGTGCTTTCCGCACATGAAGCACGACATCGTCGCGCCGCTGAACGACGCCGAAGCGCGAAATGGGGATCCGGACGCCTTCGCCTTGTAGCGCAGGCCGTCCTCTAGAACGGTGGTCTTGACTTCAGTCTTACTCATGGGCGGCTTCCGGGCCACGCTTCATGGCGCGCTCTATAGCGCTCTTGGCGGCCAGTTCAGCGGATAGCGATACGTCCAGCGCGGTGCGGCACAGGCCCGCATGCTGGTAGTTGAGATTTTCGTACACCTCGGCGGCGGCCGGGTAGGCGTCGAGCAATTGGCCCAGTTGGGCACCTGGTTCTACATCGCGGAATTCATCCACGAGGTGCATGACGACGGACCGATATTGCTCGGCCCCGACGGGCTCGGAACTGTGCTCGATGCGCTCGAGGAGTTGGGCCAGCACGTGCGTTACAGCCAGGTCGGACTTGTTCGCAGGAGTATGTGTAGCGTTCATGCGAAGCATGTGGGGAGCCGGAGCCGAATTGCAAGGACGGGGTGCCGTGGTGACCATCCGGGGATTACAACAGCATTTCCGGAACGATCGGCCCGACCAGCACGTTGTAAAAACGTTGAAAAAAGCTGGCTTCAGGTTCGGAAGTCAGGATTATTTCTTTTTCACCGTCGGTGGTCAGCCATTGCAAGGCTCCCGTTTCCTTGTTCAGCCGGAGGCGATACGAATTCTGGAGCTTGCTGATGTTGATGACCCGCAGCATTTCGCGCGCGAGTTGCGGGCTTTCGGCCACGACACCCATTTCGGTGTTCTGCGTCGCCGATCGCGGGTCGAGGTTCATGGATCCGATGAAGATGCGCTGCTTGTCGATCGCGGCCGTCTTGGCGTGCAGCCGGCCGAGCGACTTGCCGAACATGCCGAAGCGTTCGCTGGCGATCGTTCGCTCGGGGCTCAGCTCGTAGAGGTCGGCGCCGCTGCGAAGGAGCCGCTCCCGATAGCGGGCATAGGCCGTGTGCACCAGCGGCTCGTCGTTGGCGGCGAGCGAATTGGTCAGCAGCGTCAGTTTGACCTTTCGCCGCGCGAGATCGTCGAAGGCGGCCATGCCCTTTTCCCCCGGCACCAGGTAGGGGGAAGTCAGGTTCACTTCGGTCTTCGCATCCATCATCAGCCCCCAGACCTTCATGGTCACGCTGGTGGCAAGCGCCTCGTCGGCATTCATGTAGGTGGGCTTCTTCGGCGGATCGGCAATCACATGGGCTTCGCCCCAGAGCAGCCCCATGCGGCCGCCGTCCAGTTCCTCCGTGATCGGGCCGTATCCCAGGACGTCCACCGGCGGAAGCTCCAGCCGGGGCGCAGGCGCGGACATGCCGATCCAATTGTCGAAATCTTCGGCCGTGGGCTTTTTCCCCCGAGTGGCGTGCACGATGTCTTCGATGGGCCAGACCTGCTCGGCGTTCCAGAAGGTGTCGAAGACTGCCTCGAGCTCCGGCACCACTTTCCCGACGACAACGGCGTCCATGTCAATGAAGTTCTGCGCCTGGCTGAGCACAAAATACTCATCGGCGATGTTGCGTCCGCCCACGACCGCCAACACGCCATCGGCAATGAAGAGCTTGTTGTGCATGCGGTGATTGAGACGCGGGATGTCCTGCGGCGAGGCGGCAAAACGCGAGATGAAGCCGTTGCGCCCGCAGCAGAACGGATTGAACAGCCGCACCTGGACGTTTGGCACCTGCGCGAGCTCCAGCAGCGGCTCCTGGCTCTTGGCGGTGTAGAGGTCGTCCACCAGCAGCCTCACCTTCACGCCGCGCGCCGCGGCTTCCCGCAAAGCCCGCATCAGCAATCGGCCGGTGCCGTCGTTTTCGAGCTGGTAATACTGCACCGCGAGCGCCTGCTGGGCCCGCTTGGCGAGCTGGATTCGGGCGTCGAGCGAATAGACGCCCAGCGGCATCAGGCGAAAACCGGAGTGCTCACCCGGCGGCGTCGAATCAGCCACGATCTTTGCGAGCCGGGTGGACTGATCGGGTGGCGCAGCGTACTCGTCCGCGCGTTCATGCATCTGCGGCAAAGACCCGCAAGCGGTCAGCATGGCAAGCAAGGCGCATGAAAAGGCGGCGTGCAGCCAGCGGGTCGTTCCGGAAGTCATCGTCTTTCCACCTCGGTTGTTTTGCGCCCTTGCGTCCTAGAATTCGTCGAACCTTCCGCAGGGTTACATCATGACGCTCACGATCTCTGCCCGTCCGGCTTTGCTTGGGATTGGCATTGCAATTGCCGCAGTTCTGGCACCGCCCGCTTTCGCGGCACTGGACATCGGCGATCCTGCTCCCAAGTTCACGGCCACGGCGGCTCTTGGCGGAAAAACATTCCAGTATTCGCTTGCCGAGCAACTCGCCAAAGGTCCGGTGGTGGTCTATTTCTTCCCCGCCGCTGATTCGAACGATTGCTCCATCGAGGCGCACGCCTTCGCCGAAGCGATCGACCAGTTCGCGGCCCTTGGCGCCACCGTGATCGGTGTGTCGGCCGACGACATCGAGACGCTGACCAGGTTCTCGGTGAAGTCATGCCAGAACCGCTTTCCGGTCGCGTCCGACTCAGCGAAGACAGTCATCCAGGGCTTCGATGCACTCATGCAAACGCGCCCGGATTTTGCCAACCGGCTGTCGTATGTGATCGCCCCCAATGGCAACGTCGCCTATTACTACCAGAACCTGAACCCCGACAAGCACGTGGAGCGGATGCTCAATGCCGTGCGCGCCCTGCCGAAGGCCACGGCTTCGCGCTGAAACCGCCGCCTCACGAAAGCAGCGGGAGGCCGCTAAGATTTCGCCCCATGCAACTCAACTACATCGGCAACGAAAGCGTTGCCTCATCGTCCGGCCGCACGCTGCCGGTGATCGACCCTTCCGACGGCCAGACCTTCGACGAACTGCAGCGCAGCAACGCCTCGGACATCGACAACGCGGTGCGCGCCGCGCGCCACTGTTTCGAGTCGACCTGGCACAAGGTGAGCGCCGCCGATCGCGGAAAGCTGCTCTACAAGCTCTCGCAAAAGATTGCCCAGCACACGGACGAGCTGGCGCTTCTCGAGCAACGCGATTGCGGCAAGCCGGTCAAGCAGGCTCGGGCCGACGCACTGGCGCTGGTGCGCTACTTCGAGTTCTATGCCGGCGCATGCGACAAGCTGCACGGCGAAACCATCCCCTACCAAGACGGCTACAGCGTGCTCACCTGGCGCGAGCCGCACGGTGTCACGGGCCACATCATTCCGTGGAACTACCCGATGCAAATCTTCGGGCGCAGCGTGGGTGGCGCGCTCGCTGCGGGCAACGTGTGCGTCGTCAAACCTTCGGAAGACGCTTGCCTGTCGCTGATCCGCGTGGCGCAACTCGCGGCCGAGGTGGGTTTCCCGCCGGGCGCCCTCAACATCGTGACGGGCTACGGCCACGAAGTCGGCGATTCGCTGGCGCGCCATCCAGGCATCGACCACATCAGCTTTACTGGCAGCCCCAGCGTCGGGACGATCATCCAGCAGGTCGCGGCGGAGCGCCATTGCCCGGTCACGCTCGAGCTTGGCGGCAAGAGCCCTCAGATCATCTTCGCGGATGCCGACCTGGGCGCTGTCATTCCGGTGGTGATCAACGCCATCGTGCAGAACGCGGGCCAGACTTGTTCGGCGGGCTCGCGCGTTCTCATCGAGCGCGAAATCTACGAGCCCCTGCTCGATCGGCTGGGCCACGCGTTCAATGCGCTGCGGGTGGGACCTGCGGCGATGGACCTCGACGTGGGCCCGCTGATTCGCCAATCGCAGCAGCAGCGCGTGTGGGACTTTCTGTCGGACGCGCATGTCGCGGGCATTCCCATGGTCGGCCAGGGCACGGTGGTCGAGGAAGCGCCCGAGAGCGGCTTCTACCAGGCGCCCACTCTCCTGCGCGACGTGCCGGTGGACCACCGTCTCGCGCAAGAGGAAGTCTTCGGCCCCGTGCTGGCCGCGATGTCGTTCCGCGACGAGGACGAAGCCGTGGCGCTCGCCAACGCGACGCGGTTTGGCCTGGTCGCGGGCGTCTGGACCGAAAACGGCGGGCGGCAGTTCCGGATGGCGAAGCGCCTGCAGAGCGGGCAGGTGTTCATCAACAACTACGGGGCCGGCGGCGGCGTCGAGTTGCCATTCGGCGGTGTCAAGTCATCGGGCTATGGCCGTGAAAAGGGTTTCGAAGCGCTCTACGGATTCACGACCCTCAAGACCGTCGCCATCAAGCACGGCTGAACAACAGCTACAGGAAACAACAAAATGCGCGTCAAGGACAAATCCATCATCGTCACCGGCGCCGGCGGCGGCATCGGCGAAGGCATCGCGAAGCGGCTGGCGGAAGAAGGCGCCCAGGTGATCGTCAACGACATCAATACGGCACTGGGCGAGCAGGTGGTCGAAGCCATCCTGCGTGCGGGCGGCCGCGCATCGTTTTTTGCTGGAGATGTCACCAAATCAGCCGACATGAAGGCGCTGGTGGGCGCTGCGGTCGAGCGCCATGGCAAGCTCGACGCCATGGTCAACAACGCCGGCTGGACGCACCGCAATCGTCCGGCACTCGAAGTGAGCGAAGACGAGTTCGACCGCTGCTATTCGGTCAACGTGAAGAGCATCTATCTTTCGACCATTCACGCGGTGCCCGCCTTTCGTGCCAATGGCGGTGGGTCGTTCATCAACATCGCCTCGACCGCAGGCGTGCGGCCCCGCCCCGGCCTCACCTGGTACAACGGATCGAAAGGTGCCGTGATCACCACGAGCAAGTCGCTGGCCGCCGAACTGGGCCCCGACAACATTCGCGTGAATTGCATCAACCCGGTGTTCAACCCCGACACCGGCCTCGCCGCCGAATTTGCCGGCGGGCCCGTCACGGAAGAACGCAAGGCGAAGTTCCGGGCGACCATTCCGCTGGGGCGTTTCTCGACAGCGCTCGACGTAGCCAATGCGGCGCTTTATCTGGCGAGCGACGAAGCTTCGTTCATCAGCGGGGTCTGCATCGAGGTCGACGGCGCTCGGTGCGTGTAACGCACAAGACCAAAGTTGTGGTCGGCTCGCGGCAGGGTCAAACGGCCCTGCAGCACCGATGCCGCGGGCGATGCGTTAAATTGCTCTTTCCATGAGCCAGCATGTCGTTCCCCTCTCCGAGATCGGCCGCGCACGCCGCGCCACGGCCGGGCTTCCGGTCGCGGCAACGGGCGTATTGCTCGATCGCCTGGCTCGCCCGCTGACCGACCTGCGAATCAGCGTCACCGATCGATGCAACTTCCGCTGCAGCTATTGCATGCCGAAGGAAATCTTCGACAAGAACTATCAATACCTGCCGCACAGTGCATTGCTGAGCTTCGAGGAGATCACGCGCCTGGCGCGCGTTTTTGCGACGCACGGCGTGCGCAAGATCCGCCTCACGGGCGGCGAACCGCTGCTGCGCAAGAACCTCGAAGTGCTTGTGGAGCAGCTGGCCGCCCTGCGCACGGCGGATGGCGAACCCTTGGACCTGACGCTGACGACCAATGGCTCCCTTCTCGCCCGCAAGGCCAAGGCGCTGAAGGCGGCTGGGCTTCACCGCGTGACGGTGAGCCTTGACGGATTGGATGACACCGTCTTTCGCGCCATGAACGACGTCGACTTTCCGGTGGCCGAGGTGCTCGCGGGCATTGAAGCTGCACAGGCTGCCGGGCTCGCGCCGATCAAGGTGAACATGGTGGTCAAGCGTGGCACCAATGAGCAGGAAATCCTGCCGATGGCACGGCATTTCCGCGGCACTGGCGTGGTGTTGCGCTTCATCGAATACATGGACGTCGGTGCGACCAACGGCTGGCGCATGGATGAAGTGCTTCCGTCCGCAGACGTGGTGCGGCGCATTTCAGAGGAATTCCCGCTCGTTCCGCTCGAAGCCAGCGCGCCCGGCGAAACCGCGCAGCGCTGGGCCTATGCGGATGGCGCCGGCGAGATCGGCGTGATCAGCAGCGTGACCCAGGCGTTTTGCCACGATTGCACCCGCGCGCGACTCTCCACCGAGGGCAAGCTCTTTCTCTGCCTCTTTGCCAATTCCGGCCACGATCTGCGTCCGATGCTGCGTGGCGGCGCGGACGACGCTCAGATCACATCCGCCATCGCCGACATCTGGCAGGGCCGGAGCGACCGGTATTCCGAGTTGCGCTCGCTGCGCGAACCGGACAACGATGCGGGCGCGCCGCGTCGTGTCGAAATGAGCTACATCGGCGGATGAGCGCGGTGGCCGGCATCCCCGTCCAGGACATCACAGGCCTCGTGCTGGCCGGCGGTCGCGGCTCGCGCATGGGCGGCGTCGACAAAGGCTTGCAGAACTTCAACGGCTCGCCACTTGCCGAGCATGCGGTCAAGCGCCTGGGCAGCCAGGTCGGGCAGGTCATGGTGAACGCCAATCGGAATCTCCCGGCTTATCGAGCCTTTGGCGTTCCGGTGTGGCCTGACGAACTTGCGGACTACGCGGGGCCGCTGGCGGGTTTTCTCACAGGGCTGGAGCACTGCGAGACGCCTTATCTTCTGACCGTGCCGTGCGACACGCCGCTGTTTCCGCTCGACCTCGCGCGCCGGCTATCCCAAGCCCTTGTCTCCGACGGCTCCGAAATCGCCATGGCGGCCGCGCCCGAGTCATTGGATGAGGCTGATGTCACGCGACCCCAACCCGTGTTTTGCCTCCTGAGCATCCAACTGCGCGAAAGCCTGGTGCGCTTCACGGAGGACGGGGGTCGCAAGATCCAGCGGTGGACTGCACAGCACCGGACAGTGATCGTGCCTTTCGAGGGGCCAGAAGACGCGCCGGGCGCATTCTTCAACGCCAATACGCTGGCCGAGTTGCACGCACTCGAATCCCAGCGACGTCCTTGACGGCCGGCCCGATCGTTCTCGTCATCCTTGCCGTTCTTTCTCCATGAGCCGAATTGCCGACATCGCCGCCGCCCTGGCGGGCTACGACCCCAAGGCGATGGGCGTCGATGCGGTGCAGGCGTTCCTGGCGCGGCTTGCCGACCAATCCGCCGTCACGCGAGACGAAACCGTCGCGCTGCGCGATGCGCTCGGAAGGGTTCTGTCGGAGGACATCGTCTCGCCGCTGAGCGTGCCCCCGCACGACAACTCGGCCATGGACGGGTTCGCCTTCAATGGCGCGGTGCTCGACCGCCATGACGACGATGCGACCGTGCGCCTGCGGGTGGTGGGCACGGCGCTGGCAGGTGCCGCCTGGCACGGTTCGATCGCCGCTGGCGACGCCGTCAAGATCATGACCGGGGCCGTCATGCCGGAGGGCCTGGACACCGTCATTCCGCAGGAGTTCTGCACCATCGAGGGCGCGGCCGTCAGCTTTTCCGCCGCCGCGCTGCAGCGCGGCGACAACCGGCGACTGGCCGGCGAAGACCTGATGCAGGGCAGGCCGGCACTCCAACGCGGCGAGATCGTCTCTCCGGCTGCGTTGGGCATGATGGCCAGCCTGGGATTGCCCACCGTGCCGGTGCTCAGGCGCCTGCGGGTCGCTTATTTCTCGACGGGCGACGAGATCCTGAGCGTGGGCGAATCGCCGCGTGAGGGTGCGGTCTACGACAGCAATCGCTACACGGTCTTCGGACTTCTCGCGCGCCTGGGTGCCGAGGTCGTCGACCTTGGCTTGGTGCGCGACGACCCCGCCGCGCTCGAATCCGTCCTGCGGCGTGCTGCGGGCGATGCCGACGCCATCATCACCAGCGGCGGCGTCAGTGTCGGCGAGGCCGACCACACGCGCACGGTAATGCAGCGCCTGGGCGACATGGCCTTCTGGCGTGTTGCCATGCGGCCCGGGCGTCCAATGGCCGTCGGGCTCATTCACGCGGGCACCGAGATGCGCGCACCAGCGGTGCTCTTCGGCCTGCCCGGCAATCCTGTCGCGGTCATGGTGACTTTCCTCGCGTTCGTGCGCCCTGCGCTGCTGCGGATGATGGGCTGCAATGCAAGCTCGGCGGCGGCCCCACCCCTCCTTCGCGCAAAGAGCGTCAGCGCCATTCGCAAGAAGCCCGGCCGCACCGAATACCAGCGTGGCCGCGTACAGGCCGTCGCTGGCTCACTGCCGGAGGTTCGGGTTGCCGGAAACCAGGGCTCTGGCGTCCTGAGCTCGATGGTCGAAGCCAATGGGCTGGTGGTGCTCCACCATGATCAGGGAGACGTGGCCGCAGGCGATGCCGTCGACGTGATGATGTTCGACGGTGTGGTGTAAGGTCTGGCCCCGCAGATCGAAGGAGCGGAAGGAGCGGCAAGTGGGCGCGACAAGAATCGAACTGATGCAACAGATGCCCATCTTCGGAGCCGTGGGCTCTGAAACGATGGAATTCCTGCTGGCGCCGGCGCCGGTGGTCCGCATGAAGGGCGGCGACTACTTCTTCCATGAAAACGATGAGCCCGACTGCATGTACGTGCTGGAAACCGGGCACGTCACTGTCTCGAAAAGCTGGCAAAGCCACGAACTCCTCATCCGCCGGCTCGGGCCGGGCGACTGCTTCGGTGAGATGGCCCTTCTCGATCTTTCGCCACGCAGTGCGTCGGTGCGCGCGGACGAGGATTGCAGCGCAATTCAGCTTTCGTCGGCCAATCTCTATCGGGTGTTCGAGCGCGACGTCGAACAGTTTGCGCTGATCCAGATGAACATCGCGCGCGAGATGAGCCGGCGACTGCGGGTCACCGATGACCTGCTCTTCAGGGCCCAGATGGGCGAAGCACTGGAAACGCCGCAGCGCATCTGAAGCGCGTCAGATCCTCCCCAGCGCCCGCTCGACTCCCTTGTTGGCGAGCGCATCCGCACGCTCGTTGCCCGGGTCTCCCGAATGCCCCTTGACCCATCGCCACTCGATTTGATGGCCGCCCTCCGACACCAGCTTGTCGAGTTGCTGCCAAAGCTCGACATTCTTGACGGGCTGCTTCGTCGAAGTGCGCCAGCCCTTGGCTTTCCAGCCGCGAATCCATTCCGTGATGCCCATCCGCACGTATTGGCTGTCCAGATAGAGAACGACCTTGCATGGGCGCTTGAGGGCACCGAGCCCTTCGATCACCGCCTGCAGTTCCATCCGGTTGTTGGTGGTGTTGAGTTCGCCGCCGAACAATTCTTTTTCGGTGGCACCCGACTTGAGCCATGCGCCCCAGCCGCCGGGGCCCGGGTTTCCCTTGCAGGCGCCGTCGGTATAGATCTGTACTTCGTTCAAGAAACGTTCCTTGTCACTGTCGATGAGAGGGATCGCGGTGCATCCTGCCCGCGATCGGCACCGGCGCGCTCGCGCGGGCCGCAGCCCGGCGCCAGTCGGCGCTCAGCAGCCGGAGGCCGCGGACCCGTTTGACCGCGACCAGAAAATAAACCGCGCCGAAGATCGGCCACCAGCGCTCCCCTGCCGTGTCGAACCAATGGCAGCGCTCCAGCCATGCCTCGCTGCGCACCGCAGGTCGGTAGACACCGAAGCGCCCTGATTCGACCTCGAAGCTCAGCAGACGCAGCCAGTCGCGCATGCGCCTGTAGCCGATGAAGTCGCCGGCCTCCGGCAAAAAGAGCTCGCCGAATCCAAGGCGCCTGTAAAGACGCGCCCTCCGTTGCCGCATGCCCCACAGGCTTGCGGGATTGAGCCCGCAGATCACGACACGGCCTTCGGGCACCAGCACGCGCTCGACTTCACGCAGCGTCGCATGGGGGTCGAGGCTGAGTTCGAGCGTGTGCGGAAGCACCACCAGGTCAAGGCTGTTGGCCGAAAAAGGCAACGCGGAAAAATCGGTGACGAGCGCGCATCTCGCCGCCATCGCCGGGTCGGATACCGAAAGCCAGCGATACGGCATGCGATTGGCACGCAGGCCGTCCAGCTCCGGCAAGCCCAGTTGCAGCGCGTGATAGCCGAATACGTCCGCCACGGCCTGATCGAACTGGGACTGCTCCCAGGCCAGCAGATAGCGGCCTGGGGGGGTCTCGAACCAATCATGCAAACCTATAATTTGACCGCTCATGACCCTCGTTCCGCTGCCCGCCTTTGCCGACAACCACATCTGGATGCTGCAGGAAGTGTGCGACGCGAACTCGGTCGACCCGGGAGATGCCAGGCCGGTGTCCGATGCACTCGAGCGTGGCAATCTGCAGTTGGCCGCGATTCTAGTCACGCACTCCCGTCATGCCGACCCGATGAGGCGAATGTCGAATTTTCTTCCGCCCGGCGCGCATTGGCGACGAGGGCGACCTGGCATACACACTTGCTAACCCGAGATTTGCGTGTGCAGCGGAACCCCCTGCCGCAGAGATCGATCAGTAAGCGGCCGCTGCGGTGTTCGCGGCGCTGCGTTAATGGATGAACCACTTTTGATGAGACTTATCGTTGCCGCCTGCCTCGCGGGCTCCTTGTTTCTCGCGGGCTGCGCCACCGGTACAGGCAATTCGTCCTTGGCTGCATCGGAGCGCGCGACTCCGGTCTATCCGGGCGGACCCCTGACGCCGATTACTTCGGGCCAGACGAAATCACGCGCTGTCGTCACCTTGGCACCTCCCACGGACATGTGGGACCGCATCCGCAAGGGCTTCAAGATGCCCGACCTCGACAACGACCTCGTACACGATCGCGAGCAGTGGTACGCAAGCCGGCCCGACTACATGCAGCGCATGACAGAGCGGTCGAGCCGCTACATCTTCCACATCGTCGAGGAACTCGAGCGTCGCGACATGCCGACGGAGATTGCGCTGCTGCCGTACATTGAAAGCGCCTTCAATCCGCAAGCGGTTTCGACCGCTCGTGCTGCCGGCATGTGGCAGTTCATGCCCGCCACAGGCACCGACTACGACCTCAAGCAGAACATCTTTCGTGATGACCGCCGGGACGTGGTCGCGTCTACTCGCGCAGCGCTCGACTACCTGCAGAAGCTCTACGGCATGTTCGGCGACTGGCAACTGGCGCTGGCGGCATACAACTGGGGCGAAGGCAACGTGAGCCGCGCCATCGCGAAGAACCAGCGCGCCGGCTTGCCGACCGGCTATACCGACCTCAACATGCCTGCCGAAACCCGCATGTACGTCCCCAAGCTGCAGGCCGTCAAGAACATCGTTGCCAATCCGGAACGCTTCAACGCAGAGCTGCCGCTGATCGCAAACCACCCTTACTTCCAGACCGTCACGCTCAAGCGGGATCTCGACGTCGACCTTGCCGCAAAACTGGCCGACGTCAAGATCGAAGACTTCCGCGCGCTCAATCCATCGGCGCACAAGCCGGTTCTGCTCGCTGCCGGAACACCCGAGATCCTGCTGCCCTGGGACAACGCAGCCGTGTTCCAGCGCAATTTCGAGGCTTACTCGCAAGGGCAGTACGCCAGTTGGACCGCCTGGTCCGTGCCATCGACGATGACGGTCGCGGACGCCGCCCAGCGCACAGGCATGAGCGAAGCCGACCTGCGCGCCGTCAACAGCGTGCCTCCGCGCATGCTCATCAAGGCGGGCTCGACTCTGATAGTGCCGCGTGGCGCCCGCGTTCAGGAAGACGTGGCGGCGCTTGTCGCTGACACCGGGCATCTGAGCTTTCAGCCCGAAATCGTCACGCGCCGAACGATCGTGCGCGCCGGCAAGAAGGACAGCGTCGCGAGCATCGCCCGTCGCTACAGGCTCAGCCCGGCCGCCGTCGCCGAATGGAACGACGTGAAGCCCAATCACGCCTTCCAGAAGGGCTACGAAGTCGTTGTGTATCTGCCCGTGCGCGCGGCATCGACGGCGCACGTC
Source organism: Variovorax sp. 05N34 (assembly GCF_056397405.1). NCBI lineage: Bacteria > Pseudomonadati > Pseudomonadota > Betaproteobacteria > Burkholderiales > Comamonadaceae > Variovorax > Variovorax sp. 05N34. Next base: position 554,687 of record NZ_JBFTNI010000001.1, read on the forward strand.
GGCAGCGGTGCAGCGCGCTCGAGCGGAAACCACATGCTCAAGACGACGAGCCTCTCGCCCAAGAGCACCGCGGCCAGTCCAAAGGCAAAGGCCGTCAAGAGCGCGCCGAAGACCTCCAAGAAAAAGCGCTAGGCACTCAGAGCTTCTCGGTTTCGCCGCTGCGGGGCTGCCACTTCATCAGGCGCTTTTCGAGCACGCCAACGATAGCGTCGAGCACCAGCGCGAAGGCTGTCAGCACCACGATGCCCGCGAACACCGTGTTGACGTCGAAAGTGCCTTCGGCCTGCAGGATCAGATAGCCGACGCCGCGCGCCGAGCCCAGGTATTCGCCCACCACCGCACCGACGAAGGCCAACCCGACCGAGGTGTGAAGGCTCGAAAACACCCAGCTGGTCGCGCTCGGCAAATACACCGTGCGCAGCAATTGACGTTGATTCGCGCCCAGCATGCGGGCGTTGGCGAGCACCACCGGGCTCACCTCGCGAACTCCCTGGTACACGTTGAAGAACACGATGAAGAACACCAGAGTGACCGCAAGCGCCACCTTGCTCCAGATCCCCAGCCCAAACCAAAGGGCAAAGATCGGCGCGAGGATCACGCGAGGCATTGAGTTCGCTGCCTTGATGTACGGGTCGAACACGAGGCTCGCCGTGCGCGCGAGCGCCAGCCAGAGTCCGCAGGCCAGCCCCAGCACAGTGCCGATGAGGAATGCGAGGACGGTCTCCAGCAGCGTCACCCCGAGGTGCAGATAGACATCGGCATTGCCGGGCAGCCCTTCCGGAAAGAGCACGTTCGGCGGGATCGCGACGGGCATGAACCAGCTCCAGATTCGCCCCGCGACCTGGATCGGTTCGCCGACGAAGAAGGCGAACTGCTCGTTGCGCGACGCGACGTGCCACGCCACCAGAAGCACGATCAGCAGCGCGATCTGCCAGAACCGTGCGTTGTTTTCACTGGGTCGAAGGCGCATGTCAGGCCGCCTTCTTCAGTTGTTGCGCGTAGCCCTTGAGGACTTCGTCGCGCAGCACGCCCCATATCTGCGTGTGCAGTTCGACAAACCTTGGATGCGCCCGCACCTCGGCCACGTCGCGCGGACGCGGAAGGTCGATGACGAATTCACCGATCGGATGCGTTGCCGGACCGGCCGACAGAACCACTACGCGATCACTCATCGCGATCGCCTCGTCGAGATCGTGCGTGATGAAAAGCACCGCCTTCTTCTTCGCCGCCCACAGGTCGAGCACCTCGTTCTCCATCAGTTGCCTTGTCTGGATATCGAGTGCGCTGAACGGCTCGTCCATGAGGATGATGTCAGGGTCCAGTGCCAGCACCTGGGCAAGCGCCGTACGCTTGCGCATGCCGCCCGAGAGTTGATGCGGATAGCGGTCGCCGAATCCGGCAAGACCCACGCGGGCGAGCCAGTCTTCGGCCTGTGCCTTCGCCTGCGCATCGGCAACGCCGCGGTATTGCAGACCCAGCATCACGTTGTCCAGCGCACTGCGCCACGGCATCAGGGCTTCGGTCTGGAACATGTAGCCAGCCCGCGCATTGATGCCGGCCAATGGTTGTCCAAACACCTTCACGCTGCCCGACGACGGCGCCAGCAGCCCGGCGCCGATGTTGAGCAGGGTCGACTTGCCGCAACCGGTCGGCCCGACCACGGACACAAATTCGCCCTCGCGAATGCGCAGCGTGGTGTCCGAAACAGCGGTGTAGCGCTGCCCCTGATCGTCCTTCGATCGAAAGATGCAGCTGATGTCTAGGAGTTCGAGCGCGTAGTCGACCATGGAGTGCCAGAAAAAACCCGGCCGGAGCCGGGTTGCGAGGCGTAAAGGTCAGGCTTTGAACCTGTCCTTTGCGCGCCGCGCAAAATCGTTGGTGTAGAGCTTCGACAGGTCGATCTTGTCGGCCTTGACGCTGGGATCGAAACTCGCGATGGCGTTGAGCGCCGTCTTCGGACCATCCGCCGGCACCATGCCGTCCGTGGCGATGGCTTCACGAACCTTGTCGAACGACGCGAGATACAGCGCGCGGTCGCCAAGCAGATACGTCTCCGGCACTGTCTTGATGATGTCACCCGGGCCGGCCGTCTGCAGCCACTTGAGGCCATGCACGATGGCATTCGCCAGCGCCTGGCACGTGTTCGGATTCTTCTGGATGAACTCCGCAGACGCATAGAGGCAAGCGGCCGGCATCGGGCCGCCGAACACTTCCTGCGTGCCCTTGAGCGTGCGCGTGTCGCTGATGATCTTCACGTCGCCCTTCTGCTCGAGCATCGTCATCACCGGATCGGTGTTGCTGATGGCATCGATTTGACCCGAGCGCAGTGCGGTGAGCGCCCCTGCCGCAACGCCGACGCCGATGTAACTCACGTCGCTCGCCTTGAGGCCGCCGCGCGAGAGCACCAGGTTGGCCACCATGTTCGTCGACGAGCCCGGTGCCGAGACGCCCAGCTTCTTGCCCCTCAGATCGACGATGCCCGAATAGCTCGGCATGTTCTTCGTCGAAACGCCGATCGCGATCTGCGGTGCGCGCCCTTGCAGGACGAAAGCCTGAAAGATCTGGTTCTTGGCCTGAAGGTTGATCGTGTGCTCGAAAGCACCCGAGCAGACATCGGCCGAGCCGCCGACAACGGCTTGCAGGGCGCGTGAGCCTCCTGCGAAATCGGAGATTTCCACATCCAGGCCCTCGGCCTTGAAGTAGCCGAGCTGCTCTGAGATCGTCAACGGAAGGTAGTAGAAAGCGGCCTTGCCGCCGACCGCGATAGACACCTTCGATTTTTCAAGCTTGGGCTGGCTGTGGACCAGGGGCGCGCCGACGGCTGCAGCGCCAAGTGCGGTGGCGATGGTGAAGGTGCGGCGATTGAGCATGAGTGGCGCCTTGAGGCCCTGTGTTCGAATGTTTTCGAAACGAGCTTAGGGGTGTGCATGTCCCTCTGCATCGGGAACATCCCGTGCGGGTTTTCACGTAAACATGAAGACTACTGGCGGCCCGCGAACAGGATCGCGACATTCACGAAAAACGCGAGCGCCCAGACAGCGCTCCGAATGGTGCCGAGACCTGCGATATAGACACCGATATAGACCAAGCGCAGCAAGACGTAGGCCGCTGCAAGCATGTCGAGCCGCGCCTGCGCAGCGCCCAGCTGATGCGCGATGATCACGGCGCCGATGAAGAACGGAAGCCCTTCGAAGCCGTTGGCCTGTGAGCTGTTAGCCCTCGCGCGCCATCCAGACTGGCGCGCACCCCACTCGCGCGGCTTCTGGTTGTCGCTGCCCTTGAAAGCGCCCGCCTTGGCAATGTAGGCCGACACATAGGGCAGCAAGGCAGCGATCAACACGCACCAGTAGGCCAGAGAGAGGTGGGGCATGCTCATGTGCTTCTCGCCTTGGAGAGGGTCAACGACGGTCGACCAACGCGTGCGCGATGGTGCCCAGGTCGACGTATTCGAGCTCACTGCCGGCAGGCACGCCACGCGCAAGCCGCGTCACCGTGAGCCCCCGTTGCTTGAGCGCTTCGCCGATCACGTGAGCCGTGGCCTCGCCCTCGGCGGTGAAGTTGGTCGCAAGGATCACCTCGCTCACAGTGCCATCGAGCGCGCGATCGAACAGCTTCGCAAGGCCGATGTCCTTGGGTCCAATACCATCGAGCGGACTGAGCTTGCCCATCAAAACGAAGTAGTAGCCACGGAACGCGCCGGTGCGCTCGAGTGCGGCCTGGTCGGCCGGTGTCTCGACGACGCAAAGCTTGGTCGCATCGCGGCGCGGATCTCCGCAGACATTGCAGATGGCGGCTTCGGTGAACGTGTTGCACCGCTCGCAATGCCGCACGTTGCTGGCCGCCTGCTGCAACGCGCGAGCCAGCATCTGTGTGCCTTCGCGATCGTGCTGCAGCAAGTGAAACGCCATGCGCGAAGCAGACTTCGCGCCTACGCCGGGCAAACGCCGCAGCGCTTCGATCAGCGCATCGAGCGAGCTGGAATCCGCCATTCAGGTGCGGCGAACCGTCAGAACGGCAGCTTCATGCCGGGCGGCAAGCCGGGCATGCCGGCGGTGAGCTTGCCCATCTTCTGCTCGCTCGTTTCTTCAGCCTTGCGCACCGCCGCGTTGAACGCAGCGGCCACCAGGTCTTCGAGCATGTCCTTGTCGTCGGCCAGAAGGCTCGGGTCGATGGTGATGCGTTTGACATCGTGCTTGCAGGTCATCACGACCTTCACGAGGCCCGCGCCCGACTCGCCTTCGACCTCGATGGTGGCGAGTTCTTCCTGCGCCTTCTTGAGGTTGTCCTGCATTGCCTGCGCCTGCTTCATGAGGCCGGCCAGTTGTCCTTTGTTGAACATCGTTGGTCCTGTGAGTAAGAAATGTTGGATGGATGAGACCAGGTGGCGCCGGCTCGGCGCCGCCGGCTCAAACCGTCATGCGGGTCGCAATGTACCTGGGACGATCCTCGCATCCCAGTCTCGCATCATCGATTGCACTTCAGGATCGTTGCGTATGGCCTCTTCGGCGATCCGCTGACGCTCCTCTGCAGCCTGCTTGTTGCGTCGTGCCGGACTGTCGACGACGGCACCGACTTCGATGGCGATTTTCACACCATGGCCGAGCGCAGCAAGTGCTGCCTGAACCTTGTCTCGACTGCCGGGCTGGTTGAGTGATTCACGCTCGACCCGCAGCAGCCACTGGTCGACGTCGCGAGCCACCAGCTGCGACTGCAAAGCCAGTTCGCGGGCCAGCGCGGTGATCGACTCGGCGGCCACCATCTGCGTGACGGTGGCGTGCCAGAAGTCGCCCTCCTCGCTCGGCGGGATCGGCGCCGACGGCGCGGCGGACTCGCCTTCTCGCGCGCCGGGCGGCGGCTGGATGCGTACGGGCATCGCCATGACCTTGGTCGCCGTTGGTGCGGATTCTTCGGCAGCTGGGCGGGGCGGTGGCGATGTATGCAGCGCCGGAGCGTCGACCACGGGGAGACGGTGACCAGGGCGCTCGATGGGCGCGACTGAAGGCGACGAAGGCGATGAAGCCGCGGGTGGCGATGAAAGGCGTTGCACCGCCGGTGCTGGCATGGCGGGCTTGGCGGACTCGACAGACGCTGCGCGCGGCAGCGCCGGTTCGGCCCGCGGAGCTTCATTCAGAGTTTTTTTTTCCTCCGATGCTGCGCCACCGGGCTTGAACGCCAGCAAACGCAACAGCACCATCGTGAGCGCCGCATATTCGTCGGGCGCGAGGCCCAGTTCGGCACGTCCGTGCAAGCAGAGGCTGTACAGCAACTGCGTTTCGTCCGCCGGCATCATCGCAGCGAGTCGCGCCGTTTCCGCAGCATCGGGGTCTGCGCCGTTGTCAGATCCGACGCGCGACGGCACTGCCTGCAAGACCGCCATGCCCTGCAGCACGGCCGTCATCTCTTCGAGTGTCGAAGCGGCGGAAAGCCCATCGCGCCGCAATCCTTCCGATGTCTCGACGACTGTCTTGCCGTCGCCCTTGGCGAGCGCCTCGATCAGCTGGAATACGTGACCGCGATCGACGCTCCCGAGCATCTGCCGCACACCGGCTTCCAGCAACTCTCCGTTGCCGAATGCGATCGCCTGATCGGTCAGGGACAAGGCGTCGCGCATCGATCCGCGCGCGGCGCGTGCGATGAGCCGCAGCGCATGCGGCTCGGCCGGCACCGTCTCGGTCTGCAGGACGCGCGTGAGGTGTTCGAGCACCGTCTCGGGCGCCATCGGCCGCAAGTTGAACTGCAGGCAGCGCGAAAGCACGGTGACAGGCACCTTCTGCGGATCGGTCGTCGCCAGCACAAACTTGAGGTATTCGGGCGGCTCTTCCAGCGTCTTCAGCATGGCGTTGAACGCGTGGCCCGTGAGCATGTGCACTTCGTCGATCATGAAGACCTTGAAGCGCCCCTGGACGGGTTTGTAGACCGCTTGTTCCAGCAATGCCTGCACTTCATCGACGCCCCGGTTCGATGCTGCATCGAGTTCCGTGTAGTCGACGAATCGACCTGAATCGATGTCGCGGCACGCCTGGCATATGCCGCACGGCGTGGCGGTGATGCCGCCCTGCCCGTCCGGCCCCTGGCAGTTGAGCGACTTGGCCAAGATGCGTGAAACCGTGGTCTTGCCCACGCCCCGCGTTCCGGTGAAAAGATACGCGTGGTGCAGTCGTTGCGAGGTCAGCGCGTTTTCGAGCGCCTGGACGACATGCTCCTGGCCGACCATCTCGCTGAAGGTTTTCGGGCGGTGTTTGCGAGCGAGCACGAGATAGGCCATCGGCGCATTTTAGGGTCGGCCGACCGAGGTCTCCGTTGCTTCATCCCACGCAATATCGGGGTGATGAAACGTCGCCTACAATCCCCCGCTGACGGGCCTCCCCGCATGGTGAAGTGGCCAACCGGGTCAGGTGGGGAACCAAGCAGCCCTAACTGCGTAGCCAGTGCCGGGGGTAAGGCTCGTCAACCTCATATCGCGCGAAGCATCGCGCCGCGGATCGCGCCAAGGGTCTCATGCCCTCGGCGCTCCAGCCTCGCAAAACACTGTACGCAAATACAGTGGATCCGGTAGAATTCGTCGTCCCCAAGAACAACATCGAGGCGACGTCATGATTCCCCCTTCTCCCTTTGCTCCCCTTCGAGCCACCGCGCGTGGGCTTCCAGTGCTTCCATTCACGCCGAAGCCGCTCGTCAGCCGAGCCTCCTGGCCGTTTCCGGTTGCGCGTGACCGGTCAAGCCTCGGGACCATCAGGGAACAGGCAGCGAAGGTGATCGCGACGACGATTCAGCACTGGCAGCCATCGCAGCGCTGACGCCAACAGCGTTTGGGCGAGCGCCACAACAAAGTTCTACTTCAACCGCAGCAGCACGCCGTCCGCCGCCACTGCGCCGCTGGCCATCGTCGCCGTGAGCAAATAGCCGCCCGTGGGAGCCTCCCAATCGAGCATCTCACCAGCAAAGAACACGCCCGGCATCGAGCCGCTCATCAAATGGCTGTCGAGCGCCTCGAAACGCACGCCGCCGGCGGTGCTAATGGCTTCATCGATGGGCCTTGGTGCAGTCAGTTTGAGCGGCAGCGCCTTGATGGTGTCGGCGACCTTTTCAGGGACATGCATGTCGTCACGCGTGAGCACTTCGTGCAGCACGGCCATCTTGATGCCGTCCAGGCTCAATCGACTTTTGAGATGGCTTGCCACCGAACGCGAGCCACGCGGATGCGATACAGCGGCGCGCACCTGCTCCAAGGTTCGGTCCGGCAATAGGTCGAGGAGAAGCGTGGCGCCGCCGCTGCGGGCGACCTCATCGCGCAGCAGCGCCGAGGCAGCGTAGACGAGGCTGCCTTCGATGCCGCTGGCCGTCGCAACGAACTCGCCTTTTCGCGCGAAGGCGCGACCCTCCGAATGAGTGAACGATATGGCCACCGACTTGAAGGGCACGCCTGCAAATCGTTCCGCGAAATAGGGAGTCCAGACGAGATCGAAGCCGCAGTTGGCAGGCAGCAAGGGCGCAACATCGACGCCGCGATCGGCCAGCCACGGTGCCCACGCACCGTCGGACCCGAGCCGCGACCAACTGGCGCCGCCGAGCGCAAGCACCACGGCGTCATGCTGCGACCTCATCTCACCGCCAGGCGTCGCGAATCGCAACGAAGTCGGCGATGCCGCCGCCTCATCCCATCCGAGCCAGCGATGTCGCATGTGAAATCGCACGCCAGCTTGCCTGAGACGGTGCAGCCACGCACGCAACAACGGCGCCGCCTTCATGTCTTTCGGGAACACTCGGCCCGAGGTGCCGACGAAGGTGTCGATCCCGAGTCCGTGCGCCCATTCGCGCATCGCATCAGGGCCGAAACGATGAAGCAAGCCCTCGATCTCGGCACGGCGGTCGCCGAACCGTTCGACGAACTTGCCGAGTGGCTCCGAATGCGTGAGGTTCAGGCCGCCTCGGCCGGCAAGCAGAAACTTGCGCCCGACGGATGGCTTGGCGTCGTACAAATGCACCTGAATGCCGCGCGCGCTGAGCACTTCAGCCGCCATCAATCCGGCGGGCCCACCGCCGACCACGGCAACGTTTTTTTCTTGAATCATTCGAGTGTGACCAGTTCGCCCTGGCCGGTCAGGAACGCGGCGCGCACCGTCTCGCCGGGATAGGCTTCTTGTACCGCATCTCGATAGCGGTTCAGTTGAGCGATCAATTCCGCATCCCGCTCAGGTCGCGCGGCCGATTTATAGTCGAGCACCCACCACGCGCCGCTCTCGCGATGGCGCACCAGGCGATCGATGCGCAGGGTCTGGCCCTGGTGGATCAACGTGACTTCGTTGCCATGCCAGTCGAGTGCTTCGGCGTCCCACGCCCACGCGCCTGCGCCGGCACGAATACGCTCCGCCAGTGCGGCCGCCGAGCGGGTCGCGTGAAGATCGAGTGCAAATTCGCGTGCTGCGGCGCGCACGTGTTCCGTTGGCAAAGGCACTCCCGGTTGAGCCCATTCGAGCAGACGGTGCATGGCCTGCCCCAGTGCAGAAGCGCGCGTTTCGGCATCGCGAGGTTGAGCCATGACAGGATGGCCGTGATCGGCAGTCGCTAGCGCGGGCAGCTCCAGCATTGGGAATTCAGCCGGCGCCGTCGAGGGAGACACTGCAGCCACGGGCGCCACATCGTCGATCGGATCACTCAGCGCTTCCAGCCGCGCCCACCAACTCTCACCGCTGGTCCTCGCGGCGGCGACAGCCGAGATGACGAGCTCCGCCCGCGCGCGGGTCGTCGCGACGTAGAGCCCGTTGATTTCCTCCCGATGGCGCGCGGCCTGCTCCTGTGCAAGGTCTTCCGTGGCGCACGCGGGCGGATTCTTCTCGCTCGCCACGAACACGAAGCGCTCGGGCGCAACAGCATGTCCAGGCCACTTCACGAGCACGCCCATGGTCTGCGCCCGCTCCGCCGAGGCGTCCGTGTCCAGGAGCAGCACCAAGTCCGCCTCCAGGCCCTTGGCGCCGTGAACCGTCAGCAACTGAACGGCGTCGATGACCGCCACCGACGGCGCCCTGACCCCCCCAGCGCGCAATGCCCGAACCAGCCCGTAAGGTGTCGCGAAGCGCGCACCATCGAGTTCGAGCGATGCTGCCAGCAGCCCACGCAAGTTCGCGAGCACGCTGGCGCGCATGGCCGTCGGAGCCGCTGCGGCAAAGGCCGAGAGCACCCCGGCATCGTGATAGATAGCACTCAACGCATCGTGCGGCGGCAACGTGTCGAGCCAGCCTTGCCAAGTCCGCAGCCGCGCGCCGACGCCGGCGAGCGGTGCGGGCCACCCCGGGGCCTGCAGCACATCGAACCAGCTCGCTCGTGTTTCACGTCGCTTCAGCGCGATCTGCACGAGCGCGTCGTCGTCGAGGCCGAAGATCGGTGATTTCAGCGCTCGTGCAAGAGACAGGTCGTGGTCCGGCGACACCAGCGCATCGATGAGCGCGACGACGTCCTGCACCTCGGGCGCGTCGTTCAGTTCATTTTTTTCCGGCTGCTGGACGGCGATGTGCAGCTTTCGCAGCTCGTCCTGCATTACGGCCAGTCGACTGCGGCGCCGCGCCAACACCATGATCCGGCTCGGAGCAAGCCCCGACGCAATACGCCCCGCAATCCAGCGCGCCGCCTGCTCGCATTCCTTCTGCAGCAGCTTTTCCTCGGGGAGCACGCGAGGCGTAGTGAGGCTGTCGCGCCAAGGCAGCAAGCCGTCTGACGATGCTTCGCCGGGCGACGCGGCACTGGCGATCGCATGCCGGCCAATCTGCGGCAGCTTGCGAACCTGACCCACTGTGATCGATTCAGTCGTATGGTCGCGAAATCCGCTGAATTCGCCGACTCGCTGCGCCTCTTGCATGGCAGCGTTGACGAGCTCGATCACCGCTTGCGCATTGCGATGCGTGTGATCGCAATTGAGCAGATCGCCGTTCAGCCCCTGCTGGACGAACTGCTTGGCGGCGATGAAGACCTGCGGTTCCGCACGCCGAAAGCGATAGATGCTTTGCTTCGGATCGCCGACGATGAAAACGCCCGGTCGCCGCCCTGCCGCTCCAGCGTAGCTTCCGAGCCATCCGTTGAGCGCCTGCCATTGCAGCGGGTTGGTGTCCTGGAACTCGTCGATGAGCAGATGGCGCACCCGCGCGTCCAGGCGCTCCTGCACCCATCCCCACAGTTCGGCGTTGCCCAGAAGCAGGTGCGCAGCCTGTTCGACGTCGTTCATGTCGACCCAGCCGTTAGAGATCTTTACGTCCGCGAAGCAGGTGATCAGCAAACGCGTCAACCTCGCCATTCGCTGCTGATAGAGCCACGCATCGTGTTGGGCCCGCGCCGCGCAGTACTGCAACACGCGCTCCTGTGCGGCGCGCACGTCATCGAGCCCCGCGAGCTTTTCGCTGAACTTGCGGGGCTCGCCCTTCTGCGTGAGGAGTGCGTCGAGCACCCCGTCGGCGTGCCGTTCGGTGACGGCCTGTTCGAGTTCTACGCCGCGTCGTGAAAAGGTTGGAGCGCTGGCGCGGCCGAGTGCGCGAGCAGCTGCCAGCAGTGCACCGCGCCACACCGAGTCACCGAGCAATACGTCTTCCGGAGATTCAGCCCCCTCAAATGCGGGATACATCTCTGCCATTGGCGTGACGGCGCGATCGACCGCTGCATGAGCATCGGCGAGCACGAACTCGACACGCCGCGTCAGCGCTTCGTCCAAGGCCTTGCCGATCTGCGAACGGCCATGCGTCGCGACCAGCGCGCGGTAGTCGGCCGAGGCGTCCTCGTCAGCCGCCACTGCCGCATAGAACGGGCGCCGCACGCGCACCCTCGCCTCGGCGTCGTCTTCGAGCAGTTGATAGTTGGCCGGTAGCCGCAGCTTCTCGAGAACGGCCACCGGAGCGCTTCGCAGCAGGCCGGCGAACCAGGCGTGGAAGGTGCGAAACTGAACGGGCCGTCCGCCCGCGAGAAGCTCTCGATAGAGGCCCTGCAGCCGCGGGGCGGCGGCTTCCGCATCGGGCCATGCCATGCCGCGCATCACAAGTTCAGGCACCAGTTCGGCCACCGGCTGTTGCGAGAATTTCTCCAGCCACTGGTCCAGACGTTCCCGCATTTCGCCGGCTGCCTTCTTGGTGAAGGTGATCGCCAGAATCTCGTGCGGTGCGCAAGCGCTTTCGCCCTCTTCGAGCAACGCGCGCAAGATGCGCGACACCAGCATCCAGGTCTTGCCTGCCCCCGCGCAGGCTTCCACTGCGACGGAGCGACGGGGGTCGCACGCGATCGCATAGAAGCGCTCACGGCTGACGTGCGCGCCGTTGTGTTCGTAGGCCGGTGCGGTCATGCCGGACCCTCCCAGAAGTCCTTCCGGCATAGCCCGCGCGCACCGCAGTGTTCGCAGACCTGGCCCTCTCCCAACGCGGGCAGCGCGGCGCCGCCTGCGATGCGCGCAAGGTCATCCATCACACCGGTCACCAGTGCGTCCCGCGCAGCGACGACGTCCAGTTGCTCGAAGGTGCGTGTCCCGGAGGCCTTTTCGCCGACGTTGACGTAGGCTGCCCGCAAGCTGTCGTCCGGAAAGAGCGCGGCATAAAACGCAAGCTGCGTGTCTTCTGACGGATCCTTGATTCGCTCTCGCGTCTTGTCGGCGGACTCGGTCTTGTAGTCGATCACGAAGACCCTGCCGTCGGGAACCGCATCGACACGGTCGAGCCGCCCGATCAGCTTCACACGACCCAGTGGCACTTCCTTCCACGGCTCGGATTCGACAAAAATCGCGCCTTCGGCAGCTTCGTGCCCGGCTAGCCAAGCCAGGTAACCATCGCCGGTCGCCGGCCACGCAGCGGCGAATGGCAGGAATTCAGCTTCGGACAATCCGAACTCACTGGTGGCCTGCACCTCGGCGGCAGCCATCATCGTTCGCCGAATCTCCAAGTCGGTTGTGGGATCTGCTTTCAAAGCTTCATGGAAATGGCCGAGCACGGCATGCAGCCAGTTGCCGAAATCGCGCTTGTCGACCTCTGCATCCAATTCGTCGCTGCTGCGCAGACCCAACTGGCGCATGGCAAAAAACCGATAGGGGCAGCGGCGGAGATCCTCATAGGCAGTCGATGACAAAGTCGCTGGCACAAGCGCGCCGCCTCGCGGCAGCGGGTGCAGCGTGGGGCGCGCAGCGACTGTCACCGAAAGCCGCGGATCGGCAGCCATTTCAGCCGCGTGATCCAGGTGCAGCATCTGAACGAGCGGGCTCGGCCGCACCGGCTCGCCGCTGGCGTCGAACTGACGCCATAGAACATCACAATGCGGCGCGCTCATTGCAATGGCCCACGCGGAGCGCTGCGCCGCCTCCAGCGCATCGCGCGAAGGCAGCGACAGCGCAGTGCGCTGTGCCGCGCTCCAGTCGCCGGGAGGTTCTGGCGAAGCGGGCAAGCGCTGGTCATCGCAGCCGGGCACCACAACGGCGGCAAAGGCGCGTCCGAGCAACTGATACAGCGGGAGAACGACGACCTGCGGCGCATCGGCATCGGTCGGTACGTGCACGAAGCTCGCCGCTTCCAGCACGTCGCGAGCCCAACCAGTGAACTCGGCCAACGTGCAGCGCGCTCCTCGGATCTCCCCCTCTTCAGCGTCGAGATACAGGGCGCCAATCAGTTCAATACCGACGGCATCGCTGGTGAGCGCAGACCATTGGCCGCTGGCTTGCAGCAGCGTGCGCGCCGCTGCGAGCCATTCGCCAAGCGGCCTGGCACGCGCCATCTCGCTGCGCATGTTCTCGAGCACATCAGTGGTAGCGACGAGCTCGACATCTTCCGGCCTCGTGCTCGCCACGACGTACGAACGCCACGTGCGCCAGTCGCGCATTCCGCGGTCCCGCAGGCGTGATTCCAGCAGCAGGACTTCGCGACGATTGAACTTGCTCGCATGCTTGAGCCAGTCCAATACCTGATCGCTGCTGGCGTCGTGGGCACAAGCTCGCAGTGCGCTCATCAGGCTCGCGGCCACTCGCGTGGTCGACAGCTTCCAGCCGGTTTCATCGCGAGGAATGACTCCGCGTGCAACCAGATGCGCCATGATCCGGCGGGTCAGCGCGCGGTCGGTCGCCACCAGCGCAACGGGTGCGTGGCCTTCCGATAGCTGACGGACGACACACGCCGCAGCGCGCTCGGCTTCGTCCTCGGGACCGGCCGCCGCATGCAGGCTGGCGACGCATGACGGCGCATCCATCGTTGCAAGCGGCAGACGCAAGCAGCGCTCGCCGAAAAGCTCTGCCAGCTTTCGAGTGAGCGGATCAGCCTGAAGGCCATCGAGGACGATGAGCTGATCGACCTGCGCCTGTGCGGCGTTCGAATAAAGCACGTCGGTGGCGTAGCCCGAGTTGGCCGTCCAGGCGAGCGCGATGCCGTTCAAGGCGCTTTCCATGTTGAACCACTCCGAGCCCTTGCCCGCATCGATGGCCCCGCGGACCCGATCGGCCCAGGCGGAACGTTCTTCGGGCCGCTCGGCAGCGGCCAGTGGCGAGAGTTGAAGCGCAATATCCACCAACCTGCCGGCGAGCGCATTCCGCGAACCCGAGAAGCCTGCGCGAACCAGCAATGACTGCGCCGTGATCAGGTCGCGCGCCATGTCGAATGCGAGGTCGTCGGCATCTGGCACGAAGCCGCCCACGCTGCGCGCCCAGTTGCGCGTGGTCTCGAACCGGGGGGCGAAACCCGACGCGCCGTTCGCGATCCACATGTTGCGCGCGACCTGCATCAATTGCGCATAGGGCACGAGAACCATGGTACGGGAAGGGTGCAGGCGACGCTCGGCCAGCAGGCGGGAAATGCGCCCGACGAGACCGGCTTCGGGGTCGCACCAAAGCGCATGCGCGGGATGGCGCTCAAAAGGATGCATTGGGGGTTCCGAGGAGTGTTGACTATCGGCGCCATAGCTTTCCGCCCGACCACGCCAATACTTGGTTTCTGTCACAATGAACCGCACTTTAGCTGCACCGAAACTCCCCGCGCAGAAGGACACATCCATGGCCAGCGACCTCATCAAACATATCTCCGACTCTTCTTTCGAAGCCGACGTGCTCAAGTCCGGCAAGCCTGTCTTGGTGGACTATTGGGCCGAGTGGTGCGGTCCCTGCAAGATGATCGCGCCGATCCTGGACGAGGTCTCCAGCACCTATGAAGGCAAGCTGCAGATCGCCAAGATGAACGTCGACGAGAACCGCGACATCCCGGCCAAGTTCGGCATCCGCGGGATCCCGACGCTCATGCTGTTCAAGGACGGTCAGTTGGCCGCCACCAAGGTCGGCGCAATGAGCAAGGCCCAGCTCACCGCCTTCATCGATCAGCAGCTCGCTTGATGTTCCCTGCTGCCGCCGCGCAACGCGTCGGCAGCTTTCTCGTTTTTCCTGTCATAATTCCCCACAGTTCACCGGCCCATTCAGGCACCCGGTTCGAGTTCCCCGGTTTGTGAGGCATCTCTCGCCTTACATCAGACCTCCCCCTCCTCGTTTTGACAGATTTCCCCGCAAGGGGTCGCTCCATGCACTTAAACGAACTCAAGGCACTCCATGTGTCCGAAGTCCTCAAGCAGGCTGAAGCCCTTGAGATCGAAAACGTCGGCCGCATGCGCAAGCAGGAGTTGATGTTCGCAATCATCAAGAAGCGTGCGAAGGCTGGCGAACAGGTTTTCGCCGACGGCGTGCTCGAGATCCTGCCGGACGGCTTCGGCTTCCTGCGCAGCCCCGACACCAGCTTCACCGCCAGCACGGACGACATCTACATCTCGCCCAGCCAGGTTCGACGCTTCAATCTGCACACCGGCGACATGATCGAAGGTGAGGTGCGCACGCCCAAGGACGGCGAGCGCTACTTTGCGCTGACCAAGCTCGACAAGGTCAACGACGGCCTGCCTGAAGCGAACAAGCACAAAGTGATGTTCGAGAACCTGACGCCGCTGTTTCCCAAGCAGCTGATGCGCCTGGAACGCGACAACTTCAAGGGCGACGAAAACATCACCGGGCGCATCATCGACATCATCGCGCCAATCGGCAAAGGCCAGCGCGCCCTGCTGGTAGCGCCGCCCAAGAGCGGCAAGACGGTCATGATGCAGCATATCGCGCACGCGATCAGCGCGAACTATCCGGAGGTTCACATGATGGTGCTGCTCGTGGACGAGCGGCCCGAAGAAGTGACCGAAATGCAGCGCACCGTGAAGGGCGAAGTCATTGCGTCGACCTTCGACGAACCGGCGGCCCGCCACGTGCACGTTGCCGAAATGGTCATCGAGCGCGCCAAGCGCCTGGTCGAGCTCAAGAAGGACGTCGTGATCCTGCTCGACTCGATCACCCGCCTCGCCCGCGCCTACAACAACGTGGTGCCTTCATCAGGCAAGGTGCTGACCGGCGGCGTGGACTCCAACGCCCTGCAGCGCCCCAAGCGCTTCCTCGGCGCAGCGCGCAATGTCGAAGAAGGCGGCTCGCTCACGATCATCGGCACAGCCCTGATCGACACCGGCAGCCGCATGGATGAGGTGATCTTCGAAGAGTTCAAGGGTACGGGCAACTCCGAAATCCATCTGGACCGCCGCCTGTACGAAAAGCGCGTGTTCCCCTCCATCCAGCTCAATCGCAGCGGCACCCGCCGCGAGGAACTGCTGTTGCCGCCTGAAATTCTTCAGAAAACCCGGATCCTTCGCCAGCTCATGTACAACATGGACGAGATCGAGGCGATGGAGCTCATGCTGAAGAACATGAAGGCCACCAAGACCAATGTCGAATTCTTCGACATGATGCGTCGCGGCGGCTGATCAGCGAGCCGGCAATGCGCGCCCTTCGGCTGCGCTTTGTCGGCCGAGGTCGAGCAATTCCATCAGCTCGACCGCCTGCTCCGGCGTGACCGGATTCGGGCCTTTACCGAGAATCGCATCCCGCACGGCGACGTAGTAGTCGACGTAGTTGCCCGCACGCGTGGGTAGCTTTCGCGTCTGCATCCGACCATCCTTTGCCGCAACGGTGAGTTCGCCTTCTATCGGATCGGCACCCCATCCTGGATCCGTGGGTCGCCCACCGGCGCGCAAGGCGTCTTCCTGTGGATCGACGCCGCGCTTGAGGTAGCTGCCGCGCACGCCGTGGAGGATGTAGCGCGGCGCGGCATATCCAGCCAACGTCGTCGCGTGCAGAATCACTCGCAGCGGCGCGTGCAGCCCGGTCTCGTAGCGAAGCACCGCATGGAAATAATCTTCGACCAATGCGCCGTCTCGCAAGATGGCGCTGTCCAGTTGCAGTGTGTCCGGTCGCCCGAAGAGTTGGATCGTCTGGTCGAGCAGATGCGACCCGAGATCGACCCACAATCCCGCACCCGGCACCGGCTGCTCGCGCCAACGCGCGCGCACCTCGGGTCGATAGCGATCGAAATGCGATTCGAAGTACACCGGCCGTCCCAACTCCCCGCTCGCGAGGACGTCTCGCAAGGTCAGGAAATCCGCGTCCAGGCGGCGGTTTTGATAGACCGACAGCACGCGCTTCTTGCCTGCAGCCAACCCGGCGAGTTCGCGCGCCTGGGCGGCGTCCAGGGTAAAGGGTTTGTCCACCACCACGTGCTTGCCGGCCGCGAGTGCAGCCTTGGCGACCGGATGGTGCTGGGCGTTGGGGGTCGCCACGACGATCAGATCGATATCGGCTCGGCTGACCAGCGCATTAACGTCGGGAACCACGTCCACACCCGGCCAGTCGGCATGGACTTTGTGCGGTTGCGAACTTGCAACGGCGCCGAGTTCAAGGCCCGGAACGGCGGAAATGACCGGGGCATGAAAGGTCTGCCCGGCAAATCCATAGCCGACGAGGCCGGCGCGCAAATTCGATGGTGGCATGGGGGTGAGCCTCTGGCGCTAAAAGAGACCAGTATGCGATAATTGCCGGCTTCGCGAAAAGTGCAGCGCGACGTTGTGTCGTGTCATCCGCCAAGGTAAATCAACCACCAAGGACGGATTTTTGTGGCTCTCGCATCGACCCAAAGGAAAGATCATGAAAGAAGGCATTCACCCGAACTACCGTGAAGTTCTGTTCGTCGACCTGTCGAACGGCTTCAAGTTCGTGACCCGTTCGTGCGCGAACACCAAGGAAATGGGCAAGACCGACGACGGTCGTGAACTGCCTCTTTACAAGCTCGACACCTCGAGCGAATCGCACCCCTTCTATACCGGTACGCAAAAGTCGGTGGACAACATGGGCGGCCGCGTCGAGAAATTCCGCAACCGCTTCGGCAAGACTGCTTCCAAGTAAGGAAGGCGCTTCCGTACATAGGGCAGCCCGGGTCACCGCGCTGCCCTTTTTCTTTCCAACTGACCGTCCCCTCCCCTTCCTTCGCAGTTGAACCAGCCGACGCCCGCCATCGTTGCCCAGAGCGCTGTGCGCCGCCTGCCGCGGGTTGCATTGCTACTGCTGTGCGCGGCGTACCTCATGCCGGGCCTGCTGGGCCGCGGTCCATGGAAAAGCGCCGACATCACGGCATTCGGCTACATGGCGGAACTGGCTCGCACCACCGAAGGCATCGCGCGGTGGTTCGACCCGATGCTTCTCGGAATGCGACCCGAGACGCCCGCGCTGATTCCCTACTGGATCGGCGCCTGGGCCATCAAGATCGCGCCGGCCTGGATCAACCCCGATCTTGCGGTGCGCATCGCGTTCGCCCTGCTCCTCGCCGGCACCTTCACCGCAACCTGGTATGCCGTCTACTACTTGGCGCGCACTTCGCGGGCACAGCCGGTGGCTTTCGCTTTCGGGGGTGAAGCTCAGCCGACGGACTATGCGCGCGCGATGGCAGATGGCGCTTTGCTGGCGCTGATCGCCTGCCTCGGACTTGCTCAGCTGGGGCACGAAACCACTCCCGCACTCGCCCAGCTCTTCTTTGCATCACTCCTGTTCTATGGCGTTGCCGCACTGCCATATCGGCGCGCGGGTGCCTTCGTCGTCCTGTTGATCGGCACGGTTGGCATGACGCTGAGCGGCGGCCCGACCGTCGGGCTCGCACTGGGCATCGGATGCGGGGTGATCCTCGTCGAAGAACGCAGGCGCGGCGCGGCCGATCAGCCCGGAGACTCCGAGCCCATCTACACGAAGGGCGCCATCGTGGCCGTGTTCGGCGCGACGCTTCTTGCAGGAATATTGGCTGCGGTCCTCGGCCTGCTGCAATGGAAGATCGAACTCCCCGGAAGCCACCGCGCCGTCGCCGAAATACGCGATCAGGCCAAGCTGTTGCTGTGGTTCACTTGGCCGGCCTGGCCGCTGGCCATCTGGACGTTGTGGCGATGGCGCCGGCAATTGACGGCCCGGCATGTCGCCCTGCCTCTGTGGTTCGTGGTCGTGCCCCTGCTCGCCACCTGGACCACGAATTTTTCGGAACGCTCGCTGTTGCTCGGCTTGCCCGCGTTCGCTACCTTGGCAGCGTTCGCGCTCCCGACTTTCCGCCGAAGCGTGGCGGCGCTGATCGACTGGTTCACGCTGCTGTTCTTCAGCGGTTCGGCCATCATCATCTGGGTGATCTGGGTTGCAATGCAGACGGGCGTGCCCGCCAAGCCCGCGGCCAACGTCGCGAAGCTCGCGCCGGGCTTCGTGCCAGAGTTTTCCGCGGTCGCCTTTGTCTTTGCACTGACGGCGACGCTCGCCTGGGCATGGCTGGTGCGATGGCGCACCGGGCGCCACCGCGCCGCCCTGTGGAAGACGCTGGTCTTGCCGGCCGGCGGTGCTGCCTTGTGCTGGACGCTCGTGATGACGCTGTGGTTGCCAGCGCTCGACTATGCGCGCAGCTATGCCCCGCAGGTGCGCGCGATTTCAGAGCGCGTCGGCCAGCCTTCGTGCATTTCCGAGCTCGCACTCGACCGGCCGCACATCGCCGCGCTTCGCCATCACGGCAACTTCGACTTGCAGCCGCTGCTGAGCGGGCAAGCCTGCCCTTGGCTGCTCGTCAGCCCGAGTGCGATCGTGAGCCTTCACGAGATCGTCAACCTCGACGCCTGGCGACTCATCGGGACGCTGCGTCGTCCGACCAGCCCGGCGGACGACCTGCTGCTCTTCCAACGGATCATTCCCGCAGGTGACTAGCGAACGGCGTGTGATCGCGCGCCACGCAGGGACGGTACTGGTGGGGCAGCTGGCCGTGATGGCCTTCGGCGTCACCGACACGATCGTGGCCGGGCGCTATGCCGAAGGCGCTCTTGCGGCGCTGTCGGTCGGCTCGGCGATATTCATCAGCGTCTTCGTTGCCTTGATGGGTGCCCTGCAGGCGCTCTTGCCGGTATGGGCCGAACTCCACGGCGCGCAACGTACGGCGGAAGTCGGCCGCTCGGTGCGCCAGTCGCTCTATGTCTGCGCCGCCGCGGTCGTCATAGGCATGACGATCCTGCTTTTTCCCGCGCCGATGCTCCGGTGGACCGAAGTGCCGGCCGGCATGCGCGACGACGTTCAAGCGTATTTGCGGGTGCTCGCCTTTGCGCTACCGCCCGCCTTGCTGTTCCGGCTGTTCAGCACGCTCAACCAAAGCCTTGGCAAACCCCAGTTGGTGACTTGGCTGCAATTGGGATCGCTGTGCGTCAAGCTGCCCTTGTCGATCTGGTTCACCTTCGGTGGCGCGGGGGTGCCCGCGATGGGGCTGGTCGGCTGCGGATGGGCTACGTTGATCGTCAACTACACCATGCTGGGCGCAGCGATCTGGCTGCTGCGCAATGAGCCCTCCTATCGCGAATATCGCTTCTGGCAGCGCATCGAAGCGCCGGACTGGGCGCAGTTGCGCCAATTCGCAAGGCTGGGTGTTCCGGCTGGCTTGGCTGTGCTGGTCGAGGTGACCTCGTTCACACTGATGGCACTCTTCATCGCACGCCTTGGCACGGCGGCGTCGGCTGCGCACCAGATCGCGGCGAACCTCACCGCTGTGGCCTACATGATGCCGCTGTCGCTCTCCATCGCGACCAGCGCGCGGGTCAGCTACTGGCTGGGTGCCGGTGAGGATGGCCTCGCCCGAGGCGCTGGCCGCAGAGGCTTCGAACTGACGATGTGCCTCGCCCTGCTCTTCGCCGGATCGATGGCCTTGTTCCGCTGGCAACTCGCTGCCATCTATTCAGCCAATCCCGACGTGATCGCTCTCGGTGCGACGTTGATTCTGGTCACCGCCGGCTATCACTTCGCCGATGCTCTGCAGACACTTTGCGTCTTCGTCCTGCGTTGTTATCGGGTCACGGTGATGCCGCTGATCCTCTACTGCACTCTGCTGTGGGGCGTCGGACTCGGCGGCAGCTACCTGCTGGCCTATCGCGGCATCGGCCCGTGGCCCGCGATGCAATCTCCGCTGGCCTTCTGGCTCATGGGCGGGATTGCGCTTCTCATCACCGCCTTGCTGTTTCTGATCCTGCTTGCGCGAACCGTCAGACGACCGCGCTGACCGCTGACGCCAGTCGCAGTCGCACGACCGGAAACACGAGCGCAAAGCGCGATCCCTTGCCGACCGTGCTCTCGATGCGCAGCTCGGCCCCATGCCGCTGTGCGATGTGCTTGACGATCGCGAGCCCGAGCCCGGTGCCGCCTGTCTCGCGTGATCGGCTGCGGTCGATGCGATAGAAGCGCTCGGTCAGCCGCGGGATGTGCTCGGCAGCGATGCCGGGTCCGCTGTCGCGTACTGCGTATTCGCCCCGTCCGTCAGGCAGAAGGCGCCAGGTCACGGCCACCTGTCCGCCGGCGGGCGTGTAGCGAATCGCGTTGGTCAGCAAGTTCGACATCGCGCTCTGCAGTTCAGTGGGCGCGCCTGCAATCTCGCTGTCCGCTTCCAGCGAGAACGACAATTGATGCCCTTGCGGCGAGAGTCGGCTGGAGAGTCCCCGACCTTCGTCCTCGCATTGCGCCATCAGGGCCCGCACGCGGGTCCAGCGGTTGGCCGGCGGCAGCGCACTGCCTTCCAGGCGCGACAAGGTCAGCAGGTCATTCACCAGCGTTTCCATGCGATGGGACTGCTGACTCATCAGCCCGAGATAGCGCGAGCGCTCCTCTGTATCGAGTGGGAGGTTCTGCAATGTCTCGACGAAGCCCGCAAGCACCGTGAGCGGCGTGCGGATTTCATGCGAGACATTGGCGACGAAATCGCGCCGCATCGCGTCCGCCTGCTCCAGAGAAGTGATGTCGCGCGTGAGCAGCATCCGCCGGTTGCCTGCATAGGGATGCACCTGCACCGAAAGCCGCACCGGATGGCTGCGTTGCGGCAGCGTCGACGGTGCATCGATGACGACGTCGCGGCTGTAGTTCCACGAGGCCAGGTACGCAACGAAAGCCGGATCGCGGACCAGATTGGCAAGATGCTGGAGCAGATCGCGCTCGGCGTCGATGCCGAACTGCCCCGCCGCCGTCTGGTTGCACCATTCGATGCGACCTTGCTGATCGAGCAGCACCACACCGTTGGGCGATGCCTGGATGGCCGCCAGAAACTCCTGGAGGCGCTCCTCGGCTTGCTGAGTCTGCTTTTCGCGGTCCCGCAGCAGTTTGCGGATCCGCTCAGCGAGTTCGCCCCAGACGCCTGATCCGCGAGAAGGCAGCCCGGAAGCATCCTTGCGCAGCACATCGAGAAGCCGCTGAGCACGCCAGGCGTCGAGCACCAGCCAAACGACCGCGCCCAGCCATGCCCCCAGCCAGGCGAAACGCCAGCCGAAGGCCGCAGCCACGCCGCCGCCGACGAGCGAAGCAATCAGGAAAGTCGCGATACGAAACGGCATGCAGGTTCATTATCTCGCCCGGTCTTCACCGGCGAGCCTTCTCAAACCGTAGCCTGGGCCGTGAGCCGGTAGCCTGCGCCGCGCACCGTCTCGACCATCGGCGCGGCCGGGCCGAGCGACTCGCGCAGGCGCTTGACGTGCACATCGACCGTGCGCTCCTCGATGTAGACGTGGTCGCCCCAGACCTTGTCGAGCAACTGCGCGCGGCTGTGCACGCGTTCGGCGTGCTGCATGAGAAAGCCCAGCAGCTTGAATTCGGTCGGACCCACTTTCAGCGGAGTGCCCTGCCAGGTGACGCGGTGCGTGGCCGTGTCGAGCGCGAGTTCGCCGATCTCGACACGTTCCGTCACGACCTCCGGCGCGCGCCGGCGCAACACCGCGCGGATGCGCGCCAGCATCTCCTGCGTCGAAAAAGGCTTCGTGATGTAGTCGTCCGCACCGGCGTCGAGGCCCGCCACCTTGTCGGGCTCGTCGCCGCGCGCAGTCAGCATGAGGATCGGGATTGCCTTGGTGCGCGAATCCTTGCGCCATTGACGGGCCAACTGCAAGCCACTCTGGCCCGGCAGCATCCAGTCCAGGAGCACGAGGTCGGGCAAGAAAGCATCGATCTCGCGCTGCGCCGCGGCGCCGTCTTCGGCCCAGATCGGCTCGAAGCCGTTGTGCCGCAAGTTCACTGCGATCAGTTCGGCAATCGAAGACTCGTCTTCAACGATCAGGATGCGGGGTTTCTTCATGAATCCTCAAATTTTCCATTCGATGGCGATCACTGCAACGCCGACTCGATTTCCTGCATGGAAGTGTGCCGCACGTCCGCGCCCTTGACGATGTAGATGATGAATTCGGCAATGTTCTTCGCGTGGTCGCCGATGCGCTCGATGGCTTTTGCCAGGAACAGCAGGTCGAGGCTCGCGGAAATTGTGCGTGGGTCTTCCATCATGTAGGTGACCAGCTTGCGAACGAATCCGTCGAATTCCTTGTCGATCAGGTCGTCGTCCTTCAGGATCGACAGCGCCGCAGCGGTGTCCAGCCTTGCAAAGGCGTCGAGCGCCTTGCGCAGAAGCCCCGAAGCCAGGTCGGCCGCAATGCGCAGTTCCATCGAAGGCAAGGCGCGCGCCGATCCGCTTTCGATGATCGACTTGACCATGCGGGCGATCTTGTTGGCCTCGTCGCCCACTCGCTCCAGATTGGCGGTTGTCTTCGAAATGGCGATCAAGAGGCGCAGGTCGCGCGCGGTCGGCTGGCGGCGGGCGATGATCGACGACAGATCACGGTCGATCTCGATTTCCATCGCGTTCACGCGGTGCTCTGTCTCCATCACACGGTCGGCCGTTTCAGCGTCGAATTGCTGCAGCGCATACACCGCCTGGTGGATCTGCGCTTCGACCATTCCGCCAAGCTCCATCACGCGGGAGGAGACGGCGTTGAGCTCGCTGTCGAATTGGCTGGAAAGATGCTTTTCGGTCATGTCGGTCTCCTTAGCCGAAGCGGCCCGTGATGTAGTCTTCCGTCTCTTTGCGCTTCGGCTTGAAGAAGAGTTCTTCGGTCGCTCCGAACTCGATCAGGTCGCCGAGGTACATGTAGGCGGTGTAGTCGCTGCAGCGAGCAGCCTGCTGCATGTTGTGGGTCACGATGACAACGGTGTACTCGCTTTTCAGCTCGGCGATCAACTCTTCGATCTTGGCCGTGGAAATCGGGTCGAGCGCCGAGCACGGCTCGTCCAGCAATAGCACTTCGGGCTTGATGGCGATGCCGCGCGCGATGCAAAGGCGCTGCTGCTGGCCGCCTGAAAGGCCCGAGCCGCTCTGCTGGAGCTTGTCGCGCACTTCGGTCCACAGGGCGGCCTTCTTGAGCGCCCACTCCACCCGATCGTCCATCTCGGAAGCGCTGAGATTCTCGAACAGCTTCACGCCGAACGCGATGTTGTCGTAGATCGACATCGGGAAAGGTGTCGGCTTCTGGAACACCATGCCGACCTTGGCGCGGATCAGGGCGACGTCCTGTTTCGACGTCAGCAGGTTTTCACCGTCCAAGGCGATGGTGCCTTCCGCGCGCTGTTCGGGGTAAAGCTCGAACATCCGGTTGAAGGTGCGGAGCAAGGTCGATTTGCCGCAGCCCGAAGGTCCGATGAAGGCCGTGACCTTGTTCTCCGGTATTTCGAGGTTGATGCCCTTGAGCGCGTGGAACTTGCCGTAATAGAAGTTCAGGTCCTTGACCGAGATCTTCGCGCGGGTCGGTTGAGCGATGGTGGTTGACATGGTGTTCAGAGCTTGTTTCGCGTGAGAACGCGCGCGAGGATATTGAGGGCGAGGACCGCGACGGTGATCAGGAACACGCCGGCCCAGGCCAGGTGCTGCCAGTTCTCGTACGGGCTCATCGCGAACTTGAAGATCGTCACCGGCAGGCTCGCCATGGGCTGACGCATGTCCGCCGTCCAGAACTGGTTGCTGAGCGCGGTGAAAAGCAGCGGCGCGGTTTCGCCGGCAATGCGCGCCACTGCCAGAAGCACGCCCGTTACCACGCCGGCTCGCGCTGCGCGCAAAGTGATGCTCAGGATGACCTTCCACTTCGGTGTGCCGAGCGCATAGGCCGCTTCGCGCAAACCAGGCGGCACGAGTTGCAGCATGTTTTCGGTCGTGCGGATCACGACCGGAATCACGATCAACGCCAGGGCCAACGCACCGGCCAAGCCTGAGAACGACTTCAAGTACGCCACGACGATCGCATAGACGAACAGGCCGATGACGATCGACGGCGCCGACAGCAGGATGTCGTTGACGAAGCGCACCACGCTCGAGAGCCACCCCTTGGGGTTGTATTCGGCAAGGTAAATGCCCGCCATGATCCCGATCGGCGTACCGATGAAAGTGGCAACCCCCACCATCGCAAGCGAACCGAAGATGGCGTTGGCAATGCCTCCCTCTTCGTTGGGTGGCGGCGTTATTTCGGTCAGCGCGCTCAAAGTGAGGCCACCGATGCCCAGGCGCAGGGTCTCCCACAGAATCCAGACGAGCCAGAAGACCCCGAAAGCCATCGCAGCCAATGACAGCGTCAGCGCGACGATGTTCACCCGCTTTCGGCCGGCGAACTTGGCCGCGCGCGTTTCCTGGAGTGTCTTGGCGCTCAGCAGACGTTCAGCCGTGGTCATGATTTGGTTCCTTCGCTCTTGCGCATCTGCTGGAGCAGCAGCTTGGACAGCGACAGCACGACGAAGGTGATGAAGAAAAGCACCAGGCCGAGATACATCAGCGAAGCCTGGTGCAAGCCAGCCCCCGCCTCTGCAAACTCATTGGCAAGCACCGAAGTGATGCTGTTGGCCGCCTCGAAGACCGAGAGTGAGTTGAGTTGGTTGGTGTTGCCGATCACGAACGTGACGGCCATGGTCTCGCCCAAGGCACGGCCGAGGCCGAGCATGATGCCCCCGACGACACCGGCCTTGGTGTAAGGCAGCACGACCTTCGACACCACTTCCCAGGTGGTCGAACCGAGCCCGTAGGCGGATTCCTTGAGCAGCGGCGGCGTCACTTCGAATACGTCCCGCATCACCGAAGCAATGAACGGAATGATCATGATCGCCAGGATGATGCCGGCCGACAGAATGCCGATGCCTACCGGCGGCCCCGACACCAGTGCGCCCAGGTAAGGAACGCCCGCAAAGAGCTTCTGCAGCGGCTGCTGCACGAAGGTGGAAAGAATCGGCCCGAAGACCAGCAAGCCCCACATGCCGTAGACGATCGAAGGCACCGCCGCGAGCAATTCGATGGCGGTGCCCAGCGGGCGCTTCAGCCAGGACGGGGACATTTCGGTCAGGAACAGCGCGATGCCGAAGCTCACCGGCACCGCGATGACCAACGCAATGGCGGAGGTCGCGAGCGTCCCGTAGATCATCACGAGGCCGCCGTACTGGTCCTGCACCGGATCCCAGACGCTGCTCGTGAGAAACCCGAGCCCGAACTTCGAGATGGCCGGCCAGGCGCCGACCAGCAGCGAAAGCAGGATGCCGATCAGCATCGCCAGCGTGAGCAGCGCGGCGCCCTTGGCGGCCATGCCGAACAGGCGATCGGTGGTGGCGCCGCTGCGTGGCCGCTTGGCCGGCGGCGGACTTGCCGTGACGCGGGCACGCTCGGCTGAGCGATCGAGCGGGCTGGCGCTTGCGGGGAATGTGGTTGACACGGTTCGCTCCGAATGCGGCGCGCGATCAAGCGGAGTGCTCATGCGCGCGCCGTCGTGTCTTGCTTACTTGAAAGCGACGGGCTTGCCCGACGCGTCCTTGATGTCGCCCCAGGCGCTGGAGATGACGCCCTTGACCTTGTCGGGCATTGGCACGTAGTCGAGATCCGCAGCGGTCTTGTCGCCAGTCTTGTAGGCCCAGTCGAAGAACTTGAGCGTCGTGGCGGCTTGCACGGGCTTGTCCTGCGTCTTGTGCATCAGGATGAAGGTCGCGCCGGTGATGGGCCACGAATCCTTGCCCGACTGGTCGGTCAGCACCTGGTAGAAGGTCTTCGACCAGTCCGCGCCTGCCGCGGCGGCCTTGAATGCCGAATCGTCCGGCGACACGAAGGCGCCGTCCTTGTTCTGCATCAGCGCGTAGTTCATCTTGTTCTGCTTGACGTACGCATATTCGACATAGCCGATCGAGTTCGGCAGGCGGTTCACGAAGGCTGCGACACCTTCGTTGCCCTTGCCGCCCGCACCGTTGGGCCAATTGACTGCCGTGCCGTCGCCGACCTTGGCCTTCCACTCGGGATTGGCTTTGCTCAGGTAGTTGGTGAACAGGAACGTCGTACCCGAACCGTCGGCGCGGCGCACCGTGGCAATCGGTGCATCGGGCAGCGCCAGGCTGGGGTTCAGCGCCTTCACGGCCGGATCGTTCCACTTGGTGATCTTGCCCAGGTAGATGTCGCCGAGAACCTGTCCGCTGAGCTTGAGTTCGCCCGGCTTGATGCCCTGGATGTTGATCACCGGGACCACACCGCCGATGACGGTCGGGAACTGCATCAGCCCTTTGGTCTTGAGCTCATCGTCCGAAAGGGGCATGTCCGATGCGCCGAAATCGACCGTCTTCGCATCGATCTGCTTGATGCCCGCGCCAGAACCCACGGACTGGTAGTTGATTTTGGCCCCCGTGGCCTTGTTGAAGTCGGAGGCCCACTTTGAATACAGCGGCGCCGGGAAGCTGGCGCCGGCACCGGTGGCCTCGTCCGCAAAGGCGGAAACATGGAAGAACGCCGAGGCCAGGAGGCCGACAGCTGCGAATTTGAACGTCGTTTTCATGATGCTTCCTTTAGCTGCATAGAAACCCTTCAGAGGGCTTGGGACGGACTCTAGAAAGCTTCTGTGACAGTGCGATGACATCTGCCCACAGAGGGGAAAATGCCCCGATGCGCCCGACTCGGAATGACGCTGTCACACAAACGTCATGCGCCGCACCTAGCCTGCGGCGCTACGATCAGGCCCCGACATTTCCTCCTCACCATGCAAAACGGAACCCGCCTCGCTGCGGTCGATCTCGGCTCGAACAGCTATCGCCTCGAAATCGGTCGCGTCGATCACGGCCAGATTCACCGGGCCGAATACATCAAGGAGACCGTTCGCCAAGGCAACGGACTCGATTCTTCGCGCAACCTCACGCCCGATGCGATGCAGCGCGGCTGGGATGCGCTGGCGCGCTTCGGCGAACGCCTCGCAGGATTCAAGCGCTCCGAAGTCCGCGCGGTCGCCACGCAGACCCTGCGTGAAGCGCGCAACCGGGACGAGTTCCTGCTGCGCGCGCGCACCATTCTGGGATTCGGCATCGACGTCATCACGGGCCGCGAAGAAGCGCGCCTGATCTACCAAGGCGTGGCGCACATGCTGCCGCACACCGAAGCGACGAACCGCGAGCGCCGTCTGGTCATCGACATCGGCGGCCGTTCCACCGAAATGATCATTGGGCAAGGCCCCAAGGCGGAGGTGATGGAGTCTTATCGCGTCGGCAGCGTGGCCTGGTCGATGAAGCATTTTCCGCAAGGCGTCTTCACGACTTCGGCTTTCAAGGCCGCCGAAGTCGCTGCCAAGGCGGTGCTCGACGACGCGCTATCGACCTATGTGCCGGATCGGTGGGACGTGGCCTATGGCGCGTCCGGAACGATCGGCGCGGTGGGCGACGTGCTGGCGGTTGCCGGCAACGAGCCGGGCCTGATCACTCGCGAGGGCCTGGATTGGCTCCTCGACCGCCTGCTGAAGGCCGGCAGTGCCGACCGCCTGCGCATCGAAGGCATGCGGGAAGATCGCAAGGCGGTGATCGGCGGCGGCGTGAGCGTGCTTCGCGCGGTATTCGATCTGCTGGAAATCGACGAGATGAGAGTCGCCCAAGGCGCACTGCGCCACGGCGTGCTCTACGAATTGCTCGAGCGCGACGACACGGTTGCCGACCTGCGCGTCGGCACGGTGGCCCGGCTGGCAACCCGCTTCGCAGTGGATGGAGCGCAGGTCAAGCGCGTCGGCGAAACGGCCGCGACGCTGTTTCTGCAGCTCGATCCGAGCGCCCGGGGCGCCGACACCGCAAGTCGCGCCGGCCGCTCGCTGCGAAAACTGAGCTGGGCCGCGCAGTTGCACGAGATCGGCACCCACATCTCGCACAGCGAATACCACAAGCACGGCGCATACATCCTCGACAACGCCGATGCGCCGGGCTTTGCCGTCAACGAGATGCACTGGCTGAGCCAACTGGTGCTCGGCCACCGGGGCAAGCTGCGCAAGCTCGAAACCGTGCTGGACGACCCCACCTTCGTGCTGCAACTGTTGGCTCTGCGGGTGGCCGTGATCCTTTGCCATGCCCGGCGAGATCCCGACCTCGCCGGACTGCGCATCTCGCGGCGCGACGAGAAGATCTTCACGATCGCCTGCCGCTCGCAGTGGGTCGAGCTCTATCCGCAATCCGCGCATCTGCTGCGCGAAGAGGTACTGGCTTGGCAAAAGACCAACTGGCGGGTCGAGCTCGCCAAGGTCTGAGGTCAGCGGGGGTTCAAAGCAACTCCGGCGCCTGAACCGTGACGACCACGGTCTGCACGTCGCCGTCGCGCTCGCGGGTGCGAATCCACCAAACCGCGCCCTTGCGCACGGGGCAGCTGTCCTGCTGCAGACCCAGCAGCAGCGAGATGGCCTGCCCGAGCGATGGCTGGTGGCCGATCAGGAGCACCACCGACTTGCCGTTCGGCCAACCCGCCACGGAAAGCAGCGCGTCGGGCGTGGTGTCGGGCGCCAGTTCGCCGCGAAGCTTGTACTTGCGGCCGAGCGCCAGCGCCGTCTGCTCGCAGCGGCGCGCCGGGCTGCAGACGATGCGGGTGCCGTCGGGCAATTGGCGATCGAGCCATGCGGCCATGCGCTTGGCCTGTTTTTCGCCTCGCGACGTCAGGGAACGCTGCATGTCGTCGCAGCCCTCCGTCCAATCGTCCGCTTCAGCGTGGCGCCAGAAAATCAGGTCCATGGATCAGTCTCGTAATGCGGCGCGCCGCAGTCCGCGCGACGCGTAGCGGTTCATCAGGGCCGTCTGCGCACCATGCGCTTCAATGGCGCGCGAAGCGCCCTCCTCACCCGGATGGGTGTCCTTGTCGACGCGCCTGTAGACGCCGTCCGAACCCAGGTCCCAGGCATCACGCCCATCGTGCAGATAGGCCACCAGACATTCGTCGATGAGACGCTGGCGCAGCACCGGATCGGTCACCGGCCAGGCCAGCTCGACCCGGCGCAGCATATTGCGATTCATCCAGTCCGCGCTCGACAGGTAAAGCGATTCGTCAAGCGCCTGCCGGAAGTAGAAAACCCGCGAGTGCTCCAGAAAGCGTCCGATGACCGAACGCACGCGGATGTTGTCCGTCACGCCGGGCATGCGGGCCGGCAGCGTGCATGCACCGCGCACGATCAGGTCGATCTTCACGCCCTTCTGCCCCGCGCTGACGAGTGCGGCGATCAGGTCTTCGTCAGTCAGCGCATTCATCTTGGCGACGATGCGCGTCGGCTCGCCGGCTTCCGAGGCCGCACCGAGCGCGTTGATGCGGGCGATGAGATTGCGATGCAGGTCGAAGGGCGCGACCCACATGCGATTGAGCTTCGGCAGGCGGCTCTGGCTGGCCATGTGGACGAAGACCGCTTCCATGTCCGCCGTCAACAAGGGGTCGGCGGTCAGATGGCTGATATCCGTGTAGAGCGCCGCCGTGCGCGGGTTGTAGTTGCCGGTCGAAAGATGGCCGTAGCGGCGCATGTGCTTGCCTTCACGTCGCGTGATCAGCAGCATCTTCGCGTGCGTCTTCAGGCCGACGACGCCGTAGACGACCTGCGCGCCGATCGACTCCAGCATTTCCGCCCAGTTGATGTTCGCCTCTTCATCGAAGCGCGCCTTGAGCTCGACAACCACCGTCACTTCCTTGCCACGGCGCACTGCCTCGCGCAGCAGATCCATCAGCTCGGAGTCGGTGCCCGTGCGGTAGATCGTCTGCTTGATCGCCAGCACCTGCGGGTCCTGAACTGCCTCTCGCAGGAAGGCCAACACGCCCTCGAAGCTCTCGAACGGCTGGTGGATGAGCGCGTCGCCGCGCCGCAGCCTGTCGAAGAAGGACTGCCCCGGCGAAAGCGTGATCGGGTAGGAGGCCTCATAAGGCTGAAACCGCAGCTGCGGCTCGTCGAGCAAGTCGATGAGCTGCGTCAGCCGAGCGAGATTGACCGGCCCGTGCACGCGGTAAAGCGCCTGCGTCGGCAGGTTGAACTGCGCCAGCAGGAAACTCGCCAGCGATTCGGCACAGCTCGACGACACCTCCAGCCGAACGGCCTGCCCATAGTGCCGGTGCTGCAAGCCCTGTCGCAGCGCAGTACGCAGGTTCTTGACGTCTTCCTCGTCAACGGCGAGGTCGGAATGGCGCGTCACCCGAAACTGCGAAAACTCCCCAACTTCGCGCCCCGGAAACATGCTCGAAAGATGCGCCCGCACGATGCTCGACAGCGCGATGAACAGCGTCTTGCCGCCCGATACCTTCGCCGGCAGCCGGATCACGCGCGGCAGAACCCGCGGCACCTTCACGATGGCGATCGGGTTCTCGCGGCCGAAGGCATCCTTGCCGCTGAGCCGCACGATGAAGTTGAGCGACTTGTTGGCGACTTGCGGAAACGGATGCGCCGGGTCCAACCCGACAGGGATCAGCAGCGGCCGAACTTCGCGCTCGAAATAGTCGCTGACCCACTTGCGCTGGACCGGATTGCGCTCCCCATGCGAGACGATCCGGATGCCTTGGCTCGCAAAGGCAGGAATCAGCTTGTCGTTGTAGAGCGAGTATTGCTGCGCCACCAGCGCATGCGCCGCCTCGGCCAGCCGCTCGAAGGAATCGACGCTGTAGCTGCCCTTGCGCACGCCCGCCACGCTCGCCCCCAGGTGCGGCGCGGCGCGAACTTCGAAAAACTCGTCGAGGTTGGACGAAACGATGCAGAGATAACGCAGCCGCTCTATCAGCGGCACCTCGGGGCGCTGCGCCCAATCGAGCACCCGTTCATTGAAAGCCAGGATGCTGTGGTCGCGGTCGAGCAGCGTCAGTGCCGGCTTGCCGGCGACAGCCAGACTGTCGACGGTTTCGGGCGGCGTGGATAAAAATTCTGGTACGACCGGCACGGACTCAACCATAAGCCAAAACATGACAGTTTCCACGTCCATCGTGACAGTTGCATGACAACGGCGTGACGGCCTCGTCGCCCTTTGTGTCGCCCTTGGTATCAATGGCCGAGAAAGTGCTTTCGATAGCGTGCAGGCAGATCGTCGATGCGCATCAGCATCGGCAAATCGGCCGTGTTGAAGTCCGGGTCCCAGGCCGGTGGCCCGAGAACCTTGGCCCCCAGCCGAAGGTAGCCTTTGATCAGGGCCGGCGGCTCGATGTCCAGGGCGCTGTCGAGCCGATGCACCGGCAGCGGCAGCCGCGGCTGGACGTGGTACTGAATGGGCGCCATGTGGGTTGCCGAAAGCTGGCGCCAAATGCTGGCGGCCGCATCGCCGCTGGTCACACCGTGATGGCACATCGGGATGCTGGCGCAGCCGATCATCGTGTCCAGCTTGTTGCGCTTCATGAAAGCAGCCAGTGCGCCCCACAGCGCCAGAATCACTCCGCCTTGACGATGGTCCGCATGCACGCAGCTTCGGCCCAGCTCGACCATGCGCTCGCGCAAGTCACGCAAGCGAGTCAGATCGAATTCAGTATCGCTGTAGGTGCTGCCGACACGCTTCGCCTGGGCGGGCGTAAGCACGCGATAGGTGCCGATGACGCGGCCAGTCGCGTCGTCTCGGACCAGAAGATGCTCGCAAAAGTCGTCGAACAGGTCGATGTCGTGGTTTTCGATCGGCGTCGCCAGGCGCGCGCCCATCTCGCCTGCAAAGACTTCGAAGCGCAGGCGCTGCGCTGCACGGACGTCGTCCTGGTGGCGCGCCCAGCTCACGCTGATGCCGCCGGCCAAAGGCTCTGGCGCCGCCGGCACCTGCGATGTTTTGGGCACAAGTATTGCTGCTGGACGCTGAGTCGCACCCGAGCCCGGCCAGAAAGCAGGACGCAAACCCAGTTGCGAGAACGGAAACGTCGGTGTGGGCAGTTCTTTCATTCGGGTCCCTTTCTGCAGACGGAGTCTCGGGACATGAAGTGAAACAAGCATGTCAGTCGGGTGGCATTTGCGTGACGCGCGCGAAGCCTCGCGCTTCATCGTTTAATGCCGAAGATTCGCCAACGGAGATTTCATGGCCAACGAAACCAGGGTGGAGGTCGAAACCCGCCGCCATCAGATGTTCCCCAAGCTGAGCGCGCAGGACATCTCACGCATCAGGCGCTTCGGGAGCGTCCGTCATTACCACGCCGGCGCGTGTCTCTTCACGGCCGGGGAACCCGGACCCGGCATGTTCGTCGTGCTCGAAGGCGTGGTGGCGATCAGCCAACGCGACGGGCTCGGGCATGTCGTGCCGATCGAACGCCAAGGGCCAGGCCAGTTCCTCGCCGAAGTCGCGCAGCTTTCGGGCCGGCCGGCGCTGGTCGACGGGCATGCGGAAAGCGAAGTCGAAACGCTGCTGGTGCCGCCGGAGCAATTGCGCGCCCTCATCATTGCCGAGGCCGATCTCGGCGAAAGGCTGGTCCGCGCCATGATCCTGCGGCGCGTGGCTCTCATCGAATCGGGCGCCAGCGGCCCTGTGCTGATCGGCCCGCCGCAATCGGCCGAGGTGATGCGAATCCAGAACTTCCTCGGTCGCAACGGGCATCCCTACCACGTCGTCGACGCCACGCAAGACGCCGACGCCGCCGCGCTGCTCGAGCAGTACGGCGAGGTCGATCTGCTGGTTGTGTGCCCGAACGGGTCCGTCATGGCCAATCCGACTGAGAACGCGCTGGCGCGCTGTCTCGGCATGGTCGACTCCATCGAGCACGAAGATCTTTTCGATGTGCTGGTGGTCGGCGCCGGACCGGCGGGCCTGGCAACCGCCGTCTACGCCGCATCGGAAGGCTTGCGCGTCATCGTCGTGGACTGCCGCTTCTTCGGCGGCCAGGCAGGCGCCAGCGCCCGTATTGAAAACTACCTCGGCTTTCCGACCGGCATCTCCGGAGGCGCCCTTGCCGGCCGCGCCTACGTGCAGGCGCAGAAGTTCGGCGTCGAGATGCTGATTCCGGCGCAGGTCGCCTCGCTCGATTGCAGCCGGGCCGAGTCGGACGGCGAAGTCTCCGTGCAGCTGGTCGACGGGCGCAAGCTCCGGTGCAGGACTCTGGTGATTGCCAGCGGCGCGCGTTATCGCCGCCCCGAAGTGCCGCGGCTGGCCGAATTTGAGGGGCGCGGCATCTGGTACTGGGCGTCGGCGCTGGAGGCCAAGCTCTGCGCGCATCAGGAGGTCGCCTTGGTCGGCGGCGGCAATTCTGCAGGGCAGGCGGCGGTATTTCTTTCGCAACACGCGGTCAAGGTCAACGTGCTGGTGCGCGGGCCCTCGCTCGCGGCAACCATGTCGCGCTACCTGATCGATCGCATCGAAGCGACGCCCAACATCGAGCTTCATCCGCATACCGAACTCGTGGAGTTGCAAGGCGAGCCATCGACCGGCCTGAACGGCGCCACATGGCGCGACCGCCGCAGCGGCAATCAGCATGACTGCCCCGCACGCAATATCTTTCTCTTCATCGGCGCCGTGCCCGAGACGGATTGGCTCGAAGGCTGCGGTGTCGCGCTCGACAAGCACGGCTTCGTGCTGACCGGGCCAGAGGCGCGCGGCGGCTTTCCGGCGAAAGTCGCGGCGCCGCTCGAATCGAGTGTGCCGGGCGTCTTCGCGGTCGGCGACGTGCGCTCGGGCTCCGTCAAGCGCGTCGGCGGCGCAATCGGCGAAGGCGCGGCAGTGGTCGCACTCATCCATCAACACCTTGCGTCATCGACTCAACCTTGAGGAAGCACCCGATGTCCAGCATCCGTCCTTGTTCCCACGTGCCCGACACGATCGTTCCGCCCAAGTCGGCCGGATGCGAGGAATGCCTCGCCATGGGCGACCAGTGGGTCCATCTGCGTCTTTGCGTCCATTGCGGCCACGTAGGCTGCTGCGACTCGTCCAAGAACCGGCACGCGACGCGGCACTACAAGGCAACCGGACATCCGGTGGTCGCCTCCCTCGAGCGCGGCGAAGACTGGATGTGGTGCTACGCGCACGAAGCGCAGGTGGGCTGATCCGATCCCTCCACCGCCTGCCCTGCACGCCCTGTCCTGCACGAAAGGCCGGCAAAAGCTATGCTGGCCGGCCTTGTCACCACATCTGGATCCAGAGACATGCCCCAAGCACCCATCGACGCCTATTCCTGGGCCACGCCCAACGGCCACAAGATTCACATCATGTTGGAGGAATGCGGCCTCCCTTATCGCGCACACCCGGTCAATATCGGCAAAGGCGATCAGTTCGATCCCGCATTCCTGAAGATCAGCCCCAACAACAAGATCCCGGCCATCACCGACCCCGAGGGCCCGGACGGCAAACCGATCTCGCTCTTCGAGTCGGGTGCGATCCTCGTCTACCTTGCAGGCAAGACCGGCAAGTTCCTGCCGACCGATGTTCGAGGCCGGTATGCGGTGCTCGAGTGGCTGATGTTCCAGATGGGCAGCGTCGGCCCGATGCTCGGCCAGGCTCATCACTTTCGCAACTACGCACCCGAGAAGATCGGCTATGCGATCGACCGCTATTCGAACGAAGCCAAGCGCATCTACGGCGTGATAGACAAACAGCTTTCGGCCAACGAGTTCATTGCCGGCGAGACCTATTCGATCGCCGACATCGCGATCTTTCCCTGGTTGCGCAGCTGGGAAAACCAAGGCATCGTGCTCACCGAGTATCCGCACCTCAAGCAGTGGTTTGACGGCATCGCGGCCCGGCCCGCAGTGCAACGCGGCGTCAAGGTGCTCGCAGACCTGCGCACGCCGATCACAGGCGACAAGGAACGGGAAATCCTGTTCGGCAAATCGCAATATCAACGTCGCTGACCGCAAAAAAGCAAAACGCGCTTTTCGTCAGGTTAGAATCGCGGGCTTGTCGGGGTGTAGCGCAGCCTGGTAGCGCATCTGGTTTGGGACCAGAGGGTCGAAGGTTCGAATCCTTTCGCCCCGACCATCCATCGTGAACGGGGACAACGGCCAATGCCGTTGTCCCCGTTTCCATTTGGCCCCCGTTCCCATTTGGGCGCCCTGCAAGCTCAGCCCGCTCTCCCACTCGACTCCAGATGCTCCCGCACGGCGCTCACGTGGTTGCCGACTTTGGACAAGGCGCTCTGCAGCGCCGCCTCGCTACAGTGCAATTGCCCGCACCAGTACCTGATCTCGACCCGGTCGTCAGTGTTGATGCGACCCGGATCCAGCGGCTTGAAATTGCTCAGATCGTCCGGCATTTGGCCTCCCGAATGCGATTTCCGGCTGATTCTTATAGGCCTGCGAGAACCGCTTTGCAAGCGCCCTTCAGCCGTGCGCCAGCAACATCTTCATGAAAGCAATACCGTTGCGCTGGCCCTTGTCTTCGTCGCAGTTGTTGAAGATCAAATGCGTGTTGCGCACTTTGTAGGCCAGCCGAATGACCTCGACCATGATTTCGCGAAGTTCCTGATCCGGGTAGTCGTAGTCGAAACGCTCCGCAGCGGAGCTCGCGCCCTTGGTGTTGTAGGTGTCGACATTGCGGCCGTGCAGCCGCACCAGTGCGTAGTCCGGGTTCGTCGTCTCGGCCAGCAAGGGAACGCTGTTCGCAAAGCCCTGAGGCCCATCGACCACAGTGTGAACAGCGCGCAATTCACGCAGAAAGCTCATGGTGTCCGCGCGATTCGACTCATCGAACCATGAAGCATGGCGAAACTCGACGCTGACCGTGTGCCCATCCATCTGTTCGATGCAATGCTCGACATGCGCATAGCCCTCCCGGTTGCACATCAACCAGGGCGGGAACTGGAAGTGAACCAGACCCAGCTTGCCGGCGGTCTTGAGCGGCGCGATGGCATCGATGAACCGTCTCCACAACTCGGTTCGGATCTCCGGCGGCGTGGTGCGGTAGTGGAGCGTCTTGGTCGAGCCCAATGCCTCCTTGATGTCCTTGTGCAGCACCTTCGGGTCGGTCTGATGGCCGGTGAAGAGCCGGAACGCCTTCACATTGAAGACGAAGTTCTCGGGCGTGCGTTCGGTCCAATTGAACACAGTCATCGGCGCAGGAATGCCGTAATAGCTGCTGTCCACTTCCACCAGCGGAAAGATGGAAGAGTAGAAGCGCAGGCGCGCCTCGGGTGTCTTCACTTCCTTTGGATAGAAGCGCCCACAGTCGATCAGCGTCTTGTCAGTCCATGAAGCGGTGCCGACAAGAATGGCCATGACCCGTGCCTATGCCTTTGCTGCGCCGCTAGCGGCACTCGCAGACCGCGCCGCGCGTGCACACGCTCGCGGTCGTGGCGCCCGCCCTGCAGCTCGCCCTGGCGCTGGCGCCGGCCGGACACGAGATGTTGCAGCCCAGGCAAGCGCCCGCGACCGGCGCCTCGCAGTAGCTGCCCACCTGTGGATCGTTCATGGCGGTGCCGGACACTTTTCCGAATTGAGCACAGCCGGACAACAGCACGGCCGCAAGGATCAAGGCGAACTTCATTCAAAACTCCAGAACATCGAACACTCGCGCGGGCGAAAACTCTCTCGCAGGGTAGCCAGCGGAACGGAACGGAAAAAAAAGGGAGTATCGGCCAAAGTCCAGCCCGCGCGCACGCCGTCGCTGACGCACTCACAATTCAGGCTTCTCGATCGCATCGGAGCTGACATGGATCTTCAATTGGCTGGCAAACATGTGCTCGTCACCGGCGGCAGCCGGGGCATCGGCCTGGCGTGTGCTTTGGCGTTCCTGCAAGAAGGCGCCCGCGTGAGCCTGTCCGGACGGACGCAGGCACATCTCGATGCCGCGGTGGCAAAAATGGGTTCGGCGGGGCACAAAGTGAGCGGCTATTGCGCAGACCTCACGGACGCGCGCGCGGCTTTGCAGATGGTGGAAGCAGCGCAGGTCGGATCGGGTCCGATCGACATCCTGGTCAACTCCGCCGGGGCGGCACGGCGGACCCCCTTCGACGAATTGCAGCCGCAGACGTGGCACGACGCCATGCAGGCGAAGTTTTTTACCTATGTGAATGTGATGGATCCGGTCATCAAGCGGATGGGCGAGCGCGGTTCCGGCTCCATCGTGAATGTGATCGGCATGGGCGGCAAGATCGCCTCGCCCACTCATCTCGCGGGCGGCGCGGCCAACGCTGCGTTGATGCTCGCGACCGCCGGCCTCGCTGCCGCCTACGGGCCGCGCGGCGTTCGCGTGAACGCCGTGAATCCGGCACTGACCCTGACCGACCGGATGGCCGAAGGCATTGCGGCCGATGCGCGACTGCGAAAGGTCACGGAAGCCGAAGTGCTGCGCGACGCCGAGGCTCGCATGCCGCTCGGCCGGCTCGCCAAGCCGGAGGACATTGCCAACGCGGTCGTCTTTCTCGCATCGCCGAATGCAGGCTATGTCTCTGGTGCCATCCTGTCGATGGATGGGGCCGCCGTGCCGATGGTGGTTTGAGTTTCGAGCGACCGGGGAGACTCGGGAAAGTGCGGGGTCGATCGGCACCGTAAAATCCCGGCCACATATTCACTGCCCGTAGCTCAGTTGGATAGAGCACCTGCCTTCTAAGCAGGTTGTCGGGGGTTCGATCCCCTCCGGGCAGGCCATATCACGGTCTACATTCCTCGAGTCCGCAAAGCGTTGCGTCGGCTCAGCACCGCGCTCAGGTTTTCGGCATCAACTTTTCAACCACTTGGTCGATGCTGAAACTCGCGGCACGCGCACGTGGCGGAAACTCCTTGAAGGTCTCCAGCCACTTGGCAAGCAGCGGGGGTGCCGCGTATTGCAGAGGAACGTTTTCGACGAACCAATCGTTGTACTTGAAGCTTTCCTCTCCACGCTCGAACGGATCGGCCCGCAGGTCGAAGAATTTCGGAATCCGCATCTGCGATAGCGGCTCGCGCCAGACAGCGAGTCCCGTGCTGCGCTGCTCGGCAAAGACGATCTTGAAGCGCCCCATCCGCATCGCCATCATGTCGCCGTCGTCGCTCCAATAGAGAAACCCTTCGCGTGGGCACTTTTCCTCCTTGCCCGACAAGAAGGGCATCAGGTTGTAGCCGTCGAGATGGACTTTGTAGGTTTTCTCGCCGATCTGGTAGCCCTTCTTCACCTTGGCTGGCAGATCGGGT
The DNA here is from genome assembly GCF_056397405.1 of Variovorax sp. 05N34. Lineage (NCBI taxonomy): Bacteria > Pseudomonadati > Pseudomonadota > Betaproteobacteria > Burkholderiales > Comamonadaceae > Variovorax > Variovorax sp. 05N34. The sequence continues at coordinate 593,156 of NZ_JBFTNI010000001.1, forward strand.
TCGCCGTTGGCCGCCGCGAATGTGGGTATGAAATCCTGCAGCGAGCAGATGTCGTTGATGACCCGTCCGGGCTCAATGACGCCCGGCCAGCGCATCACGCAGGGGATGCGCCACCCACCCTCCCAGTTGGTGTCCTTTTCGCCGCGAAACGGCGTGGCGCCACCGTCGGGCCACGACAGCACTTCGGCGCCGTTGTCGGTGGTGAAGACGACGATGGTGTTGTCGGCGACGCCGAGGTCATCGAGCTTCTGCAGCAGTTCCCCAACGTAGCCGTCGAGCTCGACCATGCCGTCGGGATAGAGTCCGATGCCGGTCTTGCCACGCGACGATTCCTTCAGGTGCGTGAAGACGTGCATGCGCGTGGGATTGAAGTAGCAGAACCACGGCGCGCCTTCCTTCGTCTTGCGATCCATGAAGTCCAATGCGGCGCCGATGAACTCCTCGTCCACGGTTTCCATGCGCTTGCGCGTGAGCGGGCCGGTGTTCTCGATGACCTGCTTGCCGACTTTGCCAAACTGCTCGTCGACGGTCGCATCATCCTTGTCCGTCGCCTTGCACTTCATCACGCCGCGTGGACCGTACTTCTTCCGGAAGGCAGGGTCCTTCGGATAGTTCTCGTACTCCGGCTCCTCTTCAGCGTTCAGGTGGTACAGGTTGCCAAAGAACTCGTCGAAGCCATGCACCGTCGGCAGGTGCTCGTTGCGGTCGCCCAGATGGTTCTTGCCGAACTGCCCAGTGGCATAGCCAAAGCCCTTCAGGAACTCGGCAATGGACGGGTCCTCCGCACTGAGGCCCAACGTGGCACCGGGAGTTCCCACCTTCGTGAGGCCGGTGCGGATCGGCGCCTGCCCGGTGATGAACGCGGCGCGTCCTGCTGTGCAACTCTGCTGTCCGTAGAAGTCGGTGAACAAGGCCCCCTGTCGGGCGATCCTGTCGATGTTCGGCGTCCGATACCCCATGACGCCGAGGTTGTAGGCGCTGACATTGAACCAGCCGATGTCGTCGGCCATGATGAAAAGAATGTTCGGCTTGCTTGCGGTGGACATGGATTCTCCTTCGGCAGTAGGAAACACGTGTGGAATCGGCGACCCACATCTTCCGCCGACAGAGCGCCCAACGAAATTGCACCTTTGTGCATCGCTTGTTGCACCTCTACGCCCGCCAGCACAAACCAATCCCCGGCATCCGCACCGGCGACGTGCGCAACACCAGCGTCACCAACGTGGACGTGAGCAACGTCCCAGCCAGCTGCGTGCCTGTGAACGGGGGGCTGATCTATGGCAGTGCGGAGCGCTGACAGCGACGCGCTGGTGTGGACCGGCGCTATTGCCTCACATACCAATCATCAAAACCAGAGATTTCCTCGAGTTTCCGTGTGTATCCGTTGCGACTTAAAAGGGTAAAGATCTTCTCGCGAGCGGGCGTGTAGTTGTGCTCGCAAGTGATCACCTTGAACGAATGCTTCCCGAAATCAAACGCGCTCAAAATTTCGTACTCACTGCCTTCCGTATCTATCGACAAATAGTCGATGTCCTGCGGTGCGTGGTGCCTGTCGAGCATATCGTCCAGCGAGATGGTTTTCACCAGGTAACGACTGCCCGACTGCCGGTCGTGCGCGTCGCCGCTTGCCACCGATGCGACGGTCGAGAGTTCCGCATCGTCGACTTCGTTGAATTCGAGACTCAGTCCCGATTTCGACCACACGCACTCGTGTTCAATCGCGGCGGTCCTGTTTCGCGAAAGCTGGCTATGCCAGGAGTGCGCTGGCTCGGCAAGGATGCCGGACCAGCCGAACTCCTTTTCCATCAAGTGCGTGTTGCTCAGGCCGACGCCGTCAGTGGCGCCGAACTCAACGAAGGACCCGCCTCGCTTGAATTGAAGTTCCGAAAGCACGAAAAGATCTTGCCGAAGCTGACTTTTCGACAGCGGGAAGTTTTGCAGTATGGCCGCTGCGCAGCTTGAGTCGGACATGGTCATGAGGAACTTCATGTCAGCATCCGTCTTCAGCATGTGATCCAGGCTGGCCGCCTTCACCAGAGCAAGATCGAATTTTCGAAGAACGCTCTTCAGGGCTTGTTTCGGTTCGATCATTGTTCTTAGCAGTGGTCCACTGAGTTTGTGAAAGTCGGCGCCAAGGTGCGCCCGCACTTTAGCGCGCCACCGCTTCCTCGGCAATCAAATGGGGGAAGCGCCCGGCTCAAAGACTTTGCCCGTCTCTCTCGGCCTGCGCCCTGATCATCTGCTGCAGCACCGCCATCAGCGCGGCGCCCGTCAGACCGAACATCAATACGCCGTTTGCGGCCTCCAGTGGGCCGAGCAGCTTCCAGGGCTTGGTCATCACGACATCGCCATAGCCGAGCGAGCTGAAGTTCACTGCCGAGTGGTACACCGCCTCATACAACTCGCTGAACTCGCCCAGCATCATGAACAGAAATCCCCAAATCATGATCTGAAGGAAATTGCCAAGCACCAGCACGACCATCACGACGAGAAGCGAGCGGATCTGCACAAACGGTCCCGCGATGACCGCTTGATGAATTGCCCTGCCGGAGTAGTAGCGAACGCTCCAGAACGTGAAGCTCGCCTGCAGCACCAGGCAAAACAGGATGGTCGGTAGCCCGACCGCCAGGTTCCTCAGCACGTCGTGCCCTGCACCAGGGGAATCAAGGCAAGTTCGGCAAATCCGCCTCCACGACGACGACGTTCGGGTCCGTCGCCACCCACCGCATGAGGATCTGATAGCCAAGGCTCAACGCGGTCGCGCCGATGAACATGCCGAGAATGCCGGCGCCGGCCAGCCCGCCCAATGCACCCAGCAGCACCACCGGCATGGGCGCATCCACGCCCCGGCCCAGCAGGAGAGGCTTGAGCACGTTGTCGAGCATGCCCGCAACAGCCAATAGCACCGAGTAGATGACCGCCGGCATGGTGTCGTAGTTGCCGCTCAGCCAGATGTAGGCAATGACGGGCAGCGTCACCAGCAGCGCCGGCACCTGCGCAACGCCAAGCACCAGGACAACCATTGCGAGCACGCCGGCAAATGGAACGGCGGCGACGATCATCACGATGCCCACCACCATCGCCTGGATGAAGGCTACGCCCACGACGCCCAATGCGACTGCGCGGATGGTCGACGTGGCCAGCGCAGCGAACTCCACGCCCCGCTGGTTGCCAACGATGCGCCCAAGGATCGATCGCGACGCGTCGGCGCCCGACTCCCCGAAGGCCATGATCACCCCCGCGATGACGAACGAGAACATGAATAGAAGCACCGTGCCCGCGATGCTCGCCACCATCTCCAGTGCCTTGGAGGCCAGCTCGCCAAGCTGCGGCTGCATTCTCTGGACGACCGACGGCAAGTCGTTGTGTGCCAGCGACCAGGCGCCACTCACCTTCGGCCCGATGACCGGCCAATCCGCGATTCCTGGCGGCGGCGGCGGAACCGCGAGCTTGTTGTCCCGCAGCCGCTCAACGGTCTCATGCACCGAATCACCCATCGAGCCGAGGACCACCGCCATCGGAACCACGATCAGCGCGATGCCGCCCAGCACGACCAAAGTCGCCGCCAGCCCCTGTTTGCCGCCCAGCTTGGCAGCCAATGCCTGATGCCCCGGATAGATCGTCACTGCCAGAATCAGCGCCCAAGCCATCATCGAGATGAACGGCGCGAAGATCTTGAAACACAACAGCGTCAGTGCGAGGACCAGCCCGGCGCGGATGAACACGTCCATCAGCTTTCGGGCGACCCGTGTTTCGAGGACCAGGTCCGGCTTTAAAAGCGTAGTCATGGGTCGACCTTCGAAAGTAGACGACCTCGGAATTCTCCGGCGATGGGTTTTGCTGGACTTGACAACTCTCAAGCGCGAAGCAATCAGCCAATGGCAGGATGCAGGCTCTGATGCGACTCGGTGACCTCCCTGTCGAACCGCGACACGAACAACTGCGCTGGACGCTGATCGCGGTGGCGAGCATCGCGTTGGCATTTCTGGGCGCATGGCTGTTGCTGAGTGCGATTCCGCGCCATATCGTTCTTGCGTCGGGCCTGCCGGACGGTATGTACCACCAGTACGCGCAGCGCTACAAGCAGATCCTGGCGCGGGATGGTGTCACCGTCGAAGAACGCATCACTGGAGGCGCCGACGAAAACGAGCGCCTGCTGCGCGATCCGAAGTCGGGGGTGGATGTGGCTTTCGTGCATGGCGGCGTGGTGCGCCCCCACGAGCGCGACGACCTGGTCATGCTCGCCGCGCTGTATTACGAGCCATTGTGGATCTTCTACCGCGACACGGTCGTCCACGAGCACTTCGACGAGCTTCGCCACAGGCGCCTCGCCGTGGGTTCACCGGGCAGCGGCGTGCGGGCCTTCATGGAGCCGCTGCTTGCCGCCAACAACATCACCAGCCTCAACTCCGAACTGGTGCCGCTGGTCAATCTGGAGGCCTTGCGCGCGCTGCAGGCTGGAACGGTAGACGCCGCGTTCCTGATCGGACCCGCGCAGTTTCCGGCCATATGGCAGGCCCTGCACGACCCGGAACTGAAGCTGCTGAGCCTGGGGCGCGCGGAGGCTTATCAGCGCCGCTTTCCCTACATCACCAAACTGACCTTGCCGCCAGGGACCATCGATCTCGAAGAGCACATTCCAAACGATGAGGTGAAGCTGATCGGCACCAAGGCCATGCTGGTCGCGCGCGACGGTCTGTCGCCGGCGATCATCAACTTGCTGCTGGAGGCCGCGCGCGAGCTGCATGGGAATCAGGGATTTTTCGAGGCCGACGACGAATTTCCGAATACGTCGATGGTCGACCTGCCGGTGTCGAGCGATGCGAGCCGCCATCATCGATTCGGCCCGAGCATGCTTCACCGGTACCTGCCCTTTACGGTCGCCGCTTACCTCGAACGCCTGATCGTGCTGCTGTTGCCGGTGATCTTCGTGATTGTTCCATTGACCAATGTCGTGCCGCGACTGATTCGCTGGCGCATGCGCTCGCGCATCTATCGCTGGTATGGAGAGCTGGCACTGCTCGAACGGGACGTCAGGACACGGACCGGCACCCTGCCACTCGACCAGTGGTTGCTCGACCTCGGCCGCATCGAGCAGGCCGCTGCACGCATCCGCGCGCCGTTGAGCTACGCGAGCGAGGCCTACACGCTGCGGGAGCACATCGGGCTGGTGCGGAGCGCCGTGACGGCCAAGGCACGGGGCGCCAGCGGAAACGGCAACGGAAACGGCAACGGCGATGCGCCTGCGCCTTGACAGATCGCGTCAGGACTTTCCGGCCCCGACACCGCCATCGATGCCGACCGCATGATCTTCCGGGTTGATCCAGAAGTGGGCGACCATCACATCACCATTGGCCATGGGCGTCACATGCATCCGGAACCACCGCAACTCGTCGGGCGAGTGACAGGAGTATTCGCAAGTAAATGTCTTGCGATCCTCGTAGACCACGCCTTCGAGGCCCCGAAGCACCTTCACTGCCGATTCGTCGCTGAGCGAACTGCGCCGACACACCTCCATGTAATTCACGCCCGGACCGACCAAGCTGAAATCAGGCTGTCCGTTGTGGTTTGCGAATTCGCTCCATGCGCGGTTGACAAAACGGATCGTGCCGCGCCGGTCCATGACTGCGACAGTCCCTGCAATCGCATCGATCACGTCCTGCAGCATCTTGTCCGTCGCGCGAGTCAACAGTCTTGGCAGTGCCTGGGCGTCGTCGAAGTCGCTACGCGGTCCGTCTCCATTCATTGCACCTTTCAACGGGGCACCGTGGTCCAGCAACCCCGGAGCACCTGCACATGGAACCAGCACATCGAGCACGGTGCCTCCTTCCGGCCCGCGGTCGATCCGCACGACACCACCGTGGGCACGAATCCGTTCGCGAATGCCCAGGATTCCGAAAGACCCGTGCTTATGCATGTCCCCTGCATCCAGTCCGCATCCGTTGTCGCTGATCTGCAGCGAGATCGACTCGGGAGTCGCACTTCCGAGCCGGATCTGAACTTCGCTCGCGTGCGAATGCTTGGCCACGTTGTTGAGCGCTTCCTGGGCGACGCGATAGAGGCAAATGGCGATCGGCTGCGCTTCGACCCATTCGCTTGAAATGACTTCCTCGGGCGCATCGACGCTGCACGCAATGCCGGTCTGTTGACCGAACTGCGCAGCCATGGCCTCCAGCGCCGGCACCAGGCCCAGGTCTTCGAGCATCGGCGGACGGAGGTCGTTGACGATACGCCGCGTCGAAACGACTGCTCTTTCTGCGAGACGATCGACATTGCCAAGGAGGAGCGGCAGCTCCGGCGCATCCTCTCCCAAGCGCTCGGCAATGAAATGCAGATCCATGCGGATCGCGGACAAGGTCTGTTGCAGATCGTCGTGCAGTTCTCGTGCGATGCGCTTGCGTTCCTCTTCCTGCACCCGGTCGCGTGAGGCAATAAGCCGTTGCAGCGCCAAATGCGACGACGCAAGGTCGGCTTGCACCTCTCTCATCTCAGTCACATTGCGAACCGTCACCACGGCGCCCGCAATCGCGCCGCCTTCGGAGCAAATCGGCGCGAAGCTGTAGCTGCCGATCAATGACGCGCCTGAATCCAGGCGTCTCAACCGGTATTCGACATTGGTCGCCGTTTCTCCTCGCAGCGCCCTCGACAGCGGCCATTCTTCACGTGTCGACGGTTCGCCGTCGAGCATGAACAATTCAAGCCTCTTGAGGTATTCCGCCAGGCCGCGTCGGCAAGCGGCTTTGTCGGCAAAGCCGTGCAAGGATGCGAAGGCGTCGTTGAACTCGATGATTCGCCCTTGCGCGTCAGAGATATAGACGGCATCGCTCATGCTCGTCAGCGCCGCCTGAAGCTTCCAGGCGCTCTCGCGAAGGTCTTGCTCACTCAGCGCCTTGGCATCCATCACCCGATTGAGTTCTTGCGCCACCGCCCTGATTTCCGGCGGCCCGATGAGGCTGGCCCGAGTGGCTTCCTTGCCGGCTGCGATCAAGGTGGCGGTTTCCTTCAGGTGAGCGATGGGATCCACGATGCCGGCGCCCAGCCGCCACGCGAAGGCAAGTGCGAAGAGGCACAAACCGAGGGCGATCACGATCGCCAACACGGCCGAACTCGGCTCCTCCGCGATCTCGGCCTTGATGAGCCAAGTCACGAGCACCGCGAGAGGAAGCAGCGCGCCCGCCACAAGAAGGACGATTCGGCTCCGGATCGACAGGTTCTCAAACCATGAAGCCATGAGGGATGGATCAGTTGCGTTAGGGCTTTAGGCCGCCGCTAGGATGCCTCAAAAATGCCGTGCTTTCTGATGAATCATTGACCAGACGCATTCTGCGTGCGGCTGTTCGGCGGCAACATGGCCGCAGGGTCAACAAACGACTTTGCGAGGGCCGGACGTGAAAGTGCTGCTGGTCGATGATTCCGTGGCAATACAGCGAAGCTTCGGCGCGCTGCTGGCGACCGCGGCGGGCGTCGAAATCGTCGGTTATGCGGATGACCTGGCGACGGCTGTCGAAGCCATCGCGTCGAGCACGCCCGATCTCATCGTCCTGGACGCCAAACTGCGCGGGAACGACCGCGGCATCGATGTCTTGCGCCATGTCAGGCTGCACGAGCCTCACATCAAGATCGTCATGTTTTCGCAGTTCAACTGGACGTCGATGCGCCACACGCTCATCAAGGCCGGCGCCCTCGCCTACTTCGACAAAAGCACCGAATTCCAGCAGGCGCGAGACTTCATTGCGGATCTTTCGATCGCCCAGTCCGCCCGATCCGCGCAGTAGTCCGAGTCGGCCGAGTTAGGCCGCGCTCAGGAATTGAGTGCCGGTCTTTGCGTCTTTGCAGGTGCGCGCGTGCCCTGCGCATACGACTGCAATGAACCGAGGTCGAGAATCTCCACCTTGCGCTGCTCGACTTCGATCAGGCCGGCTTCCATCAATGCAGCAAACGACCGGCTGATCGTTTCGTGGGCCACCCCCAGGTAGCTTCCGATGTCGCGGCGCGTCATCTGTAGGCGCAGCGATCTTGGCGATTGCCCGCACGTCGACATGCAGCGCGACACATGCAGCAGGAATCTCGCCAGCCGCACCTCGGACGCGGCGGCAGCCATCATCTCCGACACGCGCGTCAGGTCGAGCATGGCCCTGGCCATCGCCCGCAGGATGCCGCGGTCGAAGGACGGCAGATGTTGCGCCAGAGCATGGAAGTCGGGCAAGGCGATGGCGAAGACACTGGCGTCCTCCAGTGCGACGGTTGCCATCTGGTGGCGAGCGTCGAACAGCGCGTCGCAGCCAAGCAGTTCCCCCCTGCGGACGAAGCCGAACACCTGTTCGTAGCCGTCCTCGGCAGTCCTGAAGACCTTGAAGACGCCGGTACGAACGATGTGGATGGAGGTCGCCGGCGCACCTTCTAGAAACAAAAGTTCTCCTGTTTGCAGTCGGCGCACCGTCGGCTGAAAGGTCGACATGGGCCAATCGTCGCCAGCGGTCACGCCGATGAGGTCGAGCATGTCATGAAGAGGGGTCGAGTCGCGACGATCACTGCCGTGAAGCCTCAGGCCGATGTTGCCGCTGAAGTACGACGGAGTCTCATGGGCTTGGGGGATGTTCATTGCGTGCTCTCCAGGTTGTGGGCACTGGCCGGGAGGCCGAAGCTTGCCTCGCAAGCTGCCCGACGAACATCGGTGCGATGCTTTGCACAACGGCGGATTCAATCCGGGAGATTCGGATTTCGCCGAACGCTGGCTAGGAAAATTCCGAACGTCGCAGTCTGTCAACGTCTTGTGAAGCCGCGCGTTTGGCGTCATAGTCGATCGAAATAAACACTGAGATCCGGGCAGCTCTGTTCTGCTGGGTCCGAGGAGGTATTGAGATGGACGCCACTGCTTCCGCGCCGGCGCTGCGAATACTCCTGGTCGACGATCACATGGTCGTCCGGGAAGGCCTCATCCGAGTGCTCGATCCGGCCGCCAACAACTGGGTCTTGACCGAGGCGACGACTGGCTATCAGGCGCTCGACCTTCTCGCAGGGAGTGAGTTCGACCTCGCACTCATCGACCTGTCGATGCCCGGCATGACGGGGCTTGAACTGGTTCAACGCATCAAGTCGGGCTTCAACCGTGTCCGCATTCTTGTCCTCAGCATGCACGCCGAAGAGCAGTACGCAATGCGCGCCTTCAAGGCGGGGGCCAACGGCTACGTCACCAAGGACATTGCCGCCAGGGAGCTCGTTGGTGCGGTGCGCAAAGTTGCGGCGGGCGGCGCCTACGTCACCGAGAGCCTGGCCGAGAAGTTCGTGCAGCAACTCAATGGATCGTCGGAAGCTCCCCGACATGCGCAGCTGACCGATCGCGAACTCGAAGTGCTGCGGCGCGTGGCTGCAGGCCAACCGCTCACCGCCATCGGCGATGCGCTTCACCTGTCGGTGAAGACCGTGAGCACCCACAAGACGCGGATTCAGGAAAAGCTGGATCTCTCCAGCACTGCCGAATTGATTCGCTACGCTCTGGAGAACCACATTGACGACGCTTTCGTGCAGACCTAGGCTTTCGCTCCGTTTCCGCTCTTCGTTCTCAATTAAGGAAGGCGAACCATGCGTGCACTGATCGTCCGCTTTGCCCGTTCGCTGATGGTCGCTGCGTCGCTGTTCACGGCGCTCGCCGGGGCGCAGCAGGGGCAGACCTTCTCGCGCGAACAGTTGGACCAGATGATGGCGCCCATCGCGCTGTATCCGGACCAGTTGCTGTCGCAGGTGCTGATGGCCTCGACCTATCCATCGGACGTCGCGGATGCAGCGCGATGGTCCAAGGCGCATCGGGACGAGAAAGGCGATGCGGCGCTGAAGCTCGTGGCCGATCAGCCATGGGACCCGAGCGTGCAGTCGCTGGTTGCGTTTCCCCAGGTGCTCCAGATGATGGGCGACAAGCCGGATTGGGTGCAGAACCTGGGCGATGCATTTCTCGCGTCGTCCAAGGACGTGCTCGATTCCGCACAGCGGCTGCGCGCCAAGGCCCAGCAGACGGGCAACCTCAAGAGCTCCGAGCAGCAGAACGTCATCGTCCAGCAAGAGCCGCAGACGCAGCAGACAGTCATCAAGATCGAGCCCGCCAACCCTCAGGTGGTCTACGTGCCTTCCTATAACCCGACGGTGGTTTATGGCGCCTGGCCCTATCCGGCCTACCCGCCCTATTACTACCCGCCCGCTCCCTACTACTACCCGGGCGCGGCACTCGCGACCGGCATCGCCTTCGGCGTGGGCGTGGCTGCCACTGCTGCACTTTGGGGCAATGCCAATTGGGGCGGCGGTAACGTCAACGTGAACGTCAATCGGTACAACAGCGTCAACGCCAATCGGCAGATCAGCGCCAATCAGACGAACTTCCAGCACAACGCAGCGAACCGGCGCGGAGTGCCATATCGCGATTCGGCCAGCCAGCAGCAGTTCGGAAAGAATGTGGCAGGCGCAGACCAGCGCGGCGACTACCGCGGCCGGGATGCGCAGCGTCAGCAGGCTCAATCTCAGTTGCAACAGCGCGGCATGGACCCCGGCCAAGGGCGCGATCAGCTTCGCAATGACCCGGGCACACGCGATCGAGCGCAGGCTGCTGCCGGCGGCGCGGGTCGCGGTCCCGGCGGCGCAGGGGGCGTGGGCGGTCCGGGCAGCGCTGGCCGTCCCGGGGGCGCTGGCGGCCCCGGAGGCGTCGGTGGTGCCGGAGGCGTCGGCGGGGTCGGCGGCGCGGGTGGCCCCGGAAATGTGGGTGGACCTGGAGGCGCTGGACGTCCGGGCGGCGCTGGTGGTCCAGGGGGCGTCGGGGGCGTCGGAGGTGCCGGAGGCATCGGCGGTCCTGGAGGACCGGGCAGCGCCGGAGGCGTCGGGGGTCCCGGGAGTGCCGGGGCACGCGGCGGCGACAACGCCTTGAGAGGCGCCGGCGACGGAAATCAGGCCCGCCAGCAGACAAGCCGCGGAGACGCAAGCCGACAGTCGATGTCGCACAACTACGGGGGCGGCGGTGGTGGCGCTCGTGCCGGTGGTGGTGGCGGAGGCGCACACATGAGTGGTGGCGGCGCTCGCGCGGGCGGCGGAGGTGGCGGCATGCGAGGCGGCGGCGGTGGTGGGCGCGGTGGCGGCGGCCGTCGTTGAAGTGATCGACTGGAGGAATTCATGACGCAACACACTCAACGGCACTCGCGGACATCGTGGCTGAACATGGGCAAGTTCAAGTCCTTGGCGGCCGGGACGGCGATGGCGTTGTCCCTCTCGCTCGCATCAGGCCCTGTATTCGCGCAGCACGCCTACCCCTCTCCGGACGCGGCAGCGCAAGCATTCGTCGATGCCGTCACCCGCAGTGATACCGCCGCCTTGACACTCGTGCTCGGCCCCGACTGGAGGCGCTTCGTTCCTGAGGGCGGCGTCGATGTGGACGACATCTACGACTTCCTCGGCGCCTGGTCCAGGCAGCACAAGATCGTGCTCGAAACGCCGGGCAAGGCCATGCTCGCCGTGGGCGACAGCGACTGGACCCTGCCGGTGCCGATCGTGAAGAGCGCGGCCGGCTGGAAGTTCGATCCGCGCGCCGGTGCGGACGTCATGCGCACCCGGCGCATCGGGCGCAACGAACTCGCCGCAATGCAAGCCGCGCTCGCGTACTTCGATGCGCAGAAGGAATACGCGCAGAAAGACCGCGACAACAACGGCGTGCTCGAATACGCGCAGAAGTTCGTGAGTTCACCCGGCAAGCACGACGGCCTCTACTGGCCCGACGCCACGGGCCAGGACGAGAGCCCGCTCGGCCCGCTCTACGGCGGCCAGAAGAGCAGCGAGGGCTATCACGGCTATCACTTCCGCATCCTGAAAGCCCAGGGCAAGGACGCACCGGGCGGTGCTTACGACTATGTGATCGGCGGGCGCATGCGTGCCGGCTTTGCACTGATCGCATGGCCGATCCGCTACGGAGACACGGGCGTGATGAGCTTCATGGTCAGCCATGACGGCACCCTGTACGAGAAGGATCTCGGCTCCAACACCGATGCCGCGGCACGCGCCCTCACGCGCTTCAACCCGGATTCGAGTTGGCGCAAGGTGGACGTGCCCGGCAGCTGATCCGCCCCTTCCAGAGCATCAGGCAGTGGCTCGATGCCGCGCAATGGCTTGTTCGACGCCGAAGAACATGCCATCGCGGCCGAGACGTTCGCCCAGCGGTGAACGCTGCACCATCGCCAGCACGCCGGGATTCAGGCCCGCGAGCCAGAGCGCGATCCCGTCATTGCGCAGCCTTTCCTCGCCTTCGGTCAGCATCTTGAGCGCGGTGTATTCGATATCGAACACACTGCTCATGTCGAGAACGACCACCTGCGGGTGCGCCGCATCGACCAGCGCCATCATCTTGAGACCCATGCGCTCCGCGTTGGCGAAGAAGATCCGCCCTTCCGGCCGCAGGAGAAGCAATCCACCGAAGGATTCATCTTCGGGATGCTCATCGCTTCGCGGCCGCAGCACGCTCGTTCCCGGCTTGCGTCCGAGCACATGCACGGGCGGATCGGACATCTGGTAGGCCAGCGCGACGAGCGACACCACGATCGCGGCGACGATGCCTTGCAGCGTTCCGAGAAGCACCACGCCCGCCATTGCAACGAGCGCCCACACGAACTCGGTGCGCCGAATCTTGATGATGGCCCTGAACTCCGCCGGCTTGATCAAGCCCATCGAATAGACGATGACCACCGCTGCCAGTGTCGCGTGCGGCATCAGCCCGATGAAAGGCGCCAGGAAGAGCGCAGTGCCCAATGCGGCTGCTGCGGTGACCAGTTCGGCAAGCTGGGTGCGCGCGCCACCCAGCTGGTTCACGGCCGTCTGCGTGGTGCCTCCGCCCGCCGGCATTGCATTGAGCAGCGCGCCGCCGACGTTCGCGAGTCCTGTCGCCCAAAGCTCCCGATTGGGCTCCGGCGTCGGATCTCCGCTGCGCGCGAAAGCCCGCCCCGCGGCAATCGTCTCGGTGAAGCTCATCAGCGCAATCCCCAGCGCCGCAGGCCAGAGCGGAATGATCAGCTGCAAATCCGGCAGCGTCACTGGCGGCAATCCGGTTGGCACCGCCCCTACCGGTGCAACGCCATAACTCTCGAGCCCCAGGAACTTCATCGCGGCGATGCCTCCCGCCACTGCGATCAGCGGAGCGGGCGCGCGCGGCGTGAAGCGCTCCATCGCCACCAGCGCGATCACGGTGATAACGCCGACAAGCACCGTCGGCACCGATGCATCCGGCAGGCTGTGCACGACGGAAACCACGTTGTGCAAGAACGAGCCCTTCGCAAAATGAATGCCGAGCAGCTTGGGGATCTGGTCCACCACGATGACGATGCCGATCCCCGCCTTGAATCCGATCAGCACTGGTTCGGAGATGAAGTTCGCGACAAAGCCGAGCCGGAGCAATCCCGCCACGACGAGAATGACGCCGGTCATCAGCGCCAGAGTCGCGGTGGCGGTCGCGAGGCCCGCAGCGTTGTCGTCCGGCACCACGGCCGCCAACGCGGTGCCCGTCAGGATGGCGATCGTGGTGGTCGTGCTCACGCTGAGTGGACGCGAAGTCCCGAGGAGCGCGTAGATCACCATCGGGACGAACACTGTGTAGATGCCGACCTGCACCGGCAGACCCGCGATCGTCGCGTAGGCGAAGGCTTTGGGAATGACGACCGCCGCCGCGATCAGCCCCGCAACGACGTCCGCGGAGAGCCATTCGGACCGATAGTCGCGAAGCCAGCCCGGGATCGGCAATCCCACGCGGCCGCGCAAGTGATGGCGCATGCTCAATAGATCTCGGGCACGACCCTCAACGGGTGGTCCGACTCGCGGTAGTCGCCCCGCGCTTGCCGCTTCGGCAGCTTGATCTTCTCGCGCGGCACTTCTTCATAGGGAATGTGAGCGAGCAGGTGCTTGATGAGGTTCAAACGCGCCCGCCGCTTGTCGTTCGAGTTGACGACGAACCACGGCGCCGCCGGCAAGTCAGTGGCCGTGAACATCTCGTCGCGCGCGCGCGAATAGTCGAACCAGCGGTTGTAGGACTTGAGGTCCATCGGCGACAGCTTCCATATCTTTCGTCCGTCCTCGATGCGCGCTTCGAGCCGGCGGGTCTGCTCTTCGGCGCTGACTTCGAGCCAGTACTTGAGCAGGATGGTTCCGGAATCGAGGATGGCGCGCTCCACCAGCGGTGCGCCGGCCAGAAACGCCTTGGCCTGCGCGTCGGTGCAGAAGCCCATCACACGCTCCACGCCCGCGCGGTTGTACCAACTTCGGTCGAAGATCACGATCTCGCCGGCCGCGGGAAGGTGCGCGAAGTAGCGCTGGAAATACATCTGCGACTTCTGCCGCTCCGTCGGCGCCGGCAGGGCGACGACCCGGAACACGCGCGGGCTGACGCGCTCGGTGATCGCCTTGATCGTCCCGCCCTTGCCCGCGCCATCGCGCCCCTCCAGGACCACGCAGACCTTCAGGCCCGCGTGCTGCACCCACTGTTGCAACTTGACCAGTTCGATGTGCAGTTCGCGCAGTGCCTTGTCGTAGTCCTTGCCGGACAGCGGCTGCGACTTGTCGCCCGCAGCAACTTTCGCGTCGCCTTGTTGCGCCGCCTCGGGCAACTCCTGTGCGCCGTCCTTGTGGTTCGATTTGCCCTGATGGTGTCTCTTGTCGCTCTTTGACATTGCCAGCTCCTCGTTGATGAAGGTCCTGTGTCACAGCAGCCGGGCGGCGTCGTCCAGCAGATTGCGGCGCTGCGGCACATCCGCCCGCATCACCCGCACCAGCGCGAACGCGCGCTCGGTGGGTGGATCGCCGGGGACACGCGCGATCTCCAGATCGAGCGTGTGGCCGCCGTCTTCGTCCTGCTCGTTTGGATGCTCTTGACGCTCTGGCAGCACCACGTTCATGCGGCTCAGCCGCAGGCGCCGCTTCGTGACGTGGATCAACCGGCCTGCATCCGCGAACGCCTCGCACATGACGTCGAGTTGCCGGTCAAGCGCCTCGGCGCGCGATCCCAGGCTCTTGAGCTCGCGGTCGTTCTCTTCCATTTGCGTGCGCAAGCCTGCCGGGTCGGCATCGCCTTTGGCCTCGCCGCCCAGCATCGATCGCATGCCCGTGCCCTGGCGCTCGATCAGGCGCAAGCGCGTTGTCAGCAGCGCACGCTCCTGCTGCAGGACATCTCGCCGCGAAGTGTCCGCCTCGATCCGCGCCAGCGCCTCGATGGCCAACTGATCGATCATCCGAAACACGATCTCGCGCCGAAGCCCGGCGTCTTCGGGGCCGCAGATGCGGATCTGGTGGTCGCTGAAGCTCAGCGTCGTCTGCGGAACGTCCGAGCGCGTGATGCCACCTTCCTGGACGACACCGAGGGTTCGGCGTTCGCTCATCGCCATGCCGAGCACGGCGAACACTTCGCGCAACGCGGGCTCCTGGTCGAGAAAGCGGCGCAGATCTTCAGACCGGCTGAGCGCCGGCCCGATGTCGTCCGCCGAGCCGAAGAACGCCCTGATGTAGGGATCGGATGCCCAACTTGCCGCATCGAGCGTTCGCAGCGCGGGAAATCCGGCGACGAGTTCGCGAAGATGGCGCGCTGCTTTCGAGACTGCCGACTTCAGGCGCGCTTCATGCCCGCGGGCCAGTCGAAGGCGCGGATTCAAGGTCATGACGCGCTCCACCATCCGCTCGATGTCCTCATCCGGCGGCGCGTCACTGTCGCCGCCCTTGTCGCCGCCTTTGTTCCCGAAGAGCCGACCGATGAGTCCCATGGCCCGTCCTTGTAGAGGATCGATCAGGCGAAGTCGTCGCTCAGCACTTGCACTGTGAGGCGTCCCGTTTTCCAGAACATGTCATGGATCCTCTCTTTGACCTTCTTGAGTGCCTCCGGGTGCACTCCGTTGAAGGTCATGATGGCCGCAGGCCTGGTGCCAGCGCCCGGCACGTGCTGGATTTCGTCGAATTCCGGGCAGCCGTATTTGACGAGGAACGCCTTGATCTCGTCATCGGTCGTCCCATCCGGAATGTTTCCAATGAACAGTCGCGCCATTTGGAATCTCCTTCACTGCGTGCAGCACGGCGAAGCAGCCGTTGCCAGGGGCGGCTCGTCAAAGCCACCGCCCAATGCGAGATACAGGTTGGTTCGCTGCGCCAACTGCTCGGCCTGAACGCGCAGGCGCGAGGTGCGCGCCGCGTAGACGGTGAGCTGGCTCTCCTGCACGGTGCGCAGATCGATCGAACCCACTCGATACTGGATGCGCGTGAGCTCCAGCGCCTGCTCGCTGTCGCGGATCGTTGCGGTGAGGATCGCTTCGCGCTCGCGCAGGATCGACTCCGCGCTCAACGCGCTCTCGACTTCGCCGAAGGCTTTCTGGCCTGCGCGCGCGTAGTCGGCCACGGCCACCTTCTGTTCGGCCGTGCGGATTTCCACCTGCGCCCGCAATGCGCCGCCCTGGTAGATGGGCGCGATCAGGTTGGCGCCCAGGCTCCAGATCGGGCTGCTCTGGTCCTTCAGAACGAGCAGGTCGCTCGATACGTTGCTGCCGCCCGCCGTGAGGCTGATTCGCGGAAGCTGCGCGGCCTTGGCTTCGCCGACGCGATCGAACGCAGCGGCGACGCGGCGCTCCGCAGCCACCAGATCGGGCCGGCGCTCCAGCAACTCGGACGGCACGCCGACCGGCAGAGGGGGAGGCATGCGGGCAAGCTGTGTCGCGACGGCGATCTCCGCCGATGGGTAGCGACCCAGCAGCAGTTCGAGCGAACGAAGCGCCTGCTCGCGTGCGAACTCCACCTGCTTCAGTGCATCGCGATACGAACCCACGCTCGCACGCGACTGGGCCACGGCCACGTTGCTGCCATTGCCGATGCGAAAGCGATCCTCCGACATCTGCAGCAGCACCTCGGAGGACCTGAGCGCATCCTGCGTGATGGCATGCTGCAACCCCGCCTCCACCGAGAGGAACCACGCCTTGGCGACCATGGCCGCCAACGACTGGCGCGCAAAGGCATAGTCGGCCTCCGCAGCCAGCGACTGCTCCTTGGCCGCCGCTTTTGCATAGCGCAGCCGCCCCCACACATCCAGTTCGAGCGATGCGTTCAGGAAGATGCCTTGCAGCCCTCCGCTCCCGCCTGACTTGCCGCCGCCGAGGCCGACGACGCCCACCGCAGGCAGCAATGCGGCCGATGCTGCCTCCACGTACCCGCCGGCCTGCTCGACACGCGCCGCGGCCACGCGCAGGTCGACGTTGTAGGCCAGCGCTTCGTTGACGAGCGCAGTCAACGCGGGTTCGTCGAAGGTCGCGAGCCAACCGTCCGCGACGGGCGCGGTCACTCCACCGCCGGCCCTGAACCCCGGAGGCACCGGCGCCTGGGGCAGCACTTCCTTCTGCAACTCGACCGACGTCGGCGGAAGCTTCAGCGCGCAACCGCACAGCACGGCCGCTAGTGTCAGCACCGCCGCGACAGTCCGTCGATGAAACGCAAGTGTTCGCATCAGTGCAGCTTCAGCACAAGGTAGTTGGTAATGGCGCCGACCCGGAGGATCACCATCCGGATGATGTGGATCATCTCCACGTGCTCCGTATAGATCGCGCCCTGGCCGTCCGCGCCCGCCGCAAGAAAAAGCCCCGCGTCTTTCTCGTCGATGATGAACTTGACCGGAAAGCGCCCTGGCATCTGGGGATACGCGGCGGTCTGCGGCAACTGGCCTGATTGAGCCACTTGCCCCTGGCCCTGCGCCCAGACGATCGAATCAACCTTGGCCGAAATGACACGTCCCGGGTACGTCTTGAGCGTGAACTCCGCTGCGTTGCCCGGCTCGACGAGCCGCAATTCGTTCTGGTCGTAAAGGGCGACCACCTGATAGGTCTCTTCGACGAAACTCATGGCGGGCGCCAGCGGCACAGAGACAACGTACGAGCCTGGCCTCAGTTGAACATTGATGGCGTACCCGCTGGTCGGCGCATAGACGGCCGTCTGGTCCAGGTTCCATTGCGCATTGCCGAGGTCCGCGCGGCTGATGTCGACCTGCGCCTTGGCGGTGGCAAGCTGGGCGCGCGCCGATGCGACCGAAGCCTGTTCTCCGTTCACGCGTCCTGACAGCTTTTGCGTGACCTGCGCTTCGTTCGCGTTGGCCGTCGCGATCTGCCCTTGCAGGTCGTACAGGTTCGATTCCGCCTGTTCCAGTGCGAATCGATCACCAGCGCCGCTTGACACCAATTCGCGGTTCTGTCGCACCCGCATTTGTGCGAGTTCGTACTTCGGCTGCAGCGACCTGACCTGTCCAGTCGTGGCCTTGAGCTGTTCCTGCAATTGCCGGGCGCCTGCGGAAGCTTCGATCAAGGCCGCCTGAGACGCCGCGAACTTGGCCTCGTCCGCGACCAACCTCGCCTTGGCGGCGGCGAGTTCGTTCTCGTACTGCGTCGGATCGATGCGAAACAGCAGCTCGCCTTTCTTGACGAGGCGGTTCGGTTCGACGGGCACCTCCAGCACGCGGCCTCGCACTTGCGGCACGATCTGCACGACGTACTTGATCACGCGCACGTCCCCTGTCGACGGCGCGACGACGTTGAGCGTCAGGACCAGAATCGTCAGCGCGACGATCGGGATGATCACCACCGTGACCTGCGTCGCCGTGTTCCATGGCAGCCACTTCAGCTTGATGAAGAAGAGCCAGACGAAGAAGGCGTAGATGCCAAGGAGCAGTGCTTCCATCAGTTGCTCGCATCTCTGGCCGCGGCGGCGAAGCCTCCGCGCGCCGTGACCGCCGCCAGGTTCTTGCGCAGAACCCTGAGCTCGGCGGTCAATCCTCCCTTGGCATCCATGGCGTCGAGCTCTTCGCGCAGGTGCTCGATCTCATGCTCCAGAAGCTCGCCCGACAGTGCCCGCGCGCCCGTCTCGTGGTAGTAGTCCTCGTGCTTTTCGGTGCCGTAGGCGACCTGGTAGCCCACCGGCTTGATATAGGCCCACAGCCAGGCGAGCGGCCAGAGCAGGCCTCCGAAAAACAGCGACAGGAGGCACAGCGTCTTGATGGCGTCCCGCTGCGGATGGTGCCGCTTGTGCGCGATCTTTTCCGGCAGCACGTGCACCATCCAGAACAGGACGATGCCGGCGATCGGCACGGCGAAGATGATGAACCAAGCGAGCCCGGTTGCCGCCGAGCTCATCATCTCGGGCGGAAGAAACGACGCGTTGGCGCTCTTCGGAGCAGCCAGGCTGGCCGCCAAAAGCACAAGGGACGAAAGGCCGGGACCTGATGGGGACCTCTCCCTCGCTCTGCATCGCATACCGGCTCCTGAACTTCCGTGGTGACCCGGCAAATCCTAGATGAGTCGCGAAGCGGCAAATTGAGAAACGTCAATTCCCGTCGACGAAGAGCGCCGAGACTTGGGCGTCACTTGTGGGGGACGAGATGAAACGACACGCCGCCGGCGTCGCAGTCGTGCTCGCCCTCGCCGGCGCAGCACATGCGCAGTCCGACAACGCGGACGGGGCCAACGCGCCCAAGGAAGGAAAGGCCGGCGTCGAGTTCTACGGACAGGCCATGCTCGACGCCATCTACGACGCCGGGCGCATGCACCCTGACTGGCGCGCGACGCTGCGACCATCGCAGATTCCGATCGTCTGCCCGGGCACGCCAGGGTGCGGCAGCAACGGCACGGGTTTGTTGAGCGTGCGGCAATCCAGCCTGGGCTTCAAGTCCTTCATCCCGACGTCGGCAGGTCCGATCAGGACCGACCTGAGCCTGGACCTGTTCGGAACCAGTGGCGGCACCCAGCCCCACCTGCTCGACGTCTGGATCGAATGGAACAGGTTCGGCATCGGGCAGACGTATTCGAACTTCATGGACATCGATGTGCTCCCGGACGTCATTGACTACTGGGGGCCGAGCGGCATGGTCTTCGTGCGAACGCCGCAGCTTCGATTCGTGGCGCTCGACCGGCCGGGAATGCTGGCGGCGATCACGCTGGAGTCGCCCAGTTCGGCGATCGACGCAGGGAGGTTGGCAAGGGTCGATCCGGCTCTCGGCCAAGGCATCACGGGCCACAACCCGGTCCCGGACGCTGTCGCGTCATTCAGGCTCGAACGGGAGTGGGGGCACTTGCGTGCCGCCGCCATCTTTCGGGAACTGGGCTATCACAACACCGAATCGGTCAGTGGAAAGCCGTCCGGCACGGTCAACGGCTATGGCCTGAACCTCGGCGGCGCATTCGAGATCTCCGCCAAGGATCATCTGAATTGGCAACTTGCAGCGGGGCGCGGCATTGCCAGCTACATGAACGACGGCGGCGTCGACCTCGCGCCCGGCGGCAACCTGCGGGCCGAGGCGGTCCCCTCCGTCGGATGGCTTGTTTACTTCACCCACGCCTGGAACGACAAGTGGAGCAGTTCGATCGGCTACAGCGCGCATCGGCAGAACAATACCGGTGGGCAGATTGCCACGGCCTTTCATGAGGGAAGCTATTCGTCCGTCAACGTGCTCTATGCCATCGCCAGGAACTTGACCATGGGCACCGAATTGATCTGGGGGCGCCTCGAAGACAAGGTCGGCGGCTCGCAGGTGGACTACCGCTTGCAGTATTCGACGAAGTTCACGTTCTGAAGGCTTTCCGAAAGCTAAATGCCAGGAAAAAACAATGATCAAAGTGGTCGACTACCCCCTTCTCGTCTTCGTCATCACGTTCTTCTTTTTGACCTTTTGCATGTGGGCCGGGGCCCGGCTGCTCAGAAGATGGGGCCGCCCGCAAGAGAGCACGCGCGACAACTTCGGCATCATCGTGGGGGCGACGCTGACGCTTCTGGGGCTGCTCGTCGGGTTTGGCTTCTCGATGGCCGTTGGCCGCTACGACCAGCGCAAGAACCTCGAAGAAGCGGAAGCCAATGCGATAGGCACCGAGTACGTGCGGGCCGACTTGCTGCCTGCGGCGGACGCGGAAAAGGTTCGCGGCCTGCTGCGCGAGTATTTCGATCAGCGGGTTCTTTTCTATACGACGCGTGACGAGCGGCAGTTGGCTGAAGTCAACGCACGGACTGCGAAGCTGCAGACGCAATTGTGGTCGGCGGTGGTGGCCCCGGTGGCAGCGGCACCGCTGTCGCCGACAGTCGCGCTCGCGGTGTCGGGCATGAACGATGTGCTCAATGCGCAGGGCTATACGCAGGCGGCCTGGTGGAACCGGATTCCCCGCGCCGCATGGCTTCTGATGCTGGGCATCGCGGCCTGCTGTCATCTGCTGGTGGGCTATGGCGTGCGTGATGCCACTGCCGAACGAAGCCAGCTCCTGGTTCTGCCGCTGGTCCTGGCCATTGCGTTCTTCCTCATTGCCGACATCGACAGCCCACGCGGCGGCGTGATCCGCGTGATTCCGCAGAACCTGATCAGTCTCGGGGACTCCATTCACCCGCCCGAAAAGAAATGATGCAGCCTGAATCCGAAAACAAAAACGAAGTGGCGAGAGAGCCGGTCCTCAGCCCGGTCGATCGCGTATCGGAAATGCTTTTCGGGCTCTTCATGGCGCTCACCTTCACGGGCGCCGTGTCGGTGGCCGACTCAGGGCGCGAGGATCTGCGGCAGATGTTCATCGCCGCGCTGGGCTGCAACCTCGCCTGGGGACTGGTCGATGCAGTCATGTACCTGGTCCGCACGGTGACCGATCGCGGGCGATGGGTCACGCTGGTGCGCACCGTCCGCGATGCGGCGGATGCACAGACAGGGCGTGATCTTGTCGCCGGTTCCCTGTCGCGCGTCGGCGCGCGCTTCGTGCTGGCGGCCGAACTCGAGGCGATTCGCAGCCGAATGGTGGCCCTGCCGTCCATCCCGTCGCGGCCGAGGCTGTTGTGGCGTGACGCGCTCGCCGGGGTCGCGATCTTCCTGATCGTGGTGACGGCAACATTTCCGGTGGTGCTGCCCTTTGCGCTGATCCAGGATGTCAGGACGGCAATGAACGTGTCCCGCATCGTCGCGCTGACGATGCTCTTCATCGGCGGCCTCGCCTTGGGCCGCTACGCCGGGTACGGCAGCTGGAAGGTCGGCCTGATGATGGTCGGGCTCGGCACTGCGCTGGTGGCTGCGATCACGGCGCTCGGCGGCTGAGCGCCGCTCCAGACTTTCCCTACCCCCCTCCCCCCTCCACCAAGGAGGGGGTGGCGAGTGCGCGCGAATCCCAGAATTCCGCCCGGTCACTGCTCATATGCAGGAGAGACCTCCCACTCACCAACGAAGAAACTGGAAACACGTGCATCACTCCCACCACAAGACGGGATCCGCCGAAACCCGCTCGTCCTTTCGCCTCTCAGCCGTTGCCGCTGCCACCTTGCTGGCGACCTTGTCGTCAGGCGGTGCGCATGCATTCGAGTTCGACACGGGCAATCCGGACGTCTCCGTCCGCTGGGACAACACGCTTCGCTACAACTATGCAAACCGCGTTGCCAATCGCGATCCGAAGATCGGCAACTACGTGGTTTCGGACGAGGGCACCTACAGTTTCAACTCGGGTGAGACAGTGGCAAACCGCCTCGACATCCTCTCCGAGTTCGACCTCACCTATCAGAAGCGCTACGGCATGCGCGTGAGTGCCGCTGGCTGGTACGACAACGCGTACGGCAGCACCAGCCAATCCAATCCGTACCCGCCGCTGGTGAACATCCCCAGCTACGTCAACCATCAGTACAGCCCTTACGTCCAGCGCTACTACGCCGGGCCTTCGGGCGAATGGCTCGATGCCTTCCTGTTCGGCGGCTTCGACATCGGGAACGTGCCGGTCAACATGAAGCTCGGCCGCCATTCCCTCTACTGGGGCGAATCGCTCTTCGTGAACGGCAACCTCAATGGCATCGCCTATTCCCAGAATCCGCTCGACTTGCAAAAGGGTTTCGCAACGCCTGGCGTGGAAGCCAAGGAGTTGTTCCGGCCGCTCAGCCAGATCTCGATGCAGGCGCAGGTGACGGACACGGTGTCGGTCGCGGCGCAATACATGCTGCAGTGGGAAGCCTTCCGCTACCCCGAAGGCGGCACGTACCTCGGCCCCGTGGACTTCGCGTTCAACGGGCCGGACCGCCAGTTCATCTCGGGTCCCCTGGGCTTTGCACAGAACGGCGGCGCACTCAAGCCGCCGCAGCGGGGCGAAGGTGGCCTGTCGACGCGCTGGAGCCCCGAGTGGCTCGACGGAACGATGGGCTTCTACTGGCGCAACTTTGCCGACAAGCTGCCGCAGACCCTGCTCACGCGCGTCGGGCCGAACATCAGCCGCTACAACCTGGTCTACGCCGACAACATCGATCTGTTGGGCGTCAGTCTTGCGAAGAACATCGGCGGCATCAGCTTCGGCTCCGAGCTCTCGTATCGCCACAACACGCCGCTGAACAGCACGGTGCTCGGCATTGCACCAGGCGTGCCTGCGCCGGGCGATACCAACGGGCCACGCGGCGACACGTATCACGGCCTGGTCAATGCAGTGGGCGTGATACCGAAGACTGCCGTTTTCGACACGGCGACCTACGGCGCAGAACTTACATGGTCCAGCTGGTCGAAAGTCACCAGCGGCAAGAACCTCTTCTTCGCCGAGGGCTTTGCGGCCTGTGCCGGCAAGGACAAGTGGGACGGTTGCACCACGAAGAACTACTTCGGCGCCGGTCTCTCCTTCACGCCCACCTGGTTCCAGGTGTGGCCGGGCGTCGACGTGTCGGCACCCCTTACGTACGCCGTCGGCCTCTACGGCAATGCGGCAACCGTCTTTGGCGGCAATCAGGCGAACGGCAACTACAGCGTGGGCGTCGGCTTCGACGTCCGCCAGAAGTACCGCATCGACCTGAAATACATCAACTACGTCGGCCGCTACCGCGACAACGGGTATGCCGTGACCAGCCAGAACGGCCTCACGACCTTGCTCGACGACCGCGCATTCGTGAGTCTGACTTTCAAAGCCACTTTCTGAGAATCCCAACATGAAATTCACCCACTCGGTGCTTGCAGGCGTCGTCGCCGCAACGGCCGCCTTGGCGGCGCAAGCGGCCATCACCGCCGACGAAGCCAAGGCCCTCGGCACGACCCTCACGCCCGTCGGCGCCGAAAAGGCCGGCAACAAGGACGGCACCATTCCCGCCTACGACGGCGGGCTGAAGTCGGCTCCCGCTGGCTTCAAGGCTGGCGACGGCATTCGCCCGGATCCGTTCGCCGGCGAAAAGCCGCGCCTCGTGATCGATGCCAAGAACATGGCGCAATACGCCGACAACCTGACCGACGGCACCAAGGCGCTGCTGCAGAAGTACCCCGGCTTCCGCGTCGATGTCTACCCGACGCACCGCACCGTCGCCTTCCCGAAGTTCGTCACCGACAACACGGCGGCCAACGCAGTGCAGGCGAAGACGGCCAACGACGGCCGCTCCATCGAAGGCGCGCACGCCGGCTTCCCGTTCCCTATTCCGAAAACCGGCTACGAGGCCATGTGGAATCACCTGGTGCGCTTCAACGGCCAGAGCTACGAAGCCAAGTACCGCAACCTGAACGTCGACGCCAGCGGCCACTCGGCGCTGGCCACTGAAGGTCTGAGCGTGCAGGACTTTCCGTTCTGGGACTCGAGCAAGCAGACGGCCGACACGTACTGGCGCATCAAGCTCACCTACACCGGCCCGGCACGCCGCGCCGGAGAGGCGCTGCTGATCGTCGATCCGCTCGACATCGGCAACAAGGACCGCCGCGCCTGGATGTACCTGCCCGGCCAGCGCCGCGTCAAGGTCGCTCCGGACCTGTCGTTCGACACGCCCAACCCCGGCACCGCCGGCGCGACGACCTTCGACGACACCTTCATCTTCAACGGCTCCATGGACCGCTTCGACTTCAAGCTGATCGGCAAGAAGGAGATGTACGTGCCCTATAACGATTACGCCGCGGTGTACCAGTCCAAGCAGGACGACCTGCTCAAGCCGAACCACCTGAACCCGGACCTGGTTCGCTGGGAACTTCATCGCGTATGGGCCGTGGAAGCCACGCTGCGCGACGGCAAGCGCCACGTCTACAGCAAGCGCACCTTCTACCTCGACGAAGACTCGTGGGCAGCGCTGGCTTCGGACAACTACGACGCGCGCGGCCAGCTCTATCGCTCCGGCTTCGCCTACATGACGCCGAGCTACGACCTGCCGGCACCGTACACCGACATGTTCGGCCACTACGACTTCGCATCGCGCGTCTATTCGCTGACCGGCTACATCGCCGAAACCGGCGGCATGCGCCACACGAAGCCGCTGTCCGACCGCGAGTGGACCGCCGACTCGCTGGCCGGCGCGGGCGTTCGCTGATCGAGGCCCTGCGATGAACGCGAAGCGATTCACGATCGGTGCCCTGGCACTTGCCGCAGCGTTGGCCGCGACGGTCTCGGCACGCGAGGTCCTGCCAGTGAAGCCCGCCGGATGGCGTGACGTGCTGGACACTTCCGCCACCAAGAGCCCGCTCGCTTCGCGCACGTTGCTCAACGGCCTGGCCAACGCCGGCGACCGCGTGGTGGCCGTGGGCCAGCGCGGGCATATCGTCTGGTCGGACGATTCAGGCAGGAACTGGCGGCAGGCCGATGTGCCCGTCAGTTCCGATCTGGTGGCCGTCACCTTCGCGAACGTCACGACCGGCTGGGCCGTGGGGCACGACGGCGTCGTGCTGCGCAGCACCGATGGCGGCCAGAGCTGGACCACCCAGCTGGACGGCCGGCGCGTCGGGGAAATGATGGTCCGCTACTACCAGCGCGAAGCTGCCGCACTGGCGGCCGACGATCCGAAGCGCGCCGGACTGCTGGTGGACGAGGCTCGGCGCTTCGAGGCGCAAGGGGCGGAGAACCCGTTCCTGGACGTCTGGTTCCGCGATGCGTCCGAAGGCTTCGTGGTCGGCGCGTTCGGGCTCGTGCTGCATACCAACGACGGCGGCATCACCTGGGAACCGTGGCTGCACGCGGTGGACAACCCGAAGGGCCTGCACCTCTATGCGGTGCGAGGCATCGGCGCGGACATCTACATTGCCGGCGAGCAGGGACTCCTGCTCAAGCTGGAGCGCGGCGACACACGTTTTCGCGCACTCGAACTGCCCTACAAGGGCACCCTCTTCGGCGTCACCGGCAATGCCCGTTCGGTGATTGCCTATGGCCTGCGCGGCACGGTGCTGCGCAGCGTCGATGCCGGACGAAGCTGGCAGCAGACACCGACCGGCCTGCAGGTCGGACTGACCGCCGGCACGCGCCAGGACGACGGACGCATCGTCCTCGTCAGCCAGGCCGGCCACATCCTGACCAGCAACGATGACGGCGCCAGTTTCAAGGCCGCCGTTGTCGAACGCACCGTCCCCGCCGCGGCGGTGGTCACCCCCGCCAAGGGCGCGCTCGTGATCGCAGGGCCGCGCGGCGCCCAATCGCTTCAGCTGCCCTGACCGGCAGCGGGATCTCGCACATGCACACCCCTATCTCCGCGGACATCTCCGCGCCGAGCTCGCTCGAGCAATTCGACACACGCTCTGGCTCCCCGCTCGAGCGCCTGATCTTCAATCACCGCTTCGCCGTGATGGTCGCCTGCGGCCTGATCACACTGCTGCTGGGCTTCATGGCCGTGACGCGGCTGACGCTCAACGCCAGCTTCGAGAAGATGCTGCCGCAGGGCCATCCCTACATCCAGAACTACCTCGACAACCGCACCGAACTGCGCGGGCTGGGCAACTCCCTGCGCATCGTCGTCGAGAACACCCAGGGCGATATCTACGACCCGAAGTACCTCGCCGCGCTCAAGAAGATCCAGGACGATCTCTTTCTGACGCCCGGCGTCGACCGCGCGTGGATGAAGTCGCTCTGGGCACCGGCCGTGCGCTGGACTGAGGTGACCGAGGAAGGCTTCCAGGGCGGCCCGGTCATGCCAGACAACTACGACGGCTCGCAGGTCTCCACAGAAAAGCTGCGCGGCAACATCGCACGCGCCGGGCTGGTGGGCAGCCTCGTGGGCAATGACTTCAAGTCGAGCATGATCGTCGTGCCGCTGCTGGACCAGGACGCCACACCGGGCAAGCGGCTTGACTATCGCGGCCTGTCGCACACGCTCGAACAGATGCGCGCCCGCTACGAGACCGACGCCCAGGGCCAGCCGACGGGCATCCGCGTGCACAGCATCGGCTTCGCCAAACTCGTCGGAGACCTGATCGACGGCCTCTACCAGGTGGCGCTGTACTTCGCATTGGCCGCCCTGGTGGCAACGCTCATCATCTTCTTCTACACGCGCTGTGTTCGAAGCACGACGCTGGTCGTCGCGTGCTCGCTGGTGGCGGTGGTCTGGCAACTTGGGCTGGTGGCCGGGCTCGGCTTCGAGCTGGACCCCTATTCCATCCTCGTGCCCTTTCTCGTCTTCGCGATCGGCGTGTCGCACGGCGCGCAGAAGATGAACGGGATCATGCAGGACATCGGCCGCGGCGCGCACCGACTGGTTGCTGCGCGCTTCACCTTCCGGCGCCTGTTCCTCGCGGGCTTGACCGCTCTGGTGGCCGACGCCGTCGGCTTCGCCGTGCTGATGATGATCGACATCCCCGTCATCAAGGACCTGGCGCTCACCGCGAGCATCGGCGTGGCGGTGCTGATCGTGACCAACCTGATCCTGCTGCCGGTGCTGCTGTCGTACATCGGCGTCAGCGCCAAGGCTGCGCAGCGCAGCCTGCGCGCCGAACTCAACGAGACAACGAGCGGAGCCAGCTCCGTCTATGCATGGCTCGACCGGTTCACCGAGCGGCGCTGGGCGCTCGGCACCGTCATCTCGGCCGCGGTGCTGCTCGCCGTCGGCCTGGCGGTAAGTACCCATCTCAAGATCGGCGACCTCGACCCCGGAGCGCCCGAACTGCGGCCGGACTCCCGCTACAACCGCGACAACGCCTTCATCACTTCCAACTATTCGCTCTCCAGCGACACCTTCGCGGTGATCGTCAAGACCGCCAAGGAAGGCTGTCTGAAATACGAAACGCTCATCGAAGCCGACCGGCTCGCCTGGGCGCTCCAGCAGGTACCCGGCGTGCAGACCACGATGTCGCTGGCCAACGCCGTGCGCCAGATCACCGCCGGCAGCAACGAAGGCAGCCCCAAGTGGCTGACCATCGCCCGCAACCAGGACGTGCTGAACTACGGTGCGCAACAGGCCAGCGTGAACAACCCGGAACTCTTCAATACCGAGTGCTCCGTGATGCCGGTGATCGCCTACCTGGCGGATCATCGCGCGGAAACGCTCGACCGGGTGGTGCAGGCCAGCGCCGCCTTCGCGGACGCACACAGCAACGGCGATCGCAAGTTCCTGCTTGCAGCGGGCGGCGCCGGCATCGAGTCGGCCACCAACATCGTCGTCCACAAAGCCTGGACGCAGATGCTGATGCTGGTCTACGCGGCAGTCATCGTGCTGTGCTTCATCACCTTCCGCAGTTGGCGCGCCGTGGTAGTGGCGGTGGTTCCGCTGGTGATCACGTCGGTGTTGTGCGAAGCGCTGATGGTCTGCCTGGGCATCGGCGTCAAGGTGGCGACCCTGCCGGTGATCGCACTCGGCGTGGGCATCGGTGTGGACTACGCGTTGTACCTGCTGAGCGTGCAGCTGGCCCGCCAGCGCGCCGGCGCAACGCTGGCGCAGGCTTACCGCGATGCCTTGCGGTTCACGGGCAAGGTGGTCGTGCTGGTCGGGGTGACTCTCGCGGCGGGCGTGCTCACCTGGGCGCTCTCGCCCATCAAGTTCCAGGCGGACATGGGCATCCTGCTGTCTTTCATGTTCATCTGGAACATGGTCGGTGCAGTGCTGCTGATTCCCGCGTTGTCTCACTTCCTGCTGCGCCCGCGTGCCACCTCTACCCTGATTGGCGAGACGCGGACCGTGGCGATCGCATAGCGGAAGCCCGCCAGCACGGGCTCTTCAGCGGGCTTCGCGCACGGGTTCGCGCCGTGCATAGAAGTCCGCAACGCTTTCGAGTTCTTTCTCTGTCAATGGCCGCACCATGTTGCGCATCTGCCCGAAGCTGTCGTTGCGGCGATCGCCCGCCGCGAAAGCCTTGAGCTCTTTCAGGAGGTACTCCTTGGGCATGCCTTCCAGCCACGGTGCTCCCAGCTTGTGGTCGATGCCGCCATGACACGCGACACAGGGCACGATGTTTCGCAGTGGGTCTCCGACGCGCACCAGCGCGGGCGCATCGGGTTCGTCAGGCCGCACGAGGGCGGCGCGCGCCTTCGGAAGCGAATCGTAGTAGGCGGCGACGTCTTGGATGTCACGTTCCGACAGCCGGTTGGCAATGGTCTGCATGAACGCGCTGCTCCGGTCGCCGCGCTTGTAGTCATGAAGT
Source organism: Variovorax sp. 05N34 (assembly GCF_056397405.1). NCBI lineage: Bacteria > Pseudomonadati > Pseudomonadota > Betaproteobacteria > Burkholderiales > Comamonadaceae > Variovorax > Variovorax sp. 05N34. Next base: position 622,464 of record NZ_JBFTNI010000001.1, read on the forward strand.
TGCTTGATGATGACTTCAGGATACTGTCCGGCGAGATTGGGCGAGCCGCCATCGCTCATGCCCTGCGCGCCATGGCACATGCTGCATTGCTGGATCGCGATCGTCGCGCCGCGGCCAGTCGCGTCGCCAGCGCCGGAGCGGCCCATCGCGTTCGTCAATACGACGCGGGTGGTGCCCGTGCCCGGCTTTGGCCATTCACCAGCGGTCGTCCATTCGCTGGGTACGCCCGCCGCTCGGCAGATGCTGTCCCAGAGGCTCTTGGCAGTGAAGTCGCCATGTCTGGACGGCAGCCAGACGAACCCGACCAGCAGCGTCGCCGCGGTGAGCGCGATGATGCCGACCAGGCTCCATCGAAACCATCGGTTGCTCCATGCGAACAGGCTGGCTTGCTGCATCACCGCCCTCCGATGGGAATGACAGGCACAGAGGCATTCTCGAGCGAGGCCAACTGCGCAATGGGAAAACCGTAGTTCACGACCGTGAGAGCGATCATCAATACGACCCAGAGCGCAAAGCCGTTCAACGCGACCGGGATGGTCGCAGGCATATGGATCGGCGTGCTGAACCTGTAGGGCGCGGGCGCCGCTTCGCTCTTGCCCGCGCGCGCCAGGATGAAGATGAAAAGCAGCGCGGACACCACCAGCAGCAGGCCTCCGAGAGTCCCCGCCACAAGCGTCCAGCCCTGATTGCTGAGCGCGGGGTTCGAGAAGTCGAAGTACGCCATGCGCCGCGGCTGTCCGAGCAATCCGACCCAATGCCAGGGCAAGGTCATCACGATCATCCCGACGAACCAGAGCCAGAGTTGAGTCCGCATGAGGCCGGCGGGCAGCGGCTTGCAGCCGGTGAGCTGCGGCCACAGGTCATAGGCGACCACGAAGTACATGATGACGATCGCGCCCGCAAAGATCAGGTGAAAGTGCCCCGTCACCCACTGCGTGTTGTGGACCGCCTCGTTGAGCTGAAAGCTCATGTTGATGAGCCCGCCCGCCCCGCCGAGGCCCAGCATGACGAAGGAGAAGGCGACGGCCAGCATCATCGGATTGCCCCATGGCAAGGCCTTCACCCATCCGAAAGCCCCCCTCCCCCCGCGCAAGCGCGCCGCGATCTCCACGGACGCGACGATGGTGAAAACAGTGAGAAAGGTGGGCACGGCCACCATCGCCGTGAAAGCTGCATGCACGAACTTGAACCCTGCGCCCACCTGCGGATCGGCGAAGAGGTGATGAATGCCGATGGGCATCGAGAACACAAGGAAGAGCACGAAGGCGACACGCCCCATCGTGTCGCTGTAGAGACGCCCGCCAATGGCGCGAGGCACGATCGTGTAGAACGCGATGTAGGCCGGCATCAGCCAGAAGTACACGATCGCGTGCAGCGTCCATGAGAAGAAGACGCGTGCCAGGCCGGCATTGATGGTGTCCGTCAGGCCCAATGAAGCCGGCAAGATCAAAAGCAGGATCTCGAGGGCGGCACCCACCGATGTCCACGCCCACAGATAGGCACCGGCGACGTTGCCGAACATCGCCAGCGGCACCGCCGCGCCGGCATTCTTTTTCTTCCATGCGCTCAGGTTGATCGACATGAGCGCCACCCAGATCCACGAGCCGACCACCACCAGCACGATGCCAAGGTAGTAGAACGGGCTGGCGATCATGGGCGGATAGAAGGTGTAGAGCACCGATGCAAGGCCCAGCGCGACCGGCGTGGCAGCCATCACCGTGCCGACGACCACGAGCCAGAAGCCGGCCCATGCCCAGCGCAGGCCAATCAGCGGCTGCTTCAGCGCGAGTTCGCTGATCGCATAGCCGAAGCCCATTGCCACCAGGGTCGGGAGGACATAGCCCATCACCGTGCCGTGCGCCGTCACGGAGCGGTAGTAATGTTCCGGGTCGCCCACCCACGCACTGAGCGGGCTGCGCACGAACATCTGCCATTCGCCCAACACGATGGCCGCGCCGAATGCGATGAAGGCCACCCAGAAGTGCGCGAGGACGAGTTTTCTAGCGAGGAACACAGCTCATCCTCTCTCCGCCTTTGGCATTGGCGAGGAATTCATCGGCGGGCAGCACCTGCACGCGGCCCCACATCGCCTCGTGGCCCGTGCCGCAATACTCATGGCAGGGCATCAGGCGGTCGCCAGTCTTCTCGAAAGTCGCGGTGAAGGTGGCGATAAACCCCGGAATCAGCATCACATTGGCGTTCGTCTTGTCGACGACGAAGCCGTGGACGGCATCGGCGCTGGTCGCGCGAAACGTGACCGGCACACCGGCCGGAACGACCAGGCACTGAGGCTCGAACGAATACTGCTGTGCGACGAGCCTGACCACGACCTTGCCATTTGCATCGACCGTGGTGCCCAGGTTGTTTTCGACGAACTCGCCCGAGACGTGCAGCGTGCGCGGATCGATCGTCTCCACCCGCGACGGCGGCATCGACGCCCAATGCAGTCCGGTGATGATCATCATTGCGAGCAGCAGCGCGATGATGATCATCACGACGATCGCCCAGCGCCTTTCCGCCCCTGCCGCGACGGCTTCGGATGCGTGCGACACGCCGGCGTTTGTCGATGTCACTGGATCACTCCTCGCGGCACGAAGACCAGGAAGTAGAAGAGGAACACGATCGCGACGACGATGAAGGTGGCGACTCCGACGACGGCGAACGTGCCCGCTGGTCCGAGAGAGACGATCTCGTCGATGCGCGCTTCTTCTCGCGCCTGCTCTCGCGCCAACTCGGCGGCTTCGACGGCAGTTGGAAGATCGTCGGGAGTTGCGGTGGCCATGGCGCGGACCTTCCTTGCTGCTATTCGGGAACGAGCGTTCGCAATTCGCTCACGCTGGCGGCGGTCACCGGCGTTCCGCTGTTCTCCCAGGCGACGCGGACATAGGTGACGACCGCCGCCACCTCGTCGTCATTGAGGATGTGCGAGAAAGGCGGCATACCGTGGGGCTTCGGGTTGCGCTTCGTGCCGGGCGCATAGCCGCCGTTCAGCACCATGCGGATCGAGTTGACCGGGGAGCTCATCGTGATCGACTGATTGCCGGCGAGCGGCGGAAACTGCGGCGGATGTCCCTTGCCTTCCTCGCCGTGGCACATGACGCATTGCGTCGCATAGATCTTGCGTCCGAGCTCCATCACGTTCGGACTGACCAGCCGCGCACTGCTCGGCGGCGGTGGTTCGGAGTCCCGCTGTGGAAGCTCCTTCAAATAGACCGCCATCGCCTCGACATCCGCGTCGGAGAGGTATTGGAGGCTGTTGTAGACCACCTCTGCCATGGGCCCGTAGACAGTGGCGCGATCCGAAATGCCGGCCTGCAGCAGATCGCCGATTTCCTTCAGGTTCCAGTTGCCGAGTCCCGCCTCGCGGTTGGAAGTGAGGGACGGCGCATACCAGTTCTGATTCGGGATCATCCCGCCTTCGAACTCCTGCGATGTCTTCGAGCCGCCAAGCTTGTTGATTGCCGTGTGGCACATGGCGCAATGCCCGAGGCCTTCGACCAGATAGGCGCCTCGATTCCACTGCGCCGACTTGCTCTTGTCGGGCGCGTATTCGCCCTGCTTGAAGTAGAGCGCTCGCCAGCCGATCAGCAGGTCGCGCTGATTGAACGGGAACTTCAATTCATGGGGCCGATTCTTCTGGCTGACCGGCGGCACGGACATCATGTAGGCGTAGATGGCGTCCGAGTCCTCGCGCGTGACCTTGCTGTACGACGCAAAAGGCATCACCGGGTACATCAGCGAACCGTCTCGCGAGACACCCTGATGCATCATCCGGTAGAAGTCCTCGGAGGTCCAACGGCCGATGCCGGTCTCGTCGTCGGGAGTCACATTGGGAACATAGAGACTGCCAAAGGGGGTCGCCATCGCGCGTCCGCCCGCGAATTCCTTGCCCCCGGGTGCGGTGTGGCAGGCGATGCAATCTCCGGCGCGTGCCAGATATTCGCCCTTGTTGATCGTCTGCGTCGTCGCGCTCACTTCGACCTTCCCCGGCTCCTCCGGAAGGTATCCGGGCATGAAGTAGAAGAAGCCGGCGACGAGCACCGCGACGACCACAAGTCCGGCGAGAAGGAGGTTGCGTGTTCCTCTGCGCATGACGCCTACATCTGGCTGCCGCATGACAAGGGCATGCGCTGGAGGTTGGAGGACGCGGGAGAAGGATCGTGCGGCGGGTCCTGGCTCGACAGCCAGGTCGCCACCGCGTACACATCCGCTTCGGACATCCGGTCGGCGATGCGCTTCATGCAATCGGGCTGCGCGGCCTGCCGGTTGCCCGTGCGCCACCGCGTGAGCTGCGCAACGATGTAGGACGAACGCAATCCCACCAGCCCCGGGATGCCCGGCTCCATCCCGGTGAGTCCGGGGCCGTGGCATGAAATGCAGGGCGGTATCTGCTTGCTCGCATCGCCCGCGACGGCGATCGTCGCGCCGCGCTTGATCACCGAATCCGGCCCCGTAGGCGGCAGATTGGCTTCAAACGCGGGACGCTGCTTGGCGAAGTGCTCGGCGATCTCCCGCAGATAGGCGTCCGGCAGATAAGCCACCAGGTAGTTCATCGGCGGATAGACCCGCTTGCCGTCACGGAAGGCGACCAGTTGGTTGTAGAGATAGGCCGCAGGCTTGCCCGCGATGCGCGGAAAGTACGGGTTGCTGGTGCCTTGTCCGCTCTGGCCGTGACAGGTGACGCAGCCTTGGACCCGCGCTTCCATCGAATCGACCGTCTTGAAAGCGGGGATCGCAGGGTCTTGCTGCGCCAGCGCCGCGCGCGCAAAGGCCAGGACGAACATCGCCGTCAGCAGCGCCGCCCGTCCTGGTCTGATGCGAAGGGGTGGCATTCTGTGATCGGCCGTTCCGTCGAGCCTCAGTCCAGACCCGAGACCATGAGGCCGGCGGAAGCAACTGAACATGAAGCCGGCAACGCGTGGAGCTTCATCATCATGGACGTTCCTTTCTGCCTTCTGGTTACGAGCCCAGCAAAAAATTATGATTCCGCCGCAGATGCACGTATTGACGATTGTCAGTTCATCGCAAAGCGCCGTTCAGGACAACCAGTGCATCATCGCAAGGACGAGTCCGATGAGAAACACAGTCTCACCGACCATCAGCGCCACCGGTTTGAGGCCCACCGTCGCCAGCTCGCGCAATTGCGTCTTCATGCCGATCGCAGCCATCGATGTCACCAGACACCATTGCGAAAGGTCGGTGCCCAGCTTGGTCAGGCCGGCCGGAACCCATCCGGTGCTGTTGATCGCGAGCAGCACCGCAAACGCCACCGCGAACCAGGGCAGCAACGGCGGCCGGGGTCCGCCGGCGCTTTTGCCGCCAGCGCGTGTACACATCACGGCAAAAGCGATCACCGGCAGCAGCATGGCCACCCGCAGGAGCTTGACGAGGGTGGCCACGTCGCCGGTCTCGCGCGACATGCTGTAGCCTGCCCCGACGACTTGCGCCACGTCATGGATGGTGCCGCCGAGGAAAATCCCGGCCGCGCGCGGGTCGAGTCCCAGCAGATGCGCCAGGAGGGGGTAGACGACCATCGCCAGTGTCGAAAGCGCCGATACACCTATCACCGTGAACAGCGTTGCGCGTTCCTTGCCCGGATGGGCAGGCAGCGCGGCTGCGAGCGCCAGCGCAGCCGAAGCGCCGCAGATGGCGGTTGCGCCACCGGTGAGCAAGCCGAACAGGCTCTGGAATCCGAGCAACTTCGCGGCAATCATCGAAACGGAAATGGTGACCACGACGCAGATGACCACCAGCAGCACCGGATGCCAACCTAGCGCTGCGACCTGGCCCATGGTGATGCGAAACCCCAGCAGCGCGACCCCGCAGCGCAGCACTTCGCGCGCAGTGAACCCGATGCCGGCCGCGCAGGCGCCGTCGCTCGAGAGGAAGTTCATCGCCATGCCGAGAATCAGCGCGAACAGCATGACGGGCGCGCCATAGTGCTGCGAAAGCGAAGTCGCGGCGATCGCCACAACCAGGCTGGCAAGTACGCCAGGAAAGAGCGTGCGGCCGCGAGTCGGCAAGGCCGCGAAGGTCGTGATCATTGGGTTGTCAGGCTTGTGCGAGCAGGTGGTTCTGGAAAACGTCGCGCAGCTTGTTCTTCTGCACCTTGCCAGTCGGCCCCAGCGGAATGCTGTCGACGAAGACCACGTCGTCCGGCGTCCACCATTTGGCGATTCGCCCGTCATAGAAGGAGAGAAGTTCATCGCGCGTGACGGACTCACCCGGCTTGCGCGTCACCACGAGCAGCGGGCGCTCGTCCCATTTGGAGTGACGGGCCGCAATGCAAGCCGCGAGCGCCACTGAAGGGTGTGCCATCGCGATGTTTTCGAGGTCGATCGAGCCGATCCACTCGCCGCCGGACTTGATCACGTCCTTGCTGCGGTCGGTGATCTGCATGAAGCCCTCGGCGTCGATCGTGGAGACATCGCCCGTGGGGAACCAGCCGTCGACCAGAGGAGCATCGCCCTCGCCCTTGAAGTAGTCGGAGATGATCCACGGACCACGCACCATCAGCTCGCCGGCGGTGACGCCGTCGTGCGGCAGCTCGGCACCGTCTTCGCCGACGATCTTCATGTCGACGCCGAACACCGGCCTCCCCTGCTTGGCCTGGATGGCGAGACGCGCCTCGGCATCGAGACCCTGTTGGCGTGGCTTGAGCGTGCAGACGGTACCCACCGGGCTCATCTCGGTCATGCCCCAGGCGTGCAAGACCTTGACGTCGTAGCGTTCCTGGAAGGTGCGCATCATCGCGGGCGGGCACGCCGAGCCGCCGATGATGGTGCGGCGCATGGTGCTGAATTCGAGTCCGTTGCCTTCGACGTGCGTCAACAGGCCTTGCCAGACGGTGGGCACGCCAGCGGAGACAGTGACGCCTTCGCTTTCAAAGAGGTTGTGCAGCGATTTCCCGTCGAGCCATGGGCCCGGAAACACCAGCTTCGCGCCGACCATGCAAGCGGCGTACGGCAGACCCCACGCGTTGACGTGGAACATCGGGACGACCGGCAGGATGACGTCGTTGGCGGAGCAGTTCAGCGCATCCGGTAAAGCGGCCGCATAGGTGTGCAGCAGGGTCGAGCGGTGGCTGTAGAGCGCGCCCTTTGGATTGCCGGTCGTGCCTGACGTGTAGCACAGCGACGAAGCAGACTTTTCGTCGAACACAGGCCAATCGAATTCAGGCGAATGCGCCTCGACCAGCTCTTCGTAGCACAGCAGATTCGGCACCTTGGACGATGCAGGCATGTGCGCCCGGTCGGTCATCGCGACGAAAGCCTTGATCGTCGATACATTGGACGCGATCGCCTCCACCAGCGGCAGAAAGGTCAGGTCGAAGAACAGGATCTGGTCTTCGGCGTGGTCTGCGATCCACGTCACCTGATCGGGATGCAGGCGCGGGTTCAGTGTGTGCAGCACGGCACCCGAACCCGAGACTGCGTAGTAAAGCTCCATGTGGCGGTAGCCGTTCCACGCCAGTGTGCCGATGCGGTTGCCGAACGCAACGCCGCGCGCGGCCAAAGCACCGGCAAGACGCCGTGAGCGCTCGGCCAGATCGCGATACGTGTAGCGGTGAACATCGCCCTCCACGCGCCGCGACACGATCTCCTGCTCGCCATGATGGCGTTCCGCGTGGGTCAGGAGCGTGGAAATCAGCAGCGGCTGCTCCATCATCAATCCGTTCATGGATGTCTTCTCTTTCAATTCGTCGAATTCATTGGATGGAGCGGTCCGCTCAAGCCATTGCCTGGCGCCCGGGGGCGACGGAGTCGGCTCGCGCCTCGTGCTCGGCTGCCTCTCCCGCACGCTGCAGATCGCTCTCGTAGGTGCGCGCTGCAATCAGGAGCGCTGCGGCAGCCAGCAGGCTGAAGAGCGGCACGACCATCAGCGCCCGCTCCAGCGACCACGCATCTGACAGGAAGCCTGCAATGAGCGGCCCCAGGGCGAGGCCGAACAGGTTCTGGAAAAGCGAGAGCACCGAAGCGCCGGTTGCGCGAATGCCAGGATGGATCACTTCGATCACTGCGGCAGCCACAGGGCCGACGGTGCAGGTCATCAGAAAGCCCCCAAAGGCAAGCACGCCGAACTGCGCACTGGCAGTGAGCTGAAGGCCGATGCTCGAAGCGCCGAAGGCCAACATCAGCACGACCATGGAAGCGACGCACAGCAGCGCCGTCGAGTACAGCTTGAACTTCGGGCGACGACGCCCCGAGTAGTCGACCACGGCGCCCCACACCACGCTGCCCAATGCGCCGCAGAGAACGACCAGCGAAGCCTTGATGGCGGCCTGTTCCGGCGCCATGCCATGAACCCGGTTCAGGAAGCTCGGCAGCCATGACCAGATCGCCGAGACCGCAATCAGTTGCAGTGGAGCGGCGATGCACAGCCAGAGCATGGTGCGCGAGCGAACGAGCGCATGCACGATGGCACTGGCCGTATGGCGCGCCGAGCTGGTCGCCTGGTCGAGCCGCGGAGTGAGCTTGACCGTCGGGTAGTCGCGCACCTTCAGGTACAGCAGCGCAAGGATCAGCCCAGGAATGCCGACAGCACCGAATGCAGCCTTCCACCCGAAATGGGCGGCAATGACGCCACCCAGCATCACGCCCAGCACCGAACCCACAGAGGCCGAAGCGAAGAAGCCGGCGAGGACCGCACCGCGAAGGCGCGACGGAAAGTGGCTGGCGATCAACGCGGCGCCGACGGAGCCGTAGCCCGCTTCGCCCAGGCCGACCGTTGCACGTGCCGCGAGCAAGGTGCCGTAGCTGCGGGTGAACATGCAGGAGATGGATGCCAGGCTCCAGATGGTGGCCATGACAACCACGCTCTTGACGCGGCTGGCGCGGTCGGCGAACAAAGCGACCGGAATGCCGGCGAGCGCAACCGTGACCGACACCGCCGAGACAAGTCCGCCGAGTTGCTTGTCGGAGAGGCTCCATTCGCTCTTCAGGTACGGGAAGAGCGACACGATGACCTGTCGATCGATGTAGTCGAACATCATCAGGGCGACTGTCATGGCAAAGGCGAACCAGGCCTGCCCGCGGGTGAACAGGTATCCGTCCCTGCCCGGCATTGCTTGTGTTGCAGCGATATTCATTGCATCCCCCATCAGGGCACAAGAACGGTGGCGCCGACGGTCTGGCGGGACTCCAGCGCAGAGTGCGCGTCCGCCGCGTCCGCCAGCGCGAAGGTCTGCTTCGGCTCGCTCACGATACCGCCGGACAGCACGTGCCCGAACAGCTCGTCCGCCATCGAGAGCATGTGCGCGCGCGGCATGATGTAGTGCATCATCGCCGGCCGCGTGATCCAGATGGACCCCTTGACGGCCAGAGTCATCGTGTCGATGACAACTGGCCCGGACGTCGTGCCGTTGCTCACCAGCACACCGCGCGGGCGCAGGCTGTCGAGCGAAGCTTCGAGCGTGTCCTTGCCGACCGAGTCGTACACCACCGGCACGCCCTTTCCGTCCGTGATCTCGCGCACGCGCTCGGCGATGTTCTCGCGCGAGGTCACGATGACGTGGGCGCAGCCGTTCGCCTTGGCGATCTCCGCCTTCTCGTCCGAGCTGACGGTGCCGATCATCGTGACGCCCATCGCCTTCGCCCACTGGCAGGCGATCGAGCCCACGCCACCGGCAGCCGCGTGATAGAGGATCGTCTCGCCGCCGTGCAGCGGAAAGACTTGGCGGAACAGGTACTGCACCGTCATGCCCTTCATCATCAAGGTGGCTGCAGTGCGATCCGAGACGCCATCGGGCAGCGGAATCAGCACGTCGGCAGGCATGACGCGAACGTCCGAATACGCGCCTTGGGGGCCGATCAGGTAACCGACGCGGTCGCCCACCTTGAACTCCGTCACGCCCGGGCCGATGGCTTCGACGACGCCCACTGCATCGGAACCCAGTCCACTGGGCTTCGGCACGGGATAGCGTCCGGTGCGAAAGTAGATGTCGATGAAGTTCACGGCCACAAAGGTGTGGCGTACGCGAACCTGGCCTTGGCCGGGCTCGCCGACTTCGACGTTTTCGAGCTTGAGCACTTCCGGACCACCGGTGTCGTGCAGGCGAATGGCGAGTGCCATGTTGTCTCCTTGGATCTTGATTCAGGAATGGCGGGCGCTCAGCCAGCCGCGTTGTCGTTGTCTTTGTCGTCGTCGGCGAGTTCATCGATGAACTGCTCGGCCTCGGGCCAGTGGCCGAAGCCGGAGGCCGGATTGAGGTGGCCGACTTCACCGAGGTCGACGAGGCGGCTGCCCCAGTCGCGCGCGAGGTCGGCAACTCTCTCGTACTCGGCGAGCGGATCGTTGCGGCTGGCGGCAACGATGCTCGGAAACGGAAGACGCTGACGCGGCACGGGCAGCCAGCCGCTCGCATTCAGTTGTGCCACTGTGGGATAGCCGTCGGGCATGGGCCGCTCGAAGTCGGGCGGCGCGGCAAGCAGCGCACCGAGAACGGGGCGCCTTGTCTGCAACGCCCAATGCGCCAGCATCACGACGCCGCCGCTGTGCGCGACGATCAACAGCGGCCCTTCGATCGCCTGCGCTTCACGCTCGATGGCATGGACGCGGGCTGCGCAGTCCAGATCCTCGCGGCCCATCGGCGGCACCACGCGCACGCGCGCCAGGCGCTCCGCGAGCAGCGTCTGCCAGTGCGCGGCCACATGGTCGCGCAAGCCGGGGACGATCAGGACAGTGGCAGGCCGCGCAATCATCACTCAGGCCGCCTTGCGCAGGAAGCCCTGGTGGGCGCCGTTGCGGTTGGGAGCGAAGCCGTTGGCCAGCAACGACTCTTCGACCGTGTCGTAGAAGACGCCGATCTTGCTGATCTCACGCGCTTGTTGGGCGGTCGCAATGGGGCGGCCGAATTCGCGTGAGATCCGCACCAACTGCTCGATCTGCTCGACCGTGCTTGCCTTTTTGGTGCGGGACTGGTTCCACAGGTTGTCTTCGGTGCCGGTGCGCACGTGCAGGCCCATGGCGATGCCCATCATGTTGACCGGCAGCACGTTGCGCATCGAGCTTTCGACCGTCAGCACAGCGCCATCAGGTGTGGCGCGCACGAAATTGGCCAGGTTGTAGATGCTCGGCACGTCCATGCCGCCGCCGATCGCCACCCAGTTCATGACCAGCGGGCCCTTGTAGATGCCGCGGCGCATCAGGCGCTCGACCGACTCGAAGCTGTTGATGTTGTAGCACTGGAAAGCGCTCTGGATGCCGGCTGCGTTCAGGCGGCGGATGTGCTCCTCGGCCCAGCCGGGCTGGGAAGGCACTGTCATTTCCTTGTAGGCGTTGAAGACTGCCGGGTCTTCCATCGAAGTGCCCTTGTAGTCCTCGTATTCCCAGTGCTCGACGACGTTCATCTGCGACGTGTTGATGGTCACGGTGACCTGATCGGGCTTGGGATCGAGATCGGCCAGCATGTGGCGCGTGTCGTCGCTCAGCCACTTGGCCGCCGCGCCTTCGTTTTCCGGTGCGAAGCTGATGGAGCCGCCCACCTGGATGATCATCTCGGGCACGGCATTGCGGACGCCAGCGATCAGTTCATTGAACTTCGACAGGCGCTTGCTGCCCTTGCCGTCGAGTTCACGAACATGCAGGTGCAGCACGGTGGCGCCGGCGTTGTAGCAGTCCACTGCCTTCTGGATCTGGTCTTCCATCGTGACAGCGATGTCCTCGGGGAAGTCGGAGGGCACCCACGACGGCGCGTAGGGCGCTGCCGTGATGATCAGGGGCTGCTGGTTTTCGGGGTAAAGGGAACCGTCGAGATAGTTCATGTTGGAGGCTCGTGCAAAAGGTAATTGGGACGAAGGACGAAAGAAGAGCGAAGAACTGCTGTCTAGAAAGTCGCTTCACCGATGATTCCCGCGCGTTCCATCTTCCGGTGGCAGGGCGGGTAATCCATCACGGCGTAGTGCTGTGTGCAGCGGTTGTCCCACATGGCCACGCTGTTGGGCTTCCAGCGGAAGCGCACCTGGTATTCAGGGATAGCTGCCTGGCTGATCAGGTACTGCAGCAGTTGGCTCGCGCCCGGCGCGTAGTCCTGGCCGTAGCGCACGTTGTCGACATTGTGGAAATTGGTGAAGTGCGTCGTGTATGCATTGACGAACAGGACCTTCTCGCCCGTCTCAGGATGCGTGCGCACCACCGGGTGCTCGGCATCCGGGAACTGCGCGTGCAGCGCGAGGCGCTTCTCGATTGGCATCGCGGCGCCGAAGCTGGCTTCGATGCTGTGGCGGGCGCGCAAGGGCGCGATCCGATCCTTCACATGCTGCGGCAGCCGCTCGTAGGCGAGCGCCATGTTGGCCCACGTCGTGTCGCCACCCACCGGCGGGCATTCCACGCAGCGCAGAACGGCGCCGAGCGGTGGCTTCTCGCGCCACGTGGCGTCGCAATGCCAGGAGTTCTCGTAGCGGTCGTTCGGCTGTTCGGGCGACTTGTAGATTCGCACCAGTCCCGGGTTCTCCGGATCGCTGCCGAGCACCGGGTGGGGCTCGAGTTCGCCGAAGTGCCGGGCGAAGGCCACGTGCTCGGCGCGCGTGATGTTCTGGTCCCGAAAGAAAAGTACTTTGTGCTTGAGCAGGAGAGCGCGGATTTCGGCAACCAGCCCGGCGTCGCGCGAGGCGGCGCCCAGGTCTACGTTGCGCAGTTCGGCGCCGATACTGCAGGTCAGCGGTTCGACCTCGATGGAGGTCTTGAGTTCGGGTGTATTCGTCGGGTTCATGGGCCTGTTGTCTCCTGACTCTTGTCGGTAGGAACGGTCCGCGAACAGGCGGCTCCGTAGGCCATGAGAATAGGGAGATGGCCCTTGCGGCGCCCCCTCCTTGCAGCAGGGGCCCTCCCCTTCAGGCCCCTGTAGCGGCGTAACCGCTTGTCAGTCGGACGACTTGATCAGCCCGAGGATCCGGGCGCGGAGAACGACCTGCTTGCGCGTGCCGGCGTCAAGCTTGGCGAAAAGGTTCTTGACGTGCCATTTGATAGTGGTTTCCCCCACCTGCATGGCCCGCCCGATTTCCTTGTTCGACAGGTTATGGGCGAGCAGCTCCAGCACCTCGCGCTCCTTGGGCGTGAGCACCATGCCGTAAGGCGCGGACGGCCGTTGCAGCTCCGGCTGGCTCGAGCGCAAGCCCGGCGCCGCGGCAGGCTCGGGCGCAGCGCCGTGGCGGCTCGATCGGGCGGAGTCTCCAGCGGAGACATTTCGGACCCATTCGCCCAAGTCCGGATGCGCATCCGCAAACACACGGCGCAGCCCGAAGGTTTCCGCAAGATCCATGGCTTCGCGCAGCTGCTTCTGCGAATCCTCTCCGCACTGGTACAGGGCAAAGGCGTGCAGCCCGAGAACCTCGATGCGCAGGCGCCCCTGCTTGATCGTGCGCGCCAGTTCGCCGGCCCGGGACAATGGCGCCATCGCACCGCGCCAGTCCTTTGCCGCAATCGCGGTGTAGCACTGCGCGAGCTCACGCAGGATCTCGACGCTCTCCCGCCAAAGCGGCCCCTTCGGCATTGCCGGGTCTTCCAGCAGCGCATCGATCTCCCCGCAAAGCTGGCGGCAAGTCACGGCGCGATATCGCCTGGCGTGCATTCGCACCTGCTCGCACAGGCTGGCAATGCGCAAGCGCGGCAGATTGCGGGCCCGCCCCGCCGCATCCATGGCACCGAGCAGTTCCAGCGCGCGATGTTCTGCGCCTTCAGCCGCTGCGCTACGCGCCATGGTCCGATAGGCCAGCAGCAGCGATTCAGGCACGCCGCTGTGCTCGAGCACGTCGAGCCGGTCTGCCAGCAATGCCGCGGATTCGCCCGGCCGATCGCACTCCCAGGCCGCCGTGGCAAGCAGCGCGGCGAGCATGCAGCTGAACCGGTTGCGACGGCCCAGTTCGGCTTCTGCACGCGCGACTGCGGGGCGCAGGAGACTTTCGGCAAGCAGCACCTGCCCCTCCCAGATGTAGCTGAGCCCGACGATGAATTCGCCCCAACGCACGGTGTAGCCGACGCCGCCGAAGTCGCCACGCGGCGCCTGTTGCTCACGCAGGCGCGCCAGGGCCGGTTCGCCGGACAGGAGCGCCCGATAGGCGGTGCGGTTGGCATGAACCTGCAGCAGCACCGGATCGTTGATGGGCGGTGCGTCGGACCAGGGGCCGTGCAGTTCGGCGAATCGATCGGGATCGTCCGCGAACACCGACGCGCCACCGAGAATCAGCGCGCACTCATAGCGAAGATCCGTGCCGACCTCGGGCTGCGCCAGGATGCGCGCCACAAGCTGCTCGGCCTCCTGATGCCGCTCGCTGACGCCCAAAGTCCAGGCCGCGGCAAGCAAGAGCCGGGGCCGCCGGTCCAGTTCGTCGGCCGGAAGCTGCGCAAGCCATTCGAGCACGGCGCCCTGCCTGCCGTGTCTCATGATCGATTCGTAGAGGCTGCGTTCGGCAAGCCCATAGGCCTTCTGGTGCTCGCCCGCCGTCAATGCGTGCCGCGCCGCGTATTCGAGCAGCCCGTGCTCGGCGAGCCATTCGGCCGCGCTTGCATGCACTGAAGCCTGTTGCGTCGCATCGAGCGCCGAGAAGAGCTTGCGCAGTACGTCGCGCGCGAGCGTATGCATGCGCAGCCACTCGCCGCCCTCTGATTCAGCGAAGACAGGCGTGTCCCGGCTCAGGCGCGCCAATCGTTCGACGGCGTCTTCGTATCCGCTCACCGAGCGACACAGGTCCGGATGCAGGTGATCGAGGATGGAAATGCGAACGAGGAAATCGCTGTCGCCGGGGTCGAGATTGGCCAGCAGCAGCTTCACGAAATGATCGTGAAGCCTGCCGTCGAGCATCGCCATGCCGGCAACGTCGGCGTGCGCATCGACGCCGCGCGAGATGATCGTCAGCGCAACCTGAACGCCGAGTGGCCATCCTTCAGTGACTTCGTGCAGGCGTGCCGCCGTGTCGTTGTCGACGCGCGCACCGAGACGGCTGCGCACGAGTTCCATGGTTTCGTCGAGCCGAAAGCGCAGCGATGCGGGTTCGACCAAGGCGCACTGCCCGTAGGCGACGAGGTCGTCTATGTCCAGTTGGCAATCGGGGCGCGCAGCAACGATCACGCGCAGGTTCGGCGGCGCGTTGCGCATGAGGTAGACAAGGGCTTCGCGCGAAGCCATCGGCAGGCGCTCCGCCTCGTCGACGAACAGCACGACATCGAGGGCCGCCTGCGCCAGCTCCGCGAGCCAGACGGTGATTCCCTCGAGACCACCCGGACCCACGGCTTCGAGCAATGTGTGCCCGAATGTCGAACGCCCGGAACCGCGCCGCACTGCGAGCGCGAGGCTTTGCGCCAGGCGTTGAGGTTCGTCCTGCGGCTGCGCGAAAAGCCATGCGACGGTGGCGCCGCGGGACAAGTGTTCGAGCCGCCACTGCGCCAACAGGGAAGTCTTTCCGAATCCGGCTGGGGCTTGCACGACCACCGCGGGAAAGTCCCGGATTCCGGGTGCGGTCGACAAAAAGCGCGCACGCGAAACAAGATCACGCGGCACCCGAGGTGGCGAGACCTTGAGCAGCAAGTCGTCGTCGACCTGGTCGGAAGCACGCGTCACAGACGTCCTCTCTTCGAGCGGAGGTTGAGGGCGCCGGTCCGGTGCGGACGGGTGGCTCGGAGGTGCCCAAGTGCGCGTTTGCGACGCCCGCGGGCGCGAGAATTCTAGCGACACGCATCGACCGCACAGGGGAAAGTCCCCCTCCTCGCCTACTTCTTCGCAGGCTCCATCGACAGCGCTACCGCCTCCGTGTAGACCGCATGAACCTGGTCGCCCACCTTGATCATTTTCAGCTGCTCGGGGTCGCGGATGGTCAGGTCGACCTCGTACTCCGTCCCGCGAAGCGTGATCATGTGGGTCTTCCTGTTGACGGCAACCACATTGGCAGTCACCTCGACCTTCTGGCCGACCATGCCGCCCGGAAGCTGGCCTGCCGCCGTCCTGTCGGCCATGGGGGTCTGGACGCTGCTGCGCAGTTCCTTGCCGTCTTTCATGAGGGTCAGTGTCAGCGCCTGCGCGTACCGCACCGACACGGTATCGCCCACCTTGACCTGGTCGAGGTTGCGCGCCTCCGGGCCGACGGTGAAGGCATGCACCCGGCCATGCGAATCCTTGATGGTCACATGGCGATTTGCGAGATCGATCGACTGGACCACGCCTGTCGCCCGGATGACCTCCTTGACGGTACCGGTGCCGGGGCTGGTCGAGGCCGCGACCTCATGGCCGGGCTTGCCCTGCGAAAGAGCAGGGGTCGCCAGCGTGCCCAGAACTGCCGTCGCTGCGAGTAATGCCAGGAACTTCATCAACGTCTCCTTAGTGACTGTCGGAAGATGGTGAGTAGCATGGCCCCAAGGGGGGCGCATGCGATTGATATTCGTCAACGAGCCTATCGAGCCACGCGCGCATGCTCTCTTTTTTTCGAGGTGGATGCCATGAAACTCGCAGGACTCGCATCGGCCATGCTGGCTTTGTCACTGACGACACCGGGGGTCGCGCAAACGCCCCCGGCAGGCACGACAGCACCCACCGCGCCGGCCGCACCCGCTGCGCCAGCCGCCAACGCGGTCGATCCGGCGTCGATCCAGGCTCTCAAGGACATGGGCGCGTACCTGCAGACATTGGGACGCTTCCGGACGTCGACCTCGCTGATGGGCGAGCGCGTTCTGGTCGACGGCCAGAAGCTGCTGCACACCGCCTCGGCGACCCTCGACGTGCAACGGCCGGACAAGCTGCGCGCCCGGATGTGGAGCGTTCGATCGGAACGCGAAATCATCTCCGACGGCAAGACGGTCACCCTCGCCTTTCCCGAGCAGAAGTACTACTCGTCTGTCGAGTTCTCGGGAACGAACGGAGAACTCGTGAAGAAGCTCGAAGACCGCTACGGCTTCGAAGTTCCGCTTTCGGATCTGTTCCTGTGGGGCACGCCCGCTGCGCCCGTGGACAAGATCGAGTCGGCGATGAATGCCGGCCAGGATCTCGTCGGCAATGACCTTTGCGACCACTATGCGTTCAGACAGGGAGATTTCGATTGGCAGATCTGGATCGCCGCTGGTGCCAAGCCCTTGCCGCGCAAGCTCGTCATCACCAATCGCGCCGACGAGGCCCGTCCCCAGTCTGTCAGCGTCATGGACTGGAACCTGAAGCCGGCATTCACCGAAGCGACGTTCAGGTTCACGCCCCCCAAGGGCGCGACAAAGATCGAATTTGTTCCGGCGAAGACCAACTAGAGGAGACCACCATGAACGGATCTTTCAACAGGTTGCTCGCTGCCCCTCTGGCTGCTCTCATGCTGGCCTCCTTCGCCATGATTCCGGCGGCGGAGGCTGCGGGTCGGGACGGCGGCGGCCGGGGAGGTGGTGGTGGCGGTGGTGCTCGCGCAAGTGGCGGCGGCGGCGGCGGTGGCGGTGGTGGAACTCGCGCTCAAGCGGGGGGCGGCGGGGGCGGCGCTCGCGCAGGTGCGGCCGCAGGAGGTGGTGCGGCTGCGGGCGCGGGCGGTGCTCGCGCCCCAGGCGCTGGCGGCGCTGGCAACAGGCAGGGCCAGCAAGCCAACAACGCCAGAGCCGACACGCGCACCAATGACGTTCGCAGTTCCAGCGTCAACAACGTCAACAACAGCACTCGCAACAACAACGTCAATGCGAACCGCAATACCAACGTCAACACCAATGTCAACGCCAACCGCAACACCAACGTCGTTGTCGCCGGCGGTAACAACAACAATTGCTGTGGCGGGTGGGACAACGACTATCACCCCGTCGCCGGTGCGGTAGCGGTCGGCGCTGCAGTCGCGGTGACCACCGCGGCCATCGGCTCGATGGTGAACACCGTGCCTGCCAACTGTGTGCCGGTCAACTATGGCGGCATGGTCTACCAGCAATGCGGAAGCGCCTGGTATCAACCGCAGGCTGGGCAGTATGTAGTAGTGAATCCGCCCTACTGAAGCGGTGGCCGCCGGCGCGCGCCAATGTGGCGCCGGCGTCACCCATGCTTATCGGTTTCTATGACTTCCTCGTCAGCTTGACCCCTTTGGCCCGTTCGAACGAATCGACGTAGCCTCGAGCCACCGCTCGCACCGCACGGCCGATCTTTTCATAGACCTCTTCATCAAGATTGGCGAAGGAGATACGCGCCGACCAGTCCGGCGCCTCGAAGCCACCGCCGTTCAACAGCACGATGCCGTGATCCTCGGCAAGCCTGAAGACGATGTCCAGCGGATGCACGTTTTCCTTGACCCACGCCACCAGTTCCTCGGTGCCATATTTGCGCAGCCAGAATTCGAAGTCGATCAGTCCGTAGTAGTAGTCGAAATGCGGGTTGGCGGACACGTCGATGCCGAGGCCTTCGACCGTCAACATCGCACGCCGATGGCAGATTTCCATGCAGGCCTTCTGGTAGGCCTTCTGCTCGTCCATGAGCTCATAGAGCGAGAAGAGCGACATCATCACCTGCTGGGGCAGCGAGAGCCCCGCCGTGTGATTGAGTGCCACATCGCGGCTGTCGGCGACGACGCGATCGATGAACCGCACTTCGCGCGGATGCGGCGTCAGTGTGCCGTAGCGCTTGTCGAGCTTCTTCAGCGTGGCGTCATCGTGCTTGCCGATGAGTTGATCGAAGACGTTGTCCTCATGCACGGCAATGACCCCGAGGCGCCAGCCCGTGCAGCCGAAGTACTTGCTGTATGAATACACGCCGATCGTGTTGCGCGGATAAGCACCGAGCAACGACCGGAAACCTGGCACGAAGGTTCCGTAGACATCGTCGGTGAGCAGCATCAGGTCGGGCCGCTTCTTCAGGATCTCCCCGATTTTCTTGATCACCGATTCGGACAACGCCATCGCCGACGGATTGCCCGGATTGACCACGAAGAAGGCCTTGATCTTGGGATCGAGAAGCTTGTCCAATTCTTCGTCGGTGAACTGGAACCTGTTCTCCTGCGGCGCATGCACCGTCACGATGTTGAGGTCATAGTCCTCCAGGTGCGGCATTTCCAGGTAAGGCGTGAAGATCGGAACCCCCAGCGCGATCGTGTCGCCGGCGTTGAGCAAGCGGTTGTTCTTCAGCGCCTTGAACGTGTAGCACA
The DNA here is from genome assembly GCF_056397405.1 of Variovorax sp. 05N34. NCBI lineage: Bacteria > Pseudomonadati > Pseudomonadota > Betaproteobacteria > Burkholderiales > Comamonadaceae > Variovorax > Variovorax sp. 05N34. Next base: position 641,537 of record NZ_JBFTNI010000001.1, read on the forward strand.
TGGCGGCAGTGCCGCCTTCGACCGCATAAAGCTCGAAAGTGCCCTTCGGCCTCGGGTCGCCGCACATCGCCCATTGCAGGAACTCGCGCACGATGATCTCGTTGTGCACCAGCATGCGGTCGGGCACAGGGTAATGGTCGCCGATGATGGAGTCGACCAGTTCGTTGACGAAAGCATCGGGCTTGAAGCTGAACTTCAGCACCGCCCATGGAACCATCCGCTTCAGGAAATCGACGCCCGGCAGATCGTCGTGCTTGGCGAGCCATGCTTGCAGGCGTTCAGCACAGCCTTCCTCACGCGGGATGCCGCCGATGCCCGGCGGCACGTCCATCACGCGCTTGGTTTCCTGCACCGCGAAGAGACCCAGCGTGAAGAATGCTTCGCGCGGCTCCGTCGCAACCCAGTTGGGGTTGCCTCGCCCGGCATTCAGATAGGAGATCGCCGCGGCCTTGGCCGCCTTGGTCGCCGAGTCGGCGAGGAAGTTCTTGATCTCGAAAGGGCCGAGCGCTTCGTAGTTGCGCAATGTCAGAAGGTCCATCACTTGCTCCTTGATACGAAAAGGCCGCGGTCGTTGTCACGACCGTGGGCGACGAAGGCACCGATCAACCTGGATTGATCTTCATCATCACGATCACGATGAAAAGGCCCCAGATCGTGAGGAAGGTATTGCCTACTGCGTAAGGCATGCCGTAGCCGAGCGCCGGGATGTTGCTCTTCGCCGCGTCCTGCACCATGCCGAGCGCGGCGGTCGTGGTGCGTGCACCGGCACAGCAACCCAGCAGGATGGCCGGGTCGAAGCGAAAGATGAAGCGCGCCACCACGATGGCGAGCAACAACGGGACAGACGTGGCGACCACGCCCCAAAGGAACAGGCTCACACCGAGCTTCTGCAAGCCGCTGATGAAGTCCGGCCCGGCGTTGATGCCGACGATCGCGATGAAGACGTTCAGGCCGAGGTTGTTGAGAATCCAGAGCGCAGGCGCCGGGATCTGACCGAACTTGGGCTTGATGGTGCGGTAGTAGCCGAGGAACAAACCCGCCAGCAGCGCACCGCCCGAAGTCGACAGGCTGATCGGCACGCCGCCGATCGTCACGCTCAGCACGCCGATCAGGCCACCGATCAGGATGCCGGCCGACATGAAGGAGATGTCCGTTGCGTCGGTCGGGCGGTCCGCATAGCCGAGGACCTTCACGACCGCGTTCACGTGGTCGATGCTGCCGCCGATGCGGATCACATCGCCTCGGAGGATCTCGGTCCCCGGAAGCCGCGGAATGTCGACCAGCTGCCGGGTGATCTTGGCGAGATACACGCCACGCGCCGCCGGCATCTCGGCAAGCTCCGCGATGGTCTTGCCATTGATCGCCTTGTTGGTGATGAACACATCGACCACCGTCGCGCGCATGTCCAGCAAATCGCGGTCATCGATCTCTTCGAGAACCGCCTCGACGTTGTCTACCAGCAGCTTGCGAGCACCGGAGATCGCCACGAGATCGCCGACCTGAAGCACCGAATCCCCCTGCGCCACCATCATCTGGTTGCCGCGCTTGATGCGCTCGAAGAAAACACGCACGCCCGGAAAGGTGTCCTGGCAGCGCTTGCCCGCAAGACCGCTCTTCTCGGTGATGCGATAGCCGCGCAGGCCGAAGCTGTGATAAGCGGAGAGGATACCGGGCTGCGTCGATGCCGCGCCGCCGCCAAGCCGGGTCTCATAGTCCTTGCAGGCCTCCACCAGGTTCACTCCGATCAACTTCGGCCCCAGCTTGGACAGCAGCAGCGCCGAGCCGACGGTGCCGAAGATGTAGGTCACCGCATAGCCGACCGGAATCGCCCCCAGGATGCTCTTGGTGGCCTCGGGCGACAGGCCGGACTTGTTGATCTGGTCGGTGGCTACGCCGATCGAAGCGGAGATCGTCTGCGAGCCGGCATACAGACCCACCGCATAGCCGACGTCGAGACCCGCGAAATAGGCGCAGGCAATCGGCACGACCAGACAGGCAATCATCACGATCAGCGTGAACGCAATCTGCTTGGGACCGTCCTTGCCCAAACCCGCAAAGAACTGCGGCCCGACACCGTAGCCGACAGCGAACAGGAACAGCAGGAAGAAGGCGGACTTGATCGGCCCGGGGATCGACAGCCCCAACTGCCCGATCGCCACGCCCGCGATCAGCGTCGCCGTCACAGCGCCCAGGTTGAACCCGAAGAACTTCTTCGGCCCCAGCCAGAAACCGAACGCCAGAGCGGCAAAGAGACCGAGTTCCGGATACTGCTTCAGCGTTTGCACAAGCCAATCCATGGGGGATCTCCTTCTTTGTGTCAGGCCATGATGTTCACGCCGCCATCGACATAGATGGTTTGCCCCGAGAGCCGCCTCGCATACGGCGTCGCCAGAAAAGCGCACGTGAATCCCACATCCATGATGTCGACCAGCTCACCGATGGGCGCCCGTTGCGCAGCCTCGGTAAGCAGCAGATCGAAATCCTTGAGTCCCGAAGCCGCGCGTGTCTTCAGCGGCCCAGGCGAAATCGGATGCACGCGGATGCCCTTCGGCCCCAACTCGTGCGCGAGGTAGCGCGCCGTCGACTCGAGGGCAGCCTTCACGGGGCCCATCACGTCATAGTTCGGCACCACCTTGTTGGCACCGACATAGCTCATCGCGAACATCGTGCCGCCGCTCGTCATCAGTGGCACGGCGAGGCGGGCCATCCGGATGAACGAGTGGCAAGACACGTCCATGGCCTTGGCGAAGCCCTCGGCAGAGCAGTTGAGCAAACCACCTTGCAAGTCGTCCTTGGGCGCCCAGGCGATGGAATGCACGACGACATCCAGCCGGCCCCAGGTCTTCTCTTTCTCTATTTCCGCAAAGACGGCCTCCAGCTCGCCCGGCTTGGACACGTCCAGCGGCATGAAGATGCCGGCGTTCAGTTGTCTGGCGAGCGGTTCGACGTGCGCCTTTGCCTTCTCATTGAGATAGGTGACGGCAAGGTCCGCGCCAAGCTCCTGAAACGCCTTGGCGCATCCGTACGCAATCGAATGCTCATTCGCGATGCCGCAGACCAGCACCTTGGCACCCTTGAGGAGCGGGCGAGAAATCTCGACGGTCACGATGCGGCTCCTTGCATGCCTGCCACCCTCAACGTGTGGCGCGCGATCATCAGCTCTTCATTCGTCGGCACGACCCAGACCGCCACGCGACTGCCCGAAGTGCTGATGCGTTCGGCGCCGGCCCGGTTGGCCTCGGCATCGAGTTCGACGCCGAGCCATGCAGCGTCCCGGCACACACGCTCGCGAATCGCGCTCGCGTGCTCGCCGATTCCCGCCGTGAAGACAAGGGCGTCCACGCCGCCAGCGGCAGCCGCGAGCGAGCCCAGTTCCCGCCCGATGCGATAGGTGTAAAGGTCGACCGCGAAACGTGCGCGTTCGTCATCGCTCGCCAGGAGCGCACGCATGTCGCTCGACACACCCGAAACACCGAGCAGCCCCGATTGCTTGTAGATCAAGTCTTCGATCGCCCGGATGTCCATGCCCCGTTCATCGATCAGGTAGAGGATCACGCCCGGGTCGAGCGTGCCTGATCGCGTGCCCATCGGCAGGCCGTCGACCGCCGTGAACCCCATGGTGCTGCACACGCTTCGGCCCCCCACCATCGCGCACATGCTGCTGCCGTTGCCCAGATGCGCGACGATCGCACGCCCGGCTGCAGCCTTCGCATCGATGTTGGGCAGCGCGCTGGCGATGTACTCGTACGAAAGCCCGTGGAATCCGTAGCGCCGCACTCCAAGGTCGGTGATGGACGGCGGCAGCGCGAAGGCCTGCGCCACCTCCGGCTGGGCGCGATGAAAGGCCGTGTCGAAGCAGGCGACCTGGATGATGTCCGGCCGCAACTTCGCGACCACTTCGATGGGCTTGAGGTTGTGCACCTGGTGCAGCGGCGCGAGGGGACTGAGCTTTTGCAGCGCCGCGACGACTTCTGGCGTTGCACGAACGGCCTGCGTGAAATCCAGACCTCCGTGAACCACGCGATGACCGACCGCGACCAAGCTGTGGTTGGCAGAGTGATCGCGAAGGAAGCCCACCAGATGCCCAACCGCCCCGTCGTGTCCCAGCGCGGCGCCCTCGCCCCAGTCTTTGGACCCGATCTCGGCGCCGTGCGCGTCGCGCGCGACGAACTTCGGGGCGGTGTAGAGACCTTCGACCTGGCCCTGCATCAACGCGTGTCCGTCGTCCGCACGGGCATCGAAGACGCTGAACTTGATGCTGGAAGAACCGGCATTGAGCACGAGGACTACATCCGCCATGCCGTCACCCGATCGCCTTGCCGCTTTCGCGACGGGCATTCGCCACCAGTGCCGCGACGGCGCACGACGCGAGCCGGGTCATGATCGAATCGGCTCTGCTCGTGAGGATGATCGGAACGCGCGCGCCGAGCACGATGCCTGCAGCGTCCGCGCCGGCCAGAAAGGTCAGGCTCTTGGCGAGCATGTTGCCTGCTTCCAGGTCAGGCACCAGAAGCACGTTCGCACGTCCGGCCACTGGCGAATCGATCTTCTTGATCTTCGCGGCTTCGAGGTTGATCGCGTTGTCCAGCGCCAACGGCCCGTCGACCAGGCCGCCGGTGATCTGGTGCCGGTCCACCATCTTGCAGAGCGCCGCGGCCTCGACGGTGGACGGCACCTTCGGGTTGACAGTCTCCATGGCCGAGAGGATCGCCACCCTGACCTCCGGCGCGCGCAACGCATGCGCAAGATCGATCGCGTTCTGCAGGATGTCGGCTTTTTCCGCGAGCGTCGGGGAGATGTTCACGGCCGCGTCCGTGATGATCAGCGCCTGCTCGTGCCCCGGCACATCCATCACGAAGCAATGGCTGACGCGACGCGCGGTGCGCAAGCCTGTCTCGCGCTTGACCACTGCAGCCATCAGCTCGTCGGTGTGGAGACTGCCTTTCATGAGGGCTTCAGCCTTGCCTTCGCGCACGCTCTGCACGGCCGCGGCGGCGGACGCCTCGCTATGAGGTGTATCGACGATCGGCACCCCCGAGAGGTCAATGCCGGATGCGGCCGCCACAGCCTCGATGCGCGCGCGTGGCCCGAAAAGGACGGGTGCGATCAAGCCGAGCCGTGCGGCCTCCACGGCGCCCTCCAACGAACTCTGGTCGCACGGGTGCGCCACGGCAGTCGGCGTAGGCGGCAAGGTCTTGCAGTAGTCGATCAGTCGCTGGTACTTGGCGTGTCTTGCGTCCATGTGGCACCTGTTTCGGCTAGGCACGGCGCGCCGCTGCCGGGCTGGCGCGCACGCGCTTCGGCCTCGGTTTTGGCTTGGGTTCGGCTTTGGGCTTGGGTTCGGCTTTGGGCTTGTGCTTGGGCTCGATGGCGAGCGTCTCGCGAATCCGCCGCAGCATGGCTGCCTGAGCGGCTGTGGGCGAGGTGCCCTGCACTCGTTTGTCGGCAACCAGCTTCTGGAGCAGCGTCATCAGCCGCTCGCGCGCTGCCGGCTCTTCGAGCAGCAGAGGCAGCGACTCGATGGCTTTCTCCGCTTCATAGCGCACGATGATTTCCTGCTCCCCGCGCACCCGGCGCCAGTCGTGGGGCGACATGCCGGGCAAGTAGTCCGCGTATTCCGCTACGAGCTCTTTCTTGAGTTCCAGCCGCGACAAGGGCAGCGGTTCGCCCTTCCTGCTCAGCAGGAAGGCCACCCGCGCCAGAGCTTCGACATAGCCGCCGTGCTCGATGGAGGCCAGCGCGTCGCGCACCACCGGCATGCTGCGAGGGTCTTCGCCATCGGTTTTGCTCCTCGAAGGCGCGCGAGTCGCTTCGGTGGATTCCGGCGAATCGACATTGGCGTAAGTGGCAAAGAATCCGGCCTCGGTCATTGCATCGCGAACTGCGCGGTAGTGATCCAGCATGGCGCTGAACAACTCGGCATTGCGGCTTTCCGCCTTCCGGAGCGGATGGCTTTCATCGAGCGGCCGCCGATGGCTCTTGACCGTCTCGGCCGCCGGCGCGAGCCACGCCATCCACGGATTGAATTGCGACAGGGCCCAGTTCTGGACCCGCAAGGGATGGAACGCGCGCAACGCCTTCGCCGTCTGCTCGTTCGACATCACCTGCACAAAGGGCTGCGCAAAGCGTTCGTAGGCGCTCTGATTGAAGTCCGACACTTTGGCCACCGCTTCGAACGGCTTCTCGTCCAGGCGCTCGAAGCGATTGAAATGCGCCGCGATGTCTTCGAGCCGATGCTCCTGGAACTCGACTTCGTACTCGACCTTGCCGCCCTTCCTGTGCGTGTCGGTGATCGCCATCCCATAGAGCCCAGGCGGCAGCGCCTCGATCGTTTCGAGGACAGACACGATCTGCGCATGCTCCTTTTTCGCCACCCTGCCCGAGACGAAGATGCCGAGATGGCCGATGTCCTCGTGCAGAAGCCCCACGATGACTTGCCCGCGCGCCTTGATCTCCTCGGTGCTGCCGTACACGTCGGCCACCCAGTTGAACGCCTGCTGCGGTGGCGTGATGTTGTCGCCCATCGACGCGAACAAGATGATCGGCGAGGTGATTTCGCGCAGGTCGAAGCTCTTGCCGTCCGCGCCCTTGACCTCGCCCTTCCAGAGCTTGTTGCCGACGAAGAGATTGCGCGTGATCCACTCGATCTCTTCGCGATTCATGAGGTAGTACCCGCCCCACCAGCGTTCGAATTCGAGAAAGCGCGGCGGCTCGGTGTCGGCCTTGTCGAACAGGTGGTAGTACTTGTCCCAGAGGCTGTTGGCGGGGTGCAGGTTCTCGAAGTTCTGCACCAGGTGGGCGCCGTCGAACTTGCCGTCGCCCAGGTCGGCTGCAAAGGACGCCAGCCAGGAGCCGCCCATCATGCCGCCCGCATAGCGCATGGGGTTGTCGCCCTCGCCCTCGGACCATGCGCCACCCCAGTACGACATCGGCGCGCCGTTGATGACGATGGGGCCAGTGTCGTCGGGATCGGATGCCGCGAGCATCATGGCCGCCCAACCGCCTTGGCAGTTGCCGACCAGCGCGGGCTTGGCGCTGCGTGGGTGAAGCGCGCGAACCTTCTTGACGAACTTCTGTTCGGCCTCGCAGACGTCCAGCAGCGTCTGGCCGGGCTCCGGGTCGCGAAAGAAGATGACGAAGTACACCGGATGCCCGGCGCGCAAGGCGACGCCAACCTGCGAGTCGTCCTTGAATCCTCCGATGCCCGGTCCGTGGCCCGCTCGCGGGTCGATGATGATGTACGGCCGCTTCGCCGCATCGATCGTCACGTCCGCCGGCGCGACGATGCGCAGCAGCGCATAGTTGACCGGCCGCTCGAACTGCCGGCCGTCGAGCACGGTCTCCGACTCGAAATGCAGAACCGGTTTGAGGCCCTGGGAGGTGTTCTCGACAAAATTGTCCCCGCGCTGGCGCAAGGTGTCCCAGAAGAGGATCGAACGCTGCGCGGCATCGGCCGCATAGCTGTACCAGCCGACCGGATCCATGAGCGAGGGCATGCCCGACAGCGCACTCAAAGGTGCAGTCGCGGCGAACGCATGCGTGACGCGCAGGGCGAACTTCTCGTTCGCCGTCTGCATGCGCTTGCTGAACACCGCCGCAACCTTCGTTCCGACGATCTGGCTCCGCGCCAACCGGGCTCCTGCATTCATGACGAAATCTCCAGGATCGCGAACACGCTCACAACGATTCTTGCAGCGGGCATCGCCCGGGCAATTGATATCCGTCAAGCGCAGGAGCCGCTTGCGCTTCTTTGCAATTGCAGCTCGACGAGGCGGAGCGTCGCGTCGCCGGGGTACGGCTTGTCGGTAAAGCCGAGCCGGCCGGCCAGCCGGCGCATGCCCGTGTTCTCCGACAACACGAAGCCTTCCATGCGCTGAAGGCCGCGCGCACGCGCGAGCACGATCAGGGTTTCGAGCATGCGCCGCGCAAGCCCGATGGCCTGCCAGTCGTCGGCGATGGTGACGGCGAACTCGCCGGCGTCCGCACCCGGCGCCCAGATGAAGCGGGCGCCACCGACGATGCGCGGGTCACCACCGTCAGCCGCAACGGCGACGAGCGCGATCTCGTGGTCCGCCGATGGATGCACTGCGGCATGAAGCATCTTCGGCGGCAGTTGTCGCATTGCCGCCATGAATCGCGTGTAGCGCGAGTGGGACGAGAGGCGATTGAATGCGGCTTCGAACGCGCCTTCGTCTCCGGGCTCGACCGGGCGCACCGTGACGCTGCGCCCGTCGCGAAGTGTCGCGATGAGCGGGAAGAAGGGTGCTCCGGATTCACTTTGTTGCATGGTCGCTCCGCATGCCGTGGGACGGGCGCTGACATTAAGCCTCGTTCGAGGCTCGGAGAGCAACTCGCACGGGGGCGACTATTGACAACCATCAAATCAAGCCCGCCGCACGTCAGGACAATCAGGCGGTTTCGCGCGAGCAGAGCCCGTTTTGCAACGTCGACTTGGAGGTACAGCATGTCCCGAGACAAGGCCGATAGTCAAACTGACGACATGTCGATGGCGGATTTCTTTTCCGCCGCCGAAGCGAGACGGGAGCGCTGGAGCAGGCTCCAGGTCTGCACGGAAGCGCTTGCCAGCGGACGCGGACAGAAGGAAAAACTGGAGACTGAAGTCGGCACCCTGCTCGACCAGATCGAGCCGCTCGAAGGCTATTGGGCCTATCCCGGCGCCGTGCTTATGCGGGCTCTGCGCGATCTGGTCGCGGCAGAAGACGCAACCGGGCTGTCGAACGCCGTTCACCGCATCAAGACATCGATCTTTTCGGGCTCCTACCGCCGCGATCCGTCGGCCTGGAACATCGATGAAGAAACCGAAGTCGACCTTGGCGACCGTATGCCGCCAGGTCTCGCAGCCGACGCGCCCCACCGACCCTATTTCGAAGTGTTGACCGTCGCGCCCGAGATTTCGAGGAGCACGAATCAACAGCGCGAACTGCGCAAGCTCCGGCGGCCGGAAGACCCCTTCACCTACGAGGCGGTGCAGACCTTCAGCCTCGAAGATGCGATCGTCGCGACCATCGTCAACTTCAACCTGCAAGCCGTCGTCATCTATGACGGCTTTCGTTACGAATCGCGGCACTCGTTGCCCGCGCTCGACGAGTTGATCAAGCGCTTCGGCCATCTGGAGCCGGACGGAATGCCGCAGGACTACGGTTTGGTGCTCGCCAACTTCCTGAAGAAGATCAGGCCCGAAATCGACGTTTATCTCGTGACCGAACGCGGCGTCGATGCCGCCGCCACGAGCACGGACGCAAAGGCAGTCAGGCGCGTGTTCTACGAGGTAGAGGAACTGATGGAGATCCATCTGAGCATCCTCGCTGGCGTCAGCGAACGCTACGAGACGCCCTTCTTCGACAACCTGAAGAAGTACGCAGCCCGCCCGATCGGCACCTTCCACGCGCTGCCCATCGCGCGCGGCAAGTCGATCTTCAAGTCGAACTGGATCAAGGACATGGGCCAGTTCTATGGCGCCAACCTGTTCCTGGCGGAATCGTCGGCCACCACGGGCGGCCTCGACAGTCTTCTCGACCCGACGGGCAACATCAAGGATGCGCAGGACATGACTGCGCGGGCTTTCGGTGCGGACCACGTCTACTTCGCCACCAACGGCACTTCGACATCCAACAAGATCGTCGTGCAGGCGCTGTGCCGGCCCGGCGACATCGTGCTGATCGATCGCAACTGCCACAAGTCGCACCACTACGGTCTGGTGCTGGCGGGCGCGCAACCGTTTTATCTGGAGGCCTATCCGATGGTGGCCTACTCGATGTACGGCGCCGTCCCGCTGCGAAGCATCAAGCAGGCGCTGCTGACGCTCAAGGCCGAAGGCAAGCTGGACAAGGCCCGCCTCGTCGACCTCACCAACTGCACTTTCGACGGCCACATGTACAACTGCCGCCGCGTGATGGAGGAATGCCTCGCCATCAAGCCCGATCTGATCTTCCTGTGGGACGAGGCGTGGTTTGCCTTTGCGCGCTTCTCGCCGTTCCACCGCCGCCGCACCGGCATGGGCGCTGCGCAGGATCTCGAAGACAGGCTCCTGACGCCGGCCTACCGCGCCGAATACGAAAGCTGGAAATCGAAGCTCAAAGGCAAGGTCGGCGACGACCTCGATCCCAAGGATCCGGCGCTGCTCGACATGCGCCTGATGCCGGACCCCGACCGTGCGCGGGTGCGTGTCTACCAGACCAATTCGACGCACAAGTCGATGTCGGCACTGCGGCAGGGCTCGATGATCCTGGTGCGCGACCAGGACTTCCATCACGTCGAGGAGCAGTTCCACGAGGCCTTCTACACGCACACATCCACCTCGCCGAACCAGCAGATCATCGCGTCGCTGGACGTGGCGCGCAGGCAGATGGAACTCGAAGGCTACGAGTTGGTCATGCAGGCGGTGGCGCTCTCCATTGACCTGCGGCGCCAGGTCAACACGCATCCACTGATCTCGAAGTACTTTCATATCCTCACGCCCGGTGAGATGGTGCCCAAGGAATTCCGCGCCTCGGGGGTCGAGGACTATGCGAAGCCGCACGCCACGTGGATCGAGATTCTCGCGGCCTGGGATACCGACGAGTTCGCGCTCGACCCGACTCGCATCACGCTGGTCACCGGTCGCGCCGGCTACGACGGAACCGAGTTCAAGGGACTGCTGGCTTCCAAGTACGACGTGCAGATCAACAAGACTTCGCGCAATTCGATCCTCGTGCAGATCAACATCAACAACACGCGCAGCGACGTCGCCCACCTGTTGAAGGTGCTCGCGGATATTTCGCGCGACAAGGAGCGCAGCCTTCAAGAAGGCGGCAAGGCGGCACAGGCCGCATTCGCCGAGCGCGTCAAGGCGCTCATCGAGGACGTCCCCGACCTGCCTAACTTCAGCCGCTTTCATGACGTGTTCCGCGACGACGCGAAGAGCGCCACCACCGAAGGCCATATGCGCGCGGCCTTCTACACGGCCTATCGGGAAGAGGACTGCGAACACGTCAAGCTCGGCGACAAGGCCATCGACGATCGATTGAAGAAGGGCCCCGACCTCGTCGCGGCAAACTTCGTCATTCCCTATCCGCCAGGCTTTCCGATCATGGTGCCGGGTCAGGTGATCGCGGCCGACACGATCCAGTTCATGCGAAAGCTCGACGTGAAGGAGATTCACGGCTACAACGCGAGCCTTGGCTTGAAGCTGCTGAAGCCGGAGGTGCTCGGCAAGCGCAAGAAGAGTGGCGGTTCCGCGGATCTCTGAAAACAGACCCACTCGAATAGGGGGCACAAAGAGGATGAGGAGAGAGCATATGAGGAAACTCGGCGGACTTGCGGCGGCCGGTCTGTTCGTCACGTCCGGCGCTTTCGCGCAATCTAGCGTCGTACAGGCGCCGGCGACCAGCAGCAGCGTCACGCTATTCGGAGTTGCCGATGCGGCCATCTCCTACGGCACCGGCAGCATCGGCACAAAGACCGCGCTGACGAGCGGCGGCAACACGTCTTCGCGCGTGGGCTTTCGCGGTGTGGAGGACTTGGGCGGTGGTCTCGCCGCGGGCTTCTGGCTGGAGTTCGGTTACAACGTCGACGATGGGACGGGCGGCAGCACCAACATCAATAACCAGCCCAATGGCTCTGTGGCTGGCTTCAGCCCGAATCGTCGCTCGACGGTCAGCCTGATGGACTTCTGGGGCGAAATGCGATTGGGGCGGGATTTCTCGGCCACCTATCGCAACCGCGACCAGACCGATCCGTTCTCGACCAATGGCGTCGGCGCCTCGCAACCCTACGTGGGCTCGATCGCGGGGACGACCGCCACGCGGGTATCGAACATGGTCGGCTATTTCCTGCCGGGCAACCTCGGCGGATTCTTCGGCGAAGTTCAGTACTTCATGGGCGAGAACGACAACACCACCGGGTTGCCGCACGTGAGTGATGGCAACGGGTATGCCGCCCGCATCGGCTGGGGCGCCGGCCCCTTCGGTATTGCGGTATCGACAGGCAAGACGCTGTATGCCCGGACGCTCACCACAGGCGACATTCCGGTGGTCAACGTCGGCGCCTCCTACGACTTCAAGGTCGTGAAGGTCACTGCGGGCTACTTCCACGACAAGGTCGACCAGTTCATCCCGGTGACCGGCACCGGGTACATCGTGGGCGCCGTCGTTCCGGTCTTTGCGTACGACCAGTTGAAGCTTTCCTATTCTTCATACGGCACGAACGCGATCGGCGATCCCCGTGCGGACAAGTTCGCCATCGGCTATGTCTACAACTTCTCGAAGCGCACGGCCCTCTACGCGACGTTTGCACACGTGAGCAATTCGGGCTTCTCGACCGTCGCGGTAAACGGCGGGATCACAGCGCCGAACCAAAGCTCTCATGGTTACGACTTCGGCATGAAGCACAGCTTCTAGGCCGCGGATTCAAGTGGTGAAGTGCGCCTCGAATCCTCGCCACATCAGATTCATCAAGAGATCCACGACAACCGAACGTTCGACCTGTTCATTCTCAACCCACCACTTGGCCAACTGCTCGGCGGCACCCGAGAGGGCGTGAGCATGCATGACGACAAACGGCTGGGCGACTCCGGGCATGAATGGCGTGAGGAGTCCTGCGATTCCATCGACCGTGTCGAAGCGCATCCGCCGGGCCTCGTCAACAGCGGATCCTGCCACCGCGACACCACCACCAAACAGCAAACGCCACGCTGCGCGATCTTGTTCCACGAATTGGAAATAGCCTTCGATGCCGGCTCGCAAGCGTTCACGTCCGGTGGCATGGGTGTTTGCGCCGAACGCTTCGCTGAGGCGTTGATCGAGGTGTCCGCGGGCGATCCGAAGGCATGCCAGATAAATCGTGTCTTTCGCGCCAAAGAGGTTGTAGACAACGGGCCGGGTCACTCCGGCCGCCTCGGCGATGTCTTCCATCGTCGTCCCCTGGTATCCCTTCGAGATGAACAAGTCGAGCGCAACGCCCAGGATCTGGCGCTCACGCTCGGGCCGGGGCATCCTGAGCTTTTTCGGAGTGGGGGCAGTCAAGTTGACGCTTTCGTCTTGGGTGGGGTGGGCCGTATTGTGTCCGGGCGGCGCCAGGCAACCCGTCGTCCTAAACCGACCCGGCGCGCCCGCTGCCGTCAACCAGATCACCTGGTTGTCAGCATTGCCTATGGCTTGGAGAGAGCCGCTGCGCCTCAATAGCCAAGCCACACGCCCTTCACTTTCGACTGCCCTACGCCCGTCTTCGAGTAGTCGCACACCCCTTGCGCGAAGATGCCCCGCAGCCGCTGCATTTCGGGGTCGGTGAGCACGACTGGCGCGTAGTCCGCGGGGTCGATCGGCTTGAGTTGGCACTTGAGCACGTCATCGGACAGCGGTCCACCGGCCACCATGCGCGGCGACGGAGTCTTCGGGTACAGGGTGTTGCACTTGCCGCCGCCGTTCAGCGTTGCGACTTCCTTGTAGCGTGCGCCATCGTTGACGTCCCAGCAGGAGTCGACCGCGTCGACCGGCTTGTGCTGCACGACCTTGTCGAGCGTGAGCGGGGCCGGGTCGTCGGCGATTGCATCGAGCCAGTTCGTCATGAGGGTAAGGCGCGTCAACGTCACGTCGCGCAGCAACTGCGACAGTGGCGCCACTTGGGCGGGCTTGCCCAGCACCTGCGCCAGTTGCGGGTTCGGAAACAACCAGATCACCTGGTTGTCGGCGCGCCCGTTTGCCTTCGTCAGTTGCTCGCGAATCTTGATGTCGTTGAAGATGGTGTGGATGTCGCCCCCCGGTTCAGCGTACGGGTGCACGCTCAGGATCGGCACAGTGGCCAGGCCGCCACTGCCCGAGCCGATGCGCCCCATGGCGTAGCTGCGCGCAAGGGCCTCGGCGTCGGCCTGGGTGCGCTGCGGCTTCATGATGTTGCCGTCGTCGTCGTAGCCTCCGATGTTCTCGTTGAGATCGAGGAACTGTGTCGTCGAGATGATGCCCTTGCGCAATCCGTCGAGACCGTACTGCACGCCGGTGTTGTCCAGCGGGCGGCGAACGAATCCCTTGGTCGCGTCACGCCCGAGCGTGTTGACGTTCATGTCGTAGACGCTGCAGCGCGCACCCGCCGGATTTGTGACCGCGTTGTAGACCTTGCTGGAGTCGATGAGCCCGCATGCAGGTGACACCGAACCGCTGGTGGCCACCACCGCGTCGCCGTTGCCCGCGTCCCATGTGGCGCAGGTGGTGCCCAGCGGCGTGTTCATGTGGCCTTCGAAGGCCTGGCGAACGGCCGACGTCACAGGATTTGCGCCGAAGTACCGGTTGAGCAGGCGGCAATCCGACACCTCCATCGCTGTCCCGAACACATCGGCAAAGGCGGAGTCCGGCATGATGCCGTCAAGAACGCCGGGGTAGTTCTGCGCAATCATCATTTGCTGAATCGCGCCGCCGGAGCCTCCCATGCCGACCATCCAGCGCGGCAGGCCGTAAGCCTTGGCAATGTGCTCGCGAATCATGGTGGCGGTTTCCGCTGCCACGACGTCGTTCACGTTCACCTTGTTGATGTTGAGCGTCGACACGACGTAGGCAAAGCCCCGCTGAAGCGCCGTGATGCTCTGCTGGTCGATGGCGTCCGACTTGAACGCGTCACTCAGCGAGTTGGAGCCTTGGTTGTATTGCGCGCCGGTCGATTCGCCGAATCGGAAGACGACCCGTTGATTCCAGCCTGTGCCGTTCCATTGGCCGGCGACAGAGGGGTCATCCAGAACAGCGATGCGATAGATGGAGCGATTGATGGTGCCGGACTCCACGCGCACGATGGACGGCACGGTCTTCCCGTCGATCGTCGTCGTGGTGCCAACGTCCGCAGGTCTGGGGCCAAGGGGATCGGTCAGCGCCTTGCGCACACCGGCACTCGTGAAATAGAACCAGTCATAACGCGTGGCAACCGAGCAGTTGGCATCCAGTGGTGCGCCGAGGCCGGATTCGGTGGTGCGGCATTCGAATGGCGCGAGTTGCGCGCCGGAAAACATCGGGCCGGTTATCGAGTGATTGGTGATCACAAGCTCGCCGCGGGCCCTGTTCGTTCCGATCGTGGCGACCAGTTTGTTGTCCCCGATGGAAAGTCCCGATACCAGGCCACGCAAGTTGCGCCCGTCGCCGCTGGCTGTCAGGCCCGTCGTGGCGTCATCTCCGTTGCGAGTCAGTCGAACGTCTTTGGCATCGAATCCGGTGGGCAGACTCACCTCGACCAAGGTGTCGCCGCCGCTGACCAGGTCGGCGCGGCTGGACAGCGTTGCGATCTTGAGTTGGGCCGGTTCAGGCGTCTGCGGTGCGCCCGGCGTGCCTGCGTTGCCTGATGCACCTGCGTTCCCTGAGGCACCTGCGTTGCCCGACCCACCGATGGGAAAGCCGCTCGCGCTGCCGC
The DNA here is from genome assembly GCF_056397405.1 of Variovorax sp. 05N34. Classification (NCBI taxonomy): domain Bacteria; kingdom Pseudomonadati; phylum Pseudomonadota; class Betaproteobacteria; order Burkholderiales; family Comamonadaceae; genus Variovorax; species Variovorax sp. 05N34. Next base: position 656,921 of record NZ_JBFTNI010000001.1, read on the forward strand.
CCCCTCCGCAAGACGCCAGTCCACCTATCAACATGCACCCCAGGATTGCGGCGAGCGAAACCTTCCGCAGTCGGAGGGTTGATTGTCTGTTCATCTGTCGTCTCCAGAATTGCTGACCGGCCGTACCGCCTTCACGCGCAGCGATGCATGAGGCGGGGAAAGAACTTACAAATACGTAAGTTACGGCACTGTAATTTGAGACAGCGCGCCGAAAATTGGGGAAATCCCGCGCGGAATCGCGAACGGTCGGCGGCCCTTGGCTTGATCGCGAGTCGAAGAGAGCGAGTCGAAGAGGATCAGACCGGCCGACTGTCGCGCCACCGGTAATAACGAACCGAAGGCGCGAGGAACCACGGATTCCCGGTATAGAGAGGCCGGGTCTGAAAGGCCAGCCCGTCGAGCGCCGTGCGGCCCTCGGCCAGGCCCAGCACCTGCTGGCCGACGCGCATGCCGAAGTAGCTGGAAGTCCCCACGCCAGCGCCGCAGTAACCCATTGCATAGTGCATGCCGTCGTGCTTGCCGACGTGCATCAGCTCGTCGAAGGTGTAGGCCACCAAGCCGCACCACGAATGACTGACTCGCGTACCCGCCAGTTCCGGGAAAACCTTCACCATGTCCGCGTGCAGCTTCGGTCCGCTGACGCGCGGATCCGTCTCCTGATGCGAGACACGGCCGCCGAAGAGGATGCGCGTGCGATCCGGCGAGGAACGGTAGTAATAGACCACCTTGCGCGTATCGCTGACGATCCGGTTCTTCGGGATCAGGCGATCCATCAGCCCAGGCGGCAACGGGTCGGTCGCGATCATGTAGCTGCCGATCGGAATCACGCGCCTCTGCAGCCACGGCGTGACTCCTCCGGTGTAGCCGTTGGTCGCCACGACCACGTCCCGCGCAGAGACCGCACCTCGCAGGGTCTGCACCACGAAGCCGTCGCCGAGCTTGTCGACGCGGGTCACGGCCGTGCGCGGCACCACTTGCACGCCGGCTGCCAGTGCGCGCTCCAGCAGTCCTTGGTGGTATCGGGCCGGATGCACGGAGCAATGCTGCGTGTAGACCGCCCCGCCCCAGTACGCGTCGGTGCCGAGTTCGCTGCGCTGCTCGGCGCGCGGCACCATGTGGGCATCGACCTCGAGGCCATGGGGCTGATTACGCATCCTCGCGGCGAGCGCCTCGTACTGCGCGGGGTTGTGCGCGGCGTGAAAGCGGCCGACCGCGCCGAAATCACAGTCGATCTTTTCGCTGCGAATGAAATCGCTGACAAAAGCCAGCGACCGCTGCCCTTCCCGCAGGATCTCGAAGGCCAGCGAGGAACCATGGCGGCGCGCCAGTTGGTCGAAGCTGGGCTTGATGCTGGTGGAGACCTGGCCGCCATTGCGCGTGCTGCAGCCCCAGCCGGCCTCCTCGGCATCCAGAACGAGGGTCGAGCGCTGGCCGCGCGCGGTCTGCAGCGCCGCATGCAGGCCGGTGTAGCCGGCGCCGATGACCGCCACGTCGACGCTTGGCGGCAGCGGCGTGTCGGTGATGACGGGGCGCGGCACGTCGTCCCACCAGTACGGGGCGAGCTTGCAATCGGCCAGCAGGTCAACGTCGGGATTTTTCATCGAAGGCTCGTTGGCTCATGGTCGGCGAGGACCGCCGCTGCGCCCTTCTCGGCCAGCATGAGAGTTGGGGCATTGGTGTTGCCTGAAGGGAGGGTGGGAAAAACCGAGGCATCGATCACACGCAACCGCTCTATGCCGTGCACCCGCAGTCGCGAATCGACGACCGAGTCCTCGGCTCTTGGACCCATGCGGCAAGTCCCGACAGGATGAAAGACGGTCGATGCGCGCTGGCGGATGTCCTCCTGCAGTTGTTCGCGCGACTCGATCTGCGGGCCCGGAACCAGCTCGCTCTCGATCACCGAGCGCAGCGCGGGCGTGGCCGCGAGCTTGCGCAGGAACAGCGTCGCTTCGAGCATGTCCTGGCGGTCGCTCTCGGTGTCCAGCGAGCGCGGCATGATGAGCGGCGCCTGCAGCGGATCGACGCCTTGCAACTGAAGCTCACCGCGGCTGATGGGCTTGCACGGCTGTGCGCCCAGCAGGAAGCCGGGATAGGGGTCGGGCCGCATCAATTCCCGCTTGCCGGTGCGCGCACGCAGATAGCTCAAGGGTGAGAAATAGAGCTGCAGGTTGGGCCGCTCCAGGCCCGGACGCGAACGCACGAAGCCACCGCCCTGATTCACGCTGAGCGCCAACGGTCCGCGCCGGCCGGCCATATACCGCATGCCTGCCCAGAGCTTCGCGTGCCATGGCCCCAGCTCGGTGTTGAGGCTCGGCACTCGCGACCGATACAGGTGATCGATGCACAGGTGATCCTGCAGGTTCTGCCCCACCGCGGACCGCTCGGCAACGGTGGCAATCCCGTGTGCCTGCAATTGCGCGCCCGGACCGATCCCCGAGAGCATCAGGAGCTGCGGCGAGTTGATCGCCCCGGCGGACAGGATCACCTCGCGCCGCGCACGCGCTTCGTGCATGTCACCACCGAGCCGGAAACGGACGCCGGTCGCTTGCGTGCCGGACAACAGGATCCGCGTGACCTGTGCGTCGGTACGCACGGTGAGTGCCGCGCGTTTCATCGCCGGATGAAGATACGCCGTGCTGGCCGATTCACGCAGTCCATTGCGGGTCGTGATCTGGTAGATGCCGACGCCCTCCGCGCTGGCGCCGTTGAGGTCGTCGTTGACCGTCAGCCCAAGCTCCGCGCCCGATTGCAAATAGGCTTGGCACAGCGGATGCACCGAGCCGCTCACATCGCTGACGTGCAGCGGACCGCCCGCACCGCGCGATGCGCTGGGCCCATGGTCGCTGTCCTCGAGCTTCTTGAACCACGGCAAGACATCATCCCAGCCCCAACCGCCGTTGCCCATCGCGGCCCACTCGTCGAAATCGGCCGGCTGGCCGCGCACGAACACCATGGCGTTGATGCTGCTGGATCCGCCGAGCACCTTGCCGCGCGGCCAATAGCCTTGGCGTCCGGCCAGGCCCGGATCTGGCGCGGTGCGGTACATCCAGTTCACGGCGGGGTTGTAGAACGAGCTGCCGTAGCCGATCGGCACCTTGAGCCAGAAGCGCCGGTCGCTGCCGCCCGCTTCGAGCAGCAGTACCGAATGCTGCCCCGAAGCGGTGAGTCGATTGGCCAGCACGCAGCCCGCCGACCCTGCGCCGATAACGATGAAGTCGAATTCCGTCACGGCGCGGGCGGGCCTTCAGCGCACATCCCGTTTTCCGATGAACTGGGTGAAAACCAGCAGCAGCGACGACACGGAAATGATCAACGTCGAGATCGCGCCGATGGTCGGATCGACCTGATCGCGCAGCGCATTGAACATGTTGCGCGTCAAGGTCGAATGGTCGCCGCCCGAGACGAAAAGCGACACCACCACCTCGTCGAAAGAGGTCAGGAAAGCCAGCACGGCAGCGGTCACCACGCTGAAGCGAATCTGCGGCAGCGTCACCAGCCAGAAGGCGCGCAGCCGCGAGGCGCCCAGGCTGCGGGCCACCAGCTCCTGGTTCAGGTCGAAAGACTTCAGCGCCGACGCGACCACCATCATGACGACCGGCACCGCGAGCATGCTGTGCGCGAGCGCCAGGCCCAGCAGCGTGTTCACCAGCTTGAGCTTCACGTAGGCGTAGAACACGCCGATGCCGATCAGGATCACGGGCACCACCATCGGCGTCAGCAGCAACATCGTCAGCAGCCCCGCGAAACGCCAGCGGGAGGCATGCAAGCCATAGGCCGCCATCGTGCCGAGCGGCGTCGCCACCAGCGTCGTCAGCGCAGCGGCCTTGAGCGAGGTCGCGGTTGCCTGCATCCAGGACGGCGAGGCGAAGTAGCTCGCGTACCAGCGGAGCGACCACTCGCGCGGCGGAAACTCGAGGTACTGCGAGGCCGAGAACGACATCGGGATCACGATCAAGGTCGGAATCACCAGGAACAGCATCACGAGCCCCGCCAGCGCGTAGAGCCAGAGCCGCCGGCCGCGCGTGACCTGGGTCTGCGTCACCGGTCGCTGGAGCCAATCGAGCATGCTCATCGCGCCTCCTGCCCGCCGAACAGGCCGCGCGCACCCATCAGCTTCGATGCGAGCATGATGACCGCCACCGTGAGCACCAGCAGCACCACACCCAGCGCGCTGGCCACTCCCCAGTTGAAGAACACTTCGATGTCGTTGGCGATGCGGCTCGACACCATGATCACCTTGCCGCCCCCGAGTACCGCCGGCGTGATGTAGAAGCCCAGGCACAGAATGAAGACGATCACTGCGCCGCTGGTCAGGCCCGGCAGCGACAGCGGCAGGAACACCAGCCAGAAGGTGCGTGCCGGCGAAGCACCCAGGTTGGCAGCGGCCTTGAGGTAGTCGCGGTCGATGGCGCGCATGCATGAATACAGCGGCAGGATCAGGAAAGGCAGCATCACGTGCACCGTGCCGATCAGCGTGCCGGTGAGGTTGTGCACCAGTGCCAGCGGCTCTTCCCACAAGCCCAGCGCGATTCCCCATTCATTGATCAGCCCCTTGCGTTGCAGCAGTACCAGCCACGCATAGGTACGCACCAGCAGCGATGTCCACAGCGGCAGCAGCACGGCGATCATGCAGAGATTGGCCGCCCGCCGCGGCAACTCGGAGAGGCAATAGGCCAGCGGATAGCCGATCAGCATGCACAGGCCGGTGGTCATCAGGCTGACCTGGAAGGTGGTCCCGAAGGTGCGCCAGTACGAGGGCTGCTCCCACATCCGCTGATAGTTCTCGAGAGTCCACTGACCGCTATCGGACAACAGCGACAGGTAGAACAGCCAGGCGACCGGCACCAGCATCGTGACAGCGATCAATACCAGTGCCGGCGCGACCAGCCCGAGCAGGCCCAGCCGCTCCCATTGCGCGACGCGGCGCAGTGCCTGCGCGTTGGGTTCGGCGCGGCCTTGTGCTGGCTGCGGATCCGCACACGCGGCGGCCAGCACCGTCACGACGCCACTCCCTCGGGCGGCAGCAGCACGGTGTCCTGCGCACTCAGGCCCAGCCGCACTGCAGCGCCCTGCTCGGGTGGCGATTGCCCGGTGGCATGGATGGCATGGCGCAGCCAGATGGTCGTGCCATCGTCGAGCGCCACGTTCAGCAAGGCGCTGTCGCCCTGGTACACCTGCGCCACCAGCCTGCCGTCGAAGACATTCAGTTCGTGCTCGTGCTCGGGATCGGTCTGCGCCGCCGCCAGCAGGCGCAAGCGCTCAGGACGCAACATCAACAGCCGCGCGCCATCGGCGCCAGGATGCTCAGCGGCACGCAGCGTGCGCTCGGCCAGCATGACCCGCCCCTGCTCAACCGTCACCGGCACGAAGGTCGATTCGCCGATGAATTCGGCCACAAAGCGATGGGACGGGCGCTCGTAGATGGCACGCGGCGTGTCGAGCTGCACGATGCGGCCGCCATTCACGACGGCGATGCGGTCCGACATGGTGAGCGCCTCGCGCTGGTCGTGCGTCACGTAGACGGTGGTCATGCCGAGCTTGTCATGCAGTTGGCGCAGTTCGATCTGCATGTGCTCGCGCAATTGCTTGTCGAGTGCCGACAGCGGTTCGTCCATCAGCATGATGCGCGGCTCGAAGACCATTGCGCGGGCCAGCGCCACGCGCTGGCGCTGGCCGCCCGACAACTGGTCGATGGCACGCGCGCCGTAGCCGCCGAGCCGCACCATCTCCAGGGCCTTTTCCACGCGCTCTGCGCTCTCTCGGCGGCTCACCCCGCGCAGCCGCAGCGCGAACGCCACGTTGTCCGCCACGCTCATGTGCGGGAAAAGCGCGTAGTTCTGGAACACCATGCCCACGCCGCGCTTGTGCGGCGGCGTGGCGATCATCTCGGCATCGCCGAATCTCAGGCTGCCATGGTCGGGCCGGGTGAAGCCGGCCAGCACGGTCAGGAGCGTAGTCTTGCCCGAGCCCGAGGGCCCGAGCAGGGTCAGGAATTCACCGCTGCGGATGTCCAGGTCGACATGGTCGAGCGCAAAGACGTTGCCGTACTTCTTGGTCACCTGGCGCATCGAGATCGGCAGCGACGAATTGCGCACCATGCATCAACCTGCTTTCTGGAAAGTTTGTGCAGTCCGCCGCGCGGGCCGCCAAGTATCGCGGAGCCCGCTCTGCGCGGGGCTACTCCGTCAGCATGTTCTGGTACATCTGGGCCGCACGGGCTTCGTTCTTCAGGTACCAGGCGGGATCCAGCAGGATCTGCTTCGCAGCGTTCTGAGGATAAGTGGGCAGGCCCTTGGCCACGGCCGGATCGATGGCGCTGCCCTCGAAGGTCTTTTTGTTCGTCGGGCCGTAGTTGATGTACTTCACGAGTTCCGCCTGGTACTGCGGCTTGCCGATCTCGTTCAGGAACTTCATGGCGAGCGCCTGGTTCGGCGCGCCCTTGGGCACGGCGTAGCAATCGACGTCGAGGATCGCCTGGTCGTAGCCGTACTTGACGTTTCCGCCGTCCTTGATGACGCCGTCGAAGCGGCCGTTCCAGCCGGTCACCATGTCCACCTCGCCGTCCTTCATGAGCTGCGCGTGCTGCGCGCCGGAGGACCACCACACTGCGATGCTGGGCTTCAGGTCCTTGATCTTCTTGAGCGCACGCTCGATGCCGCCGGGAGCCGACAACACTTCGTAGACCTTCTCGGGCGGCACGCCGTCGGCCATCAGCGCTGGCTCGAGCGAGCCGGCCACCGCGTTTCGGTAAGAGCGCTTGCCGGGAAATTTCTTCACGTCCCAGAAATCGGCCCAGGTCTGCGGCTGCGGACGCCCGTCCGGGTAGGTCTTGGTGTTGTAGGCAAAGACGTTGGAGAACACGGTGCCGCCCACGCAGTATTCGGTGGCCAGTCCGGGCCCGAAGGTCGAGACGTCGACGGTCTTGTAGTCGATCGGCTCCAGCAGACCTTCAGCGCCCGCGCGTGCGGCACTGCCGGCGCCGCTGCCCACGATGTCCCAACTCACCGCGCCGGCCTTGGCCTTCAGGCGCAGGTCGGCGATGCCGGTGTACGTTTCCTCCTTGAGCGTGATGCCCAATGCCTTTGCTGCCGGGGCCCACTTGGCCTTCATCTGCGCCTCCTGGAAAGCGCCGCCGAAGGACACGATGGTCAACTGCTGCTGCGCGGCGGCATGCCCGGCCAGCAACACACTCAACGCGGCGAGGGTTCCCAGCGTCAGTCGCCTGCGGATCGAAAGTCTCTTCATGGATTCACTCCTTGTCGAATCATCTTGCACAGTCATTCCCAACGCGGCGAGGTCCGGCGTCGCCGATTCCGATCATGCGATACGCGCCGCCACCGACTTGATGCGGCTGTAGCTGCGCAAGGCCTCCATGCCCTTTTCGCGGCCGAAGCCCGACAGCTTGTTGCCGCCGAAGGGCACCGCGATGCCGCCAGCGAAATACTCATTGATGAAGACCTGCCCCGCGTCGATGTCGCGTGCGAGCCGATGCGCCGCCGAGAAGCTGCCGGTGTAGATGCCGGCGACCAGCCCGAACGCGGTGCCGTTGGCCAGCGCCACCGCCTCCTCCAGGTCGTCGAAGACCTGCACGGCAAGGACCGGACCGAAGATCTCTTCTTGCACCGCCTCGTCCTGCGGTTCCAGGTCGTCCAGGATGGTGGGCTGATAGAACCAGCCGCGCCCAGTCAGCGGGTCGGCGCTGGCCTGGCCGCCGGTGCGCACGCACACGCCGCGCTCACGCGCTCTATCGACGTAGCCCGCGATCTTTTCCCGGTGTGCGAGAGAATTCACCGGGCCCATGCCGGTGTCGCGCAGGCCATGTGCCAACGTCATCGCCTCGACCCGCGCCCGCAGGCGCTCGACGAAGGCCTCATGGATCTCGCGCGCAATGACCAGCCGCGAGCCGGCCGAGCAGATCTGTCCCGCGTTCTCGTAGATGGCGCCGAGCACGCCCTCGATCGCCGCATCCATGTCGCAATCGGCCAGCACCACCACGGGCGACTTGCCGCCGAGTTCGAGCACCAGTCGCGTGACGTGCGGCGCGGCCGCCTGCATGACCTGAATGCCGGTCGCCACCGATCCTGTGAAGCTGATGTGCTGCACGCCCGGATGCCGCACCAGCGCCGCACCGGCCCCGGCGCCGGTGCCCGTGACCACGTTGCAGACGCCATCGGGCAGGCCCGCCTCCCCGCACAGCGCGGCCAGCATCAGCGCGGTCAGCGGCGTCTGCTCGGCCGGCTTGGCGACCACGGTGCAGCCGGCAGCGAGCGCGGGCGCGATGCCGCGCGCAGCAGTCGACAGCGGGTAGTTCCAGGGAATGATGTGGGCCGTAACGCCCACCGGCTCGTTGAGCGTATAGGCCAGGTGATCGGGGCCCAGTGGAATGCTGTCGCCCTGGTTCTTGTCGCAGGCACCCGCGTAGTACTCGAACGTGGCGGCCGCGCCGGCGACGTCGGCCCGCGCCTCCGAGAGGCGCTTGCCCGAGTCGAGAGTCTCCGCCACCGCGAGCCGGTTGGCCGAGGCGCGGATGCGCTCGGCGATGCGCGACAACAGGCGCCCTCGCTGCGCCGGTGCGAATGCGCGCCACGGGCCCCGCAGCGCAGCCTGCGAGGCACGCACCGCACCATCGACATCGTCGGCATCGCCCACGGCAAAGCTCGAAAAAGCCTGGCCCGTGCCCGGGTCGAAAGTCTCCATGCGCGCGCCTTGCGCAGAAGGCGTGAAGCGGCCGTCGATGAAGTGTTCACCCGGCAGGCCTGAGATGCGGCCCGTGGCCTGGGCCTCGCGCACGAGTGCCTGAAGCTCGGCGTTCATCGGCCCAACTCCGAGAGCTGGTAGCTGGAGCGCGCCAACCATTCCGGGTCGATTTCCACGCCCCACCCGGGTTCGTCCGGGACCGTGACATGGCCGTCGCGCACTGCATAAGGCGCGCGTACGAACAGGCCTTCCTGCCATGGGTAATAGTCGGCGCCCTCGATCGAGAATTCGAGGTACTTCCCCGCATTCGGAATGGCGCGCAGCATGTGCATGGTGAACACAGTGACCATGGAAAGGTTGGCGCTGTGCGGGGTACACGGCAGGCCGGCTTCGGCCGCCATCCGCGCCACGCGCAAGGTGCGCGAGATGCCACCCACATAGCAGACGTCGGGCTGCACGACGTCCACCGTGTGGCTCGCGATCATGTGCTTCCACATCGGGAGGTAGCAGTCCTGCTCGCCGCCGGTGACGTCCAGCGCGAGCGCCTCACGCACCTCCCGCGTCTGGTCGAGTTCCCAATAGGGGCACGGCTCCTCGAAGTGCTCGATGCCCTGGTCCTGCAGCAGGGCGCCGACCTCGATGGCCCGGGCCGGCGAGAAGCCGCTGTTGCCATCGACAAGGAGCGCGGCGCCGCCGAGCGCGCGCCGCATCGTGGGCACGATCTCCTCGGTGCGGCCCGGCCATTCGTCGATGTCGTGGCCGCACTCGGCGCCGACACGGAACTTGAAGGCGTCGAAGCCATCCCGGTCGCGCAACGCCAGCAGTCGGCGAGCTTCGTCCTGCGGCCGGATGTCGCGCTTCATCGACGAGGCATAGGCGCGCAGCGGCCCCGGCGTGCCGCCCAGCAGTTCGCACACGCTCTTGCCTGCGCGCTTGCCACGCAAGTCCCACAAGGCGGTGTCGAGGCCGCCGATCGCCCGGTACAGATAGGCGCACGGGAACTTGTGTTCGCGCTCGGCGATGTGGTCGGCCAGCGCATCCAGATCCTCATCGTCCTGGCCCAGTGACCAGGGCGCGACCTGGCGGTGCAACACCTGTGAGGTGATGTCGGCGTTGTAAGGCGAGACCTGGCCCCAGCCCTGGCGACCGTCTTCGCCGGTCACCCGCACGAAACCGACATGGCGATTGGCAAAGGTCTCGATCTTCAGGATCTTCATGAGGCGGAACCGGTGGAACCGATGGAAGCAAGGCCTCCATGTTGGGCGCGAAGTGGCCTGCAAGACAGGTCCATTCTGATGTTTGACTGATACCATTTTGAAAACGACAACAAGGAGATTTCATGGTCAAACGCGCCGGCGGATCATTGCTGCTTTCGCTGCGCATCGACCCTGGGTCGCAGCAGCCGATCAGCACTCGCCTGTGCGTCGCGCTGCGCGAGATGATCCTGAGCGGCGGCTTCAATGCCGGCGACCGATTGCCCGCCAGCCGTACCCTGGCCAAGCAGATCGGCGTCTCGCGGACCACCGTGATCGAAGTCTTCGACCGGCTTGGCGCCGAAGGGCTTGTCGAGTCGCGCACCGGCGCCGGCACCTTCGTGAGTGCCGTGCTGGCCGCGGCGCGCCCGATGCCCCTGAAGCCGACATCGGAGTCGACGCAGGCCACCCCGCGGCCCGAGCCGCCGGTGCTCTCGACCGTGATGCAGCAGGCGGTGCAGCGCTTCGGCACCCGCCAGCGGCTCCCGCACGTGACGCGCGCCTTCACGACTGCACTGCCCGCCTTCGACGCCTTCCCGCAAGCCCAGTGGGCGCGGCTTTCCGCCAAGTACCTGCGTGGGGGGCGCGACGAGCTCATGGGCTACGGCGACCCCAACGGATCGCCCCAACTGCGCCGCGCGATCGCCTCGCACCTGCGTGCCAATCGAGGCATCACCTGCGACCCCGAGCAACTCTTCATCGTCGGCGGCGCCCAACAGGCCTTTCACCTGATCGGCTCGACACTGCTGAACCCGGGAGACAAGGTCTGGTTCGAGAACCCGGGCGCGATCGGTGCACGCAACAGCTTGATCGCGACCGGCGCCGAACTGGTGCCTGTGCCCGTCGATGACGAAGGCCTGCGCGTGAGCGAGGGACTTCGCCTGGCGCCGCGCTTCCGGCTGGCCTTCGTCACGCCTTCGCACCAGCAGCCGCTGGGCAATGTGATGAGCCTGGAGCGCCGTTTCGGGCTGCTGCATGCGGCGGAGCGCGCGGGTGCCTGGATCATCGAGGACGACTACGACGGCGAGTTCTTCTTCCGCGGGCGTCCGCCGCCGACGCTCAAGAGCGTGGACACCACCGGCCGCGTGATCTATGTGGGTACCTTCAGCAAGTCGCTGTTTCCGGCGCTGCGGCTGGGTTACCTGCTGGCGCCGCCCGCGCTGGTCGACACCTTCAGGATCATCATGAGCCATTTCCTGCAGGGCGTGCCTTCGCACACGCAGGCGGTGGTCGCCGAGTTCATTGACGAGGGCCATTTTTCGGCCCATCTGCGCCGCATGCGGCAACTCTATCTGGAGCGGCATGAAACCCTGGTCGACACCTGCCGCGCGCGATTGGGCGGACTGCTCGACATCGTGCCCACGCATGGCGGGCTGCACACGATCGCGCAGCTACCCCGTCATGTCTCCGAAGGCGCGATCGCGCGCGACGCCGAACTGCACGGCATCAGCACGTCGCCCATCGGGCGCTTCGCGTTGACGCAGGTCAATGACAACGGGCTGGTGCTGGGCTTCGGCAGTGTTCCGCCGGCGGCCATTTCGGCCGGGGTGGAAGTGCTCGCGAAGGTGCTGGAGGCGCGATCGATTCACGCGCGTTGACCGTCGTTGCCGGTCAATGATGGATGACCGTCGATGCCGGTCAGGGAATCCTGCACTTCGTCCTCGAACCCCGCCACAGGCTGCGCCTTCGCAAGCGCCATCCAGATGCCGAAAGGCATGCGCGGGAGGGCACGGTGGACGGCCGCACGCGCCACGACCAGCCGCTCCGCCTGCGCGACCAGCACGCCGCATTCCGCCGGAATCTCGTCCGGCTCGCCGATCGGCCTCCCGCGCGCATCGCAGCCCAGCACGTACCAGCATTCGCCGCCCAGGTCGAGATAGGCCGCACGCTTGTCGGGCTTGCGCAAGTCGCTCAGAAGATCGGCCCGGCTCACCTTGACCTCATGCACGACAGGTTGCGCATAAGCCTCCACACTGGTGTTGCGGATCGAAAACACATCCGGTCGCGCAATGCACCATCGGGCCTTGTCGTCTCCGGGAACGGGCGCGAGCCGCGCGCGGAGGCTGAGTCCCCGCCATGCGATGCGCCCTGCCCGCGTCATCTCGCGTGCGATCCGCTCCACGAGCGCCTCGTGCCGCGAGAGCGCCCCGCGATGGATGACCAGCGAAGTCGCGATGTGCGCGATGCCTGCGTCGGTCACGCGCAGCGTTTCGTGGCCGTGCGCGGACCGCATGCGCTCCAGAAGCCCAGCGGCGAGCAGGTCGATCTCGATCGGATCGCAGCACGGCCAGCCGGCCGATCGATAGACCTCGCGCAACCGTCGCGCGTGTACGCGTCCGAGCACGCCGATCGCCCCGGTCGCCGACGCGCCCGGCGGCGGATCCGCCACAGGCGCCGGCGCGCCGGGCTCCACCAGTGGAGGATCTGCCGCGGGTGGATCGACCACGGGCGGCGGCGGCGGAGGTGGGGCAGGCGGCGGCGGCGTGGGCAGGTCGGGTGCCGGTGGAGGGGGCCCGATCGGTGCGCCGACAAGATTGCGCTGCAAAGCAAGAGCGTCCATGGCGCTAGGTTAACGCTGCGGAGCGCGCGTTTGAAGCGCCGGTCGTCAAGCCCAGGCTTCGAGCACCGCGCCCCTGACCGCGTCGACCGCCGCGGTGCGCTTGCCGCCGGCAGGCGCAACCCAGCATAGCCAGGTGTGCGAACGCCATCCTTGCCAGATGGAGAGCTCACCCTGGCGCTCGCCCTGCTCGGCTTGATCGAGACGCAAGAGCCCGGCGCCAAGTCCGCTGGCGACCATCGCGCGCATGGCGGTTTCGCTGTCGGCCGTCTGCGTCGGACGGTACTCGCGGCCAATGCTCGCGAAAAGGCCGTCCAGATGCGCGCGCAGGATGCACGAGGCCGGCGTGCCGACCCACGGCAGGGTGGTGAGTGATTCGAGGGTGAGCGCCGGATGCGCCTTCGCAAGCGGCGGCGGCAGCGTGACGACCAAGTCGACGATGCCGAGGCGCTGCACGACCAGGCCCTCGATCTCTTCGCTGTCACTCAGGGCGTAGGCGCAGTCCAGCTCGCCGCGCCGCACGCCTTCCAGCGTCTGGTGCGAGAGCCCCTGTTGCAGTTGCAGCGTGACCTGCGGATGTCGCTCGGCCAGCTTCACCAGCACATCGCCCAGCCGCAGCGCCACTGGGTCGACCACGGTGCCGAAGCGAACGACGCCCTGCGCGGCGCCGCGAATCTGCTCCGCCGTCGACCGCATGCGCGTTGCCGAGGCCAAGGTGCGCTCGGCTTCTTCGAGCAGGCTCACGCCGGCTTCGGTCGGCGTCATGCCACGCGGGGTGCGGTCGAAGAGCTTCACGCCCAGTTCGTCCTCCAGTGCCTTGAGTTGCGCGCTCACGGCAGGCGCACTGGTGAAGACGCGTTCGGCGGCGCGCGTCAGGCTGCCTTCGCGCGCGATGGCGACGAAGGTCTTGAGTTGGTAGAGCTCCATGCGGCAAATTGTGCGTGCATCGCGCGCCTTCGGCCATTCGCTTTTCCTGAGGCCCCGGTCCAAAGAAACGAATGGTCGCCGGCCGCTTCCGCGCCCATGCTCCAGGCATCGAATTCAATGCCTGAGGCACTCCATGACAAATCATCCCCGTACGCTCGGCATTGCCGCACTGCTGCTTGCCACATCCGCCTGGGGCGGCATGTTCCTCGTCAGCAAGGGTGTGCTGCACCACGTCGACCCCTTCTGGCTGACGCTGATCCGCTACAGCCTGTCGGCGATGCTCTTTGTCGCGCTGCTGGCGCCACGCGGTGCCGCGCCGTGGATCAAGCTGCGAGCGCATGCAATGCCGCTTGCAATGCGAGGCCTGGCGGGCTTCGGCGTCTTCAGCGTGATGCTGCTGACCGGGCTCGCGCATTCGGTGCCGTCGCACGGGGCGATCATCATGGCCACCACGCCGATGACGACGCAGTTGCTGCGCTGGGCGCTCGACGGCATTCGCCCCTCCAGGGTCACCGTCCTGACGAGCCTGCTCGCATTGGCCGGTGTCGTCATCGTCTCGGGCGTCTTGTCGCCGCATGGCGCTGGCACCGGCGAGTCCACTGCCTTCGGCGATGCGATGGCCTTCTTCGGCACGCTCGGGTGGGTCTGGTACACACGCGGCGCCGCGCAGTTTGCCGACAGGCTCGATGTTGTCGAATACAGCGCACTCACCGTCGTCGCCTCATGGCCGCTGCTTGTGCTGGGTGCCGTGGTCGCCACCGCCACGGGAGTGGCCGATGTTCCGAGCGCCTCCGGACTGATGCTGTCGTGGCACGCGCTGGCCTACGTGGGCCTGATTTCTTCAGCGGTGGCCGTGCTTGCCTTCAACTACGGCGTTCGCACCATGGGCGCTGTCACCGGCACCGCTTTCCTGAACTTCGTCCCCGTCTCGGCGCTGTTGATGAGTGTCGCGCTCGGCAAGCTTCCTTCGGCGAACGAACTCCTGGGAATGGCCATGGTCGTCGCTGCGCTTCTGATCCACACCGCGAGCACTCGCACAGCCGCTGCGTCCGCGCGCCTCAACCGGCCAGCGGCGCTCGCAGCATCGGGAGTCTGCCGCGCGGCTTCCTGAAGCGGGCTAGAAGAGATCGAGGCCGGCTGCCACCATGAATGCAATGCCGGCCGAGACGCTTGCCCAGTGAGCGACGTTCGCGAAAAGATCCCAGCCACAGTACCTGTCCTCTGCGCTGTGGGCGAAGAATTCCGCGATCGCATCGCCGGCCTGGTTGTCGCCCGCGACCTCTGCACGTTGAAAGTCCATTGTCATGACTGCCACCTCGTGCTTCATCGTAGGGCCGGGGCGGCGCTTGCTTCGATGAAAACGGCGGGCAGCATTGATGCGGACTGGACATCAATAAAAGAAGAAGGCGCCCACCAGAAGGCGCCTGACGCGGCATCAATCGCGCCTGCCGCCGCCCGCGCTCAGTTCAGCCCAATCGAGCTCCTGCACCAGCACCCGAAACGCATCGTCGCCGATGACATCATCGCGCCGCATCTCGAAGGCTCGCTGCCGGGCGACCGCGATGGCGCGGCGCCTGAGCGGCCCGCCGGGGACTTCGTCGATCGTCGCCTCGCGAGATTCGCTGGTGTTCAGTTCGACCACCGCGCCGTATTCCTTGCGAAGCAGCTTTGCAGGCAGCGTCTCGTCGTCCTTGATTGCATCGAGCAGCGCGCCGTACGCATTCGCGCGCCCCAGGCGCACTTCGCGACCGACGGGATCGTCGTCCGTCAGGCCCAGGCGCTTGATCAGAGGGCCGATGGTCAGTCCCTGAAGCACCAGCGTGCCGAGCACCACTGCAAACGCGCACAGCAAGATGAGATCGCGATAGGGAAAGGGCGAACCGTTCGGAAGCGTCTCCGGAATGGCAAAGGCCGCCGCCAGCGTGACGATGCCGCGCATCCCCGCCCACGAGAGCACCACCGCACTGCCGACGACGGGCCGGGCCGGAACATCCTCGCGGCTTGCACGGCGATGCGTCAGCACCTTGTAGCTCATCACCCATGCAAAGCGCGCGGCGATAGTGACGCAGAGCACCACCGCCGCGGTGACGACCGCATCATTGCGCGAGCCACCGGCTTCAAGACGCTGCCAGATAGGCCGCAACTGCATGCCGATCAGCACGAACGCAAACGCGTTGAGAACGAAGACCACCGTCTCCCACACAGCGAAGATCGGCACGCGCATGTGCGCCGGCATTTGCGTGCCACCGCGGCGCGCCACCGTCATGGCATAGGCCACCAGCGTCAAGATGCCGGAAAGACCGATCGCCTCGGCGGCAATCCAGACCCCGAACGTGAGCGAGAACTGAATGATCAGCGCAATGGGCACCTCACGAAGCCCGCTCGTCAGCGGCCGCAACACGAACGCGCAACCGACGCCGGCCGCGAGGCTGCCGAACACGGTCAGCAGGAACACCGGCGCGAAACTGCCGAAGCCCAGATGGCCCGCCACCACGCTCATGATCGCGAGCCGGTAGACCAGCAGCGCACTCGCGTCGTTCAACAGGCTTTCGCCTTCGAGGATTTTCAGCAGCTTGTGCGGCAGCTTGACCTGCCGCATGACCGCTGTTGCGGCGGCGGCATCAGGCGGCGCGACGATCGCGCCCAACGCAATCGCCACCGGCCACGGCATCTCGGGCACCAGCCAGCGCGCGACAAGCGCGACTGCCAACACCGTGGTGCCGACCGCCGCGAGCACAAGCCCGGCGATCGGGCGCCAGTTCAGGCGCAGGTCGCGCAAGGAGGTGTCGTATGCCGCATCGAGCAGCACCGGCGCGACGAAGAGCGTCAGCGCGAGTTGCGGATCGAGCGTCCAGTTCGGGCTGGCGGGAACGAACGCGAGCGCGGCACCACCGAGCGCAAGAAAGGTCGGATACGGTGCGCCCACCTTGCGTGCGAGCGCGGCGAGCAGCGCCGCGCCAAGCAGCAGCATGATGATCCATTCGAAAGTGGCCATGATTGCGTCGCGATGAGTTTTTTTCGAGGCGGCATGCTACCGCCTCCAGACTGCGACGCGTTGCGGCTCACTCCTTGTAGCGCAGGGCCCAATGCCACAGCGAACGCGGCGTGGACAGCATCACCAGCACCCAGGCCGAGCGCAGCGTGAACCGCTGCCACCATGGAATGTGCGGCGACAGGAACGCGCGCCATCCGTTCATCCGCTCTCCGTCCCGCACATAGCGGCTTGCCACGACCAGCATGTGGCGATAAAGGCGCTTGGCCCTCGCCTTTTCGAACTCGGCCGGCACGCGCAACTCGCGGGCGAGTTCGAACGCCCGATGCGCGTCGACGCCACGTCCGCTGCTGGTGACCGACCCTTTCTGCACCCTGTAGCGCGAGACCGGCTCCGGAACCAGACGCGCCCAGTTGCCGCTGTTGGCCAGCCTCACCGAGAAGGCCCAATCCCCGACATTGCCGTCGCGCTCACCTCGCATGAGTTGCAGATACGTGGCCTTCTCCACCAGATAGGCGTCCGCGGGGATGGACTCCGTGAGGCACCATTCCCACACAGGGCGGGAACCGCCCGGCCCGTCCCTGCCGTACCAGAAGTCGTTGCTCGCCGAATTCCACGTGTCCACCGCACCGGACTCGTCGATGATCTGCTGCTTGCCGAACCAGAGCTTCACGCGCGGGTCGCTCTCGTTGGCACAGGCATCGGCCAGCGCTCGCAAGGCGAAGGGGCGGAGCAGATCGTCGTTGTGCAGGAAGAGCAGATGTTCGAAGCGCGCCTTCGATGCCAGAAACCAGTGATTGGGATAGATCCCCTTGGGCGGATCGCTCGGCACGTATTCGATGAGCTCTGCCAGCCCGCTCGCGGCAATGGCCGCCCGGTTCGCGGGCCAGTAGCGAGGCGGACTGTCGTCGCCGATGATGATCTCGCCGATCAGCGCGCGGTCTTGCATCGCGATGCTTTGAAGCGCTTCGCCGAGCTGCTCGGGTCGGGCGTATGCCGGAATGAGGATGGAGATCTGCACGATGCGACATCCCCGAGCGCGTCACTGCAGGACCCGTCGCACCGCCTCGATCACGTCGTCGACATCCTCATCGGTCAGCTTGGCGGAAAGGGGCAGCGAAACCGTCTGCCTGCCCACGCGCGTGGCGTGCGGCGTATCTTCAGGCCGCCACCCGAACGTGTGCTGGTAGTACGGGTGCTCGGTCAAGGCGAGATAGTGCACGCCGATGCCGATGCCCTGCGCGGTCATCGCGTCGAGGAACTCGTCGCGCGCAATGCCGCATCGCGCCTTATCGACCTGGATGCTGAAGAGGTGATGGGCGTGACGCGTATCGGGTGCGATCTCCGGCGGCAGCTCGATGGGCAGGTCGGCCAGTTCTTCCATGTAGCGTTCCCAGATCGCCTTGCGCCGCTGCCAGTACGCCTCGACGCGTGCGAGCTGCTTCAGGCCGATGGCAGCCTGCAAGTCCATCATGTTGTACTTGAAGCCCGGCGCGACGACGTGATAGTGCTTGTAGCCTTCGTCACCGAATCGTTTCCATGCATCCTTGGTCATGCCATGAAGACCGAGCACCTTGATGGTGGCTGCGTCTTCCTCCCTGCGCGCGAACACCATGCCGCCCTCGCCCGTCATGAGGTTCTTCGTCACGTAGAAAGAGAAACAGCCGAAGTCCCCGATCGTCCCGACGTTGCGCCCGCGGTACTCGGTTTCGATGGCGTGAGCGCAGTCTTCGATGACCTTGAGGTTCTGGTCGCGTGCCATCGACATCAGCGTGTCCATCTCGCAAGGGCGGCCAGCGAAATGAACAGGAACGATGGCGCGCGTTCGAGAAGTCAGCTTGGCGCGTACTTGGGAGGGATCGATGTTCAGCGTCTTCGGATCGATGTCGGCAAGCACCGGCGTCGCGCCTGCGTGAATGATGGCGTTGGCCGTCGCGCAGAAGGTCATCGGCGTCGTGATGACTTCGTCGCCAGGCTGGACGCCCGAAGCCAAGAGCGACAGATGCAATGCAGCGGAGCAAGAGTTCAGTGCCACGGCATGCGGCGCGCCGCGGTAGCGGCCGAACTCCCGCTCGAATTGCGCGACGCGAGGCCCGGTGCCCAGCCAGCCGGAGCGCATCACGGCTTCGACTTCACGAATCTCGTCTTCCTCGATCCTCGGCGAGCCGAAAACCATGAAATTGTCTTTGCCGCGCACGGACATCTGGCACCTCCCTCAAGGGTCTGGATCAGCGGATCAGCCAGTGACTTGCTCTTGTCGAGTTGTTTTTAAACGTTATTTCTTAACGTTGGGCTGGCTGCCCTCGTCTTTAACCCCGATTTCGTAACCAGGTTTGTCGGACGATGGCGCTTGATGGCGTCCGCAAGCCGGGTGGTGTGCCCCGGCCGACCCTGACCCTACCCAACAGGGCAGTAGCGGCAAGCCCTTGCGGCTTCACACAATGAAGCCATCTAAGGAGCTCCCATGGCCGATATCCGCGAACCCCCCCGTTCTTTCTCTCTCGAACAACTGTCGGCAGCAATGGCTGACGTCGTCGCCGCCGCAGCCGGCAGCGTGGTCGCCGTGCATGCCGGGCGCGCGCGCACCAGCGGCATTGCGTGGCGCGACGGGCTGGTCGTCACCAGCGAAGAAGCACTGCCTGACGACCTGACGGGCACGACGGACCTGACGGTGCGCCTGCCAGGCGGAGCAAGCACCAAAGCTACGCTCGTAGGGCGCGATGCCGGCACTGACGTTGCGCTGCTTCGTCTCGAAAGTGCTGCGCCTTCCCCGGTCACGTTCGATGCAATGCCGGTGCGCGTCGGTTCGATCGCGCTTGCAATCGGGTCTTTCGACGGCACGCCGACCGCGGCTGCTGGCTTGGTTGCGCTCTCCGGCCCCGCATGGCGCAGCCTGCGCGGCGGCGAAATCGACGCACGCATCGAACTCGGGCTGACGATGCGCCGCAGCGCCGAAGGCGGACTGGCGCTGGATGCGCTGGGCCGTGCCATCGGCATGAGCGTGTTCGGGCCGCGCCGGCGCGTGATCGTCATTCCAGGCGCAACGATCGACCGCGTCGCCGCACAGCTTGCCGCCCACGGGAGAGTGCCGCGCGGCTATCTCGGCGTAGCGCTCCAGCCAGTGAAGGCCGGGCCGGAGGGCATCGGCGCGATGGTCATGGGCGTCGACCGCGACGGCCCCGCTGCGGCAGCAGGACTGCATCAAGGCGACGTGATCCTCGCGTGGAACAACGAACCGCTGCGCAGCGTGCAGACGCTGTTGCGCTCGCTGGGACCCGCCAGTGTGGGCTCCATCGTCAAGTTGTCGCTGCAACGCGCCGGGCAGGCGGCCGAAGCGCAAATCACCATCGGCGAAAGGCCGGCCGATTGACCACGACGAACATCACGGACCCGATCGTGATCGCGGTCGATGTCGAAGACGCCGAATTGTCCGAACGGCTGCTGGCATGGCTTGCGGACGCTCCCGGTGTGCGCATCGCGCGGCGTGGCGAGCCCGCGGATGTCGCTCTGGTTGTGGCCAACGCCAACCCCGAGACCGACTCGAATGCAGATAGCTCCCTGACGCGGCGGGAACTCGAAGTGCTGGCGCTCATGGCCGAAGGCGCATCGAACAAAAGCATCGCGCGACGATTGGGTATCTCCGTCCACACGGCCAAGTTCCACGTGGGCTCGCTGCTCGACAAGCTCGACGCCACCGGCCGCACGGACGCAGTGGCACAGGCCGTCCGGCAAGGCGTCATCCATCTCTGAGGTCATGAGGTCATCATGTTTGACGACAACACACCTTCCATCCACACCAGCGGCGAAGAGGCCGAGCCGGCCCAGGACGCGCTCATCGATGCCTACTCGCACGCGGTCGCAACCGTGGCCGACAGTGTGGGTGCGGCTGTCGTGCGCGTACAGGGCGGTTCCGGGCGCCGCAGCGGTCTCGGCTCCGGCGTGGTGATTGCCGGCGACGGATTGGTGTTGACGAACAGCCATGTCGTCGGCGGTGCGCGCCGGGTTCGCATCGGGCTTACTGAGGCGGGCGACCGGGAAGCCGAAGTCCTGGGCGACGATCCCGCAACCGATCTCGCGCTGCTGCGCGTGGAACTGCCGCGCGGCGCGGCAACGGCGAAGCTGGGCGATTCAAAGGTGCTGAAACGTGGGCACTTGGTGGTGGCCATCGGCAATCCGCTGGGTTTCGAATCGACGATCACCGCGGGCATCGTCTCGGCGCTGGGCCGGTCGCTGCGCTCCCAGAGCGGACACCTGATTGACGACGTCATCCAGACCGATGTGGCGCTCAACCCGGGCAACTCCGGCGGTGCGCTGGTGGCTGCCTCGGGGCTGGTGGTGGGCATCAACACGGCGATGATCGCCGGTGCGCAGGGCCTCGCTTTCGCGGTGTCGAGCAACACGGCGCGCTTCGTGATCGGCGAGTTCATTGCCCACGGCCGCGTGCGGCGCGCGCATCTGGGCATTGCGGCGCAGACAGTCCCCATGTCACGGCGGGTGGCGCTGGCGATTCATTCGGACGCGCACGCGGTGCGCATCGGCGAAGTGCAGGCCGGCGGCGCAGCCGATCTGGCGGGCTTGCGCGTCGGCGACATCCTCATCGCGCTCGACGATGTCGTCGTGCGGGGCGCGGACGACTTGCTGCGGCTGCTGGGTGCCGAGCGCGTTGGGCGACCTGTTCAGGTGTCGCTGCTTCGCGAAGGCAAGCTCATCAAGCGCACGGTGACCGCGCACGAGCGGCCGGCGCCGCCATTTTCGTGAAGACGGCAACCGTTCCCCGCCGCTGCGCTTCTTCGAATCGCGTTGAACTCGGAGCGGTTCGCCGCAACTACCCTTCCTTTTTAGTCATTCAAGCTGCTTTGCGAGCGTGAGGCATCGCGGGAGTGGTGCGCGAAATGCCGGATGGCGGTGCCCGGAAGACGCCGCCGTTTACGGTTCGCAGGTGTCGTAGTTGGGGAGAGTCGTGCTGCTGCCGGAACGTGCTTTGTTGTATTGCATGTAGCGCTCAGCGCGCTGCCGGGTATTTGCGGTCATGGCTTCGATCTTTCCCCCCAACTTGGAGAACTGCGCATGGGGAGTAAATCTGTCTCCACCGCAGTTGACCGCAGCCATGATTTTTTCTCCCGCTAGTTGCACTGCAGCCTTGTCCGTGAGGTCAATGATCAGAGTTTGCTGAATAGCGCTCGCATTCTGCGTAAGCGCCTTGCGCTGCGGCTCGGTCACGTCGAGCGTGCCGATCCAAGTCTCGATATCGTCGCGTACGCCATTCTTGTTGGCGTCCGGCCCTGCAATGTCGGACGAACGATCCAGTGTGGGATAGCCCCCTTTGCGCTCCAGCTGTTCGCTCTGCTGGGCGAGCGTGAGACTTCCCGGCGCAGTGGGCGACGAACCGAATGACGAGCCAGACGACGGTTCGGACGAGCTACCGGTCGATGACGTGGACGAACCTGTGCCCGCTCCGAAGGAGCCTGAGCCACCGCCACTACCGCCGCCGCAGGCCCCAAGAATTGCTGCCAAGAGAACGCCACCGATGAGCGATTTCAAAAATCCTGCCATTTTCATTTTTTCTCCCCGTATAGAACCTAGAGCTTGCCGAGCACGGCCTGAACCATCCCGTTGATCTTTTCCCGCGCCGCACGGGTCGGGTCAAGATAGGTGTCAACCAAGGTATGTCCGCTCAGGTCGCTCTTGCTTGCTGGCAGATTGATGTTGATTGGCGCCACAGCGCTGATGCCCTGAACACGCAGACCATTGATGACGAGATCGATATCGGCCAACAGGTGTTCGCCTCTCTGCGTCGGCGAAGCCGGGGCAACGTGAATCACACCGGCCTTGGTGTCCGGGTGACTGCCGCGAAGCCCGTCATAAGCGCTGTTCACGAACAGATTGCCTTGCGAATGCGCGATGAGCGCGAAGGAATAGTCTTCGTCGGCCAAGCCCCTGAGCTTTTGAAGTTGTGCCGCCACGTCCGCAGCGGTGGGCGGATTGCTGAGCATCTGCGAGTAGCCGCTGAACATCTGGCCCAGCATGGCGTTGAAGGTCGCATCAAACAGCCCGGCCAAGGCCGACGCTCCGTTGCCCAATCCATTGATTAGGCGGGCGGTGAGCGAATCGCCTTCGGCATGTTTGCCGGCGAGCAACTCCCAATAGTGCTCCCACCGGTTATTGAGCACGCCATCGAGTTCATTGCCGCGCTGGATGAACACTTCGGCAATGTCCTGCAAAGCAGTGTTGCCGTTGCCCGTACCGGTTTGGTTATAAAAATTCTCATAGCGCAGGTCTGTGCCTTCGTACTTCAGACCAATAAGTTCCTTGAGTGCTTTTAGACCATCGCTCGCCTGATAGTCTGTATTCCAAACCCCATTGAAAAACCCAACCACAATCGGCGCCATCCTCAGCTCAACTGTCGCCGGCTCGACACAGCCCCGGCATGTGGCGCGGATGGTATCGACGCGTGCCTTCTGAAAGCTCCCCGGAAAGTAGTAAGTCGCGCCGAAACCGCCGCCGTTGTTCGCAAAGCCGGTCGTCGGTGTCAGCGTGCCGGGCACACCCCCACTAGGAATCACCGAGAGTTCGACGGGCTCGCCGGGCGCTCCTCGACCGGACCCGTCGTTGAGGTAGACAGCGACCTTCAACTCGACCGGTTTACTTGCCCCGCCGGGCTTGAAGGTCGTTCTCGAAGCGGTCAACTCGATCCTGCGGGCCAAGATGCAATAGCCTCCGCTCGCCATATGCGGCGTACTCCCTTCCGGACAGGTGCATGTGGTGTGGTCCAGCGACTTGACGTATTGCACGCGCACAGAGCCAAACGGGGGCGGCGCTGTCCTTGGGACGTCGCCGCATATCGGGTTGATGTAGTAGCCAAGATCGCCTGGGGACTCGACCTCGAACCCGTTGGGCGCCGTGAAGGTGCAGATTTGCACGGGTGGGTCTGAGTCCTTCAAGACTGAGTCTGCGCAGTAGGAAGTGTTGGGATTGGCGCAGTACTTGAAGGCACCGCGGAACCCACGAATGAGATTCTGGTTTTCCGCCTGACAGGCTTCTGCCTCCGTGGCGACGTTGAACACGGGTGGTCTTTGTTGCCTATCGGCCTCGTAGAGGTCCAATACTTCGCCATATCTGGCCGGCCATGTCACTGGAGCCGCATGGGCGGCAGTTCCATGCAATGCTAGGAAGGCCACGAATGCCAGAACCACCAAGGATATTGGCGTGCTGGCTGCTGCGAGCCATCTGCGCAATAGGCCGGCATTGCTTAAGGCAAAGCCCCGGGCGGGGCACGCGCGGAAATGCGATCGGCGCTGCGCCGACCGCGAACGGTTCGTCATATTGAATCTCCCTGAATCTTTTTTTTACCGGCGCAACTGCGCGTCGGCGCGGCCACTATAAGCCAGGGACCTCACGCAAAAGCGAGCAAGCCTGAGTCAATGAAAGTCGCGGCTGCTGTTGCTTTGAGCGAGCCTTCCCAGCAGCGGCGTCAGATCCTTGAATCCGGTCGCCACCACATGCCGCACCTCGCCTCCGGTGTCCATGTCGCGCTGCCAGGTGCCCTGCACAGCCAGCAGCTTCGCCTTGAGCACCTGCTCGCGCCAAGTCTCGACCACGTGGCTCCAGACGATGATGTTGACGTTGCCGGTCTCGTCTTCGAGCGTGACGAAGATGGTGCCGTTGGCGGTCTGCGGACGCTGGCGGACTTGCACGATGCCGCAGGCGCGCACGGTCCGTCCGCTGGGCAGTGAACGGAGTTGCTCCGCGCTCATGAGGTTCATGCGCGCCAGCCGCGAGCGCAGGAGCGCCAGCGGATGGCGGCGCAGCGTGAGGCCCAACGATGCGTAGTCGCCGACGATCTCCTCGCCTTCGGACGCAACGGGCAGTTGCAACGCCGGCTCGTTGATCGGCACACCCTTGAGCAGCGCGGGCGCGCGGCGCTGCGCGGTCGCATCCCACACCTGCTGTCGACGATGGCCGGAGAGCGCCATCAGCGCATCGGCCGCGGCCAGTGCCGCCATGTCCTTGCCATCGAGTTCCGCACGAAGCGCAAGGTCTTCGGTGCTGGTGAAAGGCGCCTGCGCACGCGCGGCCAGAAGACGTTTGGCGCCCGCCTCGCTGAGGCGCGAAACGCGCCGTAGACCCAGGCGCACGGCTGGCTGCGGCGCGCGCCCCAGCCGATCGGCATAGCGAGCCTCGGTGCCAGTCGGCATGCGCGGTGCATCGGGCGCGCGAGCTTCGAGGCTGCTGTCGAATTCGCTCGTCGTCACATCGACCGGCCGCACCTCGACACCATGGCGCCGCGCATCCTGCACGAGCTGCGAAGGGCTGTAGAAGCCCATCGGCTGCGCATCGAGCAATGCGGCCAGGAAGCAGGCGGGCTCGTGATACTTGATCCACGAGCTCACCGTTACCAGCAGTGCAAAGCTCGCCGCATGGCTTTCAGGAAAGCCGTAGTCGCCGAAGCCGAGCACCTGCTGGAAGATCGCCTCGGCAAACGGGCGCTCATAGCCCCGATTGACCATGCCGCCGACCAGCTTGTCGTGGAACTTGTCCAGGCCGCCCTTGCGCTTCCAGGCCGCCATGGCGCGGCGCAACTGATCGGCTTCGTCGGCCGAGAACTCGGCCGCGATCATGGCGATCTGCATCACCTGTTCCTGGAAGATCGGAACACCCAGCGTGCGCTCCAGTGCGACGCGCAGTTCTTCCTTCTCGTACTTGATCGGCAGCCCCTGGCGCAATCGATCGCGCTGCTTGAGATAGGGATGCACCATGCCGCCCTGTATGGGCCCGGGCCGGACGATCGCCACCTGGATCACCAGGTCTTCATAGGTGCGCGGCTTCAGGCGCGGCAGCATCGACATCTGCGCCCTGCTCTCGATCTGGAACACGCCGACAGTGTCCGCGTCGCAAATCATGTCGAACACCTTCGCATCGTCCTTGGGGATCTGATACATCTGCCGCGTCGTGCCGCGCCAATGGTTCATGAGTTCGAGCCCACGCCGGATGGCGCTGAGCATGCCTAGCGCGAGCACGTCGACCTTGAGCATGCCCATCGCTTCGAGATCGTCCTTTTCCCACTGGATGACCGAGCGGTCTTTCATGGACGCCTTTTCCACCGGCACCAGGCGCGTGAGCCGCGTGTGCGTGAGCACGAAGCCGCCGACGTGCTGGCTCAGGTGGCGCGGAAAACCCCTGAGCTCCCGCGTGAGCTCGATCCATTGCAGCAGCTTGAGCTCGTCCTCCTGCACGCCCACGCGCTCTGCGGCGGCGCGCAGTTGCTCGCCCAGCACGGCTTCGTCGAACCAGTAGTGGTCCTTGGCGAATTCGTCGACGAGCCGCGCATCGATGCCGAGCGCCTTGCCCACGTCGCGCAGCGCACTGCGGGCGCGATAGCAGATGACGACAGCAGCAATGGCTGCGCGTTCGCGCCCGTATTTTTCATAGATGTACTGGATGACTTCTTCGCGCCGCTGGTGCTCGAAGTCGACGTCGATGTCGGGCGGCTCGCGGCGATGGCGGCTGAGAAATCGCTCGAACAGCAGATGGCCTTTGTCCGGGTCGATCGCAGTGATGCCCAGGCAGAAGCAAACCGCCGAATTGGCCGAGGAGCCGCGTCCCTGGCAAAGAATGTCTTTCGAGCGGGCAAAGCGGACGATGTCCTCGACCGTGAGAAAGAACATCTCGTATTCGAGCTCGAGGATCAATCGAAGCTCGCGCTCGATTTGCAGCGACACCTTCTCCGGGATGCCCGAAGGATATTTGTCGCGCGCGCCCTCCCAAGTCTTGCGCACCAGCGTCTGCGCGGGCGTCTCGCCATTGCCGACGCTTTCGAGCGGGTATTTGTAGTTCTCCCGGATCACCTCGGGATCGAAACGGCAACGCCGCGCCACTTCGAGCGTGTTCGCCAGCATCTCGTCGGTGTAGAGCGCGGCCAGCCGCACGCGCTGGCGCAGATGCCGCTCGGCGTTGGACTGCAATGCGAAGCCGCATTCGGCCACGGTCTTGCCTTCGCGCACGGCAGTGAGCACGTCCTGCAGCGGCTTGCGCGCGCGTGCGTGCATGTGTACGTCGCCGGCCGCCACGAGCGGCACGCCGGACCGCTCGCCGGCTTGGAACAGCGTGACGAACCAGAGGTCGTCATCGAGTTCATTGAGCATCTCCACCGCCAGCCACAGGTTGCCGTCGAACAACGCCTTCGCGGCCGAGAGGTCTTCGTGCAATTGCTCGATGTCGATGGCGCCGCCGGGCTTTCGGTCGGGCACGAAAAGAATCTGGCAGTGCTTCAGCGAAGCGACGTCGCTGCCGTCCCAGGTCACCCGGTATTGGCCTTTGGGCAGCTCGGTGGTTCGCGCGGCGGTGATGAACTCGCAGAGGTTGCCCCAACCTTCGGTGTCGTTCGCGATGACCACGAGCCTGAAGCGATCGAAGCGGAATTCGCTGCCGAACAGCAGGCGGAAATCAGGGTTGCGCGGAATGGGCGGCTCGTCAGGATGTTCGCGCTCGTAGACATCGAGCTTGGCGGGCAGTTCGCGCAGGCCGACGTGCGCACGCACCACACCGGCCACAGAGCATTCATCGGTGATTGCAAGCGCCGTGTAGCCGAGCTGATAGGCGCGCTCCACCAGTTCTTCGGGCGTGGAGGCACCGCGCTGAAAGCTGAAGTGGGTCAGGCAATGAAGCTCGGCATAGCCCGGCAGTCCGGGCGCGGGCGGTTGCCGCTCCGGCTGCGGCAAGGCGTGGACCTCGGCGAGCGTCAGCGCACGGGTTTTCTTGCCGCTGAGTTCAGGCATAGAGACCTTGCAAGTACCAGCGGACCTCGCCTTCGGCAAAGCAGGCGGTCGAGCGCTCGCGGAAGATCCACACCAGGCCGGCTTTGGGGCTTTCGGCGACGTAGTAGTCGCGCACTGCGGGTTGGCCGCCCTCTTCCACGCCGCCCCACCAGCCTGCTTCGACGCGCTGGGGGCCGATCAGCCTGCGCAGCGGTCCTTGGTAGCAGGGGCGCTCGCCATCCATCTCAAGAGGCAGCGGCTCCGGCAACAACCACCCCGGGTAGATGGACTCACCCCCAGGCTTCGCGCACTTCGTGTCGCTTTGCCTACCCCCTTGCAGGGGGCAACACTGGTGGACCGGCGGAGCCGGTTCCACGGTGTTTCTGGAAGGGCGCTGTTTTGGGGCTTGCAGGGCGGGTTGCCACACTTGCATGCGTTCGGGGCGGTGGTCGGGCTGTAGCTTGGGCACCAGGACTTGCTGGGGGCCCAGGCGTGCACTGAGGCGCTCGACCATTTCGTGGAGCTTGTCGCCCTTGCGGTTGTCTTCGGGCAAGAAGCTGGTGCTGGCGCCGGCCCAGGGATCGGTTTCGAGCGAACGCAGGCGCAGCCAGCTTGCGGGGGCGGCCAATGTGGTGAGCGCGAGTTTCTCGACCAGGAGCCGGCGCAGGTGCGCCATGTCCTGCGTGGGCTCGGCAGTGCGCACGGTGATGTTCTGGTGCGGCGGCAGGTTCACGCCGTTGAAGCGCTTGAGGTCGAGCGTCCATTCGAGTTCGAGCGCGCGTGCGCCGCGCTGGCGTGCGCGCAGCCAGATCTGCAGCCCCGCGAGGAGGCGGTTGGCCGACCACATGAGCTCGTTGGCGCCTTCGGCCAGCGCAGGCAGTTCGAGCTTCTGCTCGAAGACGTCGGGCAGGCTGAGCCACGCATGGCTTTCGGGACGCGAGCCCCAGGCGATGTCCAGCGCATTGCGCAAGCCGGTTCCAAAGCGCCGGGACAAGCCGCCGCGCGGCAAGGCGGCCACATCGCCCCAGGTGCGGCAACCCAGGCGCGCGAGCAGTTCGAGGTGCTCGTGCGCGGCGCTCAATGTGTCCAGTGGCAGGCCGGCGGGCATGTCGTCGGGCCGGCGTTCGCCGCGCACGAAAAGACGCAGCCGCGCCAAGGCCTCCAGGCTGGTCGCGCCCTGCGCTCCTTTCAGGGCCGCGTCGGGCGCAGGGTTGGCGCTGGCGAGTTGGCGCATCAGGCCCAGCCGACCGCCCCAGAGTCTTTCGCAGGCGGAGACTTCGAGCATCAGCGCTTCGTCCTGCCAGGCGACGTGCGGCGTGAATTGCAGCGCCCACCAGCCCAGGGCTTCGGTGGGCGGAAGGGGCGTGCCGGCTTGAGGTGGCCCAGCGGACTCAGGCAACCACTGCAAGGCGATCCAGTGCATGGCGTCCTTCCTTCCAGGCCTCGATGTGCACCACGGTGGCGGCATCGTGCGCCGGTGCCGTGCCCTGCTGTTGCAGGCGCAGCTTGCGTCGCAGCCGGGCGGCGGCGAGCAAGGCGCTCATGCGCTCGCTGCGTGCCGGCAGCATCACCGGCGCAGCGAGCGGCGGGCCGCGGCGCTTGAGGATGTGGAGTTCGATCTGGGCCGCATCGGCCTCGCTGCGCATGATCTGCAGCCGCAGCCGCGCCGGAGAGGCCGTTTGTGCCACCGTCCAGGGCCGGCAGACGAACAACACCGCATCGTGCTGCGCGGCAGCCAGCTGGAGCCGCCGCAATTCGCCGACCCGGGCCTGCGGCAACCAGGCCAGCACGGCGCCCACGTCAGCGCAGCGCAGCGCCTGCTCGCAGGCCCACAGCCGCGCGGCTGCGGCCTCGCTCCGGACCCACATCAGCGCCTCGGGCCTGAGGCCGTGCGCGGCCAGCGAGGCGCCGAAGGGCTCGCAGGGTGCGCCGATCAGCACCACCGGCCCGCCCCGCGCTTCCGCCGCCTGCACCAGACCGGGCAGCACCAGCTGCCAGAGCGGGTCTTCAGGCGCGGCCTGCAGCAGTTCCGTCATGGCGCCGACCGGCCAGCCGCCGCCCGGCAACTGGGCGTCCAGCGCAGCGTGGCCGGTCCCGATGACCTGCGCATCGGCGCTGCCGAGTTCGTCGGCATGCCAGACGCCGCGGCCGGCGCCAGCGGAAAAAGAGTCGAGGAAAGGAAGGCCCATGATCAAAAGGTGAATAACTGTATTTTCATCCAGTATTTTCGGCCCTGCAACCGGAAGGACAAAGGAGAAAAGAGAGACACTGGCGCGCCAAAAAGGAGATTTCTTCATGACTTCATCCCCGCAGCTTTCCCAGGCCGACAAGGCCAGGACCTTCCGCGCCCTCCACGAATCCACCGAGGGTTTCATCATTCCGAACCCCTGGGACGTCGGCACGGCGCACCTGCTCGCGGGGATGGGGTTCAAGGCATTGGCCACCACCAGCGCCGGCCTGGCTTTCTCGCTCGGCCGGCCCGACAACGCCATTTCGCGCGACCACGTGCTCACGCATCTTCGAAGTCTTTCGGCCATCGACCTGCCCGTGAGCGCCGACCTGGAAAACGGCTTTGGCGACGCCCCGGAGGAAGTCGCGCAGACCATTCGGCTCGCAGCCGAGGCGGGCGTCGTCGGTGGATCGATCGAGGACGCCACCGGCCGCGCCGACGATCCCATCTATGCCCGCGACCTTGCGGTGGAACGCATTCGCGCCGCCGCGGAAGCGGCCCGCGCGCAGCCCTTTCCCTTCACCCTCACCGCGCGCGCCGAAAACCATCTTCACGGGCGCAACGACCTGGTAGACACCATCGCGCGCCTGCAGGCCTACCAGGAAGCCGGCGCCGATGTGCTCTTTGCGCCCGGCCTGGTCACGCGCGAAGACATCTCCACCGTACTGCGCGAGATCGATCGCCCGCTGAATGTGCTGATGGGCCTGGGCGCCGTCACGCTCGACGCGAAGACGCTGTTCGGACTCGGCGTGCGCCGCATCAGCGTCGGCGGCTCGCTGGCGCGCGCCGCGATGGGCGCCTTCCTGAACGCCGCCAACGAGTTACGCGAGCACGGCACCTTCACCTACGCCAGCAAGGCGGTGAGCCATCGAGAAATCAACGCGATGTTCTCAGCGCATTGAACCGGCGATGACCGGGGCAACGGGCGATGATGGCCAATGACCTTCTCCTCACGCGCACCCAGTTGCTGCGGTTGGGCATCGCGCTCTGCGCCGGCGTCGCACTCCCTGGATTCGCGCAGCAAGGCAGATCGAAGATGAACACTCGCCCCATGCCCTCCACGAAGGAAGCCCTGCCGGTGGTCGGCTGCGGCACCTGGATCGGATTCGACCAGCGGCCCGGCACCGCCGCCTACCAGCAGCTTCCCGGCGTGCTCGAAGCGTTGTTCGCGGCCGGCGGAACCGTGATCGACAGTTCGCCGATGTACGGCCGCTCCGAAGAAACCACCGGCGAATTGCTGGCCGAATCGAAGCAGCGCGACAAGGCCTTTCTTGCGACCAAGGTCTGGACCTCGGGCCGCGAGGCCGGCATTGCGCAGATGGAGAAATCTTTCGAGCGGCTGCGCACCGAACGCATCGACCTGATGCAGGTGCACAACCTCGTCGACTGGAAAACCCATCTCGCCACGCTGCACGGCTGGAAGGACAAAGGCCGCGTGCGCTACATCGGCATCACGCACTACACCGAATCAGCGTACGGCGAAGTCGAAGCCGTGCTGCGTGCGCAGAAGCTCGATTTCTTGCAGATCAACTATTCGCTCGATGCGCAAGGCGCCGCGCAACGATTGCTGCCCCTGGCGGCCGAACGCGGCGTGGCGGTGATCGTCAATCTGCCTTTTGGTGGCGGCGGGCTGCTGCGCAGGCTGCGCGACAAACCCGTGCCAGTCTGGGCGACGGAGATCGGTTGCACGAGCTGGGCACAGGTGCTGATCAAGTTCGTGCTGAGCCATCCGGCCGTGACCTGCACCATTCCCGGCACCAGCCGAGCCGAGCACATGGCCGACAACGCGGCGGCCGGCACAGGGATCTTGCCGGACGCGGCATTCTGGAAAAAGAACCTGGCGTCGTTGCAGATCTAGGCACTGGGCTATCCGACGGATGGCAGCCAGAGATGCACCGTCGCAGCACACTCGAATTCCTCGCGCCTTTCAGGGGCTTGCCAATTGCCGAACATGTCCGTTGGGAGCGTCGCCGTTCCCTCCCCTTCGCAAACCAACTTCGCGGGAGCCAATCATCATGAATCATCGACATCAGCGAGAACGACAAAGCGGCAGGGAAGCGCGAGCGGCGTGCTGAAGATTGAATAGTCATGACATGACCATCCAATGGGACGAGCTCCGGGCCGCGTATGACGAGTGGCGCGCGGAGCGCGACAAGTACGACCGCTGGATGACGGTGCTGGCGGCCGCCGAGCCGTACGACAAGGCCGAGCTGCAGAAAGACATGGAAGAGCTCGATGCGAGGCACAAGGTCTTTCTGGAGAAGATCAGGCCGTTCGTCCGGTCGCTCGCCTAGTTTGCGATGAGCACGAGGATCGTCCAGTTCCTGGCCATCCTGATTGGCGCGCTCGCGCTGATTCCTTCAGGCGCGCACCTGGCTGCGCTTCCGAACAAGATCGGCCTTGACCAGTCGGAGTATTTTCTGGTCCAAGGCATCTATCGCGGCTGGTGGGTGCTCGGGCTGTTCTGGGTTGCGGCGCTCGTGGCGAACATCGTCCTGGCGATCGTCGTTCGCTCGCAAGCCGGACCGTTCTGGCTTGCGCTGTGCGCTGCAGCCTGCATCGTCGCCATGTTCGCGATCTTCGTCGCCTGGACCTTGCCCGCCAATCAAGCGACGCAGAACTGGACCGATGTCCCAGCCCATTGGGAGTCATTGAAACGCCAGTGGGAGTACTCCCATGCGGCAAATACGGCCATCGTGTTCATCGCTCTCTGCCTGGTTGCTGCGTCGGCGCTGTCCTGGCGGCAGGCGTGATGCCTATGCCGCCACCCACACCGTCTTGATGTTCACGAACTCCCTGATGCCGTAGCCCGACAGCTCGCGGCCATAGCCGCTGTCCTTCATACCGCCGAAGGGCAGCCTCGGATCGGAACGGACGGCGTCGTTGACGAACACGCATCCGGACTCGATCGACTCGGCCGCGATGCGCTCGCCGCGGCCCAGGTCGCGCGTGAAGATAGCGGCGCCAAGCCCGAACGAGGAGTCGTTGGCGGTGGCGATGGCCTCTTCCTCGTTGCGCACCGGAATGACCGCCGCTACAGGGCCGAACAGTTCCTCGTCGTAGGCCGGCATGCCCTTCGCAACATCGGTCAGCACGGTCGGCGGATAGTAGGCGCCCGGTCCCTCCGGAATCTTGCCGCCGAGCAGGCACCGCGCGCCGCGCTGCACGCTCTGCTCCACCTGCCGGTGCAGGGCCTCGCGCAAGTCGTGCCGCGCGAGCGGGCCGATTTCCGTAGCCATGTCCAGCGGATCGCCCTGCCGCGCCGCTTTCATTTTCTGCACAAAGCGCTGTTCGAACTCCTGCCGCACCGGCTCGACGACGACGAAGCGTTTGGCGGCGATGCAGCTCTGGCCGCCGTTGACCAGCCGGCCTTTGGTGCAGACGCTCGCGGCGAGCTCGATGTCCGCGTCTTCCAGCACCAGATAGGGGTCGCTGCCGCCCAGTTCGAGCACGGTCTTCTTCAGCATCTCGCCGGCCTTGCGCGCCACTGCGCTCCCGGCCGGGCCGCTGCCGGTCAGCGTGACCGCGCGCACCAGCGGATGCTCGATGGCCGCGTCGACCTGCGCACTGCCGATCAGCAGCGTTCGAAACAGGTGCTCGGGAAGGCCGGCTTCACGCAGGATCTGCTCGATCGCGAGCGCGCAGCCCGGCGTGTTCGATGCGTGCTTGAGCACCGCCGCGTTGCCGGCCATCAGCGCCGGAGCGGCGAACCGGAACACCTGCCAGAACGGAAAGTTCCAGGGCATCACGGCGAGCACAACACCCAACGGATTGAAGGTGACGAAACTCGCGCGCGCCTCCGTGTCGACCGGCTCACGCGCCAGCAGCCGCGCGGCGTTGTCGGCAAAGAATTCGCAGCAGCCGGCACACTTCTGCGCCTCGGCAATGCCGTCGCGCAACGGCTTTCCCATTTCGCGCGCCATCAGGCGGGCCCAGGTGTCGGACTTCGCGCGCAGTATCTTTGCCGCCTCACGCAGGCGCTGCGCACGCTGCTCGAACGATGTACCGCGCCAGGCCAGGAACGCCTGGTGCGTCTTGCCGATGATCTCGTCGACGGCAGCGCGCGACATCTGCGCACGCGTCTCGAGCTTTTCGCCGGTGGCGGGGTTCATGGATTCGATGGCCATGTGGCTGGGCTCCTTCCGGGTGAATGCAATGCGCCGGCCGGGCAGCGCCCGGTTACCTGCCGGCCTTGTGCGCGGCCCGTGTCCGAGCCGCCTTGCGCGCCGCTGCCGAGCGCTCTGCCGCGGTGCGCTCCTTGGACACGGCCTTTGCATGGCGGGCCAGCGCCGGCTTCGACGCCGCTGCCGGGCTCTCGTGCTGCAGGGCGCCGATGGTCGCGCGCGAGCGCTTGCGCGACACCTTGGCATCGGGCTTGCGGCCGGCTTCCAGCGCATGCTGCGCGCTGTGCCGCGTTTTCTCGGAAGCTTCACCCTTCTTGGGCGGAGGCAGGTCGACGCCGGCGCGCCGCGCCTTGGACAAGCCGATCGCGATGGCCTGCTCGGGCGAACGCGCCCCGTGCTTGCCTTCACGGATGTGCTCGATCTCTTCCCGAACGAACTCGCCGGCCTGCGTGGTCGGCGCCTTGCCTTCGCGCTTGTCGCGCCTGGCGCGCTCGATGGTTTTCTTCTCGGGCATGGTGGATCTCCTGCAGTTGGAGTTTCCGGAGCGGCGCGAAGGGCTTCGCACTCCGCTGCCACGAACGATCACTCTAGGCCGACGATCCGCGGCGCGTGTAGGGCGCCGCGAGCGCATCGGTGTAGGCCCCCAAGCTACCCGGGCCCGCAGCTCGGATCTACGCAAGAAAGCGCAGCAGCAGCGCGTTGACCTCGGCCGCGCGCTCGAATTGCACCCAGTGCCCGGCGTTTTCGACCACCGCACCTTCGCGCAACGGATGACCGGCAACGAGCTTCTCCACCAGAGGACGCGCGTCGGCCGTGACGTCGTGCTCGCCCCAAATCAGCAACTGCGGCCCGCCGATGGTCTCCAGTGCCGCCTGCAGCCCTCCGGAGAGCGAGATCTCCTTGCTGCGAAAACGCGTGCCGTGGCAGGAGATGTCATGAATGGCAAAGGCCAGCGCGTCGATGGCCGCCCTGTCGTGCAGCATCAGCGCGGCCAGGTTGTGCAGCAACGCGGCGCGTTCCTCGTCGCGATCCTCTGCGGCGCGCCAGTTGATCATCTCGACGGTCATGCGGCGCAGGGTGCCGTGCCCGCCGCTGCCCATGAGCACCAATCGCCGAATGCCGCCGCGCCGTTCGCCGAACTTCGATGCGACCAAGCCGCCGAAGGAGAAACCGCCGAGGTCGATCTCGCTGCCCGCGCCGACAAGGCTGTCGAGCGTCGCGCCCAACGCGCCGAGCACCACATCCAGCGATGACTGGCCGGGCGCCGGCTCCGGCGGAGTGCCTGAATCATTGAAGCCCGGCAGATCGGGCAGCCACAGCGTGTGTTCGGCCGAAAGCGCCTCGATATTGCGCAGCCAGTGCATCCAGCTGCCGTGGCCGCCGTGCAGCAGCACCAGCGGCGGACGCGAATCGTCGGTGCCGAAACGCCGCCACCGCATGCGGACGCCGTCATGCTCCACGTCGTAGTGGGTGGAAAGCGCGTCGACGCGCTCGATCAAGCGGACGGCGTCCGCCTCGGCTTGCGGTTCAAAGGTCGAGTAGTAAGGCACCGCCCCATTGTGACGCGCCGCCACTCCCAGCGCCGCGAGGAGACCTATTCGCAGGCACCCGCGGAACCGGCTTTGCCGGGCCGCAGGGGTGCGCCCCCTTGAGGGGGTGCTGAGCCACACGCAGTGGGCGAGGCTGGGGGTGGGCTATCCAAACCTGAAGCTCGACACCGCAATGCCGCCCATGAACTCATCCTCGTGATAGATGCGCTCGCCGGCTTCGCCCTCTGCGGCGCCGACGGCGACCATCAGCGGAATCAGGTGCTCCTCGCGCGGATGCGCAATGCGTGCGGCCGGCGCCGTCGCCCAGCGCAACAGCTTTTCGTCGCGCTCGCCCGATTTCGCGTGGACGACGGCCTCGTTCAGCCAATCGTCGAACGCCTTGGACACATCGCGCGCCTGCGGGCCGAACGCGCGCAGGTTGTGATAGCTCAGCCCGCTGCCGACGATGAGCACGTTTTCATCACGCAGCGGCGCGAGCGCGCGGCCGAGCGCCAGATGTTCTGCCGGATCGAGCCCGCGCCGCAGCGACAACTGAACCACAGGCACTTCTGCATTGGGGTAGATGGCCGCCATTGGCGAGAACGTGCCGTGATCGAAGCCGCGCTCGGGATCCGTCCGCGCAGGCAGGCCCGCAGCCTCGATCAGGCCCTGCACGCGCCGCGCAAGTTCCGGCGAGCCGGGCGCGTCGTAGTGCACGCGATAGGTATGTTCCGGAAAGCCGCCGTAGTCATAGATCATGGGCGGCCGCGGATTGCCCATCACCGTGAAAGCCGGTTCCTCCCAATGCGCCGAGATCATCAGGATCGCGGCCGGATTGCGGCCGATCTGGCGCGGCATGTCGGCCAGCGCGGCTTCGAGCTTGTCGTAGGTGGGGCCCATTTCCTTTTTCATCCACGGCCAGGGGCCGCCGCCGTGCGAGATGAAATAGGTGGGAAGTCGTGGGTTGATGTTGCTCATGGATCACTCCTTGAGAGCGAGTCTAGAGATTTCCGCATGAGAAATCGACGGGCTACGATGCATCGATTCGTTTCTCCACAGGAAATCGACATGGACCGCCTGACAAGCCTTCGCGTGTTCCGCGAAGTGGTCGAATCCGGCAGCTTCGCCGCAGCGGCGGAGCGACTCGGAATTTCGCCGCCGATGGCGAGCAAGCATGTGGCACAGCTCGAAAAGTCCCTCGGTGCTCGCCTTCTTCACCGTTCCAGTCGCCATCTGAGCCTCACCGAAGCCGGACAAGCCTGGTACGAGCAAAGCAGCCGCGCGCTCGACCTGCTCGATGCGGCCGAGGCGGCCATCGGCCAGACCAGCGCCACGCCGCGCGGGCAGCTCAAGGTGAGCGCGCCCGTGTGGTGCGCGACGCCGCGTTTCGCAAACGTACTGGCCGGCTACCGCGACCGATACCCTGAAGTCGTGGTCGACATGCATCTGGAGAACCGCAAGGTCGACCTGGCGGCCGACGGCTATGACCTCGCACTGCGCGCGACGCAGGAGCCCTCGCCCGCGCTGATCGCAAGGCCCCTGTGCAAGCTGCAGTTTCATCTGGTGGCTGCGCCTTCATGCATCGCGCGCAGCGGGCTCCCGGCTTCGCTGGCCGATCTCGCGAAGCTCGATGCCATCGTCCCCAGCTACGTGAACCTCGAGGGCTTCACACTCAAAGGCCCCGGCGGCAGGCAGGCACCATTGCGCTTGCAGCCGGTGATGAAGTCCGACGACACCAACCTGACGCTGCATTCGGTGCACGCAGGCATCGGCATCTCGTTCCTGCCCGAATGGCTGATCGACGACGATCTGGCCGCGGGGCGGCTGGTGCGTCTGGTGCCCGACTACGCAGCGCCGCCAGTCACCTTGTTCGCGGTGTATACGAGCCGGCAATATATGGCGCCCAAACTGCGCAGCTTCATCGATTTCCTCGGCGCGCGATTGGGCACGGCCTAGCGCGCAGCCTGCTATCCAGCGGTCAACGCTTGCTCGGCACGGAACATGGTTCGTCGGGTATTTCGGAACAGGGGCCTGACTCGGCTGCTCCACGAGGTGTGCCGCACCTCGAGCCATGCCGGATGCTCCAGCGTCGCCGGCGTGGTCAAGTCATAGCAGGCGATGTAGCGGGGCGCGCCGGAGTTGCGACGAAAGCGCCTGGCCAAGACGGTGCCCGGCACCCGCGCCAACCCGGGTAGATGCTCCTGCTCGTACCAGGCATTGAATTCAGCCTCGTCCTGTTCCGCCACGTCGGTTTCGACGACATAGTGGTACGTGGCCTTCTCCAGCCACGACGCGCCCTGAATGGATCGCAAAGAGGTCAGCCCAGTCGCGCTGGCGGGGGGCACGCCGACGCCGTACATCCGCGCCCACGTGCCGTCGGGACTCCACCAGATATCCGAGACGTCGATCCCGTCGACGTGGGTCAAGTCCGTCTTTGCGACGTCGCACGTCCATGAAACGTTCATGTCCTCTTCCGACCGATGCACGACATTCAGGGCAACGAGCAATCGCGACACCATGTTGTACGCAGCGACGGTCGCGACGACTTCGACGATGCCTCTGGGATCGAAGTGCTCGCCCAGGCGATCCATCAGCTTGCCCGGCACGGCGATGTCCCGTGTCATCGCATCGGCGAGTTCCAACACCAGGGTCTCAAGTGCCGAGAACTCCGTCGAAAGCGCCGGCTGGCGACAGGCCGCGATCTTGGCCGCGGAGATACCGGCGGCGCGGGCGTGGGGGATATGGGCGTCGAACTCGAACTGCGCACCGTTCAACACGGCGACACGCAGGATCATCAACTCGCGCAGATCAGCCGCCACTCGGGTCTGGTTGCGCACGGCGGTAAGCATGCGTTCCCATCCGGAGGCGATAGGCTCGCTGTTGAGAAGCACTTGGTAGAGCAACGAAATGCGGCCTCGCTCCGCCAAGATACGGCCTTCGAGTTCCGCGAGTTCGGGGCGCGTGCCTGGTTGAACCAGGGGGACACGAATTTGTTCGGTATTCATCATTCAGCCTTGATGTTCTTGGCCTGGATCATCCGGGTCCATTTCTCGGAATCACTCTTCACCAGCGCGGCAAGTTCTTGCGGCGACGACGCTGCCGGGTCTGCACCGATCAACAGCATCCGGTCCCGCACGGCGGGGATGTTCAAGGTGTTGCGGACCGCCTTGTTGAGTGCCTCGATGACGGCAGGCGGTGTCTTCGCCGATACGAACATCCCGTACCAGTTGATCGTGTCTACGCCCTTGATGCCCTGTTCTTCCAGGGTCTTCACGTCGGGCAGCGAAGGATGGCGTTCGTTCGACGCGATGCCAAGCGGCCTGAGAGTACCGCCCTTCACCTGATTGATGAGGCCGGCGACGTCACCAAAGAAGGCGCCTACCTGCCCGCCCATCAGGTCCGAGATTGCCGGTGCCGCGCCCTTGTACGGAACATGCAGGAACTTCACGCCAGTGCTGTCGGAGATCTGTTCGATGGCGAGATGAGGAATGCTGCCCACGCCGGACGAGGCGATTGCAACAGGCAGCTTGCTGGTCTTGGCATTGGCGACGAACTGCGCGGCATCTTTTGCGGGATTTGCGGAATTCACTACGAGCAGTTCGACGTTGTTCGCGACCAGTGACACGGGCGCAAAGTCACGCTTCATGTCATAGGGCAGCTTCTCGTAAAGAGACGGGTTGATCGCCGCAGCGCCAACGCTGGTCAGCCAGATCGTCGAACCATCGGGCTTGGAGCGCGCAACATCCATCGCCCCGATGGCGCCGTTGGCTCCCGGTTTGTTGTCCACCAACACGGTTCCACCCAACTCTTTTCCCAGTTGCTCCGACAGCGCGCGTGCAACCACATCGACAGGCCCGCCGGCAGTGAAGGAAACCACGATCCGGGTGACCTTGGTTTGGGCCAGCGTGGTGGCGGTCGCAACGAGCATCATCAGCGCAAGGGCCGTGGATTTCAATTTCATGATTCGTCTCCGATCTTGTCATTCAAGTTCAATTCCGGCCTCCGGCGAGGTCACCAAAGCGGCAAAGCGGTACAGGCGCTGCGGGTTGTCGACCAGCAGCAGTTGCCGTTGAAAGGGCGTTGGGGCAATGTCGGCAATCAGATCGACCAGTTCCTCTTCGTCGGGAATCGGGCCTGCGTGATTCGGGTGTGGCCAGTCGTTGCCCCAGAGCACGCGATCACCGAATTCGCGGATCAGCGCGCTGGCGTATGGCTGCGCGTCCGCATAAGGAGGCCCCTCGCGGCTGATGCGGTCCATCCCGCTGACTTTGACCCAGATCCTCGGATCGTCCATCAGGCTCACAAGCGCTTCGAATGCGAGTTGGGAGGTGCCCAATCTTGCGTCGACACGGCCGAGGTGGTCGATGACAACCGGCACAGGGGATCGCTGCAGCTTCGGCGCCATTTCAGCCAACAGCATCGGGTCGCCATGGATTTGCAGATGCCAGCCAAGAGGCTCGAGGCGGGCCGCGAACTTCAATACGTCGTCAATCGGCGTACTGTGCCCCAAGTGATGCATGTAGTTGAATCGAACGCCCCGGAATCCCGCCGAATCGAGCCTCTGAAGCTCCACGTCCGACACGTCGGTCTGGAGCAGCGCGATGGCTCGATATGTCTCCGGGCGTGCGGCAACCGCCTCCGCGCTGACGCTGTTGTCGAAGCCGTGGCAAGCCGATTGCACGACCACGCAGCGCGACAATCCCAGCGTATCGTTGAGTTTGAAAAGCGCTTCTTTCGGTGCGTCTTTCGCCGGAATGAAAGCCGCACCTCGCGCATACGGGAACCGGTTGCGTGGACCGAACACGTGGCAATGTGCATTGCAGGCGCCGGGCGGAAGTAGAAGTTTCATGGCGCCTTACTGCCCGACGCCATACACCCTGCGCGCAAAGACCGAGATCGCGTTGGCCACCGCCTGCGGTTGTTCGGGAATGAGTGCGTGGCCTGCATCGGGAATGACGACGATGGACACGCGATCGCCCAGCATTGACTTCAAGACGTGCGAGAAACGACGCGGCGCGACTGTGTCGGCTCCGGCTTGCAGGTCCAGGATGGGCGCCGCACCGGCCGAGAAGTAGTCATCGACCGGGGTGGTGTTCCGGGCATGCGATTGGGCTTCATGGGTCTCGTGGTACCAACCATTGAGCCAGACCTTCGGGTCGTTGCCGGGTGCGAAAAATGCGGTTCGCAGGTATTCAAGCCTCTGGGCCTCCGGCAACGACAGGTCGCTGGAGCCATCAATGGCCTTGCGCATCTCCGGGCCGATCGGGAGTTCTTTCGATCCGGGCGGCACCTTGCCGGAGGAGCCCGCTGCGATGACAACGCCTTTCACCAGGTCTGGGCGATCCGCCGCCAACTGGCGCGCGGCGAAATTGCCCCAGGCATGCCCGACCACGACGACCGGGCCCTTTCCTTCGGCTTCGACGACCGCCGCGACATCGGCTGCAAAGTCATGGATGCTGAGGTTGTGCATCGGGCCACTACTCCGGCCAATACCTCGCGGCTCGGGCCTCAGCACCCTGAAGCCGTCGGCCGCCAGATGTGCTGCGACAACGTCGTAGTCGCGGCCCGATCGGCCGAGCGATGGCAGCATGACAATCAACGGACCCTGGCCTTGGGAGGTCACTTCGATTTGCACCGGTCCCTTGGTCACGATGCGTTGTTCGGCCTTTGCTGCGTCTGCCGCGATGGCGATGGCAGGCAGTCCAGCGCACAAGGCGAGGACGAAGGCGAGAAGTGTGCGAGAAGTGTTTTGTCTCATGATCCCTGCTTCTATGGTGTGGTTGGAGAGGATGGAGTGTGGCCTTCGGCGGGACAAAGCGATACGGCATTGCTTCGATACCAGCTATGCTTATCTTCTATGGATCTGCGCCAGCTCGAATACTTCGTCAACGTGATGGAGAACGGAAGTTTCAGTCGTGCCGCCGTCGTGCTGAATCTGGCTCAGCCGAGCTTGAGCCGGCAGGTCGCACTATTGGAAGCGGAGCTTGGTCAGCGCCTCCTGGTGCGAAATGGACGTGGCGTGACTGCCACGGAGGCCGGTGACGCGCTGCTGGTTCACGCGCGTGTGATGCTCAACGCCTCGCGCCGCGCGCGCGAGGAATTGCACGACATGGGGGAAAGTCCCAGCGGCAGGGTCATTGTCGGCCTGCCGCCACGCGTTGCGTATGGGTTGAGCGTCGCGTTGGTCCAGCGCTTTCGAGAACGCTTCCCGCGGGCGGTCATCACCGTACTTGAAGGGCTGAGCTCTTCACTGCACGAGTCGTTGATCGCGGGGCGGATGGACATGGCACTGCTGTTCGATCCACCATCCTCACCGCAACTCACCTATACGCAGCTGATGCGTGAGCGCCTCTTCCTGGTCGCGCCGCCGGGAAACAAGCTTCCCCCGCGCGTCAGGCTGTCCACCCTTGCAAACTACCCGATGGTCCTTCCGAGCGCGCCCAATGCGATCCGCAGCCTCGTGGAAGCCGTGCTGCTGCCCAGGCGCGTGGAGTTGCAAATCCTGGCGGAAGTTGGCGCCGTCAGTACGCTGCTGGCCTTGGTGGCCAGCGGCATCGGTTCTACGATCGTTCCCGAGAGTGCCATCACTGCGGGGGGGTACGGCGACAAACTTCCGCACGCACCGCTCGGTCCTCCGAGCATATGGAATGCCTTGACATTGGCGGAACCTATGGCCGGGCCGGCGACGAGACTGACGCGGGGGACCGCCCAACTGCTGAGGGAACTGGATTTCCGCCGTGTTGGCACGTGACGTCGCAGGTCTTTCGCGTCGCGGCCATACTCTGCCGCGGTGCTGCGCAGAATGCGTTTCGCTCACTGGAGACTGTTCGCCTTGTTCCGCTTCTTCGAAAAACTTCTACACCCCTATCCGACGCCCGAGCCCCGTCTGCCGCCGAACGGCCTGTTCCCTTTTCTGTGGGCCTGCACCGAAGGCCTGCGCGGAAAAATCGCAGCCATGGCGCTGCTGGTGGCGACCGTGTCGGCCTTCGAGGCGCTGCTCTTCGCGGTGCTTGGGCGCATCGTCGACTGGCTCGGCGGACAGGCGCCATCGCGCTTGTGGGAAGACCGCGGCACGACGCTGACCTGGTTCGGCCTTGCGATGCTTGCAAGCGTCGGCGTGGTCGCGCTGCAGACCATCGTCAAGCACCAGACGCTTGCGATCAACCTGCCGATGCGGCTGCGCTGGAACTTCCACCGCCTGATGCTCGGCCAGAGCATGGCCTTCTACCAGGATGAGTTTGCGGGCCGCATCACCGCGAAGGTCATGCAGACGGCGCTGGCCGTGCGCGACGCCATCTTCGTGCTGGCCGACATGCTGGTGGCGATGGGCGTCTACGTCGCGACCATGATCGTGCTCGCGGCGGTGCTCGACCGCCAGCTCATGCTGCCTTTCCTGGCCTGGCTGGTGCTGTATGCCGTGCAGTTGTTCTTCTTCGTGCCACGCCTGGGCAGCATCGGCAAGGCGCAGGCCGATGCGCGCGCCCTCATGACCGGCCGCGTGACCGATGCCTACACCAACATCGCGACCGTCAAGCTCTTCTCGCACACCCAGCGCGAGGCCGGCTTCGCGCGCGCGGCCATGAAGGAATTCATGGAAACCGGATACGGCCAGATGCGGCTCGTGAGTGCCTTCGAGATCACCAACCATGCGCTCAGCATGGGTCTGACCGCGGGCATGGCGGGCATGTCGCTGTGGCTGTGGTCGCAAGGCTCGGTCGGCATCGGCGCTGTGGCTGCGGCGACCGCGATGGCGCTGCGCCTGCAGGGCATGTCGCACTGGATGATGTGGGAGATGACCAGCCTGTTCGAGAACATCGGAACGGTGCAGGACGGCATGAAGACACT
Source organism: Variovorax sp. 05N34 (assembly GCF_056397405.1). Lineage (NCBI taxonomy): Bacteria > Pseudomonadati > Pseudomonadota > Betaproteobacteria > Burkholderiales > Comamonadaceae > Variovorax > Variovorax sp. 05N34. The sequence continues at coordinate 699,829 of NZ_JBFTNI010000001.1, forward strand.
GTCGCGCCCACGCACCGTGGTCGATGCGCCGGACGCCGTCACGCTGCAGGTGCCGCGCGGCGAAGTCCGCTTCGAGCATGTGAGCTTTCGTTACGCCGACGGCGGCCGGCGCGTGATCGACAATCTCTCGCTGACGGTGGCCCCCGGCGAAAAGATCGGGCTCGTCGGCCGCTCAGGCGCCGGCAAGTCGACGCTGGTCAACCTGCTGCTGCGCTTTCATGACCTGGACGGCGGGCGCATTCTCATCGACGGCCAGGACATCGCCCACGTCACGCAGGACAGCCTTCGCGAGCACATCGGCATGGTGACACAGGACACGTCGCTGATGCACCGGTCGGTGGCCGACAACATCGCCTACGGCCGGCCCGATTCCAGCGATTCGGCCATCCGAGCCGCGGCAGCGCGTGCGGAGGCGCACGAGTTCATCCAGACGCTGGGCGACCCGAACGGCCGGCGCGGCTACGAAGCCCATGTCGGCGAACGGGGCGTGAAGCTCTCCGGCGGCCAGCGCCAGCGCGTCGCCATCGCGCGCGTGATGCTGAAGGACGCGCCGATCCTGCTGCTCGACGAGGCCACCAGCGCCCTCGACTCGGAGGTGGAAACCGCCATCCAGGCGAGCCTCTATCGCCTCATGGAAGGCAAGACGGTGATCGCTATTGCGCACCGCCTGTCGACCATCGCAGCCATGGACCGGCTGATCGTCGTCGACGAAGGCCGCGTGGTCGAGGAAGGCGATCACCGCACGCTGCTGGCGAAAGGCGGCCTCTATGCGCGCCTGTGGTCGCACCAGAGCGGCGGCTTCCTCGGGGACGGCAACGATGGCAGCGATGACGAGGATTACGCCGGCGCCGAGGCATCGACGGTCTGACCTGCGAGTCCTACAGTGGCCCGTGCCGCTCGCCGACATCGCAAAACCCACCCGCGGGCATTCTGGACGGGTCTTCAACACAGAGGAGTTTCCACCGTGAATTCCATCATTTACATCGTCGGTCTGGTCGTGGTCGTTGTCGCCGTGCTTTCGTTCTTCGGCCTCCGCTGAAGCCGCGCCCTCCTCATTCCTTCCGCCTGAAACCCCGCGCGCGGGGACGACGGGGCCGCGCTACGGCCCCTTTTTCGTGCCGCATCGACTGACTTGGCACGGGCATAATTTCGCGCACTCACCCGGTGCGCCGGCATTGCCCCGTATAGCTCAAAGGAAGTTGTTGAATTCAGTGGCGCATCACTCTTCGTTGCAGGACGCGGCGATCACCGAAGCGATCCAGTTGATCGAAGAGGCCGGCCCGCTCGACGACGCGCAGGCCCTGCGCGAAGCCTCCTTCCTTCGATCGGACAGCGCCGGACGCATTGCCGAACGCGCGCGCGTCCTGGGTCAGCGCATCGGCCTTCAACCCGAGATTTCCCGCGCCCGCGCATGGGCGCCGTGGGTGCTGCTCGGCCTGGTCGCGCTCATCGTCTTCGCCGGGCTGTCGCTCGCGGGCAACGTGCTGGACACCGGAGAGCGGCGCATCAACGTGGTGGTCGCGCTGGTCAGCCTCCTTGGGCTACACCTGGTCACACTGCTGTTCTGGCTCATCGGGCTTTTCTTGCCGCTGGGTTCATTCAGCGCCTCGTTCGGATGGCTCTGGCTGGCGCTCACGGCGCGTGTTGCCGGTGGGCGGCACGGCCAGGCGCCGGTGCTGCTGCGAGCCGTCACACGGTTGCTGACGCGGGCGCGGATGCTGCATTGGGCGCTCGGCTTCGTCAGTCACGCGATCTGGTCGCTGTCGTTCACGGTGGTGCTGGTGGCGATGCTCTTTGCGCTTTCGTTCCGCAACTACACGCTGGACTGGGAGACCACCATCCTGGACCCCGATTTTTTTGTGCAGGGCGTGCAATGGCTCGGGCAACTGCCGGCGCAATTGGGCTTTCCCGTGCCCGCCGCCGAAGTGGTGCGATCGCCCACGGCGGCGGCTTCGGGTCAACGCGAGCTCGCGCTGTGGCTCACGGGCTGTCTCATCGTCTACGGACTGCTGCCGCGCATGGTGTTCGCTGCGCTGAGTGCCGCAGTCTGCCGGGCGCGCAGCAAGGCTCTGCGGCCCGATCTGTCGCACCCTTATTACCGCAAGCTGCTTGCGCGCTTCGATGCGCTCGCGCCGCCGAGGATCGTCGATGCCGATCCCGGACCGCTGCCGCATCTCATGACGCAGAGCCTTCCGGCGGGCGACACCACCGCCGCGCTGATGGCCATCGGCTTCGAACTGCCGGACGAACTTCCGTGGCCGCCGGCCGCGCTCGAGATGCGCGACGCCACCGCAATGCGCATCGACGGGAGCGCCGACGCACGGCACCGGGTGCTCGATGCGCTCGCCCGCCTGCGGCCGCGACGCGTTCTCGTGGGTTGCCATGCGGCGTCGAGCCCCGACCGCGGCACCGAGCGCTTCTTGCGCGAAGTCATGGCATCGTGCGGCGATTGCCGGCTGTGGCTTTTCGGTGCCACCGTCGACGACGACGCTCGCCAGCGCTGGCACGCGTGGTTGGCCCATGCCGGGCTGGACACGCTCCGCGCGGGCGATGCGCTGGAGCCTTTGCTCCACGACTGGAAATGAGCTCCGGCACACCGATCCGCATCGCGGTGGTCGGCCACACCAACGCCGGCAAGACATCGCTGTTGCGCACGCTCACGCGGCGAGTGGATTTCGGCGCGGTGTCAGAGCGGCCGGGCACCACGCGGCATGTCGAAACCATCGATCTCATCGTCGACGGTGCTCCCGCGGTGCGCTTCTTCGACACGCCCGGCCTCGAAGACGCCGTCGCGTTGCGCGAGCATCTCCAGGCCTTCGACAAGGACCTGACTCCCCCGGATCGCATTCGCAGATTCCTGCAAGGCCCCGAAGCGCACGGTGTGTTCGAGCAGGAAGCCAAGGTGCTTCGCGCCCTGCTGGAGGTCGACGCCGCCTTTCTGGTGATCGATGCGCGCGAACCGGTGCTGCCGAAGTTTCGCGCCGAGATCGAGCTGTTGAATGCCTGCGCGCGGCCCGTGCTGCCGGTGTTGAACTTCGTGCGCCATCCCGCGAGTCGCGAAGCGGCCTGGCGCGAATTGCTCTCGGCGTACGGCTTGCACGTGGTGGTGCGTTTCGATGCGGCGGCGCCTTTCGTGGGATCGGAACGGGAGCTGTACCGCGATCTTTCGACGCTGCTGCGCGACCGGCGCGCCGCGCTCGACGGCGTCGCGGCATCGCTCGAAGCGGAGTTCGCGCAGCGCCGTGAGGCCGCGTCCGGGCGCATCGCTGAACTGCTGGTCGATGCGACCGCCATGAGGCGCACCGCCACGGCGGCCGATTTTGCCGACGAGCGCGGCCGCAAGCGCCTGATCGCCGATCTGCAGAAGTCGCTCTTCGACAAGGCCCAGCGTTGCGCCGACGACTTGCTCGGGCTGTACGGATTTCGCGAAGGCGATGCCGACGAGGCGTCGCTGCCGCTGCTGGAGGGCCGCTGGACGATGGACTTCTTCCATCCCGAGGCGCTGAAGGATGCCGGCATCCTGCTCGGCAAGGGCGTGGCTGTCGGGGCGGCCGTGGGCGTGGTTGCCGACATTGCGCTCGCGGGGCTTTCGCTCGGCACAGGCGCTGCGCTCGGGGGTGCGATCGGCGGCGCGATGTCGCAAGGCTGGGGGCCGATGGGCCGCAAGCTCGTCAACAAACTGCGCGACGTGCATGAGCTCACGGTGGAAGATCGCGTGCTCTTCGTGCTCATGGGATGGCAACTCAGGTTGTTGGGTGCGCTTGAACATCGCGGCCATGCGGCCGTCCAGAGGATCGCGACGAGCACCGCGAACGCGACCGACCAACGCGCGCTCGTTGACGTGGTTCGCGCGGCGCAGCCCGCACGCAGCCATCCGGACTGGGAGACCGGCGTCCGGCTTCGATGGCGCGATGCGCCTCAGCGGCAGGATCTCGTGGCAGAGGTGGCTCGCCGTATCGGCGCCACGATCGCGGCCGGCGACCCCGGTTGAACGAGCCCACGCTGCTGCGGCATGATCGCGAAATGGAAAACCTCTCCCCCCGTCCCCTGGCCATCATCAAGGCGGGCGACACGCTGGATGCGCTGCGCGATCGACATGGCGATTTCGAGCACTGGATCGCCGCAGGGCTCGGCGACACTTCGCTGCCTGTGATGGTGTTGGACCCGCGTCGTGGCGACATGCTGCCGTCCCCCGCTTCAATCTCGGGCGCTATCGTGACCGGCTCGCACGCGATGGTTTCGCACCGCGAGCCGTGGAGCGAAACAACGGGCGCATGGCTTGCGCAACTGGTGGCGCACGGCACACCGGTGTTGGGCATCTGCTTTGGCCATCAATTGCTGGCGGACGCCCTCGGCGGTGAGGCTGGCGATCATCCGGCAGGCTTGGAGCTCGGCACGGTGGAGGTCGAACTGCGGCCCGAGGCTGCCGACGATCCTCTTGTGCGCGATCTGCCGAGGCGCTTCGATGCGCACGTGGTTCACCGGCAGAGCGCATTGCGGCTTCCGGATGGCGCGGTGCGATTGGCGGGCAACGAGTTCGAGCCGACGCAGGCGTTCCGCGTCGGCAAGAACGCATGGGGCGTGCAGTTCCACCCGGAGTTCGACGACGATGCGATGCGCGGCTATGTCGATCACTTTGCCGAGTCGCTGCGTGCCGAGGGCGTTGATGCGGCGGCATTGCGCGAACGCGTGAAGCCGACTGCATCGGCGTCGGGTCTGCTTGCCCGCTTCGCGCAAATCGCCGAGGCGCATGACGCCCCATCGGCTGGCACCTTGGCGACTGCGATTCAGGGTTAGCCCGCATCGCCTTCGCGGGCAGGGGCACCTTGTAATCAACGGCTCGTCCCTTTTCTCTTCGAAAGCCTTGTTCATGACATTGACCCCCACGCGATTCGCGTTCGGCGCCGTCGCATTGGCCGCCCTCCTCGCGGGCTGCGCCAGCACACCCGCTCCAGGCACGCGCAGCGTGACCATCGAGCGGACCACCTACGGCATTGCGCACATCACCGCACCGGACTTCGAAGGCGTCTCGTACGGCGTCGGCTACGCCCATGCGCAGGACAACGTCTGCCAGACGGCCGAGCATCTGCTCACGGTGCGGGGCGAGCGCGCGCAGTTCCTCGGACCGCAGGGCATGGGCGAACTGGGCCTCGGGCGCATGCCGAATGCGCAGATCGACCTCTTCGTGCGCGCGCACATGGACGACGCCGCACTCGCGCGCGCCGCGGCCGACCTGAGCCCTGAAGTGCGGGCATCGTTGCGCGGCTATGTGGCGGGCTACAACCGGTATTTGCAGGACACGGGTCCGAACGGCCTGCCCGAAGCGTGCCGTGGCAAGCCTTGGGTACGACCGATGACGATGGCCGACCTCGCGCGGGCCACCGAGATGTCGATGATCCAGGGCGGCATCGGTGCATTGGCCGGCGCGGAGCTGGCCGCGGCGCCGCCAGCCGCGGGCGCGAAGACTTCGTCGGTGGCGGTCGATCTGCAAGAGGCGGTCGCTGAAATCTCACGCCACAGTTTCAATGCGAATCCTGAAGGGGGCGAACTCGGCTCCAATGGCTGGGCCTTCGGGCGCAATGCCACGCCGGATGGGCGCGGGCTGGTGCTGGGCAACCCGCACTTTCCGTGGGTGGGCACGAACCGGTTCTGGCAGATGCATCTCACGATTCCGGGGCAGCTCGACGTGATGGGTGCGACGGGTGGCCTGAGCCCAGTGGTGGCAATCGGATTCAACAAGGACGTGGCATGGACGCACACGGTGTCGACGGGCAAGCGCTTCACGCTGTATGAGCTGAAGCTCGACCCGAGCGATCCGACGGTCTACATCGTCGATGGGAAGCCGCGCAAGATGATTGCGAAGACTGTCACGCTGCCGGCATCCTCGGCGGAGGCAGGCAAGGCGCCGGCGCAGAAGACGTTCTACAGCACCGAATGGGGGCCGGTGATTTCGCTACCGCGTGCGGGGCTCGACTGGACTGCGACGAAGGCTTATGCGATTCGCGATGTGAACACGCTGAATACGCGGTCGGCGCAGAGCTGGATCAAGATGGCGCAAGCTCACAACGTCGCAGAATTGCGTGCGGCGATGGGCAATCAGGGGATGCCGTGGATCAATACGATTGCGGCGGATCGCGATGGCAATGCGATGTACGCGGACCTTTCGGTGGTGCCCGATGTCTCGGCGGAGATGCTGAAGACGTGCGCGCCCTCGCCTGCTGCTGCGGCACTCTTGAATGCGGCAGGTTTGCCGGTGCTCGATGGTTCGCGTTCGGCTTGCGCATGGAATCGCGACACTGCAGCCGCGATGCCGGGCGCGATTCCGCCGGCGCGGATGCCGGTGGTGGTGACGCCGGACTGGGTACAAAACAGCAATGACAGCTTTTGGCTGAGCAATCCGCACATTGCGCCGATGGCGGGTGTTTCCCCGTTGGTAGGCTTCATCGGAACGCCGCAGCGGTTGCGCACGCGCAGCGGGATCATGGAGATTGAAGGCCGGCTTGCGGGCAACGATGGGTTGAGCGGCAACAAGATGGGCGCGCAAGATTTGCGCACGGTGATCTTCAGGGACAAGAACCTGGCGGGGATGCTGGTGATGGACGATCTGGTTGCGGCATGCTCGGCCAATGCTTCGGCGCTGACGCAAGATCAAAAGCTGGGCTGCCGGGTGTTGGCATCATGGGACCGCACGAGCAACAGTGCTTCGAAGGGCGCACCGCTGTTCCGTGAGTTCTGGCGCAAGACGAAGGACATCCCGAAGGTGTGGCGCGTGCCTTTCGATGCTGCCCGTCCGGTGGTGACGCCAGCGGGGCTCGATATGGCAACGCCTGCGACGCGTGATGCTGTGTTCAAGTCGCTCGGGGATGCTGTGGGTGTGGTTCGCACTGCAGGCTTCGCGGCTGATGTGCCGCTGGCGGAGGTGCAGACGCGCACGGTGCGCGGGCAGAAGATCACTATTCCTGGTGGCGATGAGTTCGAAGGGGTGCTCAACAAGGTGGAGAGTCAGGGGCAGTCTTATATCGACCCGAAGGGATACAACATCAATTACGGCAGCAGCTATATCCAGACTGTGACGTTTGATGAGCGGGGGCCTGTGGCGCAAGGGTTGCTGACTTATGGGCAGAGTACGGATCCAGCATCACCTTACTACTACGACCAACTGGCGCTGTTCTCTGCCAAGAAGTGGAATCCGTTGCCGTTCCATCGGGCTGATGTGCAGGCGCAGCTTGTGGGGGCGCCGTTGCGGTTGGCCTACTGAGCGTTGGAAAGGCCGCCCGGTATGCGGTGCGGCTGCGGGCGACCCCGCTGCACCGGCCCTTCGGGCTTCCCTGCAGTGCTCGACTCAGGCGGGGTCCGCGTGAAACTCGCCTGCGGCTCAGACACACGCAGCCCTGATCCGCCTGAGTCTGCGCGCTTCGGCGGCGCAGAAGGGTCGCCCACAGCCGCACCGCATACCGGGCTCTGTCGTTGTTCTACGAGGGTGCTCTTAGGCTAGGACTACCACTGCGTCGGCTGCGCTTACGCCTGAGCCCTGCGGTAGCACGAAGAGGGGGTTGATTTCGGCTTCTATCAGGCGTTCGCCTAGCTTTGCAGCCATGCGGGAGAAAGCGACTATGGCCTCTACCAGTGCTGGGACGTCGGCTTTGGGGCGTCCTCTGAAGCCGTCCAGTAACGGCCATGTTTTGAGTTCACGGGCCATGTCCAAGGCTTCGCTGCTGCTCAGGGCTCCTTCTGGGGGGAGCAGGCGAATGGTGGTGTCCTTGAACAATTCGGCGGTGACTCCTCCCATGCCCAGCAGGATGGCCGTGCCCAGTGGGTCGCGGTGCATGCCCAGGATCAGTTCGATGCCGCCGGTGACCATTTCCTGAACCAGAAAACGCTTGGGGCGCACGCCTGTGTTTCGCTCCACTTCATCGGCCATGGCCTGGAGGCGCGATGCGATCTCTGCGGGCTCTACGTTGACTGCGACGCCGCCTACGTCGCTCTTGTGGGTGATTTCGCTGGAGAGGATCTTGAGGACCACACGGCCGCCCAGTTCGCGCGCGGCGCGTTCGGCGGCTGCGCCGTTTTCAACGACCACTTCTCTCGCGCAAGGGACGCCGAAGCTTGCGAACAGTTGTTTGGCCTGCGCCTCATCCAGTGAGCCCGTGGGGAGGTCTTGCGTCGGCGCGTGAACGGATGCGCGCGGCGGCTCGATGCCTGGCGGGGACCATTGGCTTGCCTGGAGCATGCCGGCGAGCGCTGCCGCACAACTCTCGGCGGAAACGAATGCGGGGACGCCGCGTTGCGTGAGCAAGGTGGCGGCTTCGGGCGCGTGGGGGCTGACGTAGGCGAGCACGGGCTTGTCGGACTGTGCAAGGCCGCCTTCGATGGCGCCGGCCATCAGTTCGGGTCTGCCGACGCCGGACGAGCCGACGATGATGACCAAGGCGTCGTAGGTGGGACTGGACAGTAGCGCCTTGATGGCGCCGCGCAGCAGGTCGGGTTGCAGGCCGGCCAGGGTGACGTCGATGGGGTTGCGGTCGAGGGCGGCGTGGTCGCCGGTTTGCAGGGCGCGCAAGGCGGACGCTGTGGCTTCGTCGGGGGCGGGGGTCTCGAAGCCGCAGACGCCGAGGCTGTCGGACACGAGGGTGCCTGCGCCGCCTGTAGAGGTGAGGACGGCAACGCGTTTGCCTCGCAGGGTGCGTCGTGTGGCGAGAGCAGCCGGCACGTCGAGGAGGTCGCCGAATGTCTGCGCGCGGATGACGCCGGTTTGCTTGAACAAGGCGTCGTACATGCGGTCCGCACCTGCGAGCGCACCTGTGTGCGACACGGCGGCTTGGGCGCCGGCTTCGGAGCGTCCGATCTTGAAGGCGACGATGGGCTTGCCTGCGCGTGCGGCGCGGAGGGCGGCAGCGCGGAATTTCTGCGGGTGGCGGATTGCTTCGATGTACAGGGCGATGACTTGCGTTGCGGGGTCGTCGACCAAAGCGTCGATGAAGTCGGCGAGTTCGAGATCGACTTCGTTGCTGGTGGAGATCAGCTTCGATAGACCGATGCCTCGGGCAGCAGCACGCGACAAGAGCGCGCCAAGGATGCCGCCGCTTTGCGACACCACGCCGATGGCGCCTGCGTGGAAGTGGTCCATCTCCAGCGCACCACTGGCGGAGAGCACGATGTCGTCGGTCAGGTTGACCAAGCCGATGGTGTTGGGGCCGAGGATGCGCATGGTTCCTGCGGCTTCGAGCAACTGCTGTTGCCGGCGCGCGCCTTCGTCGCCGGTTTCCGTGTAGCCGCTTGCCAGCACGATGGCTGCGGCGGCGCCGCGTTCGGCAAGCTCGCGAACGGCGATGTGGGCGCGCTCGGCGCCGAGCAGGACGATGCCGACGTCGGGGACTTCGGGCAGCGACGCGATGTCGCGGTAGCAGGGCAAGTCGCCGATGCGCTCGAGCTTCGGGTTCACCGGAAAGACCTTGCCGGCAAAGCCGTGCTTCAGGAGATACGACACGGGGCGGCCAGCGGTCTTCGCGGGGTCGCCCGATGCGCCAATGACGGCGACGCTTCGCGGCTGGAGCAATCTGGACAGAGCAGAGAGAGCTTCCATGACCATCAGCCCTTGGTGGTGCCGGCGGCATTGGAGGACTTGGCGAGAAAGGCCCGGACCGATTCACGGTGCTCGGTGCTGGTGTAGCAAATGCCTTGCGCCTGGCTGCCTTGGGCGAAGACCTGCTGGGCCGGCAGTTCGAAGGTCTGGTTCAGGATGGTCTTCGACAGTGCGAGCGCGGTGGCGGAGCCTTGGCTCAGTTCGGCAGCCCAGGCTTGGGCGTCGGCGACGAGCCGGTCGGCCGTGGTCTTGCGATCGACGATGCCCAGCGCGAGCGCTTCATCGACTTCAACCTTGCGCCCCGTGAAGATCAGTTCCTTGGCCTTGGGCAAACCGACGCGGCGCGGGAGGAAATACATGCCGCCGCCATCGGGAATGATGCCGCGGTGGATGTAAGACCAACTGAAGCTGCCCCACTCGCTCGCGATGATGAAGTCGCATGCGAGCGCGGTGTCGGCGCCGAGGCCCGATGCAGCGCCATTGACTGCGGCGATCACCGGCTTGGGCATGGTGTGCAGCAGGGCTTGGGTGTGATGCACGCGCTGCTGCCGGTGCCAGCCGTTGAATGCGACCTCGCCGGCGGGCGCGTTCATGCGGCGCTCCATGCCCGCGATGTCGCCACCGGCACAGAAGCCTTTGCCGGCGCCCGTGAGCACCAGGGCTCGAATGCTCTTGTCGGCGGCGACGCGCTCCAGTGCGTGAATGAACTCGGTACGCAGTTCATCGCTCATCGCATTGCGCTTTTCCGGGCGGTTGAAGGTCAGCGTAGCGATGCCGCGCTCTACCTGGAGTTGGATCAGGGCGTAGTCCATGGGAGTCATCCTTCTTCGCTCAGTCGATCTTGACGTTGTTTTCCTTGACGATCCGCGACCAGCGTTTGGTCTCGCCGTTCACAAAATCGCCGAGTTCGGCCGGAGCGCCAGCGCTCACGGTGAGGCCTTCGGGTTCGAGCATCTTGCGAAACTCTGCGCTCTCGGTGGCCTTCTTCGCCGCTTCGTTGAGCTTGCCGATCACATCCGGGGGCGTGGCCGCCGGGACGAACAGGCCATACCAGCTCTCGACCGCGTAGCCGGGAATGGTCTCCGCGATGGCTGGCACATCCTTCAGGGCCGCCGCGCGCTGAGGCGAGGTGACGCCGATGGCGCGCAGCTTGCCGCCTGCAACCTGCGATGAAGCCGCTGCCGCAGTAGCAAACATCATGTCGACCTGACCGCCAAGCAGATCGGTCAAGGCCGGCCCGGCGCCTTTGTAAGGGACGTGCGTCATCTGCACCTTGGCCAGGTTCGTGAACATCTCGCCTGCCAGATGCGCCGAAGTGCCATTGCCTTGCGATGCGTAGGTGAGCTTGCCGGGATTCGAGCGCGCGGCTGCGACCACGTCCGCCACCGACTTGTACGGACTGTCCGCCCGCACCACGAGGACGTTCGGGCCCCGGGCCAGCAGGATCACCGGTGCGAATGCCTTCTTCGTGTCATAGGGGAGCTTGGTCATGAGGCTTGGGTTCACCGCATGTGCAAAGGTGGACACCAGCACGGTGTAGCCGTCTGGGGCGCTCTTTGCCACCGCGTCGCTGCCGATGATGGTGCCCGCGCCGGGCTTGTTGTCGACGATGACCGACTGGCCCAGTGCCTTGGTCATCCCCACTCCCAGTGCGCGTGCAATGGCATCGGTGCCGCCACCGGGCGCGAAAGGGACGACCAGCTTCACGGGCCTGTCGGGGAAGGCGGCGACCGCCGCGGAGGCTGCCAGCGCGGTCGCGGCCAGGCAGCCGGCGAGACGGCACAGAAAGGAACGGAAGAGCATGGTCATCGGGTTGTCTCCTGCAATGCGGGCAAATGAACGGGACGGGAGTAGCTTAGGAAGCCTTGCTCCGTTTGACATCCCCGCAATTCCATTCAGTGGAATTCACTAAACTTCGCCGCACACATGAATTCGCCGACAAACGCGCACACGCTGGGGGCCACGAAGCCCGGCACATCCCCCGCGAACAGGTCTCTGGAGCGGGGTATCGAGATCCTGCGGTCGTTCCGCCCCGGCTCCGAGCTCCTGGGCAATGCCGAGATCGCCGAGCGCACCGGGCTCTCGCGCGCCACGGTGAGTCGTCTCACGCAAACACTGGTGGGATCGGGATACCTGCAGGTGGAAACGCGCACCAGGGCCTACCGGCTGGCGCCTCCGGTGTTGAGCCTCGCGCATGCGATGCGCAGTGGTTCGACCGTGCTCGCCATCGCGGCGCCGCACATGCGCGATGCCGCGCAGCAGCATCGGGCCAACGTCGGCCTGGCCGCTCCGGACCGCGACGAAATGGTCTACCTCGAATCGATCCGCTACAACCGCAGGCCGTCCCTGCGCAAGGTCGTGTCGGGCCAGCGCGTGCCGATGGAGTTGACCTCGCTCGGCCGCGCCTATCTCGCGAGCGCGCCCCAGGATCAGCGCAAGGTGTTGCTCGCCTATTTCCGCCGAGTGCGCCGCGCGCAATGGACCGAGCTGGGGACAGCGCTCGCGGCGGCCATTCGCAGCGTGGCACAAGAAGGCTACTGCGCGGCGGCGTGGCAGCCGGAAGTGGTCGCAGTCGCCGCGCCGCTGATGTTCAGGGGCTCGCCCTATGCCTTGAACATGAGCGTGTCGACGGCGGAGCCCTTTGCTGCCGTCGTGCAAGAACTCGCACCGACGCTGCTCGCGTTGAGAAAGCGCATCCAGCACGAGTTGGACGTCGCAACGGATGAATGGTGAAAAGAATGGTGAAAGCGCGCCCAAAGGCGGCCGCCCGCGAGATGGCGCCGAGGCTGACCCACTTCGGGCCCGGGATGCGCTAAGGTGTGGGCGAAAAGTTCGCCCAAGGACCCTCAAGGACCCCCAGAATGGCCACATCCGCCTCCGCCCAGCGCCCGCCCCGCAAGCATTTCTCGATGATCCGGGGCTTTCATCTGGCCGACTTCTTCACGCTCGGCAATGCGGCCTGCGGTGTCGGCGCGATTTTCCTTGCGATGGCCTATATCGCGAGCCGGTCTGTCGAGCACTTCTTCTGGGCTGCAGCGCTCGCACCCGCTGCCTTCATCTTCGACGTGTTCGACGGCCGCATCGCGCGCTGGCGGCAGACGCACTCGGCACTCGGGCGCGAACTTGACTCACTGGCCGACATCATCTCCTTCGGGGTACTGCCTGCCGCCCTCGCCTTCGCGGCGGGACTCAATGGCGGCTGGGACTGCGTCATCCTCATCTACTTCGTCTGCTGCGGCGTCAGCCGGCTCGCACGCTACAACGTCACCGCCGAAGCGCTCTCCGAAGGCGCCGACAAGGTCAAGTACTTCGAAGGGACGCCCATCCCGACCAGTGTCGTGCTTGTCGGCGTGCTGGCACTCGCGGCCTGGCAGGGGCGCATCGGCGAAGCGATCTGGGGCGGCGCCTGGACGCTCGGCCCGTGGGTGCTGCATCCGTTGAGCCTGCTGTTTGCGCTTTCCGGCACGCTGATGATCAGCAAGACCTTGCGCATCCCCAAGCTCTGAGCATCGAGCCCATGATTGCCCCACGTGTATTCGTCGCCTTAGCCCTCGCCCTTCTCATCACCGGATGCGCCAGCCTGCCGGGCCACGTCGAGCGAACGCCGTCCACCGCCATCACCCAGACGGCCGACACGCGGCTCGGCAAGGACGTGCTTCCGCTCGTCACCGCCAATCCCGGCAAGTCCGGCATCCATCCGCTCTCGAATGCGGAGGACGCCTTTGCCGCGCGCATTGTCCTGGCCCGGCTTGCCGAACGAAGCCTCGATCTGCAGTACTACATCTGGCGTGCCGACACCACGGGCCAACTGCTCTGGGAAGCTGTCTGGCAAGCGGCCGAGCGCGGCGTGCGCGTGCGCCTGCTGCTCGACGACGCCAACACCGGCGGGCTCGACCCCACGCTCGCCGCGCTGGATGCGCATCCCAACATCGAGATCCGCCTGTTCAATCCGTTTGCGAATCGCGGCTTCAGGGTCGGCGACTTTGCGCTCGATTTCTCGCGCGTCAATCGGCGGATGCACAACAAGTCATTCACCGCCGACAACATGGCCACGATCGTCGGCGGCCGCAACGTGGGCGACGAGTACTACGGCGCCAACATGGAAGTCGGTTTCCAGGATCTGGACGTCCTGGCGATCGGGCCGGTCGTGAGCGAAGTGTCCAACCAGTTCGACCTGTTCTGGAACAGCGCATCGGCCTACCCGGCTTCGAGCCTGATGGCACCCGCTCCGGCCGGCAGCGCAGCAACCCTGCGCGCGGGCTGGGACACGGTACGCCAGAACCCCGAGGCGATTCGCTACGCCGAATCGGTGCGGCAGACGCCGCTGATGCGCGAGCTGGCCGAGCATCAGCTCAGCTTCGGATGGACGACGGCGCACGCCATCCATGACGACCCCGAGAAGGTGCTCCAACCCACCACGCGCACCGATCTCCAGATGGCCCCGGCGCTACGAGAGTTGTTCGGCAATCCAAAGCGCGAGATCGACCTGGTGTCGCCTTACTTCGTGCCCGGCAAGGAAGGAACCAAGATGCTGAGCACCATGGCCGAGAACGGCGTGAAGGTGCGCATCCTGACCAACTCGCTGTCCGCCACGGACGTGAGCCCTGTGCACGCCGGGTACTCCAAGTACCGCAAGGACTTGCTCAAGAGCGGCGCGGTTCTCTACGAATTGAAGCCGGGCTCTGCCGTGCCTCCACCGGACAAGAGCGGCAAGAACGCCAGCGACGCCAGCGGCGGCGACCGGGCGCGCGGCTTTCCGGGCAGCGGTGGCGGCAGTGGCAGTGGTAGCTCCGGAAGCTCCGCATCGAGCCTGCACGCCAAGACCTTCGCGGTGGACCGCGAGCGCATCTTCGTCGGCTCGTTCAATCTCGACCCGCGTTCCTCGCGCCTCAACACCGAGATGGGCGTGGTCATCGACAGTCCCGAATTCGCCGGGATGCTCACCAATCAGTTCGAAACGGTCATTCCGTCGAAGGCCTATGAAGTGCGCCTTCAGCCGGACGGCGAGAAAATCGAATGGATCGACAACGACCCCGAAGGCAAGGCCACGCTCACCACCGAACCAGGCTCGGACGCCCTCCAGCGTCTCTGGATCGACTTCCTCGAAATTCTTCCTATTGAATGGCTTCTTTGAGATGACCGCCCCCCCTGGCCTCCGACAACTCGCCGCCCTGGCGGCCGAACGACCGCTCGCACCGGCGTGCGACCACTTCTACTTTCTGCGCCACGGGCAGACTGAATGCAATGCGCGGCGGATCTTCCAGTCGGTGGACGAGCCGCTGAGCGCGCTCGGACTGCGGCAGGCCGCACGCGCCGCCGAGTTGCTGGCCGGCGAGCCGATCCGCAGCATCGTGAGCAGCAACGTGCATCGCGCGCTGACCACCGCGCACACCGTATCGAGCCCGCACGGCATTGCGCCCGTGGTGCTCGAAGGTCTGCGCGAGCGCAACTTCGGTGCGCTGATCGGCACGTCGTCGCTCCACATCGACTGGGCCTGCGAACCCGAGGGTGGCGAAACGCTGGCCGAGTTTGTCGACCGCTCGCGCATCGCGCTCGAACACGCGCTGACGCATCCCGGGCCGGTGCTGCTGGTCGCGCACGGCGGCACGCTCTATGCGCTCGCAGCGCTCATCGGCGTGCCAGTCGACCTCAGTGTGCTGGGCAACGCGCAGCCCTTGCGTTTCGAGCGCAGCGGCACCATTTGGCGCATGACACCGCTGATGCAGCAGGTTGAAGGCGGCGCAGCCTTGGCCTGACCCTCCTCCTCGTATCTGCCGGATCTTCAGGAAACAAGCGACATGGAATTCAAGGACTACTACAAGATCCTCGGCCTCGAGCGCGGCGCCTCCGAAGACGAGGTCCGAAAGGCCTACCGCAAGCTCGCGCGCAAATACCACCCCGACGTCAGCAAGGAGCCCGACGCCGAGACGCGCATGCGCGACGTCAACGAAGCCAACGACGTCCTGCGCGACAAGGAAAAGCGCATGGCCTACGACCAACTTGCCGATCACGTCGCGCGCGGCGGCAGCCCGGACGGCAGTTTTCAGCCACCGCCGAACTGGGACGAAGGCTTCGAGTTTCATCGCGGGCCGCACGCCGGGCCGGCCGATCACGCGGACTTCAGCGAGTTCTTCTCGTCGCTCTTCGGCGCGGCCGAACGGCGCGGTGCAGAGCGCCGAAACTACCGCGCGCGCGGCGAAGACCAACACGCCGCGATCGAAATCGCGCTCGAAGATGCGCTCAAGGGTGCGGAGCGCGAGATCACGCTGCGCTCGCAGGAGATCAACGCGCAAGGCATGCCCGAATGGAAGACGCGCACGCTGAGCGTGAAGATCCCGGCCGGCGTCCATCCCGGGCAGTACATCCGCCTGGCGGGCCAGGGCATGCCCGGCCATGGTGGCGAGCCTGCCGGCGACCTTTACCTCGAAGTGCGCATCGCGCCGCATCCGCTCTATCGCATCGAAGACCGCGACCTCTACATGACGCTGCCGATCACGCCGGCCGAAGGCGCGCTGGGCGCACAGGTGCAGGTGCCCACGCCGACGGGCGGGGTCGTCGAGGTCACCGTGCCGCGCAATGCACGCAACGGCCTCAAGCTGCGGTTGAAGGAACGCGGGCTCCCAGGCAAGCCGCCCGGCAATCTCTACCTGCTGCTCGAGATTGCGCTGCCCCCGGCCGACACCGATGCGGCCCGCAAGGCTTACGAACAACTTGCACAGGCGGCCCCCTTCAATCCGCGCCGCCATCTCGGAGTTTGACGACCATGGCCACAGTTTCTGTCACGACCACGGCGCTCAGCGCCTTGCACCCACTCGCCGCCACCGAACTCGCCCACGCCTGCGGCGCGGAAATCGAGTGGGTGGTGCAGTTGGTCGAGGTCGGCATCATCGAATCGCAAGCGCCCGCCGAAAGCCCTGAGCAATGGCGTTTTCAGAGCACGGATCTGCAATGCGCGCTGGCTGCGCGACGACTGGAGCGCGACTTCGGCGTGAGCCTCGACGCTGCGGCGCTGATCCTCGATCTGGAGCACGAAGTGCGGCGCCTGAAGGCCGTGCTGCGGGCGCGCGGGCTCGATCGGGAGATCTGAGGAATCCGCCCGGCGTTCAAGGCAATGGCATCGAAGCGATGGTTGCCTTGACGATCTGGAGGCGGCGCTCGAATTCTGAATTGACCAGCGTCATCAGGGCGCGCACGTCGGCCGAGGTGGTGAAGAACTCATCGTCACTCGCTGCGCGCGCAGATATGACAAGACCGTGAATGCATCCGGCGGCGCGATAGGCCTCCTTCAATGCGCTGATTTCGCCGACTGCTTGTTGGGTGAGCGTGGCGAGACTGCCTTGTGTCGGAACGTCTGGGTGGCGCGCGGGCGCGCAAGTAGGGTGGACCATCAATGGCCTCCAAAGGGTGCGATTTACAAAAACCGTCGCTCCCGCTGCTAAACGAAGGCGGCGACTCGAACGGGTTAGCAGACCGGGCACCCCTTGCGAGAACCGGCAGGGCATGAGCCCTCCCATCCGAGCCGCCAAAAATGGCGCGCGAACGAAAGAGCCGCAGATCCTGCGAGAGTCACTGCGGCTTTCGTCGCAGGGGTGCTTGTCGGGCTGCTAAACCCGGTCACGCTGAGTGTGCGCGACGGGCCGGAGTATAGCCAGTGGTGGTCGAGTGACCATGATGCGCAGCGGGCCGATCTGCGGCTTTTTTTTCTGACGTAACCGCAGTAGCGCGGCGCCCGAATTACAGAGAGCCAATGCAACCTCGAGGAGCAAAGCCATGCAGCAAATTGACGAGGACAAGCTCAACGCCCTGCTCGACAGGATGGTCACCGAGTTCGGCGCGTTGGCCAGTGCGCCGCTAGTGATCCTGGGTGATCGCCTCGGGTTGTACAAGGCAATGGCGGGCGCCGGGCCGATATCGGTGGATGAGTTCAGCGAACGCACGCATCTGCGTCTGCGCTACGCACAGGAGTGGCTCAGCGCGCAGGCCGCCAGCGGCTTCGTCGACTATGACCCGAATGCGCAGACCTACACACTCTCGCCCGAAGCCGCACTGGTGCTGGCGGACGACAGCAGCCCTGCCTTCATGGGCGGCGGATTCGAATGCCTGATGTCGATGTTCTACGACATCGACAAGGTGCAAAAGGCATTTCGCGACGGCACCGGCCTCGCCTGGCACGAACACCACCCCAGCTTGTTCACAGGCACGGAACGCTTCTTCAGGGCCGGCTACAACGCGAACCTGGAGCCGAGCTGGATTCCGGCGCTGGACGGCATGAGCGAGCGGTTGCATGCAGGCGCTCGCGTCGCCGATGTCGGCTGCGGTTTCGGCGCTTCGACGATCGTGCTGGCCCAGGCCTACCCTGCTTCGACCTTCATCGGCTACGACTATCACGAGCCTTCGATCAACGCTGCACGTGAGCGCGCGGCCGCGGCGGGCGTCGCCGATCGCGTCAGCTTCGAGGTGGCTGGCGCGAAGACGTATCCTGGCCGCGATTTCGATCTCGTCGCCTTCTTCGATTGCCTGCACGACATGGGCGACCCGGTGGGAGCGGCCAGGCACGTGCGCGAGACGCTGTCGCCGGACGGGATGTGGATGATCGTCGAGCCTTTCGCCAACGATCGGCTGGAGGACAACCTCAATGCGGTCGGACGCATCTACTACAGCGCCTCCACGATGGTCTGCACGCCCTGCTCGCTGTCGCAGGAAGTGGGGCTCGGGCTTGGCGCCCAGGCCGGCGAGCAGCGCTTGGGCACCGTCGCGCGCGAAGGCGGGTTCAGTCGCTTTCGGCGCGCTGCGCAAACGCCGTTCAACCTTGTCTTCGAGGCCCGGCCCTAGAGCCGCAGGTCAATAGCCCAACACAGCATCCCAGACCTTCAATTGATTCAGCTTCGGCACCGCGCCCAGCACGGTGTCGCCTGTTGCGCCTTCGCCCCAGCGCACGGCAGTGGCGGTGCCGGGCCGATATAGCGGCCAGGTCTCGCCTGTGCCGAGCGTAGGTTGCGCCTCGCTGGCGAACGACACCATGGCCGCCATGAATTGGTTGGATAACTGCGCCTCTTGCGGTGCGGCACCCAGCTTGTCGCGGTAGTAGTTCAGTCCGTAGGTTCCGAACAGCATGGGGACATCAGCGCAGTGCGGCACGCCACGCCCGGGCGCCTTGACCGCGTGCATGTAGGTACCAAAGCGAACCGGCACACCGGCCGTGGAAAGACGCGCTGCATAGCGGGTTCCGAAATTGCGCAGCAACTGGTCGCCGAAGATGTCCGTCCACAGCAGCGATGGGGTCGTCGGCCGTCCTTCCGCAAGCGCGGCTTGAACATACGCGTCGATGACTGTATTGGCAGCGTCGGTTCGGCCGCCGAGTTGGGCCGCCAGCGCGGCGCCCAGGGCGGGCAGCGTGGCGGGAGGTGTCGGCGTGAGCATGGTGTTGGTCGTCGGATCGTAGAGGTCCCACCAGAAAGCGCCTTCGTCGAGCGTGTAGTCGATGACGACAGGCAGGTCCGACGGCCAGTCGCGCCGAGTCCAGTCGCCCAGATAGGTCTTGCCGTCGACGACGGGCGCGAGCTTGTAGGGTGACGCACCCGAGGTGAATCCTGCCGGCAAAGGCGCCGCGTTCTGAGCCAGCTCGGCATCGTGCAACGCCTTTGCCGGCAGGTCCCGCAGCCCGCGGGGCGTGGTACCGAACCTGGTCGCGAGCAGTTCGGTGTAGGCCGCTGCATCCATCATGGTCAACGAGGCCGGCGGTGTCACGTTCGGCGGACTGAGCAGCACCGCCTTGTGGAAAGTGCTGCGGTACGCAGGGTTCTGGGCCAGCATCGCCGTGTGCATGGCGCCACCCGATTGGCCCACGACGCAGACACGCGCTGGATCGCCGCCGAACGCGGCAATGTTGTCGCGCACCCATCGCAGCGCCGCGTCCATGTCCTGCAATTGCCAATTTGCCGTCGAGCCATTGCCGGCATCGGCGAAGTCCGGATGGGACAGCAAGCCGAGAGCACCCAACCGATAGTTGGCCGTGACCACGATGACACCGCGCTGCGCAAGCAACTTGCCGTTCATGAGCGGCATACCGGTTGCGCCGGTGCGGAAGCCACCGCCATGAAACCAGACGATCACCGGCAGGCGCTGAGCTCCTGATGGGCTCCAGACGTTGAGCGTCAAGCAGTCTTCGCTTTGAAGGTCCGGCGATGGATAGATCCAGGACACCATGCCTCCGACGGTCTGCAGGCTGGCTGCCCCGAAAGCAGCGGCGTCGACGATTCCGGTTGCAGGCTGGGCCGGTCGCGGCGCCTGGAACCGTAGCGGCCCTACAGGGGGCTGCGCGTAGGGAATCCCCAACCACGAAGTGACGCCATCTTGCTGTCGGCCGCGAAAACTGCCGGACGCGGTTGCGGCCACGAGATTGGCATCGCCGCCGACACCGATGCCGATGCCGCTATCACCGCCACCGCCGCAGCCCACCAGGGGCGCGGCTGCCAGTGCGGCACTTGAGAGCAGGAAGCGCCGGCGTGTGGCCGCTGCGCGAAGAGCGTCTGTTTGCATATGTCTCCTGTGGATGCACCGCCCGGGCGCGAGCGGCTAGGGAGAATGCTAGGCATCGCGCGTACTTCGCATAAGGCCGCCACGGCAATGCAGCGTTCCAGAGGTGCAACGATCCGGGTCAGCGCGGATCGCGTTCGAGCGAGGCCATGCCTTCTTCCAAAGCATCGATGAACCGGCGACCCGCCAGCGTGAGGGCGCGCCGCGAGGGATACAGCGCGTAGATGCCGACCTGAGGTGCAGCCCAGTCGGGCGCGATCACGCGCAGGCGGCCTTCTTCGATGTCCCGGCAGCACAGTACATACGGCAGCTGTGCGACACCCACGCCTGCCAGTGCCGCTTCGCGAATTAGCAGCAGGTTATCGGTGCTGAAGCGCACGTCCACGGTGATCTCATGCCTGCCATGGCGGGAATGCTGCAAAGACCAGTGCGCAGGATCAGCGAAGAACGTCCATCCCACCGCCGGAAAGCAAGGAAAGTCTGTCGGTCCGGGATCCTCGGGGATTTCGTGCGCCAGACCCGGTGCGCTCACGACCACGTAGTGCGCATTCGCCAGACAACGTGCGACCAGGCTCGAATCGCGAAGTGGCTGCAGACTCGGCTGTATGGCCAGGTCTGCTGGCGCCATGAAGGGACGGCTCCTGCCATCGGTCGACTCGATCACGATCTTCACGCGGGGATATCGCATCATGAACTCGATTGCGATACGGCCGACCAAGGCCGAAGCCAGCGCCATTGGACACAAAACCCGCAACAAGCCCGAGGGTTCGCCGCGTGAATCGCTCGCTGCGGCCGCAGCGCCTTGCAACCGCGCGCGAACACTCACCGCATCTTCGTAGGTTCGCCGGCCAACTTCGGTCACTGTGAAACGCCGCGAGGTGCGCACAAGAAGATGGACGCCCAGGTTGCTTTCGAGCGCCGCGACCGAGCGGCTTAGCCGCGAGGGTGGAACCCCGAACCTCGCGCCTGCAGCATTGAATCCCCCGGCGTCCACGACAGCAGCGAATGCCATCAGGTCCTGGAACAGCTTCGACAATTCATCCATGAGGACGTCAGCTTGAGGTGGTCACGAACGACTCCAGTGGAGTGGTGAGGCAGTCTTCGCTTGTTCTGCTGTTCTGCTGCTGTGCTGGCAGGCCGGCGCCAACAACGTCATTCTGATCACTTCTTCCGAGTCGCCGTCTTGCGTTGCACGGTCGCGCCGCCCTTGCGCAGGACAGCCTCCCAGGCCAAGCGGGCCCAGCGTGCCGCTTCCTCGCGGTCTTCGTAGATTTCGGGCGGCGCTTCGACATACGAGGTCTGCGTCAGCTTGCCTGATCGCATGTACGCGAAGGGCGCCATCCCTTTCGATTCGAAATCGGATCGGCTCGCCTCGTCGGTCTTGAGGTACAGGCGCTCGCCAATCACCAGCCCGAACATACGCCCTTCGTGGAAGACGCCGTGACCGCCGAACATGCGCCGGGCCGACACGCGCCCGAAGCGCTCGAACAACTCGGGAAGTTCTTCAGCTAGTGCCATCGTGTCCCCTGCTTTGTCTCGAGGGCCTCAGGCGCTCGAAACCAGATCTTGAACGTCACATACATCGCATAGCCAAGCCCGAGCACCATCCACGCGAGGTATGACACGTTGGCCCAGTACTCGCCAGCATGTGCCGCCAAGGTGTAGATCTGCATCTTGCAACCCCTGCCCACGCAAGACACCTCACCTCGAAACAGCGCACGCAACAAGCCAAACAGGAGGCCGCACGTCACAACGGCCGTCACGAGGAATCCCATCGGCCCCATGAGTCCTTTCGTGAGTTCGCGGTTCTCGTCGCGATAGCCCTTCCGAAGCAGGCTCTGCCCGAACTTGTACCAGGCGAATCCAAGCAGAAGCATCAGCAAGTAGTAGATCGCAGTACGCATACCGTCAATCGTAATGGACCACTCTTCGCTTCAACGGAAGACACTGCGCCGTAACGGCCGTTGCGCGGATCAAGCGCTCTGCCTCGCCGCGATCTGCTGGGCCAGGCTCACCGCACGCAGCGCCGCCGGCGACATCGTTCGGCCCTTCAACCAGATGGCGTGGATGTTGACCGCCAAAGGTGCCTTCACCTTGATGTCGAGGCGGCGCAGGTCCAGCCTGCTCGCCTCGGTCAGCCCGTCGGGCAACAGGCCCAGCACGTCGGTTTCGGCAACAAGGCGGCCGAGCAGGTTCAGGTCATCGCATTCGACCGTCAGCGGAAAGTCATGCACCGATTCGAAGCCGTAGCTGACGGCAATGTGCTCCATGACGGAGTGCGTCGCAGAAATTCCGGCAATGCCATAGCGGCGCAGGACCTCGACGTCGATCTTGCCGATGCGCTCGATGGGATGGCCCGGCCGGCAGAACAGGGCCCCACCTTGAACACCTACCAATGCCGTCGAATAGCGATTGCTGCGGGCCAGCAGTCTGGGCTCGCCGAGGCAAAAATCGAGTTCCTGCGCTTCGAGCTTTTCGATCAGGGCCATCAGGTTGCCGAGACGAACTCGCGTGACGAGCCGCGGGCTGTTACGGCCAAGCTCTGACAACAGGCCCGGCATGATGATGGCCGCGGGAATGGGCGCGGCACCGATCGCGAGTTCGCCGGCATCGCCCTGCCTCATCAGTTCGATGTCGCGCTGCAGGCAGCTGCTGTCGAAGACCAGGGCGCGCGCACGCTCGAGCACCATCTGGCCGGCCTGGGTGAGCGACACCCGCTGCGCATCCCGGTCGAACAATCGCATGCCGACCTGATCCTCCAGACTTCGGATGCTGCGCCCGAAGGCCGCTTCGCTCAGGTGGACGCGCACGGCGGCGCGCGAGAAGCGACCTTCTTCGGCCAAGGCGATCAAGTGCGTCAAGCGACGCAGGTCGGTGGCGAGCTTCGGGTCAGGTTGCATGAAACGCAATGTACTCGGGCTATTTTTGCGTTGGACACATTTTTGCCGCGTGTTCAAACTCCCATCTCGCGCGTTCGCCGCCCGGCGTTTTGCCGCACAAAGACCGGAGACAGACAAATGACGAAAAGATGGGCCAAGGTCCGAGGCTTGACGTGTTCGCTCGCCGCCACGGCGCTGCTGGTGTCGAGCGTGCACGGCGCGACAGCCGACCCCGCCGACAAGCCAGCGCAGCCTCGCCCGAACATCGTGTTCGTGGTGATCGACGATGCCGGCTTCAGCGACCTCGGCGCCTATGGCAGCGAGATCAAGACACCCAACATCGACGACATCGCGAAATCCGGCGTCCGGTTCACCAACTTCCACACTGCATCGACCTGCGAATCGTCCCGCGCGATGATGCACACCGGCATTGACCACCATCGCGCCGGCGCAGGCTCGCTGCGGCCCGTGATGGCCGACAACCAGAAGGGCCAGCCCGGGTACGAGGGTTTCCTGAGCCCGAACGCGCACAGTCTTGGGCAATTGATGCACGACGGCGGCTATGCCACCTACTTCGCCGGCAAATGGAACATGGGCGACGGACTCGAGCACGCGCCGGGCGCGAAAGGCTGGGACCGGTACATCTCCCTGGAGCAGACGGGCGCCGACAACTTCGAAGCCAAGGTCTACGCGCCGCTCAACATGGAGGCCGTCTGGTGGGAAGACGGCAAGCGCGCCGTGCTGCCTGCCGACTTCTACTCGACGCGGCATTACGTCGACCGGATGATCAGCTATGTCGAGGACGGCAAGGACACCCACAAGCCCTTCTTTGCGGTCCTCGCCTTCCAGGCCGTGCATTCGCCACTGCAGGCACCCGAAGTGGACATCGACAAGTACAAGGATCGCTACACGCAGGGCTGGGACAACCTGCGCTCCGAGCGCTACCAGCGCCAAGTGGACATGGGCCTGGTGCCCGCCGGGTTGAAGCTGCCCGAGGCGGTGCTGCGCAAGAGCTGGGACAGCCTGGACGCCAAGGACCAGAAGCTCTATGCCAAGAAGATGTCAGTCTTCGCAGCGATGCTCGACAGCGCGGATCAGCACATCGGCCGGTTCCGCGACTACCTGAAGCGCACCGGCCAATTGGACAACACCGTCTTCGTCGTCATGTCGGACAACGGCGCGGACCCCTTCGAGCTCAACAACCTCAACCTGCCGTTCAAGCTCTGGTATCGCGTGAACTATGCACTCGGCATCGATACGTTGGGGCAAAAGGGCAGCTATGTCCACTACGGGCAGGACTGGGCGGAAGTGTCCAATACCCCCTTCGCGAGCTTCAAGGGCACGTCCGCGGAGGGCGGCATGCGGGTGCCTTTCATCGTGAGCTATCCGGAGCGCATCAAGCCGGGCGGCATGACCGATCAGTTCGCCTACGTCACTGATTTTTTGCCCACCATGCTCGACATTGCCGGCATTCCCATGCCTGGCGACGTGTACAAGGGCAAGAAACTGATCCGTCCGACCGGCACGAGCATGCTGCCCTATCTGGAGGGACATGCGCCGTCGATCCACCCCGCCGACTACACGGTCGGCTTCGAAGCGACGGGGGCCGGCGCGCTGTTTTTTGGCGACTACAAGATCAGCCGCAATGTTGCGCCGTTCTTCGACGGTCAATGGCACCTCTACGACATCAAGGCGGATCCGACCGAATCTCGCGACCTCAGCGCCGAGAAGCCTGAACTGATGAAGACCATGCTGGCCAAGTACGACGACTACATCCGCCAGAACGGCGTGATCAATCCGCCCGCCGGCTACAACCCTCTCTTTCAGCTGCTGAAGAACAACTGGCCGGTGCTGGTTCGGCAGATGGCAGGCGTTCTGGCCGCCGCGGTGCTCCTGATCGTCGTCTTGATCGCCGCCATCGTGTTTGGATTGCGCAAGTTGCGCAGGCGCAGTGCGGCGGGTGGACGGGTGACGACGCGCCCCCGCCACGCTCACACCTGAGGCCCGCGCCGTGCGCATCCAGCAAGGCCGGCTTGTTGCGATTGCGCTGGCTGTCGGCGCCGGGTTGCTCGTGCTCGCCTGGCTGCTGGCTTCGCCGCAATCCGGGCCTCGCAAGATCGCCTCGGGCGCCGAGGCGCCTTCGTCAGCCGCCAGGTTCGTCGGGTCGCAGGCCTGCGTGGGCTGCCACCAAGCTCAAGGCCAGGCATGGCAAGGTTCGCACCACGATCTGGCGATGCAGCACGCGACGCCCGCGACCGTGCTGGCGCCCTTCCGCGGAGAAGCTTTCACCGAAGCTGGCATCACGTCGCGTTTCCGGCAGCGCGACGGCAAGTTCTACATCGAGACGCAGGATCGAGACGGACGCGAACAAGAGTTCGAGGTGACTCACACACTCGGCGTCTATCCGCTGCAGCAGTTCCTGGTTCCGATGCCCGACAAAGGCATGCAGGCGCTGACGATTGCCTGGGATGCCCGCCCGCAGGGCAAGGGAGGCCAGCGCTGGTTCGATCTGCACGCAGGGCAAAACGTCAAGCCCGGCGACCCGCTGCACTGGACCGGCCGCCAGAACAACTGGAACTTCATGTGCGCCGAATGCCATACGACCAACTTCAAGAAGAACTTCGACGTCGTCACGCGCACTTACGGCAGCACGTGGTCTGAAGGCAATGTCGGCTGCGAAAGCTGCCATGGCCCGGGGTCGCGCCATGTGGCCTGGTCCGGGTTGTCCGGAGCAGCACGGCTGTCGGACGCCACGATGGGATTCGCGCAGTTGCTTCGGGACCGCAAGGATGCGCAATGGAACATCAGCGCGGAAACCGGCAACGCGGTGCGCAGCCCGGCCGTATCGCCCGACAGGGCCGAGGTCGAGTTGTGCGCGCAATGCCATTCGCATCGCAGCCAGATCTCGGACAACTACTTGCATGGCAAGCCGCTGCTGGACACGCACGTGCCCTCGCTGCTGGACAAGTCCCTGTTCTGGCCCGACGGGCAGATGAAGGCCGAGGTCTACAACTACGCGTCCTTCCAGCAGAGCCTGATGTATCAGAAAGGAGTGACCTGCAGCGACTGCCACAACCCGCATTCGCTCCAACTGCGCGCGCCGGGCAACGCCGTGTGCTTTCAATGCCATGCGCCGGCCAAGTACGAGGCGCAGACCCACACCTTCCACGAACTGAATTCCAAGGGCAGCAGTTGCGTCGCATGTCACATGCCGACCACGACCTACATGTCCATCGACCCGCGGCACGACCACGGCATCCGGGTGCCGCGGCCCGATCTTTCGGTGGGCACCGGGATTCCGAACGCCTGCAACAAGTGCCATGTCGACAAGTCGCCGGAGTGGGCGTCGCAAGCGCTGCTGCGCTGGTATCCGGGCATCGAAGCGCGTCACCCGCCGCTGCAGACCGCATTCGCGGCCTTCGACAAGGGCGCCGAGAAGGCGCTGTCGCTGCTGTCGAAGGTCTTCGAAGACGCCGGCCAATCGTCGATTGCGCGTGCCAGCGCGTTGTCGAGGGCCGTGCCCGCGATGGGGCCTGAAGGGCTGAACCAGATCGGCAAGCTGCTGCAGGACCGCGATCCGTTGGTGCGGCGAACGGCGATGGAAGCATTGGCCACCGCGCCACCAGAGATCCGCTCCCAATGGCTGCGCCCCATGCTCGCCGATCCGGTCAAGGCCGTTCGCATGTCCGTCGCCCGCTGGCTGGCCGGTGTGCCGGTCGCAGGATGGGACGCGAAAGACCAGGCGCAGCTTTCCGCGATCGTCGATGAATACGTCAAGGTGCAGTTGTTCAACGCCGATCGGCCGGAGTCCTATGACAACCTCGGCACCCTCTATGCGGACCAGGGCAAGTGGAAAGAGGCCGAGGCAGCGCTGAAGAAGGCGATCGAGCTGGCACCGGACATGGCGGCGTCTTCGTTGAATCTCGCGGACGTGTATCGCGCCAAAGGTCGAGAGGACGATGCGCAATCTCTGCTGCGGGATGTTGCCGCGAAGTTTCCGGGCGACGCCACCGCCCAGCATGCCCTGGGCTTGTCACTGCTGCGCCAACGCCGTCTCGACCAGGCACTCGTGCTCTTGCGTCGCTCCGCAGAGCTTGCGCCGGACAACGCTCGCTTCGCTTATGTCTATGCGCTGGCTCTCGAGCGCGATGGCCAGGACCGACTGGCGCTCGCAACACTGGAAAACGCGCTGAAGCTCAGTCCAATGGACCGGGATGCCGCCGCGGCCGCCGCAGCGATCTGCAAGCGCAGCGGCGACGCGTTCTGCAGGAAGTGATATTCATCGCGATAAGATGATTGCAGACCACTCGATCGCCCACCACTCGACGATTGACCAGCGTCTGAGCACCGAGGTCGACACCTCCCCCATTCGATGCTGCCTCCGCCCGTCACCATTCCAATGACCTTTGTGCAGGGGATGCTTTCGGGTGTCCACGCGCGCGGCCAGGGCTGCGACGAATTCCTGCTCGAAGCCGGCATCGCTCCCTCGCTCATGCAACAGGCCAGCGCCCGGGTGACAGCGAGTCAGTACTCCGAACTGTTCCGTATCCTGATGAAGCGCCTCGACGACGAATGCCTCGGCTTCTTGTCGCGACCCTTGAAGCCTGGCAGCCTCGGCTTGATCACCCTGTCTGCTGTCGGGGCCGAAACGCTCGAGCTGGCGATGCGCCGGATCGCTCGCGCCTTTTGGCTGCTGCAGGACGATGTGCTTCTGGAGCCTGTGCAAGACGGCGCATTGGCAGGCCTGTCGCTGAAGTTCACGAACGCTTCGGTCATTTATCCGAACTTTCTTCACGAGTTCTTTCTTCGGATGTTCTGGCGCCAGCTTGCCTGGTTGATCGGCGGCAAACTCCCCGCGGAGCGCTTCGATTTCGCGTTCGGATTGCCCGCTTACGCCGGTAGCTACGGCCAGGCGTTTCCTGCGCCGCTGCACTTCGATTGCGTGCGGTCGACCTTCTGGTTCCAGGCTGCCTGGTTGAAAGAACCGGTGCGACGCACGGAAGCCGAAGTGCGCACGGCACTTCGTTATGCGCAGGCCGAAATCATCGTTCCCAGGCGAGTCGATAACTTTGTGAGCGCGCGCGTGCGACGTCACTTGCAGGGCACGCAGCCCGCATGGCCCGATCTTGTCGCCACGGCCGAAGCGCTGCATATGTCGACCTCCACTTTGCAGAGGCGCCTTGCGAGCGAAGGCACTTCGTTTCAGTCGCTCAAGGACGAACTCCGCCGCGACACGGCCATCGTCCGGCTGAACACCAGCGGCATTTCGCTGGCGGCGCTGGCCTATGAGCTTGGGTTTGCGGACAGCGCGGCTTTTCAGCGGGCCTTCAAGGGATGGACGGGCAGCGCGCCCGGAGCCTATCGCCGCAGCGGAAGGTGATCCGGACTTCGCGGGAGTGAGGTCTTTTGCCATCGGATCAGGGCATTGCGCAATCGTGCGCGAGGCCGGCGCTTCCTACGATCGGGTGCATATCAATGGGCCACGTTTTTCCGTGGCCGAATGGAGACAAGCACCATGTATCTCACGCAATCCCTGCACCGGGCGGCGCAGCAACACCCCGAGCGCGTTGCAGTGCGCTGTGGCGATCGCCATCGCACCTTCGGGCAATTGGTCGATCGCGTAGCGCGGTTTGCTGGTGCCTTGCAAGGCCTCGGCATGCAGGTCGGCGACCGCGTCGCGATGCTGTCGCTCAACTCCGATCGGTACCTCGAATACCAGATGGCCGTGCCTTGGGCCGGCGGCGTTCTCAATCCCTGCAACATCCGCTGGACTGCTGCAGAGATCCTCTATTCGCTGGACGACTCGGGCTCGACGATCCTTCTGGTCGACGAGATCTTTCGCCCGATGGCCGAGCAGTTCCGGCGCAGTTCGCGCACCTTGCGTGAAGTGGTCTATTGCGGCGATGGCGAGGTGCCCGAGGGCATGCGCGGCTATGAAGCGCTGATCGCAATCACGGACCCGGTGCCCGATGCCCTGCGACGCGGCGAGGACCTGGCCGGCATCTTCTACACCGGCGGCACCACGGGATTTCCCAAGGGCGTGATGCTGAGCCACACCAATTTGTGCAGCTCCGCGCTTGCCGCGCGGGCCGAAGGGCTCGCTTCGCCTGCGGGGACCTACCTCCATGCGGCCCCGATGTTCCATCTTGCCGACATGGGCTGTGCCATGGCGCACTGGCTGGAGGGCAACACCCATTCGATCATTCCGGCATTCAATCCCGAAGGGGTCCTTGATGTGCTGGAGCGCGACCGCGCCACTCATGTGTTGATGGTCCCGACCATGATCCAGATGATGGTCGACCACGCGGCGATGCAGAAGCCGCGCGACCTGAGCGCGCTGCGCACCATCATCTACGGCGCCGCGCCCATCTCGGAGGCCCTGGTCGACCGCGCCATGGCCGCGCTGCCCGGCGTGAGCTTCGTGCAGGCGTACGGCATGACCGAGCTTTCGCCGGTTGCCACCATCAACCCCGCCTGGACTCACACGGTGGAGGGCCGCAAACGCGGCAAGTTGCGCGCAGCCGGTCGGGCCAGCTTCGTTACCCAGGTCAAGATCGTCGACGAACAGGGCAACGAAGTGCCCCGCGGAATCGTCGGCGAGGTCGTGGTGCGAGGCCCCAATGTGATGCAAGGCTACTGGAACAAGCCCGAGATGACCGCCCAGGCCGTGCGCGACGCATGGATGCATACCGGCGACGGCGCCTGGATGGACGAGGACGGCTTCATCTTCATCGCCGACCGCCTGAAGGACATGATCATCACCGGCGGAGAAAACGTCTTCTCGGCCGAAGTCGAGAACGCCCTCGCCCAGCATCGCGCCGTTGCGGCCTGCGCGGTCATCGGCATTCCGAGCGCGGACTGGGGCGAATCGGTGCATGCGGTGGTGGTTCTCAAGCCCGGCGAGGAAGCCTCCGCGGAAGCGCTCATCGCCCACTGCAAGTCGCTGATCGCTGGCTACAAATGCCCGCGCAGCCTGGTCTTCACCGAAGCGCTGCCGCTGTCCGGTGCAGGCAAGGTCCTCAAGACCAAGCTGCGCGAGCCCTTCTGGCAAGCGCAATCCCGGCAAGTGGCCTGACAGCAGGGCACGTCCCGGCAAGCCGATGCCTTTTGCCATGCGATCGACGCGATGTGTCATCGCCGGCGGGGCAACGAATTCCTACCATCGAACCATTCAAAGGGCGCGATCCCGCTGCCCTCTTCAGCACCTCCAGGAGTCCTCCATGAACCGTGACGTCTTTGTCAGCGGGGTCGGCATGATCCCCTTCACCAAGCCAGGCGCCAACGAGCCCTATCCGCAGATGGCCGCCAAGGCCACCCGCCAGGCCCTGGCCGACGCAGGCATCGGCTATGAGCTGGTTCAACAGGCGTATGTCGGCTATGTGTACGGCGACTCCACCGCCGGCCAGCGCGCCGTGTACGAAGTCGGCATGACCGGCATTCCGGTCGTCAACGTGAACAACAACTGCTCCACCGGCTCGACCGCGCTCTTCCTGGCGCGCCAGGCCGTCGGCAGCGGTGCCGCCGAGTGCGTGCTGGCGCTGGGCTTCGAGCAGATGAGCCCCGGCGCGCTCGGCTCGATGTACACGGACCGGACGAGCCCGTTCGAGCGCTTCGACGAACAGGCCGCGGCGCTGACCGACGTCGACCTGCCGTTGGCCTTGCGCTATTTCGGCGGCGCGGGCCTCGCGCACATGAAGGAGTTCGGCACGAAGCTCGAGACCTTCGCCAAGATCCGCGCCAAGGCAAGCCGCCACGCGGCCAACAATCCGCTCGCCCTCTTCCGCACCGTGATCACCGAAGAGGACGTGCTGAACGCTCCCATGATGTGGCCCGGCGTCATGACGCGCCTGATGGCGTGCCCGCCCACCTGCGGCGCGGCGGCGGCAATCATCTGTTCGTCCGAGTTCGCCGAGCGCCATGGCTTGAATCGCCAGGTTCGCATCAAGGCGCAGGCCATGACGACGGACCAGCCGATCACCTTCGAGGCAGGTGACATGCGCGAAGTGGTTGGCTTCAGCATGGCTCGTTCGGCCGCGCAGCAGGTCTACGAGGCCGCCGGCGTGAGTCCGCAAGACATCGATGTCGTCGAGCTGCATGACTGCTTCGCACAGAACGAGTTGGTGAGCTATGAGGCGCTGGGCCTCTGCCCGGTTGGCGGCGCGGAGAAGTTCATCTGCGACGGCGACAACACCTATGGCGGCAAGGTCGTCACCAACCCTTCGGGCGGATTGCTCAGCAAGGGCCATCCACTGGGCGCCACCGGCCTGGCGCAATGCTTCGAGTTGACGCACCAGTTGCGCGGCACTGCCGAGCAACGTCAGGTCGAAGGCGCCCAACTGGCGCTGCAACACAACCTCGGCCTGGGCGGCGCCTGCGTGGTCACGCTGTACGAACGCGTCTGAGGGAGAAATCATGATCGACAAGAAATGGATCGGCCATGAGCTGCCCGCGTCGGTGTTGCCCATCGAGCGAAGTCGGCTGCAGTTCTTCGCCAAGGTGATCGGCGAGACCGATCCCGTCTACACCGATGCGGCCGCCGCACGCGATGCCGGCTACCCGGACTTGCCCGCGCCGCCGACCTTTCTGTTCGCGGCCGAACTCGATTCCGGCGCCTCCAAGCGCATGCTCGCGGATTTGCAGATCCCCATCGCGAGGCTTCTGCATGGCGAGCAGAGCTTCAGCTACCACCGCGCCGCCTGCGTGGGCGACACGGTAACGGTGCGCTCATCCATCAGCGACATCTACGACAAGAAGAACGGCGCACTCGAATTCGTCGTCAAGACCGCGCGCGCGACCAACCAGCGCGATGAGCTCGTGGCCGAACTGCGCACGGTGCTTGTCTGCCGCAACTGAAGGACCTTCACATGACCTTGCCTACCTTCGATACCGTCCATGTCGGCGACGAGCTGCCCGCGCTGCAGCTTCCACCTGTCGATCGCACGACGCTGGCTCTTTTCGGCGGCGCCTCGGGCGACCACAACCCGATCCACATCGACATCGACGTCGCACGTCGTGCCGGCATGCCGGACGTCTTTGCGCAGGGCATGCTCGGCATGGCCTGGCTGGGCCGCCTGCTCACCGGCTGGACGCCGCAGAGCCGCTTGCGCCAGTTCGAAGCACGCTTCCAAGGGATCACCCATCTCGGCAATGCGATGCGCTGCAGCGGTCGGGTGATCGAGAAACTCGAGCACAACGGCGAGCGCTGCGTGCGCATCGAACTGCAAAGCGCCAACCAATTCGGACAAACCAAGATCGCGGGCGTTGCACTCGTTGCATTGCCTTGAACACCTCATCCCAGGAGACATCCCACATGACACGCAAACTCGAGGGCAAGGTTGCCCTCATCACCGGCTCGGGCCGCGGTATCGGCCGTTCGATCGCACTCAAGCTGGCCAGCGAAGGTGCGCGCATCGTCGTCAACGACCTCGACAGCGACCCAGCCCAGGAAACCGTGCAGGCCATTCGCGAGGCTGGCGGCCAGGCCGTCGCCTGCGTCGGCAGCGTCACGGCGCCGGACTTTGCCGAGCGCTTCGTCGGCACTGCCGTCAGCGAATACAAGGGCCTGGACATCATCATCAACAACGCCGGCTACACCTGGGACAACGTGATCCAGAAAATGACCGACGAGCAGTGGTACGCCATGATGGACTGCCACCTGACGGCGCCGTTTCGCATCCTGCGCGCCGCTCAACCGGTGATTCGCGCGCTCGTCAAGACCGAAACGGAGGCGGGACAGCGCGTGATGCGCAAGGTGGTCAACATCTCGTCGGTGGCGGGCCTGTTCGGCAACGCGGGCCAGACCAACTATTCCGCGGCCAAGGCGGGCATCGTCGGCATGACGCAGACTCTGGCGAAGGAATGGGGGCGCATGAACGTCACGGTGAACTGCGTGGCCTATGGCTTCATCAAGACGCGCCTGACCACCAGTGCGGCCGGCGAGTCCACCGCCAACATCGAAGGCCGCGAGATCAAGGTCGGCGTCAACCCCGAGTTGATGGCGATGATGGAGCGAAGCATCCCACTGGGCCGCGGCGGCACGCCCGAAGAGGCGGCGGGCGCGGTGTATCTGCTGTGCATCCCCGAGTCGGACTACGTGAGCGGCCAGACGCTGATGTGCAGCGGCGGCCTGACGGGGATCTGAAGCATGCTGCCACAGCTCTACCGCCATCGCTGGATGGACGAAGATATCGAAGCCTTTCGCGACCAGGTGCGCCGTTATGTCGTCGGCGAACTGGTGCCATCCCTTGAGGGATGGCGACGTCAGGGTTACATCCCGCGCGAAGTCTGGCGCCCCTTCGGTCAGATGGGCTTCATGCTGCCCGAACTCGCCGAGGAGTACGGAGGGGCCGGTGCATCGGTGGCCTATCAGCTCGTGGTGCAAGACGAACTCGCCAAGGCCGAAGTGCCGGCGAACTCCGCCGTTCACACCATTGCCGCCCACTACAT
The DNA here is from genome assembly GCF_056397405.1 of Variovorax sp. 05N34. Classification (NCBI taxonomy): domain Bacteria; kingdom Pseudomonadati; phylum Pseudomonadota; class Betaproteobacteria; order Burkholderiales; family Comamonadaceae; genus Variovorax; species Variovorax sp. 05N34. The sequence continues at coordinate 733,273 of NZ_JBFTNI010000001.1, forward strand.
CCTGGACTACGGGACCGAGGCACAGAAGAAGCGATGGCTGCCCAAGCTCGCCAGTGGTGAATTGCTGGCCGGCATTGCGCTGACGGAGCCCGGTTGCGGTTCGGATCTCAAGGCGCTGCGCACCCGGGCCAGGCGCGATGGCCACGACTACGTGATCGACGGCGCCAAGACCTTCATCACGAACGGCTTCACGGCCAACCTGCTCGTCGTTGCGGTGCGCACCGGTGACGCGGGCAGCCGCGGCGTGTCGCTGATGGTGCTGGAAACCGAAAACCTGCCGGGTTTCCGCGTCGGCCGCCGCCTCGAAAAGCTGGGCCAGCACGCGTCGGACACCGCCGAACTGTTCTTCGATGGCGTGCGCGTGCCCGCAGACCAGCTGCTTGGTGCGAAGGAAGGCCAAGGCTTCATCCAGTTGATGAGCCAGCTCCCGTACGAGCGCATGCTGCTGTGCGTACCGGCAGCGGCGGTGATCGAGCGCGCGGTCGAGCTCACGGTCGAATACACGCAGCAGCGCAAAGCCTTCGGCCAGACCGTGTTCGACTTCCAGAACACGCGATTCAAGCTTGCCGAATGCGCCACGCTCGCGCACGTGGTTCGCACTTTCGTCAACGATTGCATCCAGCGCATGCTCGATGGCACGCTCGACGACGAGGCCGCGTACATGGCCAAGTGGTGGTGCACCGAACAACAGGGCAAGGTCGTCGACGAGTGCGTCCAGCTGTTCGGCGGCTACGGCTACATGGCCGAATATCCGATCGCGCGGCTGTATGCGGATGCGCGCATCCAGCGCATCTACGGTGGCACCACCGAAATCATGAAGGACCTGATCGCGCGAAAGCTGGCGCCATGAACCCGCCGCTGCAAGGCGTACGCGTCGTCGAGTTCGAAGGCATCGGCCCCGGTCCGCTGGCCGGCCGCATGCTTGCCGACATGGGCGCCGAGGTGACGCTGATCACGCGCTCTTCGCGAGGCGCGGTGACCGCGCAATTGGGAGGCGGCGGCGAAGACCCGATGCGTGCCGGCAAGGCTGTCGTGGTGCTCGACCTGAAGCAGCCGGGCGCGATCGCCGAGGCGATGGCGCTGGTCTCAGCCGCGGACGCGCTGATAGAGGGCAACCGGCCGGGCGTCATGGAACGACTCGGGCTCGGCCCTGCCGACTGCGCAACGCGCAACCCGCGGCTGGTCTATGGCCGCATGACGGGCTGGGGCCAGAGCGGGCCCTTGGCCCAGGCGGCGGGCCACGATCTGAACTACGTGGCGCTGACGGGATTGCTGTCGTTGTCCGCCCGCCGCGGCGAAAGACCGATGGTGCCGCCGACCGTCGTCGGAGATGCCGCCGGTGCCCTCGGGCTGGCTTTCGGCATTGCCTGCGCGCTGTTTGACGCGCGTGCGAGCGGCCATGGACGCGTCGTGGATGGCGCCATCGTCGACGTGCTCGCCATGCTCGGTGGCATCGCGCAGATGGTGCGCTCCGGCGGCCAGATCGATGGGCCCGAACCTAGCCCGTTCCACGACTCGCCGTTCTACGACGTCTATGCCTGCGCCGACGGCGGCTTCATCACACTGGGAGCACTCGAACCGCAGTTCTACGCACTGCTGCTGGAGAAGCTCGGTTTTGCCGATGTGAACCCGTCCGCCCAGTACGACAAGACCACGTGGCCAACGCTGAAGGCGCGATTCACGTCCTTGTTCGCAAGCCAATCGCGGGCGCATTGGTCGATGCTGCTCGAAGGAAGCGACGTGTGCTTTGCACCGGTGCTGAGTCTCGCCGAGGCGGCGCGGCACCCGCACAACGCGGCGCGAAGCATCTACAGCGTCAGGCCAACCGGCGAGTTCACGGCCCGCGGCGCTCCACGCTTCACTCCGCTGACAGACGGCCCGACCGCCTGAAGCGAGATCCGGCGGGCCGCGGTCCGTCGATCCATCCGATGCCCGATCGCAGCAGCAAAGCCGGGGTCAGAGCAAGTCGAACTCGAAAGCCCCCATTGGCCAGAGAGCCCGTACGTGGAGATAGGTAGCTGCCGGGATTGCCTGCCTGTGCGGCCCTCTCGACAATCCGAGATGCGGCGCTCTGTCGCAGCGCAGCTGGTTCGTCAATGACCGCGAGATCAATCGATCGAAGGGATGTATATGCCAAAGCAGCCGAACATCTTCCTCATCCTGACGGACCAGCAGCGATTTCCGCCGTCCTATGAGAACGAGGACCTGAAGACCTTCCGCCGTGAAGTGCTCAAGGGAGAGCAGAGCCTGCACGACGCGGGCGTGTCGTTCGAGCGCCACTACGCGATGTCGGCAGCCTGCACACCCAGCCGTGCATCGTTGTTCACCGGCCAGTATCCGTCGCTGCACGGCGTCACCCAGACGGATGGGATTTGCAAAGGACCGGACAGTGCGGATATGCACTGGCTCGCGCCTGACACGGTGCCGACCATGGGCGACTGGTTCCGCGCTGGCGGCTACCGGACCTTCTACAAGGGCAAATGGCACGTGGCCCACAGGGACCTGCCAGCGCCGGATGGCGAAGGACAATTGCAGACGCTGACCAAGGAAGGCGCGCCGATTCCCGAGAACATCGCCACTTGCCTCAAGGCGGACCTGCTGGAGCCGTACGGCTTTTCGGAGTGGATCGGGCCGGAGCCCCACGGGCTCGGGCCGCAGAACACCGGCACGCTCCGCGACCCCTTCACGGCGGACGACACCATCGCGCTGCTCAAGCGCCTCGAGGCCGACGGCAGCGACCAACCCTGGCTCACGGTGTGCTCGTTCCTCAATCCGCATGACATCGCAATATTCGGCGTAATCGGACTGGCGCAGGGCCTGCGCTTCGACACCAGCGAAATTCCCTCGATTCCGAATTCGCCAACGCACGACGAGGATCTGTCGACCAAGCCGAGCGCTCAGCAAAGCTATGTCGACGTCTGGGGCAAGATGCTCGCCCCCCAGCCGTGGGTCGAGCTTCAGCGCAAGTTCTACTTCCAGATGCAGCGCAATGTCGACGAGCAGATCTCGCGCGTGCTTGAGGCCCTGCGCGCCACGAAGCAGTTCGAGAACACGATCGTGGTGTTCAGCACCGATCACGGGGACATGCTCGGCGCCCACGGCGGTATGCACCAGAAATGGCACATCGCCTACGAAGAGGCGACCCGCATTCCGTTCGTGGTCGCCAGTCCCCTGCTCAAGGGACCCAAGACAATCGACACGCCGACGAGCCATGCTGACGTCATTCCGACCCTGCTGGGACTTGCAGGTATCGATCCGGCCGCCGCACTGAAGAAGGTGGCGGCTACGCACAAGGAAGCGCATCCGCTCGTGGGCCGCGACTTGTCGGGCGTGGTCCTCGGGAGCAGCCAGGCGCCGGCACGCGAACCGATACTTTTCATGACCGACGACGAGATCACCGAGGGCAGCGAGCACCCGAAGAGCCCATTCCAGATCTGGGCTCGCATGACCGGCGCCTACTTCAACGTCATCCAGCCCAACCACATCGAGATGGTGGTTGCCGAGGTCGACGTGAACGGTCAGAAGCACTTGGCCAAACTGGCGCGCTACTACGACAACCCTCAGTTCTGGACAGTGCCGGGTGTACGCGACGAGCGTCTCATGCGCCGCAACAAGGTCGAGAAGGTCAGCGAACGCGCCGCTGACGAGTATGAGCTCTATGACCTCACCGCCGATCCCACCGAGACGCGCAACCTCGCACATCCGAGATACGCTGACGAGCACTCACGCGAGTTGCTGGCGCGCATGAAGCAGGTGCTCGGCGAGCAGCTCGCGAAGAAGCGACTGGTCCCACACACCGGGGGAGCGCCGGGTTATGTGCCGCCCGAAGTCACCCAGGCTTCTTCTGTGCTGAGCGGAGCCGCGGACCAGCGTCGTCACGGCGCCGGAACGACCTCGTAATACACACCGCTGGAGCCGAAGTAAGGCTTGTACCAAGTGGCGCCGGACTGGTAGTAGTTGGCGCCGTTCACCACCATGCTGCGCGCCCCACCGGGTAGCGCAGCCATCTGCGTACCGAGCGGCGGGCCGCCCTGCACCACAACCGGGAGAGGCTGCACGGCCACGACAGGCTGCTGGACCACCACGGTAGCGGGGCGGCTCGCGATCGCTGCGCCCACGGCCATGCCCGCGACCGCACCTGCAGCGGCGCCGCAGCCATAGCAACCGGCAGGACGGTAGTACGGGTGATAGGGGTGGTAGCCGCCTACCGCCACGGCACCACCTCGCCAGCCGCCCGCAGCGGCGATCCATGCATTCGCGCCGGAGAGCGGAGCCAGGACGCCGGCCACAAGAGTGGCCGCAAGGGCGAGGGTCTTGATCTGATTCATGGCTACGCTCCTTTTCACGGTCACTTGGCCTGACCCATCTGCTTGAACTCGAGTCTCGCCGCACCGGGAGGGATCGCGGCGATGAAGGTCTTCGCCGGCACCGGCGCATTGAGCTTCCAGTCCGAGATTTCGACCGTGAAGGTCGGTTGCCTCTCGCCCGTGCGGTACGAGACGACCATTTGGCGCGGCAGCTTGTCGGAAGCACCGATCCATATCTCCCAGTCAAGTCCCGGGGCGGTGAACGCCAAGTGCTGGGTCATGACACCGCCGATGACCGTCTGGCCGACGAAGAGTGCACTCGAGAGATCCTTTGTCAGGAGGACGTACGGGTCTGGAACCAACAAGTCGAAGAAAGGTGCCGTGGCGTCGGAATCCGGCTGCACGCCGTTCATCAGTGCCTCGATCGCGCCCCCAGCGGCGTCACGCTGCGTATAGAACTTGCGATCGACCCCAATCACGGTGACTGACTTGCCGTCATAGAAGCTGTCGCTCGGAAACAAGTCGCCGCGCGCTTCCACGAAGAGTTTGTCCGGCCGCTGCATCACCACCCGAGAGGACGCGAAAAGGCTCACGAACTGCCCTGTCGGCGAGTGTGTTGGCACGATGCCGCGCACCTTGAAGCTCAAGGTCTTCGCGCCCGCGAGCGTGTCGCTCATGCTTCTGAGCAGCGCGAGCGCGCGCTCGTCCTTCAAGTCCTCCGCGGGCGCCACCTCTTGCGCGGGCTTGTTGTCCTGCGCGAGAACAGTTGGTCCGGCGCCAAGCAGCGCCATTGCGGCAAGCAAAGGCACGGCAAGACGACGACTGAGTTGATCCATGGCGAGAGTCATCGGTGTGCTCCGAAGTTGAGATCAAAGGGCATGGCCTTTTCGCCACGCCAAGCCTGCGGCGATCGCAACGACTTTGTTGCGCGCATCGACACGGTCCATGCGACCTCCTGGAGGATTGTTTGATGACTGCGTCACGCCATCGGCGGACGCCTGCGCTCGTGCGCAGTCCTCACGGACGACCGGCCGCCGCGATCACGATCTCGACGCGGCGGTTCTTGGACCTGCCCTGCGACGAGTCATTGCTCGCGACCGGACGCGCATCCCCGAAGCCCTGCGCCGAGATCGAGTTCTGCGGCACGCCCTTCGACGTCAGGAAGCGCACGACGTCGTCCGCACGTGCCGACGAGAGCTCGACATTGGACGGAAAGCGCGACTTCAGCTCAGGCCCGATCGGCACGTTGTCGGTGAATCCTTGCACGATGATCTGCTGACCCGGGAGATTGGAGAGCGTCGGAGCGATCTTGCCGAGCGTCTGCTCGCCCCTCGAACTGAGCTTCCAGCCGCCTTCAGGAAAGAGAATTTCGTTGACCATCGTCACCTTCAGCTGGTCCTGCAGATTCGTGATCTGTGCCTGGTCGCTGCTCAGCTCTCCGGAGAGTTGCTTGTCGAGCGACGCATAGGTGTTTGCTTTCTGCACTTCGGTGTTGTAGGTCTGCTTCGAGACACAACCGGCGACCAGTGTCATTGCGCACAGCGCGAGGATGAACTTCGACTTCATGCTTGCCTCCTGAAAGCTGCGTCCGTCGGGTGTCGCATACCTTATGCAACCTGCCTGCGGAAGCGAGTTCATCTTGATGCATCACCAATGACCGGTAAATCCCGGCCCACACGTACCTGCACGTACGTGGAAGCTTCCTCATCAGTGCCGCTTTAAAGAGTGCTTAGTTGCCGGTGGCCATGTTGCACCGGTACCGTGCCTTGCTGCATTGCTGCAAAGCCCTGTCCAGATTCCGCCGGCAATTTTGATCTGAAGCCTGGACGCAGAACTGGTGGTCGGCCTTGGCCGTCTGCTTGCAAGTGCTGTACTGGAGTTCGCATGAGGTCTGGCTGCCGCCATTTCCCTGGGCTGATGCATACCCGAACAGTGCCACGGCGCTGCAGAGCGCGAAGGCGATCCCGATGATCCGCTTCATAGCAACACTCCATCTTGTCGGACGCGGAGAATTCGAGGCCACCGCGATGCGTCACATGCTGGAAGACAAGCCCGCTCGGAAAAATCCCGGCGTCCACTTATCGGCCACGTACGAGTGGGGCGCGCAGCTAGCTTCATTGCTTGGTTTTCGGCGTTGCGCGCAGCACGCTCGCCCGTTGTTGGAACGCCCACCACGTGCAGGGATGCATACGGCGCACACCGCCCTCCCACTGCTTCCACGTGATTTCGCTGTACCAGATGAGCGCTGCGGCATGCTCTTGAGTGAGTCCGGCATCCAGCCGTGCGGCCCTGATCTCCTGGACCGACGGCGTGCCGGGCAACAGTGGTTTCGTGCGATGCGGACGGTTGTTTTCACTCACGACAGCGAATCCTTGAGGGTGAACCGGCGCCCGATCGGCCGGTTCTCGCACCGCTCAGGCTGCGGCCGCGCCACTTTGCCCGCACTCAGGCGCGGCGTCTACGAGGACTTGCGTCAAGAGGCCTGCGAGGCGTTGCTGATAGGCATCATCGGGATGTACACCGTCGTCCATCAGGTCGGAAGGCGACCAAGGCACAGCAGCCCAGTCCACGAAAAGAGCGCCGTATTCGTTCGCAAGTTGGCTGCCCTTCAAGTTGTTCACTGCGCGGTAAGCCATTTCGCCTTGAGTGGCGTTCGACAGTCCCACCACGACCGGCGTGCGGCCCTTGGCCTTGACCGACTCCAACATCGAGCGCATCGGAGACTCGAACAGCGTCTTTCCGTTGCTGTCGTTCGTGCCGTATTCCAGCACGACGAAGCGAGCATCGAGGGGATCTTGAAGAAAGGTTGGCACCGTCGCTGCGGCGGTTCCGCCAATGGTGCCGCGAAGCTGGACTTGCAGGCCCTCGCCCAAGTGAGGCGCCGTCAAGACCGAGATCGAGTCGCCCCAAAAGGCGACGGAGCAGGAGGACACCATCGGAGCCGGAGGCGGCTTCGCTTGGCCTGTTTGCTTCTGCGCATGCGCAGTCACCGTCGCAATTGGCAAGCCTTCTGCAACACCGCCAGCGTCCGTTCCCCCTCCACCGCTGCCACCGCAAGCACCCAGGAGAGCTGGCAGCGCCAAGAGCGCGTGGCACAGCATCTTTTTCGCATTCATCTACTTTGTCTTGCCCCTGATGCTGCGGGGCGCCAGCGGCAGCAACGCGCTGCCGCGGCAAATTTTCAGTATTCATTGAATACTATTTCGCCAACGCTAAAAGATATTCAACGAATTCCCGTGAATTCTTTCTCGTTCGCGAACAACACGGAAGGCCTGCAAAAACAGTCACACCGCCCCGAACGCGCAGCTCTACGCTGCAAGGCCGGTGTCGAGCCCTGTCAAGACGTCCACTTCGGCGCGCGCTTTCCCAGAAACGCATCGATGCCTTCACCCGCGTCTTCTTCCATCATGTTGCGCGCCATCACGTCCCCGGCATAAGCGTATGCCTCCGCGAGCGCCAACTGCCGCTGCCGATAGAACATCGCCTTGCCGTAGCGCACCGCGGTCGCACTCTTGGCGATGATCTCGGCGGTTTTCTTCTCAACGGTCGCATCCAGCGCCTCATCCGCGACCGCTTCGTTGATCAGGCCCCAATCCGCCGCCGTCGCAGCATCGATGAAGCGTCCCGTCACCAGCATGTCGAATGCACGCTTGGCCGACACGTTCCGCGATAGCGCAACCGAGGGCGTCGAACAGAACAGGCCGACGTTGATTCCCGACACCGCAAAGCTGGCCGATCGCGATGCGATGGCGAGGTCGCAACTGGCGACCAGCTGGCAACCCGCCGCCGTCGCGAGGCCGTGCACCCGCGCGATGACGGGCACAGGCAGCGCCTGGATCGCCTGCATGACTCGACTGCAGCGAGAAAAGAGCGCCTGGTAGTACGCCAGCTCGGGCTTGCCGCGCATCTCGCGAAGATCGTGCCCTGCGCAAAAGGCCTTGCCCTTTGCGCCGATGACCACGCAGCGCACTTGGGGGTCGGCGGCCAGCGCGTCAAGTTGCTCATGCAGCGCGTCCAGCATGGCTTCCGACAGCGCGTTGAATTGCGCCGGACGATTCAGCCACAGCGTCGCGACGCCGCGCAGGTCTTCGCGCAAAACGATCTGCATCAGTCTTCCTTCATGCCGGTGGCCTTCACCACGCCACCCAGGCGCGTGCGCTCTTCGTCGACGAACTTCACGAATGACGCGCGGTTGCCGCCGATCGGCTCGATGCCCATGCTCTTGAGGCGTTCCACGGTGGCCGGCATCTTCATCGCCTTGTCGATGGCGTCGGCCATCTTGTCGAGGATCGCGTCGGGTGTGCCGCGCGGCGCGTGCACGCCGGCCCAGTGCGCGATGCGGATTTCAGGGAAGCCTTCTTCGCTCGCGGTCGGAAGCTGCGGATAGGCGGAAATGCGCTGGGTCCACGTGCCGGCCAGCGGCTTCAGCTTGCCGCTCTTGATGTAGGGCAGCACCACGATGCTGGCCTCCGAAGTGGCCTCGACCTGGCTGCCAAGCACGGCGGTGATGGATTCGGAACCGCTCTTGTAAGGCACCACGTCCAGCTTGGCGCCGTACTTGGTTTCGAGGATGCCTTCGACGAAGTGCGGCGTGCTGCCGGTGCCCGCAGTCGCCCAATGGAAGCCGCTGCCCGCCTTCTTCGAGGCGGCGACGAATTCCTTGAGGTCTTTGTAGGGTGCGTCCGCGGGCACCACGATCACGGAGGGCGCGAGTCCGATCAACGCGACCGGCACCAGCTCGCTGTCCTTGTACGGCATGCTCTTCTTGATCATGCTGTTGGAGATCACACCCGCCGCGCTCACGAGGAATGTGTAGCCATCCGGCGCGCTCTTGGCGACGACGTCCGCGCCGAGGATGGCGCCAGCGCCTGGCTTGTTGTCGACCACGATGGGCTGGCCCAGCACCTTGGAAGCTCCTTCGGCGGCTGCACGCGCCATCAGGTCGTTGGCGCCGCCGGCCGAGAACGGCACAACCAGGCGGATCGGCTTGGTGGGCCAGGTCTGCGCGCCCGCACTGCCGGCCGCGAATGCGGAAGCGATGGCGGCCACAAGGCCCACTTTGAACGAAAGGCGGCGGGACGATGACATGCGCATGAGTGTCTCCAAATGTTGTTTCTATTGCCAGCGATTCTGCCGCCCCAACAGCCCCCAAAGAGTAGGAGGCCGCTGGCAGACATCGATGCGCCGTGCATCGAAAGTGACGCATCATCATCCCGCCTCTTGCATCGGAGTCTTGAATGCCCGTGATCTGCGCCGCCTGCCACACTGAAAATCGCGATGCCGCGATGTTCTGTCACGGATGCGCACGCAAGTTGCCAGCTTTTGCGCCCACAGCGCCGTCCGTGCTCGAAACGATGCGGGCCCGGGATGCAGCGGCCTCCGCCAGGCCCTCCAGCCAGGCTGCGTCCATGCTCAGGCGGGCCGTGCGCGAGCCCTTGTTTCCGCTGGGCGTGGCGCTTCTGGTCGCCGCACTGGCGGTCGCCTGGTACGTGCAAGCGTCGCGCAGCTCCCACAAGGCGGCGCGCGTCGCGAGCACTGCGCCGGCTACGATCGTGGCGTCCTCCGCCGTCGCAACCGTGAAGGCGGATCCGCCCCGTCCGGCGAATCAGGCGCCTGCTGATTCCGTTCCGCTGGTGGCCTCGCTGTCGCCGGGCGAACTCGAGCTCGCGCCGACTCATCCCCATCCGGCGGCGGAGCCGCCCGCCGCAGTCGCGCCGCCGACCCCGGCGCCGCCTGTCGCTTCCACAGCTCCGGCCGCTCCGAGCTATCAACCGGCACCCGAGCGCCGGTCGCCTCCGCGCACGGCGGCGCCGCAACGGCCCGTCGCGCTCGATCCGCGCCACGGGTGCGAGACGCTCAACTTCGTCTTCGCCGCGCGCTGCGAAGCCGCGCACTGCGACAAGCCCGAATACTCGCGACACCCGCGCTGCAACCTCGTGCGCGAGGAGCGCAAGCGCGACGAAGCGCGCCGCAATCCGACGCTGGGCTTCTGAACCAGCGGCGAATGACCGAAGGCGGCGGGCTTTTTGTCGGGGCATCCTTCGCGCCGCACGATGGTCGCCCCCTCGCATGAGCACGGCTGATTCAGGCCCATCGGCCTAACATGCCTGCGTGCCCATCTCCTCTTCCGCGCCCTCTTCCGCGCCCTCTTCCGCTTCCACGTTCGACTCGTCCGCAGACTCGCACTGGCGACGCAATCTCTACGTCTGCATGTTCGGCTCGTTCACGACCATCGTCGCGATGACGCTGCTGCTGCCGTTCCTGCCGCTCTTCGTCGAGCAACTCGGCGTGACGGACCCCGCGGGCATTGCGCAATGGTCGGGCGCGGCCTATGGCGCCACCTTCCTGTCCGCGGCCTTCGTTGCGCCGCTCTGGGGGCGCCTGGCCGACTTGTACGGCCGCAAGCTGATGCTGATCCGCGCGAGCCTCGGCATGGCCGTGGCCATGGCGCTCATCGGCACGGCCCAGAACGTCTGGCAGCTGGTGGGGCTGCGGCTGCTTGCGGGCTTCCTGGGCGGCTATGCGTCGGGCTCGACTCTGCTCATTGCCACCCAGACGCCCAAGGAACGTTCCGGCTGGGCGCTCGGCACGCTGTCGTCGGCCATCATGGCGGGCAGCCTCGCGGGGCCGCTCATCGGCGGCGTCCTCCCGCCATTGATCGGCATCCGCTGGACTTTCTTCGCTGCGGGCGCTGTCATCTTCGTGGCCTTTCTTGCGACGCTCCTCCTCATTCGCGAAGACAAGCGGCCACGAATCGCGAAGACGGCCAAGTCGAGCGGCGGGTGGTCGAGCATCGACGACAAGCGGCCGGTGGTCGTCATGTTCATCACGGGCACGCTGCTGATGCTCGCCAACATGTCGATCGAGCCGATCATCACCGTCTATGTGCAGCAGCTCGTTGCCGACCCCCGCCACGTCACCATGGTGGCGGGCCTCGTCATGTCGGCCGCGGCGCTGGGGAGCATTCTTTCGGCGGCGCGACTGGGCAAGCTTGCCGACCGCGTGGGTGCATGGAACGTCATCGTCGGTTGTCTTGCTGTGTGCGCCGCGCTGCTGATCCCGCAGGCTTTCGTCACCGCAAGCTGGCAACTGGTCGTGTTGCGGTTTTTGATGGGCCTTTCGCTCGGCGGATTGCTTCCATGCATCGCGCATGTGATCAGGCATAGCGTTCCCGAGCGGTCGGCGGGCAGCATGCTCGGCTATTCAGTGTCCGCGCAGTACACGGGGCAGGTGGTCGGTCCGCTCATGGGCGGCTTCGTCGGCGGGCATTTCGGCATGCGGTTCGTGTTCCTGGCGACGTGCGTGCTGATGGCGGCCGGCGCCTTCCTGAACTGGCGGGCACAGCGTCCGGTCTTGCGTTGATTTGACGCGCTAGCAGATGCCGTCCAAAGAAGGAAGCGGCCCGAACATGCTTGGTGTGGGCGCAAATCAACGCCAAACTATGGCCTCAGCAGTCACACACACGAGGCGATTCTTCATGGCATTCAATCTCTACGCCCGCATCGCGGCGATTGCGACAGCGCTCGTACTGACAGCATGCGCGGCACCGGGCGGCCCACAGTCGGCGCCGATGTCGATCCGGCAGGGCACGATCGAGCAGATCACGCCGACCACCATCCGAAGCCCGGCACACACGGGCGTAGGTGCAGTCGTCGGTGGTCTCACGGGCGTGGGCCTGGGCAGCCTGATCGGCAACGGGACGGGACGCGACGTCGCGATGGTCGCAGGGGCGATCGGCGGGACGATGGCGGGCGCGGAGGTCGCCAACAGGGCCGCACAGCCCATGCCAGGGCAGGAAGTCTTCGTTCGCACCGACAGCGGCGTGCTGGTCGAAATCACGCAGCCGGTGGTTCCCGGCCTTCGCGTGGGCCAGCGCGTCTTCATCCAGGGCAATGGCGAAGCCGCCCGCGTGACCCCGCAATAAGCTCAGTAGTCGAGCCACTCGATCTCGCCGGCCAACGGACGCCCGGCAAGGCGCTGGACAAGCTCCGTCATGACGACGATGTTGTTGTCGAACGAGCCGTGTGTCGCCTGGATGCGCCCGTGCTCCCGAGTGTTCTCCACCTGTGGCGTGACGACAACGTCGAGCAGGGCCTTGCCACCAGCACTGATCGGCGGCCAAGCGGCTTGCCACTGCCGCACTTGCGGTAGTTCGCTGTCGGCCCATTGATCGTTGTCGTTGGCGTACTTGGGGTCATGCGCACGCACAAGCCCCAGCAGCGGCATCTTGCGTACATCGTCGAGCGCACGCGACACCAGATAGAGCAACGACTTGCCGTAAGCGGGCACTGAAGGCGAAGGCAGCGCGTCGTTCTTCTCGTTCTCGTCCGAGAGCACGTGCAGCCTCAGCTCGCCCAGGTCGATCACGCCCGCCTGCGCGGCAGCGAGGTAGTGCTGCACGGCGAATCGAACCGAGCATGCAGGCGCCAGCAACGTGCAGCTTGCGACGCGAACCTGCTGCGCGGCAGCCGCCCGTGCGTTCAACGCGACCATCCGATCCAGCAGATGCCCGAAGAGGATCGATCCGGCGGAGTGCCCGACAAGATGCAGCTCGAGCCCGCTGCCCTTGGCCGCGAGATCGCTCGCCAACGCCACGAGTTGGCGCGAGAGCAGGTCGAGTCCCTTGCCCGGCGAAGCGCCCGCCTCCGCGTTGTCGCGCATCTCGCCCCAGACGCCCTTGCCCAGCACATGGCCCAGCGCTTCGATGGCGCGGTCTTTGGCGTCGCCCAGCGCGTCGAGCACGCCGGCAGCCCGGACCGCGTCGGCACCGAAAAGCTTCCGAACCCAGTCCTGGGTCATGTCGGCGAGGGTTTCGCCCGCGCCCGTCTTCCATGTCAGAAAGATCGGGTACACCCCATTCGCCTCGAAGTACGGCGCGAGCACGCGAATGCGGCGGATCGACTCGTCCTCCGAGTTCAGTCCGCCGTGCGCGTAGATGACGAGCTTGAGGGTCTTGGTGTTGGCAGGCTGCTTGGCGAGCCAGGCCAAGGGCCGGTCATGCACGACTTCGGCGACGAGCCCGGTCATGTCGGCCGCTCCACGCGTGAAATCGGTGGCGACGAGTTCACCGTTGTTGCCGGTAACCAACGTGTGCTCGTAGGCCCGGGGCGTCGTCCATGGCTGGTAGGCCGCCACCTTGAAGGGATGGTCGATGGGCCATGGATCGTCCGCCGGGTTGTCCGGCACGCGTGTCGCACGATCGAGAGTGACCAGCGACTGCCCGCTCGGCACGCGAAATCCCGACACGCTCACCCGGCGTGGCTTGCCGCCGGCATCGGTCAGTGCGAGCGGTACGCCCAAGGCGCAGGCCCATGCATCGGTGCCATGCACGACCCAGTCGTCATACGGCAACACGCCAAAGCCCGAAGCACCCCAGCGCCTGCCCCAGGAGTTCTGCACCACGAAACCATGCTCGTTGTAGCCGACCAGCGCGAAGGCGTGGCCTCCCAGCTTCTTCGGATCGGCCGGCGGCGGAATGACCGGCAGCCCGGCGTGGTTCATCGGAGGCGGCTGCGGCGTATCGCGAAGCAGGTCGTCCCATCCGTCGTGTACGTCTCCGGACACATACACAGCGCCGATCTCGCAGATGGCGGACTGAAGGTCCACCACCGAAGTCCGATCGATGCGGTAGTAGACGCCCAGCGGCCGCTTGCCCGCGTCGGTCTGCCAGCCGTCCAGTGGCCGCTGGAAATTCACGGCCCCGCCTTTGCCGAGGTCATACGGCCAGAACTTGCGGCCGCACACGCCATGCTTGTTCCAGCCCTTCAAGGCGCCGCGGCAACTCGATCCTTCATAGTCGGTGCCGGGCCATTCGTCGTAGCGCCGCGCCAGTTCGTAGAACATGCGCGGGCTGACTTCGTCGAAAGGTTGCGAAGGGTCCACTTCGATGTGCGCAACCCACAGGAGGTAGTTGGCGACACAGGCCAGTCCGAAGCCAGTGCAGGCACCCTCCTGGCCTTGATCGAGCACGAGGCCCGCTTGCACATAGCTGCCGAGAAAGCGCGCGACGTTGGTTTCGCGCGGCCAATTGGGCGGCAGGGAACGCAATGGGGCGCGGTAAGGCAGATCGCGAAAATCCAGCCGGTCGGGCCGCGCATCGAAAAGCCGGCCCGGAACCGGTGTGCGAATCGCCGTCGCCGCCGCGATCTCGTTCGCGGCGGCGACTGCAGCGCTGGTCTTCTTGTTGCCGCGTGGCTTCGCGCGTGCTGGCTGGGCCATGGCGTGCCTTCTCCTACTTGTCGAACCTCTGGGGCGCGATTGTGAGAAGCGCGACCCCTGCGTCGCAATAGCTCGAAGGCTCTAGGCCGACCGTGTCAGCCCCAGGCTGGCGCGGTCTTCAGCCGCCCTTGGCCTGCACCAGCTTGATGACGCTGGAGAAGTCAAGCGCGCCATGGCCGGCGAGGCTGTGCGCCGCATAGAGATTGCGCGCAAGGCCGCCCAGGGGCGTCGCAGCGCGCACTGCCGCGGCGTTTTCCTGCGCCAGTCCGAGATCCTTGAGCATCAGATCGGTGCCGAAGCCACCGGCGTAGCCTTTCGAGGCCGGCGCAGTCTCCATCACGCCAGGCAACGGGTTGTACTTTTCGAGCGCCCAGTTGCCGCCCGAACTGCGCCGCATGATCTCGGAGAGCACCTTCGGATCGAGCCCGTTCGCGACGCCCAGCGCAATCGCTTCCGAAGTGCCGATCATCAGGATGCCCAGCAGCATGTTGTTGCAGATCTTCGCGGTCTGGCCCGCGCCCGCACCGCCTGCGTGGAAGATGTTGGCGCCCATCTTCTCGAGCACGGGCCGCGCGAGTTCGAGATCGGCCTGCGCACCGCCGACCATGAAGGTCAACGTCCCGGCGATCGCGCCACCGGTGCCGCCGGAGACGGGTGCGTCGATCACGGCCACGCCGCGCTTCGCCCCTGCCTCTGCCACCTTGCGCGAGGTTGCGGCGGCGATGGTGCTGCTGTCGATCACCAGTGTGCCGGCAGGGATCGCCGCCATCAGTCCGGGCTTGCCTTCGCTGCCGAGGTAAAGCGCTTCGACGTGCTGGCTCGCAGGCAACATGCTGATCACGACTTCGGCGCCTGCGAGCGTATCGGCCGCCGACGATGCAATGGTCACGCCCTCGCCAGCCAGCTTCCTGCAAGCTTCGGCCGAAAGGTCGAAGGCGCTGACCGCGTGGCCGGCCTTGTGCAGGTTCAGTGCCATCGGGCCACCCATGTTGCCGAGTCCGATGAATGCGATCTTCATGTGCTTGTCTCCACTGTTTCGATGATGGGACTGGATGGCGCTCAGACGAGCGCGGCCAGCGGGTGCGGCCCTTCGGCGCGCACGCGGAGGTGGTCTTCGATGAACTCGGGCGTGATCTCTTCGAGCGTCGGCGGGTTCCAGCGCGGATTGCGGTCCTTGTCGATCAGCAGCGCGCGGATACCTTCGGCAAAGTCCTTGTGCGCGCAGCAGCCGAGCGATGCCCAGTACTCCAGACGGAACACGTCAGCCAGCGACATGCGCAGCACGCGCTGCCACAGCGCGAAAGACAACGCCGCCGTGCTCGGAGCGCCTTTCATGAAGGTGGTGGCGGCGGTCTGCAGCCACGCATCGTCCGACTTCAACTCGCGCAGGCGCTTGGCGATGTCGAGCAGATCGTCGCCGGCCATCAGCGCATTGATGGTGTCGAAGTGCTCCCTGAGCTTGGAATGCTGCTTTTCGGTGCCCTCCCCGGCATGCGCCAGCAGACGCGACAACGTCGCGCGATCTGCCTTCGCCTCGCCTTTCCATGCACTCGACGCAACGGCTTCCAGCAGCTGCGCCTTGCGCTCCTGCGGTACGACGATGTCCGCGAGGCCGCAGAAAATCGCGTCAGCCGCATTCAATGGCGCCGCCGTCAGTGCGAGGAACAGGCCAACCCGACCGGGCGCCCGTCGCAGGAACCAGCTTCCGCCCACGTCGGGATACAGGCCAATATTGATCTCCGGCATCGCAATGCGGCTCTGCAAGGTGACCACGCGATGTGATGCCCCCGCCATGAGGCCGACGCCGCCGCCCATGACGATGCCGTGTCCCCAGCACAGGAAGGGCTTCGGAAAGGTGTGAATCAGGTAGTCGAGCTCGTACTCCTCGCTGAAGAACGACTCCGCATAAGTGTTGCGCGCAGGCCCGCATTCGAGCAGCGTCTGGTAGAGCTGGCGCAAGTCACCGCCGGCGCAGAAAGCCTTCTCGCCCGCGGCATCGAGCAACACGCCGACGACGCCATCGTCGTTCGCCCATTCCTGCAGCTTGGGAATAAGCAACCGCACCATCGCCACCGAGAGCGAATTGAGCGAAGCAGGCGCATTGAGGGTGGCCACGCCGAAGCGCTTGCCGGTGGCTGTCTTGATTTCGCTGAAGAGGACGACTGGATCTGTCATTTGTTCTGGGTTGGGTTCATCGGATGTCGCTGTCGCCTTCGAGGAGCTTTCTCGCGACGATCATTCGCATGATTTCATTGGTGCCTTCGAGGATCTGATGCACGCGCGCATCGCGCACCAGCCGCTCCAGCGGGAATTCGCTCAGGTAACCATAGCCGCCATGCAACTGCAAGGCGTCGTTGCACACATTGAAGCCAGCATCCGTGGCGAAGCGCTTTGCCATCGCGCAATAGGTGCTGGCGTCGGCATGGCCGGCGTCGAGCTTGCTCGCGGCGAGGCGCACCATCTGGCGCGCGGCCACGATTTCGGTCGCCATGTCGGCGAGCTTGAACTGCAGCGCCTGGAAGCTTGCGAGAGGCTTGCCGAACTGCTGGCGTTCATGCAGATAGCGCCGGGCCGCATCCAGCGCGCCCTGCGCCGCGCCGACCGAGCAGGTCGCGATGTTGATGCGCCCGCCGTCGAGCCCCTTCATGGCGATGCGAAAGCCTTCGCCTTCGCTGCCGAGCAGGTTCGCCGCAGGCACTCGCACGTTGTCGAAGTTGATGGTGCGCGTGGGCTGGCTGTTCCAGCCCATCTTGTGTTCCTTCTTGCCGTAGCTGATGCCTGGCGCATCCGCCGGAACCGCGAAGGCCGAAATACCGCCGGCACCGCCACCGCCGGTGCGCGCCATCAGCACCAACACGTCCGTCGCGCCGGCACCCGAGATGAAAGCCTTGCCACCATTGATGACGTAGTCGTTGCCGTGCAACTCGGCGCGCGTCTTGAGTGAGCCGGCGTCCGATCCGGCGCCCGGCTCGGTCAGGCAATAGGACGCGAGCTTGCGGCCGCTGGTCAGATCCGCGCCCCATTGCTCACGCACGGCAGGGCCGCCCCAGGTGCCCAGCATCCACGTCGCCATGTTGTGAATGGTGATGAAAGCCGTCGTCGACGGATCGACTGCGGCCATCTCCTCGAACACCAGAGCGGCATCGAGCCGCGGCAGCGCCAGCCCCTCGATGCTCTCGGGCGCATAGAGGCCGCAGAAACCGAGTTCGCCAGCCTTGGCGATCGCCTCCTTGGGGAAGATCGCCTCGGCATCCCAGCGGGCCGCATGCGGTGCGAATTCACTCAGCGCGAAATCGCGCGCGGTCTGCGCGAATGCGCGCTGTTCTTCAGTCAGCTCGAAGTCCATGCGGACGAGCTTACTTGAGGCTGATCGTGGTGTTGACGCCGTGCGAGACGGTGCTGTCGTCGAACCAGCGCGCGGTCACTGTCTTGGTCTGCGTGTAGAACAGAACGACCTGCTTGCCGTAAGGCCCGAGATCGCCGAGCTTGGATGCTCGCGAGCCCGTGAACGAGAACATCGGCACTGGCACCGGAATCGGCACGTTGATACCGACTTGGCCGACGTCGATGTCTTCCTGGAAGCGGCGCGCCGCCGCACCGGACTGCGTGAAGATCGCCGTGCCGTTGCCGTTCGGGTTGGCGTTGATGAGCTCGATGGCCTCGTCGATCGTCTCTGCATTCGCAAGGCACAGCACCGGGCCAAAGATCTCCTGCTCGTAGATCGACATCCCGGGCTTGACGTCAGCGAACACCGTCGGGCCGACGAAGTTGCCCTTCTCGTAGCCAGGCACCGTGGGCTTGCGTCCGTCGAGCGCGAGCGTCGCGCCATCGGCCACGCCGCGTTCGATCAGGCCGCTGACACGGTCATACGCAGCGCACGAAACCAGCGGGCCGACGTCGACGCCCTTCTCCGTGCCCGCGCCGACCTTCAGCGTCTTTGCCTTGGCGACCAGATCGGGCACCCACTTGCGCGCCTCACCCACCAGCACCGCGACCGACACCGCCATGCAGCGCTGGCCGGCAGCGCCGAAGCTGGCACCTGCGAGTGCGTTGAGCGTCTGCTCCTTGTTGGCATCGGGCATGACGATGGCGTGGTTCTTCGCGCCCATCATGCATTGCACGCGCTTGCCGGCGAGCGTCGCGCGGTTGTAGACGTGCGTGCCGACCTTGGTCGAGCCGACGAAAGAGATCGCCTTGATGTCCTTGTGGTCGCAGATCGCGTTGACTACCGCTTCGCCGCCATGCACGACATTGAGCACGCCCGGCGGGATGCCGGCTTCGAGCGCGAGCTCGCACAGGCGCATCGTCACCATCGGGTCCTGTTCGGAAGGCTTGAGCACGAAGGTGTTGCCCGTGACGATGGCCATCGGGAACATCCACAGCGGAATCATCGCGGGGAAATTGAAGGGCGTGATGCCGGCGCACACGCCCAGCGGCTGCAGCAGCGTGTAGGTATCGACGCCGTTGGCCACGTTGTTGGCCAGCTCGCCCAACTGCAGGTTGCCGATGCCGGCTGCATGCTCGACCACTTCGAGGCCGCGGAACACGTCGCCTTCGGCATCGGGCAGTGTCTTGCCTTGCTCCGCCGTGAGGATCGCCGCCAGCTCGGCCATGTTCTCGCGAATGAGCTGCTGGTACTTCAAGAAGATGCGCGAGCGCGCACCGATGGGCGTCTTGCGCCAGGTCTTGAAGGCTTGCTTGGCCGAATCGACGGCCGCATCGACTTCGGCCTGCGTCGCGAAAGGCACCTTCGCGAGCACTTCCTGCGTCGCTGGATTGACGATGTCTCGCCATTCGGCGGTCTTCGACTCGACGAACTTGCCGCCGATGAGCAGCTTGACGGTGGCGACCTTCGTCGCGGGTGTGGTGGTGGCGTCCATGAATCTTGTCTCCTGAATGGGGTGCAGGAGGTGATGCTAGCTTTGCACTTTTGCCATGGCAATAGACAAATACGCATCCCCGATCTGCATAATTGCAACGCATGGACTGGGACAACCTTCGCTTTTTTCTGGAGCTCGCGCGCTCGGGCACCCTGGTGGGGGCGGCGCGCCGTCTGGCGGTCGATCACACGACGGTGGCGCGTCGCATCCAGACGCTGGAAAAGCAGGTCGGCACCGCCCTCTTCTCGCGCGAGGCCGACGGGCACCGGCTGACCGAAGCGGGCCGCCGGTTGCAGCCCCAGGTCGAAGCGATGGAAAGCGCCTTTCTCACGGTCGAGAGCACGACGCCGGCCTCCGATGAGGGCTTGTCAGGATTGGTACGCATCGGCGCGACGGAGGGCTTCGGCACCATCGTGCTGGCGCCGCACCTGGCACTCTTCGCGCAGCAGCATCCCAAGCTCGTGATCGACCTTTTGGCGATGCCACGGCTGGTTCATCTGTCGCGCCGCGAAGCCGACATCGTGATCTCGCTCGAACGCCCCGCGCGCGGGCCGGTGGTGGTGACCAAACTGACGGACTACGTGCTGCGCCTCTATGCCTCCAGGCAGTATCTGGCCAAGCATGGCGCCATCCGCAAGCGCGACGACCTGCGCGGCCACACCTTCATCAGCTACGTGGACGACCTGCTCTTCAGCAAGGAGCTCCAGTACCTGGACGAGCTTTATCGCCCGGACTCTTTCGCGCTGCGCAGCACCAGCATCCTGGCGCAGCACCAGGCGACGGTGGCGGGGGCCGGCATCGCGGTGCTGCCGGCCTTCATTGCGGAGCGGGACAAATCATTGCGGCGCGTGCTGCCGGACGAGGCGAACTTCACGCGCACGTTCTGGATGTCGGTTCCGGCGGAGACGCGCCATCTCGCCCGTATGAAGGCGACCTGGGACTTTTTGCGAGAGATCGTGGAGGCGCAGCGGGCGTTGCTGCTGCCGTAGCAGAGGAAATCGCATATCGATCGAAGGGCAGGCTCTTTGTCGAGGAACACCTGTCGAGCGTGATCGTCGTGACGCCGCTCGGCAGTGCGTCGAAGTCGACGACCCTTGCGATCACATGCAGTCCGCCCGTGAAATGGCCATCGAAATCGCCGTCTTCGGTGCGACATCCGAAGCTGATCAGATGGACCTGGTCGACGTAGTAGCCGGTGGTCGTGCCAAAGCGCCGGAGATCGAGAGCGACCCGGCGACCGAGCAAATCGGCGAGGTGATCCGGCTCGTAGGCGATCGACTGCACCACCTTGACGACCTTGTCATAGGTCATCGGCTCGTCATTGGGCCGCGAGCATGCGGTGACTACGGCGGCCAATGCCGCCAGCAGAATCACGCGGGCGAAAAAGCCCATTATTCGTTGGATGCGCACAGCCAGTGCCACCGAATGACGCGCTGCCCGCAATACTGAGTGGTGATGCGCGCGGCCAATTCGGTCTTGGAGGCATCGTCCCACCGCCTGTCGATCCAGACCACGGCTTCGTACAGATCATCCGAGTTGCCGCTCACGTCATACCTGTCCAGCAAGGCAGCGGTGAGTTCGCGATTGGCGAAGTCGTCTCCGCTGGCCGCTGCATTGCGCAGCGAATTGAAAGTCGACGGCTCCGGCGGAACCGAACCGGTTGCCTTTGCAGGCTGCGGGTGTATGGCCGCCTCGACATGCCCCGCCGGACTCTTCCAGATCAGCGCCAGAAGAACCAACACGATCAACGTGACGTAAAAGCGCACCGACGCCCTCTTGGCGCCTTCGTGGAGGTAGTGAAGTGTGCGATTGAACATGGCCGGAATCTCCCGCTCATCAACGTGCTGCAGGAGATTAGACGACCACCCTTGGCGAGTCATCATCCAAAGCGATGATGAAAAAGCGGCTCGACTCGCCGTTCCAACCTCAGGGCCAGACCGCCGGATGGCTCCCCGGCGGCATCGATGGCCGCGGCCATGCGGCAGGCGTGCGCGAAAGCTGCGCGCTGTGCCTGAACCCGGTCAGTTCGCCGAAGCCTGACGGAGAGATTTCCAGGTAGGGTGCCTTGTCAGGCACTTCGATACGGAATCCATCGGGCACCCGGCCGAGTCCTCGCAACCAATGGCCGGTTTGTGCGAGCGACACCTGCACGAGCCAACTGCCACCCTCGCGTTGTTGCCGCCAAAGCGCGGCGGCCGCGCCCATGGCGATGAGGTAACCGGTCGCCTCATCGAGGATCTGCATCGGCAAGGGCCTCGGCTTGCCGCCCCCAGCGGCTTCGCCCTCGGCATGGTTGAAGCCTATGGCGGTCTGCACGAGCGAATCGAAGCCGCGCCGTGCCGCCCATGGGCCAACCGTTCCGTAAGCCGAGAGCGAAACATAGACCATGCCCGGCCGAGTCCGCGCGACATCCTCCGGACCGAAGCCCAGCGATGCAATGCCGCCGGGGCGGTAGCCCTGGAGGAAGACGTGCGCATCTTTCGCCAACCGATGCAGCGCGTCTCGGCCAGCCTCTTCATGAAGATCGATATGCGTCGAGAGCTTGCCGCGGCTGGTGTCGGCGATGGCCTCGATGTTGGGCAGCTTCGGCGAATTGACCAGCATCACGTCGGCGCCATAGGCCGCCAGCGCACGGCCGCCCACGGGCCCGGCGAGGATGCGCGTGAGGTCCAGCACGCGCACACCGGACAAGGGCCGTACGTCGTCCGCGAGAGGCGGCAGCGCAAGCGGCGGTGCATCGCCGATGCGTTCGATGCTGAACAAGGGCTGCGACACCAGTGCCCTGCCCTGCGGGGTGGCGTCCCAGTCGTCGAAACGGCGCAGTGCGGTTGCCACCAAGCCCTTGGCGGCCGCTGCGTCTTCGAAGTCGATCGACTTCCACGTCTGCATGGCCGCTTCGGCATCGGCGCGCTGGGCGGTGGCCGGATCGAGCCCCAGCAGCCGGAGCGCGCCGTCGCGATGGTGCGCAAAGTTGGCATGGATGCGCACCCAACCATCCGCCGTGCGATAGAGGCCCGAGAACGGGTCCCAAGCGTCGGGCACCCGCCCGTCGACGCTGAACCAGGCCGTGCATTCGAGCGCGGCGTGCAGCATGTCGACTTCCACCTGCTGGCGCGGCACGCCTCGCACGTGCCCCAATTCGCAGGCGGCAAGTGCTGCGGCGGCAATCGTGCTCTGCGCCGCCGCACCGACGGCAAAAGAGGAAGGCAGCACGGGGTCAGCGCCGCCGAGGCGCGCAAAGGCCAGCGCATCCAGCGGCAAGCCTGACAGTTGCCAGATGTCCTTGAGAGCTTCCGCCCCGTCCATGTTCGTGCTCCTGTCCTTGCGCACCAGACAGCGCTGCCGGTGACCTCGCTACTGGATCAGCTTGGCACCGGTCTTCGACTGCAGGGCGTCGAAGCTCACGCCCGGCGCGAGTTCGACCACCTTCAAGCCTTCGGGCACCACATCAATGACAGCCAGGTCCGTGATGATGCGGTCGACCACGCCCACGCCCGTCAGCGGCAGCGAGCACTTCTCGAGGATCTTGAGGTCCTCGGTGCCGTCCTTCTTCTTTGCGACGTGTTCCATCAGCACGATCACGCGCTTCACGCCGGCGACGAGGTCCATGGCACCGCCCATGCCCTTGACCATCTTGCCCGGGATCATCCAGTTGGCGAGATCGCCCTTGCTGCTCACTTGCATGGCGCCGAGGATCGACAGGTTGATCTTGCCGCCGCGGATCATCGCAAAGCTGTCGTGGCTGCCGAAGATGGCCGAGCCGGGAATGGTCGTCACGGTCTGCTTGCCGGCGTTGATGAGGTCGGCGTCGACCTGGTCTTCGGTCGGGAAAGGGCCGATGCCCAGCATGCCGTTCTCGCTCTGCAGCCACACCTCCTTGTCGCCGACGAAGTTCGCGACCAGCGTCGGGATGCCGATGCCGAGGTTCACGTAGAAGCCGTCTTCGAGTTCTTGTGCCGCGCGTGCGGCCATCTGGTCCTGGGTCCAAGGCATGTCAAGCTCCCTTGCCGTTGTTGCTTTTGATGGGGGCCGGCACTTCGCTGCCGGCGGCTGCTTGCGCGATGGCGGCTTGCGCCTCGACCTTCGCGGCGACCGCATCGACCGGGGCCGCAGCGCTCACGGTGCGCTTCTCGATGCGCTTCTCGGGGTTGCTGTTGAGGACGATGCGATGCACGTAGATGCCCGGCAGATGAACATCGTCCGGTGCGATCTCGCCGACTTCGACGATCTTCTCGACTTCGACGATGCAGACCTTGCCGGCCATGGCCGCGGCGGGATTGAAGTTGCGCGCCGTCAGGCGAAAGCGCAGGTTGCCCGACTTGTCCGCGACGTCGGCCTTGACCAATGCCACGTCGGGCACCAGAGAGCGTTCCATCACGTAGGTTTCACCGTCGAATTCGCGAAGCTCCTTGCCCTCGGCGACCTGCGTGCCGACGCCGGTCTTGGTGAAGAAGGCCGGGATGCCGGCACCGCCCGCACGCAGCTTTTCGGCCAGCGTGCCTTGCGGCGTGAATTCGAGCTCCAGTTCGCCCGCCAGGTATTGGCGCTCGAACTCCTTGTTCTCGCCCACGTAGCTCGCGATCATCTTCTTGATCTGGCGCGTCCCCAGCAGCTTGCCGAGGCCGAAACCGTCGACCCCCGCGTTGTTGGAGATGCAGGTGAGGTTCTTGACGCCGGAGTCGTGCAGCGCATCGATCAGCGCTTCGGGAATGCCGCAGAGGCCGAAGCCGCCGACGGCGAGTGTCTGGCCGTCGGCCACGACGCCCTTGAGTGCCGCATCGGCGGAGGGGTAGATCTTGTTCGCCATGGTTCCTCGTTGGTGATGATGGTGGTGATGGATAGTGGGTGAAGAATGGTGACCGTGAATCGCCTTCGACGATACTACGTAGAGGCATACGTAGTATTTCGTAATGGAGACACCCGACAAGGCCCCCGCCAAGGAATTGCAGACCGTCGACTACCGGCTCGCCTTCGAGCTCGCGCCGGTCGGCATGGTGCTCTCCCGTCATCGCAACATCGTCGGCTGCAATGCGCGCGTTTGCGAGATGTTCGGCACCACGCGCGATGCGCTGGTCGGTCAATCCTTTCAGGTGCTCTACCCGAGCGTCGCCGAATTCGAACGGCTCGGCAAGCGGATGGAGCCAATCCTGAACGCCAGCGGCCGCTATGCCGACAACCGGATGATGAAAAGGCTGGGCAACCTGCACGGCGCATTCGCAGGCGAGACCTTCTGGTGCCACGTGAGCGGCCAGGCGCTGAATCGAGCCGCGCCGCACGAAGCGGGCATCTGGACCTTCGAGGACCTGGGATCGCGGCGCTCGGCCAAGGCCGAACTCACGCCGCGCGAACGCGAAGTCGCCGCGCAGGTGATGCAGGGCCGCACCTCCAAGGAAATCGGCAAGGCGCTGGCGATCAGCCACCGCACGGTCGAGATTCATCGCGCGCGGCTGATGCGCAAGTACGCGGCGGCGACGACCGCCGAATTGGTGCAAAAGCTGATCGCAGGATAGATTTCAGCCAACGATGGCCTCTTCGCACGACCCCGAAAAACCCCACCACCGCGCACGCGGATTCCAGAACAACTACATCGAGTTTCAGCCGAAGAGCCTCTCGGAGCTTCTGCGCTGGCGCAGGGATGCGATCCGCAATCACCTGCCGCCACCGCCGCTCGCGCCCACACCGCGCGTGGCGGCCGACCTGCCCTGGCTGCGCGCCAACGGCAGCGCGGGCGTTGCAATGCTGCCGGCCGTGAACTGGATCGGCCATGCCACCGTGCTGGCCCAACTCGGCGGCCTCACGATGCTGACCGATCCGATGTTCTCGCAGCGGGCGTCTCCCGTGCCGCTGGTCGGCCCCAAGCGGCAGACGCCGCCGGGCATTGCGCTCGCCGACTTGCCGCACATCGATCTGGTGCTGGTCTCGCACAACCACTATGACCACCTCGACCTGGCTTCCGTGGCCGCTCTGAACGGGCAGCGCGGGGGTCCGCCCCTCTTCATCGTTCCGCTCGGGCTCAAGGCCTGGCTCGCTGCGCATCACGTGCACAACGCAGTCGAACTCGACTGGTGGGAACGGCATCCGGTAGCGGGGCCGCAAGGCGCTGTCGAAGTGGCTCTGGTGCCCGCGCAGCATTGGTCCTCCAGGAGTCCGAGAGACGCCATGGCGACGCTATGGGGCGGCTTTGTGGTGCTGGCGCCGGACTGCCATCTGCTCTTCACCGGAGACACGGGCTATTCGCGCGACTTCGCCGACATTCGCCGTCACTTTGCCCATCGGCAAACGCCCGAGCAAGGCGGCGGCTTCGACATTGCGTTGATACCGATCGGCGCCTATGCGCCGCGCTGGTTCATGCAGACGCAGCACGTGGACGTCGAAGAAGCACTGCGGATTCATCGTGATGTGGCTGCCAAGCGCTCGCTGGGCATTCACTGGGGAGTGTTCAATCTGACTGACGAGGCTCTCGACGAGCCCCCCAGAAAGCTGGCCGAGCTGCGTGCCGCACAGGGCATGCCCGAAGACGAATTCTTCGTTCTTGCCGTAGGCGAGACACGCAAACTCACATTGCGAACCCCCAAAGCGTTGGATTGACGCAAACGTAGGTCAATAATCAAAATGCCGCCGTCATCGTGTAATACATTCGATTTAAGTAATGATGAACATGGCCGATCCGGACCCGTCGATGTCAGTGCCTTGCAAGCACTGCGCTGCACTGCTGCAGAAAGGGGTTCAGTTTTGTCCGTATTGCGGCAGAGACCAATTTCCCGATCATGTTTCTCCGGTCAGGCGCGCAGCGCCGGCACCCATGGATGTCGTGGACTTCGCCGACACCGTGCAGCCGGACGCACAGACCTCCGAATCGCTTGGCTACCCTGTCCCGACGACCGCAGCAGCCAACGACGAAACGGACCCTGAAATCGGACTCGTGCGCCCCGGAGGCTACTGGCAGAAGGAAGTGCTGGGGGGCCGCGGAATGCCGCGGCATTGGGCCGGCAGTTCACTATTGCCGATACGCCTCGTCATCAGCGTCGTGGCTGCGCTGGCCCTCGTGGCGATCGCCCTGTTGATCGACAACCTGTACCTCGACAACGGCAGCGAGGCCGGCAGGCAGCGGGAGTTCAAGGCGAACCTGGAGCAAGTGCACAGTGCGATGGATCGCGGCGACCTCGGCGGCGCGGCGCGCATCCTCGAAGGACTCGAGACCGAACATGCGGACGATGCAGGCGTTCAGGCCCTCCGACAGGCGTTCGATCGAAGATTACAGGAGCAGGTCGCGAAGCGCGAGCAACTCAGGGAGGCCGCGCTGAAGGCATCGAAGGCGATCGGTCTTCCGCCGCCGGCGCAGTCGGCGCCGGTCCAAGCCCAGAGCCGCGTCCAGGCACCGGCGCCGGTCAATGACGCCGCCCGTCAAACAACCAATGCGCTCGGACTCGGCGAGCCCGCGGCTCCCCGTGCTCCGGCAAACATAAGCGCCCCGCCCCCTCCCTCTTCATCACCTGCGCAAGCGGCGGGCACGGCGAAATCGACTGAAAAGGATTGCACCACCACGCTGACGGCGCTGGGCCTCTGCCAAAAGTAGAAGCAACGAGACACCGATAACAACCACGATCGATCGACTTCAAGGAGCCCGCATGCCAATCAGAACCTTCCTGACCGCGCTGTTGATGATGGTCATCCTGTCCCCTGCGCTGGCGCAGAACCGGGCGGCGTACAAGATCGTCACCGCATCGAAGACGGGCACCTACATCCAGATCGGCAACGACATTGCCAAGTGGATCGCGGAGCCCGCGGGCATCGACCTCGAAGTGCTCGAGTCCAAAGGCTCGGCGGAGAACGTTCAGCGCATGCGCTTCGAGCCCGGGGTCAAGCTGGCCCTCGTGCAGTCGGACGTCTACCAGGCTTTCCTGGACGAAGCCAAGGCAGGCAACGCAGAGGCCGGAAACATCATTCGCCCGCTGCGGCTCATCATGCCGCTGTATGACGAGGAGATCTACTTCGTCGCCCGCGCAGACGCGCCGATGAACTCCATCAACGAGATCAAGAACAAGAGGATCAGCGTCGGCCCCCTGGGCAGCGGCACGGCGCTCACTTCGCGAACCATCTACAACCTGATGTTCGGCGAGCAGATCCCGGCAGCCAACATCGAGTACCTGGGCAACGAGGATGCGCTCGTGAAGCTCACGGTCGACAAGACGATCGACGTCGCGATCATCGTCGCCGGGCAGCCCGCCAAGCTGTTCGCGGACATGAAGCCCGAGGCGCGCAACTACATCAAGATCCTGAAGCTGGACGATGCGGCGCCCGAGACAGCGCGCGCGAAGAAGACCTACTTTCCGGCCGTGATCCGCGCCAGCAGCTACCCGGCATGGCTGTCCGCCGACATCCCGACGCTGACGGTGAAGGCCTACCTGGTCACCTACGAATACAACCTGCAATCGACCGTCGGAAATCTCATCCGCTTCGCGGACTCGCTGTGTACCAACTTCGACAAGCTCCAGGCCAACGGACATCCGAAGTGGAAGCAGGTGAAATTCGAACTGCCTCCCCTCAGCCAGGGATGGCGCTACTACGCTCCGATGGAGAAGCGGATGCGAGCCTGCATCGCTGGCCAGCAGGCGGCCGCCACAGCCCGGGCGACGCCGGTGAAGGCGGCGCCACCCCAAGCCAGACCGTGCTCTGACCAGGAGCTGGTGCTCGGCATCTGCAGAAAGTAGCTTCCGGTTCGGGCAAGGCTTCGGGCGCGAGGCTCAGGCACTCGCTGCCGCGACCGCTGCGCGCGGACGCAGCGTCGCCATGACGAAATAGACACCGCCGCCGATCACCACGCCGAAGAACCAGCCGTAGATGTTCCACCAGGTAGGCAGCAAGGTCGTGAAGGTAGGCAGCAAGGTCGAGAACACGCTGCCGATGCCTGCGGCGACCAGGGCGTTGACGTTCCAGCCACCCTCGTAGCGGTATTCGCCGTATTCCTGATAGAGCGCCGCCACATTGATGTTGCCCTTCGCGACCAGGTAGTAGTCGACCAGGATGACCCCGAGCAGCGGCCCCATGGTGGACCCGATGGCGTTCACGAAATGCGCGGCGTTGCCTTCCCACGGTGCGAACGGATAGAGCACCAGCGCAATCGCAGCTGCGATCAGGCCCCCCTTCTTGAAGCTGATCTGCCTCGGGAAGGTGTTTGAAATGTCGAACGCCGCCGACACGAAATTGGCCACCACGTTGATGCCCAGCGTCGCCACCGCGAAGGTGATTGCGGCAACCAGCGCCAGCACCCAACTGTCGAACTTGGCGGAGATCTGCTCGGGATGCAGCAACACCTCGCCGTAGACCTTGAAGGCTGCGAGCGTCGTGACGCCGGCAACCAGCGAGAACGCGACGAGGTTGATCGGCAGGCCCCAGAGGTTGCCCCTTCTTACCGCGTCCTTGTCCTTGGCGTAGCGCGAGAAGTCGCAGAAGTTGAGGTACAGCGCCGCGAAGTAGGTGATCCATGTCGCACCGACCGCCATCAACGCCCAGAACGAGCCCGGTTCGCCAGGGACGCCAGCGTCCTGGGTCTTCTGGATCAGCGCGTCCATCGGAATGCCATGGTCGAACGAGATAGCGCCGGCCTTGACGCACAGTCCGACCGCAAGCAGCAGCATCGCGATCCACACTGCCGGGCCCGCCCAATCCTGGAACCGCCGCACGGTTTCCATGCCTTTCTGGATGATGAGCAGTTGCAGCGCCCAGATCACCAGATAGCAGATCACCTCCAGTGCCGAGTGCCCGAGGATGTGCGTGCCCTTGTGGAATTCGAGCATTGCATCGCTGCGGATCAATAGCGCGACCACGGCGCCTGAAGCCGCCGCTGTTTGCGCGCCATACCAGAAGCAGGCCACCACCGCCCGCACCATCGCTGCCAGATTGGCGCCCCAGACGCCGAAGGAAGCTCGCGCGAGCACCGGATACGGCACGCCCGTCTTTTCACCGGCATAGCCGATCAGGTTCATCAGCCCGAAGATCACCAGGGAGCTGAGTCCGATGGCGATGAGGAAGTTGACGAAGCTGCCGCACAGCAGGAACAGGCTGGCCGCGAGGTAGTAGCCCCACAGGCTGTGAACGTCGGAAGTCCAGACGTTGAAGATGCTGAAAGCGCCCCAGTTCCGTTCCTTGGCGGGTGCCAGGTCCTCGTTGTAGAGCCCGGGTGAGGGATTGCGGATTTCCATGGATCGCTCCTGTTGTACGCACGAGGCCAGCGTAGGCACTCGCCATCCGATGGAGATGCTGGTTTTCCCCAACGCTTCCCGAACGGGTTCAGCGGATTCAGCCGGCTTTGCGAAAAGTGAGATTGATCCGGCAATCGCCCAGAAGCGGATGCGTGCCCTCCTTCAACGGCAGCACGCCGTGGAAACGCAGACGCGCCGGTCCTCCCCAGACCACCACGTCGCCATGCCCGAGCGGCACGCGGCGCGCCTTGTCGGCCCGTTTCGCGCCGCCGAACAGGAAGACGGCCGGAATGCCCAGCGACACGGAGACGATGGGCTGGCCGTAGTCGCGCTCGTCGCGGTCTTGATGAAGCGAAAGCCGCGTGCCGGGTTCGTAGCAATTGATGAGGCACGCATCGGGCACGAAATCGGCGAACCCGGCTTGCGAAGCCGCATCCGCCGCCAGCCGTGTGAAGGCCGCCGGCATGCGCGGCCATGGCCGCTCGCTGTCGGGGTCGATCGGGTCGTAGCGGTAGCCGGTGCGGTCGGTCACCCAGCCGAGTTCGCCGCAGTTGGTCATCGCCACCGACATGCGGAAGCCGCCCGGCGTGACCATGTGGCGCAGCGGCGCTCGGTCGATCACTTGCTGAATGGCGGCGAGCAACTCGGTCTCGCGCTGGGTTGCAAAGCGTCGCAAGACGACCGCGCCCGGCTCTAGTGGCTCCGCAGTGGGCACATCGGATGCAGCAGCGTCTTCGAAGAGGTCCGGCGTCATGCAATCCTCTGGCTCATGCTCATTTTCCGGCTCAAGCCGCATCATGAAAGATGATGCCCAGCGTGTGGCGGCGACCGGACCGGACCCGGCTCACCCCATGGCGCAGGTTGACCCGATACACCCCCCGCGTGCCTTGCACCGGCCGGTGGTGCACCGCGATCACCGCCGCATCGCCTTGCCGCAGCGGCAGCACCATCGGCCGCGACTGCATGCGTGGCCGCTGCTCGGTCATCACGAATTCGCCGCCTGTGAAATCGCGTTCGGGCTCTGACAGGAGAACCACGACTTGCAGCGGAAAGACGTGCTCGCCGTACAAGTCCTGATGCAGGCAGTTGTAGTCGTCGGCCCCATATTGCAGGAGCAGCGGCGTGGGTCGCAGCTGGCCACCGGCATGGCAGCGCGCGATGAATTCGGCATGCGCCGGCGGAAAGCGCACGTCGATGCCCATCGCCTGATTCCATCGGTTCGCGATCGGCGCGAGGTGTGGATAGATGTGCGCGCGCAGGTCCCCGATCAACTCCGGCAAGGGATAGGCGAAGTACTTGTATTCGCCTCGCCCGAAGCCGTGCCGCTCCATCACCACGCGGCTGCGGAAGAGCGCTTCGGCCGGGTACATCGTCGCCAGGGATCGGCACTCGGCCGGCGTGAGCAGACCCCCGATCACCGCGTTGCCCTGGTCATCGAGTTCGTCGGTCACCTGTGCCCAATCGATGGCCGCCACGCGGGGCCCGGTCTCGTCGCGCGGCGGCAGTTTGTCTCGTGCGTTCATGCCGTCTTCGCTTCGCGTTCAAGCAACGCACTCTTGCGCTCCACGCCCCAGCGATAGCCCGACAGGTTGCCGTCGCTGCGCACTACGCGGTGGCATGGAATCGCCACCGCCAGCGCGTTGGCGCCGCAGGCTTGCGCCACCGCACGCACCGACTTCGGTGCACCGATGCGTTTCGCGATCTCGCTGTAGCTCGCGGTCTGGCCCAGTGGGATCTCGCGGAGCGCACGCCAGACGCGCTGCTGGAAGGCCGTGCCGCGAACGTCGAGCGGGAGGTCGAGCCCCACCCCCGGCGCCTCCACAAAGCCAACGACCTTCGCGACCAGTGCTTCGAATTCCGCGTCGCCACCGATCAGCCGAGCCCGCGGAAACTGGTCCTGCAGATCGCGCGCCAAGGCTTCAGCGTCATCACCCAATGCGATGGCGCAGACGCCGCGTTCGCTTTGCGCAACCAGGATGGCGCCCAGTGCGCATTCGCCGATCGCAAAGCGAATGTCCGTGTCGGCGCCGCCTGCCCTCCATGCCGTCGGCGTCATGCCGAGCATGTCGTTCGAGCTTTCATAGAAGCGGCCGTTGGAGTTGTAGCCGGACCCGTAGATCGCATCGGTCACCGTGTCGCTGCGCAACAGCTCTCGGCGTACGCGAGCCGCGCGATGCGCCGCTGCATAGGCTTTGGGCGTGACGCCGGTCACTTGCTTGAAGAGCCGGTGAAAGTGCGAGCTGCTGAGCTTCGCCCTTTGCGCGAGTTCGTCCAGCGTCGGCGTCTGCTCGGCGGCTTCGATGAAGCGGCACGACTCGGCCACCATGTCCGCCTGCTGCGCAGCCTGCGCAGGCGCGTCAGGCTTGCAGCGCCTGCACGGCCGAAAGCCGGCGCGCTCCGCTTCGGCCGCGCTCGCATGAAAGGCCACGTTCTCGGGCCGTGCCTGGCGTGCGCCGCAGGAAGGCCGGCAATACACCCCCGTCGTGCGGACCGAATAGAAAAAGCTGCCGTCCGCCGCCGCATCACGGGCCATGACGGCGGCCCAGCGCGGGTCGCTTACTGTGGCGAGGGCCCGCATCTCGTTGGGATTGCGCATGTTCATTTGCATCCTTCAGTCATGTCGTTGTCGATGCGTCCACTGTAGGGATCGTCGCCGCGCGCCGCACTCCGGCTCTTGCTTTCGAATTCGACGCAGGGCCGTTCCTCAGATCGTAGGACGATGCCGACATCACCGTGCTTTCTTCAGCCCTCGGCCTACGGGGGCTGCCTGGCGGCCTCGTTACCATTTGGGCCACATGATCGATCGACGTTCACTCCTCACGGCCAGCGGAGCATCGCTGGTACTCGCCGCGCTCGGCATTCCTGCCGAAGCAATGGCCGCCGCCGGACTCACACTGAGCCAGCCTCGGCCCTTTTCCTTCGAACGTCTTGTTGCGCTCGCGAAGTCGCTCGGCGCCCAGCCCTATGCGCCCGATAAATCGCTTCCGGCGGACGTGCTCGAGCGCATCGACTACGACGCACACGGCAAGATCAAGTTCAACACCGACAACGCGCTATTCCGGGATGGTCCCGGCCAGTTTCCGGTGACCTTCTTCCACCTCGGCCGATTCTTTCAGGTGCCGGTGCACATGTACGTGCTGGAAAACGCGGGCGATGACGGCTTCGCCCGCGAAATCGTCTACGACAGCGCCTACTTCACCATGCCTGCGGACAGCCCGGCGCGAAAACTGCCCGACGGTGCCGGATTCGCTGGATTTCGCCTTCAGGAAAGCCGCCTCGGCGATCAGAAGAAGTTGCCTTGGCAGACCAACGATTGGGCGGCTTTCCTTGGCGCGTCGTACTTTCGCGCGATCGGAGAGCTGTACCAGTACGGCTTGTCCGCGCGCGGCATCGCGCTCGACGCGGCCATGCCCGATCGCGCCGAGGAGTTTCCGACCTTCACGCGCTTCTACTTCGAGCCGCCCCCGTCGGACAGCGCCAACTCCATGACGATCTACGCCCTGCTCGAAGGGCCCAGCATCACCGGCGCCTACAAGTTCGTGCTCACGCGCGACAAGGCAGTCTTGATGGACATCGATTCGCGGCTGTTCCTGCGCCGGGACGTCGCCCGCTTCGGCCTTGCGCCGTTGACGTCGATGTACTGGTATTCCGAAACCGTGAAGCCCACCGGCATCGACTGGCGGCCGGAGGTGCATGACTCCGACGGCCTGGCCATGTGGAACGGCGCCGGCGAGCGCATCTGGCGGCCCCTGAACAACCCGACGCAAACCCGCGCATCGGCATTCACGGACACCAATCCACGTGGGTTCGGGCTGCTGCAGCGCGATCGCTCCTTCGATCACTACCAGGATGGCGTCTACTACGACAAGCGCCCCTGCCTCTGGGTCGAGCCGCTCGGCAACTGGGGTGAAGGCACCGTGCAGCTCATCGAGATTCCCACGGATGACGAAATTCACGACAACGTGCTCGCCTGCTGGGTGCCCAAGGCGCCGGCCACGGCGGGGTCGAGCTACACCCTCAAGTACCGCCTGCATTGGGCGGCCGACGAGCCCTTTCCTTCGCCGCTGGCGCGCGTGCTGGCCACACGCATTGGCCGCGGGGGTCAGCCCGGCCAGCCGAGACCCGCGGGCATCCGCAAGTTCATGGTCGAATTCATCGGCAAGCCGCTGGAGTCACTGCCTTTCGGCACCAAGCCCGAACTGGTGTTGACGGCCTCGCGCGGCAAGTTCTCGTACATCTTTGCCGAAGCCGTGCCGGATGGCGTGCCCGGTCATTGGCGCGCGCAGTTCGATTTCACGGCGGAGGGAACGGATCCGGTGGACATGCGCCTGTTCCTGAAGACTGGCGACCAGACGCTGTCAGAAACCTGGCTTTACCAGTTCCAGCCGTTTTAGCGGTTGCTCGCCCCCAGGCTTCGCGCACTTCGTGTCGCTTCGCCTACCCCCTGACCGGGGGCAATACCAGCGGCCCGGCTGAGCCGGTTCCGCGGTATTTCTGGCAAGGGAATGGAGGCCGGGACGAGGCCGGAGCTGTTTCGGTTACTTGCCTTTGATCGAGATCAGTTCGATCTCGAAGTCGAGGGTGGCGTTGGGGGGGATGACGCCGCCTGCGCCGCGGGTGCCGTAGGCGATGGCGGGTGGGCAGGTCAGCTTGGCTTTGCCGCCGACTTTCATGAGCTGGACGCCTTCGGTCCAGCAGGGGATTACGCCATTCAGGGGAAATTCGGCAGCCTCGCCGCGCTTGTAGGAGCTGTCGAATTCCTTGCCGTCGGGGAAGGTGCCGCGGTAGTTGACTTTCACGACATCGGTGGCGGCGGGCGAGGCTCCCTTGCCGTCGACCAGCGACTGGAAGATGAGGCCGCTCGGCTTGGTGACGGGCGCCGACTGCGCAAAGGCTGACGGCAGGACGAACATCGAAACAGCGGCTGCAACAAGAATGGATCGCACGATTTACCCCTTGGTCGAATGAATGAACGGGCCCATTATTGCCGGGTGGCCGAGTCCATTCGGCACTGCCTTCGGGCCTTCTCACCTTCTCACCGACGCTCATGCGCTACCGAACCACCATCGATTCGCAGGTCTTCGAGTTCATCGACTTGAAGCAGGTCATGGCGTTCGCGAGTCCGGCGCGCTCCGGGGACTATCTCGCCCAGATCGCCGCAGCCACGGCGCAGCAGCGGATGGCCGCACGCCACGTGCTGGCCGAGACACCGCTCAAGCAGTTCCTCACGGAAGCACTGGTGCCTTACGAGGACGACAACATCACGCGGATCATCATCGACGAGCACGACGCCCAGGCCTTTGCACCGGTGTCGCACCTCACGGTGGGCGAATTTCGCAACTGGCTCTTGTCCGAACAGGCGAGCACCGAAGCATTGACTGCGCTCGCGCCGGGACTCACACCAGAAATGGTGGCCGCGGCGTCCAAGCTCATGCGCAACCAGGATCTCGTCGCGGTCGCGCGCAAGTGCAGCGTGATCACGCGATTCCGCGACACGATCGGCCTGTCCGGCCATCTCTCGGTGCGGCTGCAGCCCAATCATCCGACCGACGATCTGCAGGGGGTGGCCGCATCCACGCTCGACGGCCTGCTCATGGGCGCGGGCGATGCGGTGATCGGCATCAATCCGGCATCGGACAGCATGCAGGTGCTCGGAGACCTGTTGCGGATGCTGGATGAGGTGATCCAGCGCTTCGAGATTCCGACCCAGAGCTGCGTGCTGACGCATGTCACCCACGCGTTGAAGCTGATCGAATCGGGCGGCCCGGTCGATCTGGTGTTCCAGTCGATCGGCGGCACCGAGAAAACCAATCGATCTTTCGGCGTGACACCCGAACTTCTCGACGAGGCGTACGCCGCCGCGTTGGCGACGAAGCGCGGAACCATCGGAGACAACGTGATGTACTTCGAGACCGGCCAGGGCAGCGCCCTGTCGGCCAATGCCAACTTCGGCGTCGACCAGCAGACCTGCGAAGCCCGCGCCTATGCGCTTGCGCGGCGCTACAAGCCGCTGCTGATCAACACCGTCGTCGGCTTCATCGGGCCTGAATATCTCTACGACGGCAAGCAGATCGTCCGCGCGGGCCTGGAGGATCACTTCTGCGGCAAGCTGCTCGGCCTGCCCCTGGGTTGCGACGTCTGCTACACCAACCACGCGGAAGCCGACCAGGACGACATGGACACGCTGCTGGTGCTGCTCGGTACCGCGGGCATCAACTTCATCATGGGCGTGCCGGGTGCGGATGACGTGATGCTCAACTACCAGAGCACTTCGTTTCACGACGCGTTGTTCATGCGCGAGACGATGGGCTTGAAGCGCGCACCGGAGTTCGAAGCCTGGCTCCAGCGCATGCAGATCACGGACATGGCCGGCCGGCTCCTGCCGCCCTCTTCCAACCACCTTCTCACCGACATGCGCGCCTTGAGCGCTCTCGGCCGATGACGAACGACCTCGTCAGCCCCAGCCCGTGGAGCGATTGGCGCAAGGCGACGCCAGCGCGCATTGCGCTCGGCCGAGCCGGGGCAGGCATGCCGACCGACGAAATACTGCGCTTCGGATGGGCGCACGCGATGGCGCGCGACGCCATTCACGCCGAGCTCGACACCAACGCGCTCGCGGCATCGTTGAAAGCGCAGGGTTGGGAAACCGCCCAAGTCAGAAGCCGCGCGGCCGATCGCACGATCTATCTGCGCCGCCCCGATCTCGGCCGGCAGCTCGAAGACGACGACGCATCGCGCATGCGCGCCATGGCCGGGTCGCCGAAGGACATCTGCATCGTCATTGGCGACGGCTTGTCTTCGCTCGCGGTCGATCGGCATGCCGTGCCGCTGGTGACTGCGTTCCGGCAGCAGTTGCAGCAGTTGCAGCAGTTGCCCAAAGGCCTCACCCTCACGCCCGTGGTGATTGCGTCCCAGGCGCGCGTGGCCCTGGCGGACGAGATCGCTGAAGCGCTCGGCGCCCGGTTGTCGATCATGCTGATCGGCGAGCGCCCGGGCCTCAGTTCGCCCGACAGCCTCGGCGCCTACATCACGCACACACCCCGCCGCGGGCGCAACGACGCCGAGCGCAATTGCATTTCGAACATACGTCCCGAGGGCCTCGCCTACGACGCGGCTGCGAACAAGCTGGCCTGGCTGGTGCGCGAGTCATTGCGACGCGGCCTGACGGGCATCGGGTTGAAGGATGAAAGCCACCTGGCGGTGCTCGACGCGGACGGCCATCCGGGAGCGCTCGGTAGCTCCTTATGATGAGCCTCATACCAGCCTATCAGGAGACCTCATGACCCAACGCTATCCGCTGGCCGAACTCAAGGATTTGCCCGACGACATTCGCGCCTCGATTCTCCAAGTGCAGGAAAAGGCCGGCTTCGTACCCAACGTGTTCCTCGCGCTCGCTCGCCGCCCGGCCGAGTGGCGCGCCTTCTTCGCCTATCACGACGCATTGATGCTCAAAGAAGAAGGCTCGCTCACCAAAGGCGACCGCGAAATGATCGTGACCGCGACGAGTGCGGCCAACCGGTGCCTCTATTGCGTGGTGGCGCACGGCGCGCTGTTGCGCATCTACGAGAAGAAGCCGCTGGTGGCCGATCAGGTCGCAGTCAACTGGCGAAAGGCGGACATCACACCGCGCCAGTACGCGATGCTCGAATTCGCGATGAAGGTCTGTGAGCATTCGCACGAGATCGGCGACAGCGACTTTCCGCCGTTGCACGCGCACGGCTTCAGCGACGAAGACATCTGGGACATTGCCGCCATCACCGCGTTCTTTGGTCTTTCAAACCGGATGGCAAGCTTCAGCGGCATGCAGCCGAATCCGGAGTTCTACCTGATGGGCCGGCTGCCACGTGACAAGAAGTGAATCGAGGGGACAGCGAAGTGCGCATATTGCTGGTTGAAGATGACTCGGCCCTCGCGGATGCCGTCTGCAGCTACCTCGTGGCGAAGGCGTTCATCGTCGATGTCGCGCCCGGACTTGCGCAAGCACGCGCCGCGCTGCTGACAGTGCAGTACGCAGCGGTTCTGCTCGACCTGCATCTGCCGGATGGGGACGGGCTTTCGCTGCTGCCCAATGTTCGTGCGTTGCGCGACCGTCCCATCGTGATCGTGTTGACGGCGCGCGACCAGGTGACGGATCGGATCCGCGGCCTCGACGCCGGCGCGGACGACTACCTCATCAAGCCCTACGATCCCGCGGAACTGCTCGCGCGACTGCGGGCGGTCGAACGCCGGCGCAGCACGAGCAGCTCGCCGGTGGTGCGGCTCGGCACGCTGGAGATCGATCTCGCCCGCGACTTGGTCCTCAAGGACGGAATGCCCGTCCTGCTGACGCAGAAGGAATGGGCGCTGCTGCGCGTGATGGCCACCCGGCCCGATCGCATTCACACGCGCGACAACCTCGCCGACGCACTCTATGGCTTTGGCGACGAGGCCGACAGCAATACGCTGGAGGTGTTCATCAGCCGTCTGCGACGCAAGCTCGGCCGCAGCCACATCCAGACGCTTCGCGGCCTGGGCTATCGGCTGTCCTTTGCGCCTGAAGTCGAAGAAGAGGACGAATGAACCCCAGGCTTCCGCCTTCGGGCGGTGCCGATTCCTCCGGCAAGCGCGATTCGCTCGCGGGCCGGCTGACGCGCACGCTCATCGTCTGGATCGGCGGCGTCTGGCTGATGGGCGTGCTGGGCGTGGTCTGGTATGTGAATCGCGAGATCAATCACAACTTCGACCACGAGCTGGTGGAAGTCTCGCATCGCATATTCGCCATGGCCCTGCACGAACTCGGCGAACGGCAGCAACCTGATTCCGGCGCGAAGAAGCCGCTGATCGCGGCGCCTCAGACGATGTTTCCGAGCGATGCGGTGAAGTACCAACTGGTCGATCTGCACGAAGGCGTTCTTCTGCGATCCGCCGAAGCCACGGGCACCTCGTTCGATGTGCCGCTCACGCCCGGCTTCGCGAGCATCGGACCGTGGCGGGTCTACACCGTGCGGCATCCGACGCGCGAGCTGTTTCTGCAGGTCGCCGATCCGCTGACCGAAAGGCAAAAGGCACTCAACCACACGCTCTTCGGGCTGATCATTCCGCTGGGCGCCGTTCTGCCGCTGCTGGCGCTGGTGCTTCGCAATGTGGCGCGGAGCGAACTGCGTGCGCTGGAGATGCTCGCGGCCGAGATCGAGCAGCGCAGCGGGGCCGACCTGCGGCCGATCCGGCTGCCAGGGCTGCCCAGGGAACTCCGGGCGGTCGGTGATCACGTCAATCAGCTGCTCGAACGGCTCTCGCAATCGCTCGACGTCGAACGCGCGCTGGCGGCGAATGCGGCGCACGAGCTGCGCACACCGCTTGCCGCCGCCCGATTGCGGCTGCAGACCGCGCTGGAGCACGACTTGCAGCGCGACGAAGTGCTGGCTGCGCTCGAAGCGCTTCAGGTGCTCGGCCACCGCACCGAAAAGCTGCTGCAGCTTTCAAGAGCCGAATCGGCCGCTTCGCTGGCGCGTGAGCGCATCGACCTCGTGCAACTCTCGGGCGCGGTGGCACAGGAGTTCTGGCAGAGCGCCGATGCCAACGAGCGCCTGGCACTGAAGGTGCCCGACACGGAGCCGCCCACCGCGCTCGGCGACGTGGATGCGCTGGCGATCGCGCTGCGCAATCTGGTGGAGAACGCATTGCGGTACGGCCGCGGCCGCATCGTCATCGAAGTGATGGCGCCCTGCACGCTTTCCGTGCGCGACGCCGGACCGGGCGTGAGCCCGGAGCAACTGCGCACGCTGCGGCAGCGGCATGTCCGTCACGACCTGGGGCATGCAGGCTACGGACTGGGCCTGTCGATCGTCGCAACCATCGTCGAGAAGCTCAGCGGGCGGCTCGAGCTGAGTTCACCGGCCGTGGGCGCGACGACGGGCTTCGAGGCTCGCATCGTCCTGAAGCCGGTGTGAGCCGACCAGCGCGCAACGGACTCAGAGCGCGAAGCCGTCGTCCGCCGCAATCACCGCGCCATTGACGAAATGGCTTTGCCCGCTCGCAAGCAGGACGATCAATCCGTCGAGATCTTCCGGCTTGCCGACGCGCTTTCGCGGCAGCATGCCCACGAGCTTCTGGCCGCCATCGGTCACCCAGTGTTCTTCGTTGAGCTCCGTCGCGATGTAGCCCGGGCACAGGGCGTTGACGTTGATGCCGAAGCGCCCCCATTCGAGCGCCATTGCCTTCGTCATCTGCACCACGGCCGCCTTGCTCATGCAATAGACGCCGATCTGAGGCAGCACCTTGAGCGCGGCGACCGAAGCGATGTTGATGATGCGCCCGCCGATATAGGTGCCCGGCGCCGATCCCTTGGCGCGCGCGAGCATGCGCTTGCCCACCTCCTGCGCGACGAAGAAAGTGCCTTTGACGTTGGTGTCGAAGATGAAGTCGTAGTCCTTGCTCGACACTTCCTGGAGGCGCTGCGTGGTGCTGACGCCGGAGTTGTTGACCAGGATGTCGATCGGGCCGACTTCGGTTTCGGCGCGCGCCACGGCGGCCTTGATGCTGTCGATGTCGGTGACGTCGAGGTCGACCACATGGGCGTCGCCGCCCTCGCCTTCGATGCGCGCGCGAAGCTCCTTGAGCTTGTCGGTGCTGCGGCTGGCCAGGACCACTGCCGCACCGGCGCGCGCCAGGGTCTTGGAGAACTGCGCGCCGAGTCCGCTGGACGCGCCCGTGACGAAAGCCACCCGGCCGGAAAGATCGATGCTGTAAGCCATGGAAGATCCTCTTGGAGTCGCCGACGCGACGGCCCGGGACCCGCGCAACCGCCGCATAAAATGGTCCGGCCTAAGCGGTGCCTCGCACCCCCGAATCATTATCGACGAGACCCACAAAATGACGCATGACGAAATACTTGCCCAGTTTGGCCCCCGCGAAGCCATGGAATACGACGTGGTTGTCGTCGGCGCTGGTCCGGCAGGCCTTTCAACCGCCATCCGTCTGAAGCAATTGGCCGCATTGCACGGCAAGGAAATCTCGGTCGTCGTGCTTGAAAAGGGTTCGGAGCCCGGCGCGCACATCCTGTCGGGCGCGATCATGGACCCACGCGCGCTCTATGAATTGATTCCCGACTGGGAAGAACTGGGCGCACCGCTCAACCAGCCTGTCACTCAGGACACCTTCCTGATGCTGACAGAGACCGGCGCGACGCGCACGCCGAACTTCCTGCTGCCCAAGAATTTCCACAACGACGGCAACTACATCGTGAGCCTCGGCAACGTGGTGCGCTGGCTCGCCCAACAGGCCGAAGCACTCGGGGTCGAGATATTCCCGGGCTTTCCCGCAGCGGAAGTGCTCTACACCGAAGACGGCAAGGTCCGCGGCGTTGCCACGGGCAACATGGGCATCGGAAAGGACGGTGAACCCACCGAGAACTTCCAGCTCGGCATGGAACTGCTCGGCAAGTACACCGTGTTCGCCGAAGGCTCGCGCGGACACCTGGGCCGCCAGCTCATCTCCAAGTACAAGCTGGACGCCGGCAAGGATCCGCAAAGCTACGGCATTGGCATCAAGGAATTGTGGGAGATCGATCCCGCACGCCACGAACCCGGGCTCGCCGTGCACACCGCCGGGTGGCCGCTGCCTTCGGACACCTACGGCGGCTCGTTCCTCTACCACGCCGAAAACAACCAGATCGTCATCGGCTACGTGGTCGGCCTCGACTACCAGAATCCATACCTGAGCCCCTTCGAGGAATTCCAGCGCTTCAAGACGCATCCCAACATCCGCTGGTATTTCGAAGGGCAGGACAAGGGCCTCAAGGCACCCAAGCGCCTGAGCTACGGCGCACGTGCGATCACGGCGGGCGGTTTGCTCTCGCTGCCAAAGACGGTGTTCCCCGGTGGCGTGCTGGTCGGTTGCGATGCCGGCTATCTCAACGCCAGCCGCATCAAGGGCAGTCATGCCGCCATCAAGACCGGCATGCTGGCCGCAGAAGCTGCTTTCGAGGCGGTCACTTCCGGTCGCCAGCATGACGAACTCACGGCCTATCCGGCCGCCTTCGAAAAGAGCTGGCTGCACACCGAGCTCCACAAGGCGCGCAATTTCAAGCAGTGGTTCAAGAAGGGCCTCGCGGTCGGCACGGTCATGACCGGTATCGAGCATTTGCTGCTGCGCGGCAACGTGCCCTGGACCATTCATCGGACACAGGCTGACAACGAGCGGCTCAAGCGCGCGTCGGCCTCGAAGAAGATCGCCTATCCCAAGCCCGATGGCAAGCTGACCTTCGACCGGCTTTCTTCGGTGTTCATCAGCAACACCAACCATGAAGAGAACCAGCCCCCGCACCTGACGCTGAAGAACGCGGCGGTGCCGACGACCATCAACCTGCCCGAGTACGCCGGCCCCGAACAGCGCTACTGCCCGGCCGGGGTCTACGAGTTCGTGCCCGATTCAGAAGGCAAGGAAAAGCTGCAGATCAACGCCCAGAATTGCGTGCACTGCAAGACCTGCGACATCAAGGATCCGACGCAGAACATCGTGTGGGTAACGCCGGAAGGCGGTGGCGGACCGAACTACGTGGGGATGTGATTCACCGATTCAATGAGGTGATTCACTTGCCGATCAGCTGAGTCAGCCGCTCGGCTTCGAAGCACTCGTCCTTGGCGGCATCGCGAGGGACGCAGTCTTTCTTGCCGGGCTGCGCCGACAGTGCCTCGATGGCCTGCCAAAGCAAGGCGATTTGATGGTCCTGGCCCGCCGCGCTGTCGATCAGCCCCTTCATTGCCTGGCTGAGCGGATCGTCTTCCTGGGTGACGCCATAGGCCGAGAAGTTGGTCACAGGCTTGGCAAGATCGGCACTCTCGCCAGCCTTCGAGGGAATGATCCGTGCCGGAATGCCCACCGCCGTCGCGCCGGCGGGGACCGGCTTGATCACGACGGCATTGCTGCCGATCTTGGCGCCATCGCCCACCACAAAGCCGCCCAGCACCTTGGCGCCGGCGCTGACCACCACATTGCGCCCGAGC
Organism: Variovorax sp. 05N34; assembly: GCF_056397405.1. Classification (NCBI taxonomy): domain Bacteria; kingdom Pseudomonadati; phylum Pseudomonadota; class Betaproteobacteria; order Burkholderiales; family Comamonadaceae; genus Variovorax; species Variovorax sp. 05N34. The sequence goes on from NZ_JBFTNI010000001.1 coordinate 775,863, forward strand.
GTCGGATGCCGCTTGGCGCCCTTGTAGAGCGAGGTGCCGCCCAGTGTCACGCCCTGATAGATCGTGCAGCCGTCGCCGATCTCAGCCGTTTCGCCGACGACCACGCCCATCGCATGATCGAAGAAGACTCGCTTGCCGACGATCGCGCCAGGATGGATCTCGATGCCGGTCAACCAGCGCGAGCCCTGCGAGATGAAGCGCCCGACCCACTTGAAGCCGTGGGTCCAGAACCAATGCGCGAACCGGTGAAGCACGACCGCGTGCAGGCCCGGATAAAGAGTCAATACTTCCCAGCGGGTCCGCGCCGCGGGATCGCGGTCGAGGATGCACTGGATGTCGGAACGCAGCCGCGAAAACATGCTCGGTTGTTGTTATATCGATAGAGGGCAGGCAGTCTATAGCGAAGGATCTTCGCGCACCGCGGAAGGGGTCTTGGGCCCCCCATGCGCGGCATCCGCCATGGCTTTGGCGATGCCGCGCAGGATATGGATCTCTTCCGGCGTGGGCCGCGCCCGGTTGAACAACTGCTGCAGCCTCGGCATGAGCTTCTTCGGCGCCTCCGGGTCGAGAAAACCGATCTCGACGAGCGAACGTTCCCAGTGATCGAGCATTCCGGCGACCGCCTTCGCATCGGCCGCGCGAACAGGTGCAGTCGCATCGCGCACCGCATAGCCGCCCAGCGCAAGACGCCATTCGTAGGCGATCACCTGGACCGCCGCGCCGAGGTTGAGCGATCCGAAATTCGGGTCGGTCGGGATACTGAGGGCGACATTGCAGCGATAGACATCCTCGTTGCGCATGCCGAAGCGCTCCGAGCCGAACAGGAACGCCACGTGCTGCGCCTCGTCCCTGGCGAGCGGTTCGAGATGCTCGCGCGGCGTGCGCGTCGGCGGTCCGAAGTCGCGGGGCACCATCGCCGTTGCGCACAGGTGCGTGACTCCGTCCAGCGCCTCTTCGAGCGTGTCGACGATGCGCGCGTTGGCCAGCACGTCGAGCGCGCCGCTTGCCCGCTGGATGGTTTCTTCGCGCCGCAGCACGTTGGCCCATCGGGGCGCGACCAGCACGAGGTCGCCAAAACCCATGGTCTTCATGGCGCGGGCCGCGGCGCCGACGTTTCCGGCATGGCTGGTCTGGATCAGGATGAATCGGGTAGGCATGAAGACTGGATTCGGGCCGCCACTGCAAACGCAAGGCACGACGGCGAGGAGTCGCTAAAATCCCTCGATTCTCGCCGCCCGCATCGCCGGGCCGCATTTCAGGGGGCTACACGCACAGGGCGCCCTTCTAACGTTCTTCACACAATTCATGTCGTCCCCCAACCTGCACCCCATGCTCAATGTGGCCGTCAAGGCCGCCCGCGCCGCCGGCGCCATCATCAATCGCGCCGCGCTCGACGTCGAAGCCGTTCGCGTCTCCCAAAAGCAGGTCAACGACTTCGTGACCGAAGTCGACCACGCGAGCGAGCACGCCATCATCGAAACGCTGCTCACCGCGTACCCGGGGCACGGCATCCTGGCCGAAGAATCGGGCACCGAACACGGCGCCAAGGATTCGGACTACGTCTGGATCATCGATCCGCTGGACGGCACCACCAACTTCATCCACGGCTTTCCGGTCTACTGCGTCTCCATCGCGCTCTCGGTCCGGGGCAAGATCGAACAGGCCGTCATCTACGACCCGACGCGCAACGATCTCTTCACATCGACCAGGGGCCGAGGCGCCTTCGTCAACGACCGTCGGTTGCGCGTCAGCAAGCGCACGCGGCTCAGCGAATGCCTGATCTCCACGGGCTTTCCCTTCCGCACTGGAGACAATTTCAAGCAGTACCTGGCGATCATGGCCGACCTGATGCCGCGGGCTGCCGGCCTGCGGCGCCCCGGTTCCGCGGCGCTCGACCTGGCCTACGTGGCCGCGGGCTTCACCGATGCCTTCTTCGAGACCGGCCTGAACATCTGGGACATCGCGGCAGGCTCGCTGATCGTCACCGAGGCGGGCGGCCTGATCGGCAATTTCACGGGCGAACCCAATTTTCTCGATCAACGCGAATGCCTGGCCGGTGCGCCGCGCATCTATGGGCAACTCGTGCCGCTGCTGTCCAAATACTCCAAGTTCGCGGGCGTGGACGACAAGTTGCGCGCCAGCGACCGCATCCGTGCCGTGGATCCCTCGGCCTCCAAGGCCGACACCTACGCGCGCAGCACGGTCGAGTTCGCGGCGCCATCGAGCGAAGGCGCCGCAGCCGACCCGGCCGCTGAAGCCGCCCCACCGCAACGCAAGCTCACGCGCATCCGCCGTGACGCGTCCGTCGCACCCGGCAAGGGCGACGCTTCCGCGAAGTGATGCAGGCGCCGCGCGCCGCCGCCGACAGAGGCCGCGCAGCAATGCGCGTGGCCTTGAGCCACTACATCGCGAACGGAATCTCCGTCGCCGTGGGCCTCCTTCTGATCTCCGGCGGCGTGCACCTGTGGCTGGGGGCGATAGCGGCATCGGCCGCATCCGTCGGTGTGATCGTGTCCGCACCTCCCGACCTCGCCGCCCCGCGGCGCGGCAAATTCCTGCAGATGCTCCCGGCACCGCTGATCGGTTTGCCGTTGTTCTTCCTCGTCCAACTGCTTCATGCGGCGCCCGTCCGGCTGGGCCTGTTGCTGGTGCCGGCAACGTTCTTCGCATTTCTTGCGATGGCCTGGGGCAAGCGGGGCATCCCGATCGCCATCGCAGTGATGTTCTCGATGATCTTCTCGATGGCGACGCCCACGCCCACCGGGATGCACCAGGCCTTGGAGCGCACGCTCTACTTCGGATTCGGCGCGGGGCTCTACGTCATCTACGCGACGCTGGCGAACCTGGCGCTGAACGCACGCTATCGCGTCCAGGTGATGGCCGATCTGCTGCTGTCGCTCGCCGCTCTCATGCGCACCGAAGCGCGGCAGTTCACGTCCAAGGACGAGCTGCGCGACGTGCGCGAAGTGCCGGCGTCGCTGCTTGGGCAACTGCTGAGGGAACAGGCGGCGCTCGCCGACCAGCTGCAGGCTGCACGCGACATCGTTCTCGAATCTCCGCGCACGCCGCGCCGGCAAAGGCTGGCCGGCATGCTGATCACGGTGCTCGAATTGCGGGACATGCTGCTGGCGAGCGAACTGGACTTGGACATGCTCCGTTCGCAGCCGAGCCACGCGCCGGCCCTGGCCGAGATGCGGCGCATCCTCGAGGAGCTGGCCGACGATACCGCGGCACTCGCCGATGCCCTGTTGCTGGGCCGCCAACCGGCTGAACTGACCGACCGGCGTGCGCGTCTCGCGGGCATTAGGGTCGATGAAGACCCCTTGGCAAACCAGGGCTACACCGGTCCCACGCCCGCCATGCTTGCGCGCGGTCTGGCAAGCCGCATCGGCCATATCAACGACGAAGTACTGAGACTGTCGGCGCTCGCCCGCGGCGACCGCGAACCCGATCTGGCAGTGGTGCGCGCGAGCTGGCAGGTGTTCGTCAGCCCTACCGAATGGTCGTGGCGGCCGTTTCTTGCGCTCTGGCGTTGGGACGCCCCGCCGCTGCGCCATGCGATTCGCGCGTCGCTCGCCATCGCGGCGGGCTACGGCGTCGCGCTCGCCATGCCCTGGGGCTCACACGACTACTGGATCCTGCTGACCATCGTGGTAGTGCTGCGGGGGAGCCTCTCGCAAACATTGGACAGGCGCAACAGCCGCGTCGCCGGAACCCTGCTGGGCTGTATCTTTGCGGTGGCGCTGCTCTCCGCCCAGCTTGGGCCGCTGGAACTGCTGTTCACGATGACGGTGGCGCAGGCCATTGCACACGGATTTGCGGTGCGCCGCTACCTGATCACCGCAGTCGCGGCGACGGTGCTTGGGCTGATCCAGGCGCACATGCTCAATGTGGGCATCAGCACGACTTTCGCGCTGTTCGAACGCGTTGCCGACACATTGATCGGCGCCGCGCTGGCGTGGGCCTTCTGCTATGTGCTGCCCTCATGGGAGCGCAACCAGTTGCCCGCACTCGTGAGCCGCGTGCTCACGGCGCAAGCCCGGCATGCACGCCTGGCGCTTGGCCTCGGGCAGTTGCGATCCGTCGACGCCAGCGCCGAACTCGAATGGCGCCTCGCCCGCCGCGAGGCTTTCGACAGCCTTTCAGCACTGGTGCAGGCGACGCAACGCTCTCTGTCCGAACCCCGCGCGGTGCGTCCGCCGGTCGGGCCGCTCGAACACCTTCAAGCGCACAGCTACCAGTTGCTGGCCCAACTGAGCGCCGTCAAGTCGATGCTCGTGCTGCGGCGCGACCGGCTCACCTTGTCCGACATCGAAGGGCCGCTGGCGCGCACCGCGCAGCGCATCGAGGCGATCATCGGCTCGGCGCCCAGCGGCGGACCGGCGATGCCGGAAAGCGCATCTTCAAGCACGATTGCAGGCCCGATTCCGCTGCCGGATCCTTTCGAGAACGACATCACGCCATGGATGTTCCGGCGCCTCGACATGGCCACTGGCATCGCCGCGCAATTGCGCGACGATGCGGCGCGTATCCTGCAATCTCTCGAAGAAACCGACAACGAACCCGGAACCAAGACCGAAACCGCCTGATGACGATGACCAAGGACATGCTCGCCAATCCGTGGGTCGGCCTCCTGATTGCGGCGCTCCTGATCGTGCCGTTGGCCCTGATTGCCCATCGTTTGGGCGGGCTGGTGCTGGAGCGCGTGACCCGCTCCGTGCCGGTGCTGCACACGATGCTGCTCAACATCAAGCGCATCGCCAAGATCGTGCTCCCGCTGATCGGGCTGCAATTGCTTTGGCAGGCGGCGCCCGATGACCTGCGCTTCATCGGCAACATCCGGCATCTCAATGGCCTGTTGCTGATCGCCGCGGCGACGTGGCTTGCGGTCCAGGCGGTCAGCGGGTTTGCCGAAGGCATGGTCAAGCAGCATCCTTCGGACGTGAGGGACAACCTGGAAGCGCGGCGCGTGCTCACGCAATCACGCGTACTGGCGCGCACCGCGAATTCGGTGCTGCTGGTGGCCGGCGCGGCGCTCATGCTGATGACGTTTCCGGGCGCGCGACAGGTCGGTGCCAGCTTGCTGGCATCGGCGGGCGTGATCGGCATCGTGGCCGGCCTCGCCGCCAAGCCGGTTTTCAGCAATCTCATTGCCGGCCTGCAGATCGCGCTGGCGCAACCGATTCGGCTCGACGACGTGCTGGTGGTCGAAGGCGAATGGGGCCGCGTGGAGGAAATCAGCGGCACCTTTGTCGTGCTGCGGATCTGGGACGACCGGCGCCTCATCCTGCCGCTCACCTACTTCATCGAACACCCTTTCCAGAACTGGACTCGCCACAGTTCGCAACTGCTGGGCTCCGTCTTCGTCTATGCCGACTACGGCATGCCGCTTGCGCCGCTGCGGGCCGAGGTGGAGCGCATCGTCAAGGCGGCACCCGAATGGGATGGGCGCTTCTTCAACCTGCGCGTGACGGATGCGACCGAGCGGACGATGCAGATTCGTGTGCTCTGCACCGCTGCATCGTCGGCGCTGGCATTTGACCTGCGCTGCACGGTGCGCGAAGGGCTGATCGATTTCATGCGGCGCGAGTACCCGCAGTTCCTGCCGAAGATGCGCATCGAGGATTCCGGCGGCACGATGCGCGAACGGTCCGGCGATCGGCTCGAGGCGATGCCGGAAGAGCGCTAGCAGGCTGCGCGGCAGGCTCCGCGCGAGGTCGTTCTTCAGCGCCGGCGCAGAACTTCAGCGCGAGGTCGAATGAACCGTTGACCTCCGATTTTTTGCAGATAGGCACGCACAGGGCGGTCGAACAGCCGGTCCGCGACAACGCTCAGCAGGATCAGACAGGCGATCGACGCAATCGCCCACGCGGGCTCCCCGTCGGGTGAAACGCCAAGGAAAGTCGTCAGCGCCGCATAGGCAGTGCCGACAGGGGCATGAAGCATGTAGACGGCATACGAGACGATACCCAACTGGCGCAGGGCCCGTCCCGGGATGGACAGGCGCAGGTCGCACTCGGCCAGCAGCAGGATGAGCAGCGGAAAGATCAGCAACGTGCTCTCGAGTTGCAATGCTGGATGAGCGGGAGCCGCCAGGCAGGCCAGCAGAGCCACGAGTGCCAGCCAGGCCCAGGCGCTTTGCCGAGCGCGACGTCCCTCTCCCTCATCAGGCGCGCGGCGCTTGTGCCAGTCGTAGAGTTGAACGCCGACCAGAAACGAGAACACGACGCGCGGAATGCCAGCGATTGCGGCGCTCCATGTGGCACCGCCCTGCTCGATGCCGAGTACGGCGACCTGAAACACCAGGATGGACGCTGAGACCGCGATTGCCGTCCAGCGTATCCGGGCGTCCATGAGCGGCCGGCAAAAGACGGCGAACAGGAAATTGGCCAGTACTTCAAAAAAGATCGACCAGGCCGGAACGTTGAACGAATAGAGGTACCCGCCTGGGTCCAGCGAAGGTGACGGCAGCATCAGCACCGCGAACGGCAGCTTGGCCGCGAGCGCCGTCCGAGACCACGGCAAATTCATCGACAGCGCCCACATGATCACCAGCGTGAGCACGATCAGTGCCAGTGCGAGCAGGTACATCGGGTACAGGCGATTGAAGCGGGCCCTCATGAATTCGCGCGTGGTCATCCGTCCGGTGACCAATTTGCTTCCGTACGCGTGCGCGATCACGAAGCCGCTCAAGCCGAAGAAGAAGTCAACGGCGAGAAAGCCACTTTGAAACCACTGTGCCCCAAACAGCAGATGACTGTGGTAGACGACCACCGCGATGGCCGCCACTCCCCTTGCGGCGTCGAGCGAATGAAAAAGACGCTTCTCAGGAAGCGGCGCCATGCAAGCTCCTTGGCTTGAGGTGGGTGGAAGGGCATTGCCAGTTGGCGCGTCTGCCCGCGCCGTCCTGAAGGTGAAGGACCGTCTCCGGCCGTCGGCCAGCATCAGGTAGGCGCCGCTCGCTCAGCGTCAGATAAAGCGCCATCCGAGGCGAGTCCATCGTCCTTCGCGAAATTCACGGCGGCGCAGGGAGAAGTCGACCGCGCCAACGCTTAGCATTGACTTCGACACTATTTAGATATATCTTTTAGACTTTCGATAAACCAGACAGAGGTCACCCATGCGAGATATCAGACACTTCCTTCACGGCATGCCGCGTGCCGAACACGGCGACGGGTTGGGCGGCGGGCGCTTCGAAGGCCACGACCACCATGGCGGCCTGCGCGGCGGTCGAGGCGGAGGAAGGGTTTTCGGGCACGGCGGTCTGCGCTTCGTGCTGCTCCAACTGATCGCCGACAAACCCAGCCACGGCTACGAATTGATCAAGGGCATCGAGGAACGCCTTGGCGGACGCTACAGCCCGAGCCCCGGCACCGTCTACCCGACGCTCACGCTACTGGAGGAGCTGGGTTACGTGAACGTCGACACCGCCGACAGCGGTGGCCGCAAGCGCTATAGCGTCACCGATGCCGGGCGCGAATTCCTCGGGGCCAACCGCGCGATGACCGATGAAATGATGGCTCGCATGAGTGGCGGCGTCGACGGCGCCGGACTGCGCGCGGGGCGGCCGCCGCAAGTGGTTCGCGCCCTCGAGAACCTCAAGCTCGCGATGCGCATGCGTCTGGCGCGAGAACCGCTCACCGAAGAACAAGCCCACAAATTCGCCGCAGTGCTCGACGGCGCCGCTCAACAACTTGAACGCATCTAGCCTCATGACTGAAACAACCGGGGCAACTCACTCGCCCGCGTCCGACATTCATCCCGATCGACTTCCTCGCCGCGTCCGCCATGAGCTGCGCTTTCGCAAGCTCCAGGTGCAGTCGGTAGAGCGCGTGACACCCCATCTCATCCGGGTGACCCTCGGCGGGGATGAACTCACCGGCTTCGCGAGCCCCGGCTTCGACGATCACGCGAAAATCTTCTTTCCGGACGCAACCACCGGCCAACTCACACTCCCCACGATCGGCCCCGATGGCCCACAGTGGCCGGGCCCGAAGCCAATGATGCGTGACTACACACCGCGCAGGCACGATGCCGCGGCCGGCACGCTTGAGATCGACTTCGCCCTGCACGACGCCGGTCCCGCCACGCAGTGGGCTGAATCCGCAAAGCCCGGGGACATCCTCGGCGTGGGCGGTCCGCGCGGGTCCTTCATCATTCCGACCGCATTCGATTGGCACTTGCTGATTGGCGATGACACTGCCCTGCCAGCCATCTCGCGCCGGCTCGCTGAACTACCGGCCGGTTCGCGCGCTGTGGTGCTGATGGAAGTCGACGGCAAAGCCGACGAGATCCCGCTCGAATCGGCAGCCCTTGTCGAACTTCACTGGGTGCATCGCGCCGGTGCCGAGCCTGGCGAAGGCACGCCGCTGCTCGATGCGCTGCGAGCTCTGACCTTGCCCCACGGCGACTTTCACGCCTGGGTGGCGTGCGAATCGAGCGCTGCGAAGTCCCTTCGCGCGCACCTGGTTGGCGGACGTGGCGCAAACCCGAAGTGGACCCGGGCCTCAGGCTACTGGCGCCGCGGTGCGGTCGCGACCCACGACACGCACGAAGATTGATACGGCCATCCCCTGAACGAAAGGCCTATGGCGCGTAGCGATTGACGCTGCCAGGGTCCGGGTCGAAAATTCTTGTCTTGGATTTTTGAATACTTAGGCACTAAGACCAGACAAAGATCGGGGAATGGGCATGAGCATGGTGCAGTGGCAGTTCTTCATTTCATTGTTGACTGGCGTACTGCTGCTCTTCGGTGTGATGTGGGCTTGGCGCCATTTGGCCGGACGGCGCGAAGCGGAACGCCGCATCGAAGCAGCCAGGGTGCGCTCCGGGCATGTTCCCCTCGAGATCCCCACGGTTCGTGGCGGCGTGAGTACGTCGGGCGATTCGGTGCCCGACACCCTCCCCGAATGGTTCATCCAGGGCAAGGGCGAACACGCGGTGGTGGACGAACATCCGCGCATTCGCGTCCGCTACATGGATTCGCATGACAAGAAGGTTGAATCCGTGATGCAGGTCGACCATCTCGATCTGCAGAAAAAAATCATCCTCGGCCACTGCGAACTGCCTGGCGAAATCAGGCGCCTGCCTCTGCACCGGATCACGTCCGCGCGCATCGCGGACTCGGGCCAGCGCTTCAACGTCGACACGTGGGTGGAAGCCGTGCGTGTCGCGCGCCGCCGGCGCGGCGAGCATTGAGCGGTCGGATACCCCCGCTTCGATTGGACGTCCCGCACGGCTGCGCCGGGTGGGCGTTCCTTATGATGCGTACTTGCCGGCGCATCGCCGCGCGCAGCTTTCCTTTCGATGAACTTCCCCGCGACCGCACCCCACACGCCGATGATGACCCAATACTTGGGCCTCAAGGCAGACCATCCCGAGACCCTCCTCTTCTACCGGATGGGCGATTTCTACGAACTCTTCTATGCCGACGCGGAAAAGGCGTCGCGCCTTCTCGACATCACCCTCACGCAACGCGGCCAATCTGCCGGGCAACCCGTCACGATGTGCGGCGTGCCGTTCCATTCGGTCGACGCCTACCTCGCACGGTTGATCAAGCTTGGCGAATCGGTCGCCATCTGCGAACAAGTCGGTGAGGTCGGCGCGGCCAAGGGCCCTGTCGAGCGCAAGGTCGTCCGCGTCGTCACGCCTGGCACGCTGACAGACGCCGAACTGCTGAACGACAAGAGCGAATCGCTGCTGCTCGCGGTACACGCCGGATCTCGCAACTTCTGCGGTCTGGCGTGGCTCAGCGTCACGGGCGCCGAGCTTCGCCTCGCCGAATGTCCCGCCGATGCGCTCGAGGCCTGGATCGCCCGCATTGCGCCCAGCGAACTGCTCTATAGCGCCGAAGTCACGCCCGCCTTCGAACTCCGGCTGAAGGCCGCGCGCAGCACCACGCCCTTCACGCTTTCTGTCCGGCCGGCGTGGCAATTCGACGGCGGCCTTGGCGAGCGCAAGCTGTGCGAGCAGATGGGCAGCACCAATCTGGCCGCCTGGAACGCCGAGTCGCTGACCAACGCGCACGCCGCCGCGGCCGCATTGTTGGGCTTTGCCGAACACACGCAGGGACGTGCGCTGTCGCACGTGCAGCGGCTTTCGGTGGAGCGTGACGGAGATCTGATCGAACTTCCGCCGACCACGCGCCGCAATCTCGAACTCGTGCAGACCTTGCGCGGCGAAGACTCGCCCACGCTGTTTTCTCTGCTCGACACCTGCATGACGGGCATGGGCAGCCGCTTGCTGAAGCGATGGCTGCTCGCACCGCGCCGCGAACGTGCGGATGCGCAGGCGCGCCTGGACGCCATCGCGGCGCTCCAAGAGGCACCCTTCGGCAGCACTGCGGCGCCCTGGCGCACCTTGCGCGAGCAGTTGAAGAACACGAGCGATGTCGAACGCATCGCCGCTCGCATCGCGCTGCGCCAGGTGCGGCCGCGCGAGCTCGTCGCGCTGCGCATGGCGCTCGCCAAGGCCGAGCAGCTTGCTCCCGCCTTGCCCGCTTCGGCAGCGCTGCTCGGCGAAATCGCATCGCGCCTTGCGCCGCCCACGGGCTGCGTCGAATTGCTCGTCGCCGCCATCCACCCCGAGCCGGCCGCGCTGGTGCGCGACGGTGGAGTGATCGCCACGGGGCACGACGCCGAATTGGACGAACTGCGCGCCATCAGCGAGAACTGTGACGATTTCCTCCTGAAGCTCGAAGTCAGCGAACGCGAACGCACGGGCATCACGAATCTGCGCGTGCAGTTCAATCGGGTGCACGGCTTCTATATCGAAGTCACTCAGAGTGCGCTCGACCGCGTGCCGGACAACTACCGTCGCCGCCAGACGCTGAAGAATGCCGAGCGCTTCATCACGCCCGAGCTCAAGGCTTTCGAGGACAAGGCGCTCTCGGCGCAAGACCGCGCGCTGGCCCGCGAAAAGTGGCTCTACGAGCAACTGCTGGATGCCCTGCAGCCCTTTGTTTCCGATCTGACGGGGCTCGCCACTGCCGTGGCCACACTCGATGCCATCTGTACGCTTGCCGAACGGTCGCACACGCTCCACTGGCGCGCGCCAAGCTTTGTCGCGCACCCGTGCATCGAGATCGAGAAGGGACGACATCCAGTGGTCGAAGCGAGGTTGGCCGAAAAGTCGTCAGGCGCATTCATCGCCAACGACACGCGGCTGGGCCCGCAGCAGCGCATGCAGGTCATCACCGGCCCCAACATGGGCGGCAAATCGACCTACATGCGGCAGGTGGCGATCATCGTGCTGCTGGCTTCGATCGGCTCGCACGTGCCGGCACAGGCGTGCCGACTCGGCCCCATCGATGCGATTCACACGCGCATCGGGGCGGCCGACGACCTGGCGAACGCGCAATCGACCTTCATGCTCGAGATGACCGAAGCCGCGCAGATATTGCATGGCGCGAGTGCCCATTCGCTCGTGTTGATGGACGAGATCGGCCGCGGCACGAGCACTTTCGACGGCCTCGCGCTGGCGGCCGGCATTGCGGCGCAACTGCATGACCGCACGCGCGCATTCACGCTGTTTGCCACGCACTACTTCGAGCTGACCGAGTTCCCGGCGACCCATCATGGCGCGGTCAACATGCACGTGAGCGCGACTGAAGCCGGCCGGGACATCGTCTTTCTGCACGAGATGCAGCCCGGGCCGGCCAGCAAGAGCTACGGCATCCAGGTGGCGCGCTTGGCCGGCATGCCCGCTGCGGTGGTCAATCACGCACGCCAGGCGCTTGAAGCGCTGGAGGCGCAGCAGACCCACGCGCGCGCTCAGGTCGACCTTTTTGCCCCCCCTCCGGTGGAGGAGGCGCCGACGATCAGCGCCGTAGAATCCGCGCTGACCGCGATCGATCCCGATGCGATGAGCCCGCGAGAGGCGCTCGAAGCGCTCTACTCTTTGAAGAAACTCCAGATGCGCGAAAACGGCTAGGCCGTCGTGGTCCGTTTCGTGCAAGAACATCTCATGACTTACTGCGTAGGCATCAAACTCAACGCCGGACTGGTGTTCCTCTCGGATTCGCGCACCAATGCGGGCGTCGATCACATCAGCACCTTCCGCAAGATGATCGTCTACGAAAAGCCAGGCGACCGTGTCATGGTGCTGCTGTCGGCCGGCAACCTGAGCATCTCGCAATCGGTACGCGAAATCCTCCAGATCGAAGAGTTGCGCGAAGCCCATGAAGACGGCGAGGACGGCACGCCCATCACCATCTGGAACGCCAAGAGCATGTTCGATGCGGCCCGCGTTCTCGGCTCCGCCGTGCGCCACGTGTACGACCGCGACGCCGAGGCGCTCAAGCATGCGGGGCTGGACTTCAACGTCTCCTTTATCTTCGGCGGGCAGATCAAGGGCGAAGGCATGCGCCTATTCCTCGTCTACGCCGCCGGCAATTTCATCGAGGCGACGACCGAGACGCCCTACTTCCAGGTCGGCGAATCGAAATACGGCAAGCCAGTGCTGGACCGCGTGCTCACACCCGACACCCCGCTCGACGAAGCCGCCAAGTGCGCGCTGGTGTCGATGGATTCAACGATGAAGTCGAACCTGTCGGTGGGACTGCCGCTCGACCTCGTCGTGTACGAGGCCAACCAGTTGCAGACCGACAAGGTGATCTGCATCGACGCGGACAACCCCTACTACCGGATGATGCACAACAGCTGGGGACAGAAGCTGCGCGAAGTTTTCGACAGCATCGAGGACCCGGTCTGGGATGACGCCTACACCGAGCATCCGCTGAAGATGCCGGCCACGCGGCACGGTGCGCTGCGCAAGATTTCCACGCCCGACGAAAAGTTGATCTGAGGTGAGAGCTCTCCCCCAGGCTTGCCCACTTCGTGTGGCCGCCACCCCCCTTCCGGGGGCAACCCCTGCGGCCCGGCAAAGCCGGTTCCGCGGGGTTCCCGGTCTTGGCCGCGCGCGCTCGATGCGGCGGCAGTGATGCCCATGCTCCCTCCCGTCATCTTTTCCCACGGCAACAGCTTTCCGGCGAGCACCTATCGCGTGATGCTCGACAGCCTGCGAAATCGGGGCTTCGACATCGATGCGATCGAGAAATTCGGCCACGATCCGAAGTACCCCGTCACCGACAACTGGCCGCACCTGGTGGAGCAGCTTGCCGACTTCGCGCGCGAACGCATGAAGCAGGCCGGGCAACCGTTATTTCTCGTCGGCCATTCCCTCGGCGGCTTCCTGAGCCTCATGTGCGCCGCGCGGCATCCCGAACTCGCCCGCGGCGTGGTGCTCATCGACTCCCCCATCATCGGCGGATGGCGCGCCGGCACCATCAACCTCATGAAGCGCACGCCGCTCATGAAGAGCGTGTCGCCCGGCATGATCAGCCGCAAGCGCAAGAACATCTGGGAGCATCGCGAGGCCGTCTTCGAGCACTTTCGCAGCAAGAAGGCCTTCGCGAAATGGGATGAGCGAGTGCTGCGCGACTACATCGAGCACGGCACCTTCGACATCGAGGACGCCCGCGCCTTGAGCTTCGATCGCGACGTCGAAACCGCCATCTACGACACCATCCCGCACAACCTGAGCGCACTCCTGCGCGCCCATCCCCTGAAGTGCCCGGCAGCCTTCATCGGCGGCCGCCAGTCCGTAGAAATGCGCCGCGTAGGCATGACCATGACCCACCAGGTCACCAAGGGCCGCATCATGATGCTCGACGGCACCCACCTCTTCCCCATGGAAAAGCCCATAGCCACCGCCGCAGCAGTAGAAGCAACCCTGCGAAACCTGCTCCCCTGACCTTCGCCCGCCCCGCACGCCCCGCCCCTTCCAGAAACACCGCGGAATTGGCTTTGCCAGGCCGCCGGTGTTGCCCCCGGTCAGGGGGTGGAGAGCGACACGAAGTGCGCGAGCCTGGGGGCGAGCTCTAGTCCGCCCAGACCACCATTCCGCTCCACGCGGTGGCCAGGACAACGATCCCGAAAGCGATCCGGTACCACGCAAACGGCACGAAATCGTGCGTACTGATGTACCTCAACAACCACCGCACGCAAAGCCACGCGCTGATGAACGAAAACACCAGGCCCACCGCAAACAACGGAATGTCCGCCGCCGACAGCAGCGCACGTTCCTTGTAGAGGCTGTAGACCGCCGCCCCGATGAGCGTCGGAATCGCGAGAAAGAACGAAAAATCCGTCGCCGCCTTGCGCGAGAGCCCCAGCAGCATGCCGCCGATGATGGTCGCTCCGCTTCGGCTGGTCCCCGGAATCATCGCCAGGCACTGAACGAGCCCGACTTTCAGCGCATCCCATGGCGTCATGTCGTCGACGTTCTCGATGCGCACCGATCCGGGCGGCCGCTTCTCGGCCCATAGGATGATGAAGCCGCCGATGATGAAAGTGCTGGCGACGACGATCGGAATGAACAGATGCGCCTTGATCGCCTTGCCGAACAACAAACCGAGGACCACCGCGGGCAGGAAGGCGATCAGTACGTTGAGTGCAAAGCGCCTCGCCTTGGGTTGCCGCGGCAGCGCCACGATGGTCGAGTGGATCTTGTGCCAGTAGACGAGGACGACCGCGAAGATGGCGCCGGTCTGGATGGCGATGTCGAATACCTTGGCCTTGTCGTCGTCGAAACCGAGCAGCGAGCCCGCGAGGATCAGATGGCCGGTCGATGAGATGGGAAGAAATTCGGTCAGCCCCTCCACGATGCCCATGATGGCGGCCTTGACCAGCAAAACGATATCCACGCGCGCTCCTTGAAAGAGCGTCGATTATCGCGATGCCCGCGTTCAGGACCTCGTCAGTTTCAGCACGGCGAAATGACCCGGACCACCGTTTCGCAATGGTCCCGAAAGCCCATGCGAAGGTAGAGCCGATGCGCGCTCTCGTTGTCGTGCATGACGTGCAAAAACGGTGTTTCGCCACGAAGCAACTGGCCGCGGATCAGTTTTGCGGCCAAGCGGCGCGCAAGGCCCCGTCCTTGGAAATCAGGATGCGTGCAGATGCCGCTGACCTCGTGCAAGGTCCCGGCGCACATGCGCTCGCCTGCCATCGCGATCAGGCGATCTCCTTGAAAGCAACCGAAGTAGTCACCGAGTTCGAGCGTTCTCGGACCGAAAGGGCCGGGGCGCGTCAGCGTCGCCAGTTCGACTGCTTGCGCGGCGTGCTCCGGCCTCAGCGGAACGGCAGCGAGCGATTCGTCTTCATCGGGAATTGCGCCGTCCCACACCATCCTGAACATGGTCGAATCCACTTCGATCCGCCAGTTGGCGGGTGCCGCGCCTGACCAGTCCATGCAATAGAAGTGTTCGCCGGGATCGCAGTACGGCGTCAGCGCGTCGAAATCAGGATGGCGAGTGTCCGCAAAGCCGACGATCGGCGAAAAGCCCTGCGCGTAGCGGCGAGCTCGGTCGGTGCCGGTGGCGTACTTTGCGTGAGGCCCGGCCAGGGTGTGCCATGCGAGGTTGTCGAGCAGCGTCTTCATCGTTTTGCCAACCCTTGCAGCCAACTCAGGAGCCCGACTTGGCGACCGGCTGCGCGGTGCCCTGCGCCATCCATTCGGCCTGCCAACCGCCGCCCAGCGACTGGATCAACGCCACTGCGGCGATCTGACGGTTCGACTCCACTTGGAGCAACGTTCGCCGCGCATTGAGCGCGGAAACCTGGGCGACCACGACACTGGTGTAGTCGATCGTCCCTGCGCGGTAGCGGTTGAGGAACTGCTGTTCGGTGCGATCGGCGGCGACGGACGATACCCGGCGATTCACTTCCTGCTGCGCGAGGCTGCTGCCCGACGTGAGCTGGTCTTCGACGTCCTGGAACGCGGCCAGCACCGTCTGCCGATAGCGTGCCACTGCCGCTTCGTGACCCGCCTTGGCTGCATCGACGCTCGCGCCGATCGCACCCGCATCGAACACCACCTGCGCCACTGACAGGCCCAGCGACCACAGCGTATTCGAAGCGTTGAACAGATCGCCGACCTTGCTCGCCGCGCTGTTGACTCCGCCGTTGAGGGTGAAGTTCGGGTAGTAGGCGGCCCTCGCAATGCCGATCTGCGCATTGGCGGCAGCCACTGCGCGCTCGGACGCAGCGATGTCCGGCCGACGCTGCAGCAGCGTCGTCGGCACGCCCGCTGGAACGCCTGGGATGACCGGCTTCCATTCGGCCACGGGCAGCGAGAAGTCCGCCGGCGCTACGCCCACCAGCACGGCGATGGCATGCTCCAGCGTGTCGCGGGTGCTCTGCAGTTGCTGGCGCTCCGCCTGAGTGGACGCGTAGAGCGTCTCCGCCTGCAAGACGTCGCTCTGCGCGGCGATGCTGGCCGCATAGCGGTTGCGCGTGATCTCGAGGCTGCGCTTGTAGCTTTCGATCGTGACGTCGAGGATATGGATTCCGGCGTCGGCTTCGCGCAACGAGAAGTAGTTGGTCGCCACTGCGCCGACAGCCGACAGCCTCGCCAGCGCGAGATCGGCTTCGCTCGCCTGCGCATTCGCCTGCGCGCTGTTGACCGCCTCGCGCAGGCGGCCCCAGACGTCGGGCGCCCAATCCGCGTTCAACGATGCGGTGGTGCTCGTCACCGGCGACTTGTTGCGAGCGCCACTGCGATCCGCGCCCGCGCCTGCCGAAATGCTGGGGAACAGCGCCGCGCGCTCTCCCCGAACCAACGCCTGCGCTTGCGCGTAGTTGGCAACCGACGTCGCGATGTTCTGGTTGGACACTTGCACGCGTGCGGCGAGGTCGTCGAGAACAGGGTCCTGAAAAAGCTTCCACCATTCGCCACGATCCAGCGCATCGGCGGGTGCTGCGGGAAGCCAGCCCTCGGCGGCAGGCGCGGACTTCCAGGCAGCCGGCGCCGCTGTCGTTGGTTGCACATACGCAGGGCCTACCGCGCAGCCGGCCAGGGCCGCAGCCATCGCCACTGCCAGGCAGGTGCGCACAACGGCGCGGTGCTGAGAACGACGAAAGAAAAGTCGGTTCGATACGGTCATGATGTCGGGGACGCGTCGGCGGCGCGGCTCAGGAATTTTTCGTTGGCCGGACGGCGGCGCAGCTTGTCCAGCAGCACGTAGACCACCGGCGTGGTCAGCAAAGTCAGCAATTGGCTCGCGATCAGTCCGCCAATGATCGCGACGCCCAGCGGCTGCCGCAACTCCGCACCCAGCCCGAAGCCGATGGCGAGCGGCAACGCACCGAGCGCCGCAGCCAGCGTCGTCATCAGAATGGGTCGGAAACGCAGCAGGCAGGCCTCGCGCACGGCCTCGACTGCGGTGAGGCCGCGTGAGCGCTCGGCCTCTAGTGCGAAATCGATGATCAGGATGGCGTTTTTCTTGACGATGCCGATCAGCAAGAAGACCCCGATCAGCGCAATGATCGAGAACTCCATGCGGAACAGCAGCAGCGCCAGCACCGCCCCCACCCCTGCGGACGGAAGGGTGGTCAGCACGGTGATGGGGTGTATCAGGCTTTCATACAGCACGCCGAGCACGATGTAGATCACCACCAGCGCGGCGACGATGAGAAACCATTGCTGCGCCTGCGATTGCTGCGCCGCCAGCGCAGTGCCTTGAAAGCTCCCGCGCACGTTGACCGGCATCGCGATGTCCGCCTCGGCCTGCGCAACGATGCGCTTCGCATCGCTCAGGCTGGCGCCATCGGCCAGGTTGAACGACACCGTGCTGGCAAGCTCGGTGTCCTGGTGATCGATCGACGTCGGCACGGCGCGCTCGCTGAATTTCGCGAAGGCGGACAGCGGCACCATCAGCGTCGTGTCGGTCGCCACCTGCTGGCCGGTCGAGGACGTGCGCGACGAAGGGTTGGCCGACGTGAGGGTCGACGTGCCCGTGGTCGCGTCCCTGTTTTCATCGAGCGAACTGACAATCGACGCCCCGTTCGCCGCCGTGGTGGTCGCCAGCGTCGATGGCACGTAGAGGTCCTTCAGCACGATCGGCGAGCGCTGGAATCGCGGTGCCCACTCCATGATCACCGAGTACTGATTGAGCTCGTCGTAGATGGTTGCCACCGAGCGCTGGCCGTAGGCGTTGTAGAGCGCGTTGTCCACCGCGCTCGACGTCACGCCCAGCCGAGCGGCGGCTTCGCGATCCACGTCGACGAAGGTTTCGACGCCATTGTCCGCATCGTCGCTGTCGACGTCCGTCAGCAAGGTCTCCTGCCGCAAGCGGTCGGCCAGCTTGGTCGACCACGCCCGCAGATCGGCAAGGTTGTCGCTCTTGAGCGTGTATTGGTAGGTGGAATTGCTCGACCGGCCGCCCATGCGCAGATCCTGAACCGGACTGAGGAACACCCGCAGTCCCGTCAGCTGGTTGAGCTGCGGCCGCAGGCGATCGATGACTGCCTGGGTGCGCTCCGTGCGTTCGGACACTGGCTTCAGGTTGACGAACATGAACCCGCCACCCGCGCGGCTGCCGCCCGCAAAGCCGACGACGCTGTCGACCGCCGGGTCCTTGTTGATGATGTCCACCGCCTGCCGCAGCTTCTCGTTGATGGCCTCCGACGAGATGCTCTGGTCGGCCCGCAAGCCCGCATTGAGCTGCCCGTTGTCCTGCTGCGGAAAGTAGCCCTTCGGAATTGCGCCGAAGAGATAGACATTCAGCCCGATCACCGCCAACAGCACCAGGATCACGATCCCCTTGCTCGCGAGCGCCCAGTCAAGGCTGTGCGCATAGGTGCGCAGCGTGCTGTCCCACATGCGCTCCGAGACCCGGATGAACCACGCGCGCACCTTGCCCGGCGGCTTGCCGGCTTCTTCGGATTCGCTGCGCAGCAACAACGCGCACAGCATCGGCGTGGTGGTCAGCGAAATGACCAGCGAAATCAGCACCGACACCGACAGCGTCACCGCGAACTCGCGGAACAGCCGCCCGACCTGCCCGCCCATGAAGAGCAGCGGAATGAACACCGCCACGAGAGAAATGCTGATCGACAAGACCGTGAAGCCCACCTCGCGCGCCCCGCGCAGTGCCGCTTCGACACGATTCATGCCCTTCTCGACATGCCGCATCGTGTTTTCGAGCACCACGATCGCGTCGTCCACCACGAAGCCCGTCGCAACCGTGAGCGCCATCAGGCTCAGATTGTTCAGGCTATAGCCCAGCAGATGCATCACCCCAAAGGTGCCGAGCAGCGAAACCACCGTCGCCACCGCCGGAATGATCGTGGCGCGTGCCTTTCGCAAGAACAGCCCGACCACCAGCACCACAAGCACGATCGAAATCATCAACGTGCCCTCGATCTCGCGCAGCGACGCGCGGATCGAGTTCGTGCGATCAGAGGCGACCTGGATGTCGATGTCCTGCGGCAACTGCGCGCGCAACTCCGGCAGCAGCTTTCGCACGCCGTCCACCGTCTCGATGATGTTCGCACCCGGCGCCTGCGTCACCAGCACGATCACCGCCGGCGCGCCATTGAACAGACCCAGCGTGCGCGTGTTCTCGACCCCATCGATCACACGCGCCACATCGCCCAGGCGCACCGCCGCGTTGTTGCGCCAGGCGATCACCAGATCCTTGTAGTCCGCCGCGCGCCTTCCGGGCGAAGGCGTGTAAATCTGCAGCTTGCGATCGCCGCTTTCGATCGCGCCCTTCGGCCGATTCGCGTTGTTGGCCTGGATCGCCGCGCGCACGTCCTCCGTACTGATGCCCAGCCTGTTCAGCGAGAAAGGCTCCAGTTCCACCCGCACCGCCGGCAGCGAGCCGCCACCGATCTCCACCTCGCCCACGCCTTCGACCTGCGACAGGCGCTGACTGACGATGTTCGAAACCTCTTCGTAGATCTGCCCCGGCGTACGCGTCTTCGACGTCAGCGCAAGAATCATCACCGGCGCTGCCGTCGGATTGCGTTTTCGATAAGTCGGATTGCTCCGCAGCGTCGCCGGCAAATCGACACGGGCCGCATTGATGGCCGCCTGCACCTCGCGCGCCGCACTGTCGATATTGCGGCTCAGATCGAACTGCAACGTCACCCGAGCCGACCCGTTGGAACTCGTCGAAGTCAGCTCGTTGACCCCCGGAATAATCCCCAACCTGCGCTCCAGCGGCGTCGCCACACTTGAAGCCATCGTGCTGGGACTGGCCCCGGCCAGCTGAGCCTGCACCGAAATCGTCGGAAAGTCGACTTGCGGAAGCGGTGAAACAGGCAGCACCAGAAACGCGACGATCCCCGCCAGTGCCACCCCAATGGTCAGCAGCACCGTAGCGATCGGCCGCTCGACGAATGGCTTGGAGAGATTCAAAGCACGCCCCCCGAAAGCCCGTCGAAGCACCAGCCGCCTTCGCAAAACAACGCAGCCCGGTATGCGGTGCGGGCTGCACAACCCCTCTGCACCGCCGAAGCGCGGAGCGTCAGGCGGATCAGGGCCGCGTGTGTTTGAGCGCAGCGAGTTTCACGCGGACCCCGCCTGACGTGAGCACTGCAGGGAAGCCCGAAGGGCCGGCGCAGCGGGGTTGTGCAGCCCGCACCGCATACCGGGCGGACCCACCAAACCAGCGGACCGCAAACCAAGACAGTCACACCTCAGCCCCCCGCCCAAACCGCCGCCCCAACCGATCAAACCCAAGATAAATCACAGGCGTAGTGAACAGCGTCAACACCTGGCTCACCACCAGCCCACCAAATATCGCCAGCCCCAAGGGCCGCCGCAGCTCAGCCCCCTCGCCCCATCCGAACATCAGAGGCACAGCCGCAAACAGCGCAGCCAACGTAGTCATCAAGATAGGCCGAAAGCGCAGCAGCGCGGCCTGGTGAATCGCCTCCTCAGGCGACTTGCCCTGATGGCGCTCCGCATCGATCGCGAAGTCGATCATCATGATCGCGTTCTTCTTCACGATCCCGATCAGCAGGATGATCCCGATGATCCCGATCACCCCCAGGTCGTTGCCCGTCACCATCAGCGCCAGCAACGCACCCACACCCGCCGAAGGCAGCGTCGACAAAATCGTCAGTGGATGGATGTAGCTCTCATACAGCACCCCCAGCACGATGTACACGCACACCACCGCCGCAAGAATCAGCCACAACTGATTGGTGAGCGACTTCTCATAGGCTCCAGCCGCGCCGAGGAAAGTCATCGTCACGCTCGGCGGCAGGCCGATCTCCTTGGCCGCCGTGCGGATCGCCGCCACCGATTTTCCGAGCGCCAGGTTTGGCGCCGTATCGAAGCCCACCGTCGCGCCCGGATACTGCGCCACCCGCGTCACCTGCAGTGGCGCGTACTGCTCGCGCACCGTCGCCAATGAAGACAGCGGCGTCGGCGCGCCCGTGCCCGTGCGCAATTGCAGGTTCCCCAGCAGCTCCGGCGAAGACAAGGCATCGCGCTGCGCTTCGAGGATCACCCGGTATTGATTCGTCTCCGTGAAAATCGTCGATACGATCCGCTGCCCGAAGGCACTGTAGAGCGCGTCGTCCACCGAGCTTGCCGTCACCGACAGCCGCGATGCGGTATTGCGGTCGATGTCCACATAAGCGGCCAGCCCCTGCGCCCCCGCATCCGTCGTCGGATTGCGCACCTCCGGTACCGTGCGCAGACGCTCGGCGAGCTTGCGCGCCCAGTCGTTCACCGTCGCCGTGTCCACGCCTTCGAGCGACAGGCGGAACTCCGTCGGCCCCGTCTCCGCATCGATCGTCAAGTCTTGCGTCGGCTGCAGATACAGACTCACGCCCGCCACGCTTTCATTGACGCGATCTCGCAGACGCTGCATCACCGTGCTCTGCGAATCGTGGCCCTTGCGCAAGTTGACCAGCATGCTTCCGGCATTGAGCGCCGTGTTGTTGGCCGCATCCACACCCACCACCGAACTCAGGCTTTGGACGTCAGGGTCCGCCAGGATCGCATTCGCCGCCGATTGCTGCAGCTCGGCCATTCGCACATACGACACCTCCTGCGCCGCCCGGATGCGCGCCTGGAGCTGACCCGTATCCTGCGTCGGAAAGAGCCCCTTCGGAATGACGACGTAAAGCAGCACCGTCAGCGCCAGCGTCAGCGCCGCGACCAGGAGCGTCAGCGGCTGATGCCGGAACACCCACTGCAGCCATTGGTCGTAGCGTGCGATCACCCGGTCTAAGAATCGCTGCACGCTCACGCCGAAACGGCCGCCCTCTTCCGATTCGGGCTTCAACCAGCGCGCGGACATCATTGGCACCAGCGTCAACGAGACCACCGCCGAAATCAGGATCGTGATTGCCAGCGTCACCGCGAACTCGCGGAAAAGCCGCCCCACCACATCGCCCATGAAGAGCAGCGGAATCAGCACCGCGATGAGCGAAACCGTCAGCGAAATGATCGTGAACCCGATCTGCGTCGCGCCTTTGAGTGCTGCCTGGAACGGCGGTTCGCCCTTCTCCAGATAGCGGGCGATGTTCTCGATCATGACGATCGCGTCGTCCACCACGAAGCCTGTCGCAATGGTCAGCGCCATCAGGCTCAGGTTGTTGAGGCTGTAGCCCAGCAGATACATCAGCCCGAAAGTGCCGATCAACGAGATCGGTACCGCGATGCTCGCGATCACCGTCGCGCGCAGGCTGTGCAGGAAGAAGAAGATCACCAGCACGACCAGCACCACCGCGAGCGCGAGTTCGAGCTGCACGTGGCTCACCGACGCGCGAATGCCCGTCGTGCGATCGCTCAGTACCTCCACCTTGATCGAGCCGGGCAGCGATGCCTCGAGCTCAGGCAACTGCCGCTTGATCGCGTCGACCGTGCCGATCACATTGGCACCCGGCTGCCGCTGGACGTTCAGGATGATCGCCGGATAGAGCTTGGGTTGCGCCTCCTGGGCCTCCTGGGTCTCTTGCGCCCCTGGCGTCGTACCAGTCGGCTTCGCATCCGAACGCAGCGCCGCCCAGGCGCCGAGCTGCGTGTTCTCGGCGCCGTCGACCACGCGCGCGACATCGCTCATGCGCACAGGCGCGCCGTTCTTCCACGCGATGATCAGGTTTTTGTAGTCGGCGGCGGTTGCAAGCTGGTCGTTTGCGTTGATGGTGTAGGCGCGCTTCGGCCCGTCGAAGCTGCCTTTGGCGCTGTTCGAATTGGCCGCCGCGATGGCCGTGCGCAACGTATCGAGACCGATGCCTACCGATGCCAAGGCATCGGTGTTCGCCTGGATACGCACGGCTGGCCGCTGGCCGCCCGAGAGCGACACCAGCCCCACCCCGCTGACCTGGCTGATCTTCTGCGCAAGGCGCGTGTTCACGAGGTTCTGCACCTCGGTCAGCGGCATCGTCTCCGAACTCACCGCCAGCGTGAGAATGGGCGCGTCCGCCGGATTCACCTTGGCATACACCGGTGGCGCCGGGAGGTCTGCCGGCAGCAGCGAGCCACCAGCGTTGATCGCGGCCTGCACCTGCTGTTCGGCGACATCGAGCGTCTGGTCGAGCGCGAATTGCAGCGTGATGATCGACACGCCCGTCGCGCTGGTCGAACTCATGCGGTCGAGTCCGGCCATCTGCCCGAACTGGCGCTCGAGCGGCGCCGTCACCGTGCGGCTCATGACCTCCGGACTGGCGCCCGGATAGAGCGTCTGGACCTGGATCGTCGGGTAGTCGACTTGGGGCAACGCGGCAAGCGGCAGGAAGCGAAAACCCACCAGCCCCGCGAGGACGATCGCCACCATGAGCAGCGCGGTCGCGACCGGCCGCTCGATGAAAGCGCGCGACGGACTCATCATCTCGGTCCCCTCACTGCGGCGGCGGACGCTGCCGACGGCCCTGGCCCTGGCCTTCGCCGCGCGGGCCCTTCTGACCCGGAGGCTTTGCCGCGGCGGGCTTGTCGCCCTGCAATTGCACGCGCGCGCCGTCCTTCAGGCGATCGCCACCTTCGGTCACGACGATGTCGCCTTCCTTGACGCCATCGACGATCGACACCAGGTCGACGGTCGCGTCGCCCCGCTTCACAGCGCGCATCGACACCGTGCGGTCGTCGTTCACGATATAGACGAAGGTGCCGTTGGGGCCGGTGCGCACGGCAGTCACGGGCACGACGATGGCGCTCACGGTGCGCAGCGTCATCTGCACATTGACGAACTGGTTGGGAAAGAGCGGTGTTCCGGCATTCGCAAAACGCGCCTTGGCCCTGACCGTGCCTGTGCTGGTGTCGACCACGTTGTCGAGCGTCGAGAAAAAGCCGGTGTCGAGTGTCGAACTGCGAACGCGGTCCAGCGCCTTCACGGGCAGCTTCTCTCCCTTGGAGAGTTGCGCCTGAATGTCGGGAATGCGGTCCTGCGGCACGGCGAACTGCACATCGATCGGGTTCATCTGCGTGATCATCGCGATGCCCGTGGTCGCGTTGGCGGTCACGGTATTGCCGGGATCCACAGTGCGCAGTCCGATGCGTCCGGCAACCGGCGCGACGATTCGCGTGTATTCGAGGTTGAGCTTGGCAGCGGCCTCGGCCGCGCGGTCGGTAATCACGGCCCCTTCGAGTTGCTTGACCAGCGCGGCCTGCGTGTCGACGTCCTGCCGCGCGATCGAATCCTGCGTGAGCAGCGTGCGGTAGCGCGACAGCGTGACCCGCGCCGCTTCCAGTTGTGCCTCGTCGCGAACCCGCGTGCCCTGGGCCTGCGCCAGCGCCTGTTCATAAGGGCGCGGATCGATGCGGGCCAGCAGTTGGTCCTTGGCGACCATCTGTCCTTCGGTGTAGTGAACCTCGGTCAGCACACCGCCGACCTGCGGCCGGAGCGTGATCGTCGCCAATGGCGTCACCGTACCAAGCGCATCAATGAGGATCGGCAGGTCAGCGCGCCGTGCCACCGCGTGGCCGACGGTCGAAGCAGCACCGAAAGCACCGGGACCGCCCGTGGGTGCGGCCGGGCGCTTGATGAGATAGACGGCGCCGCCGATCAGCGCGAGCGTCACCAGAACGGCCAACAGGCTGCCAAGCCAGCGCCGCTTGTGGGAGGGAGCGCGATGATTGGGCTGGGGGGCGGGAACGGGCTCGGCGGGGGAGGGTGACGACATCGGTGCTTTTGGGCAGGTATGCAGAAATGCAGGTTGCCTGTAGTTGATCGCCGAATCGTAGCGCTCCACCGCGACAAACCGTAAAGGGACGGTAAAGCACAGGTTGACGTCTGCGTCTGGCGCCGCCCGATGGCAATTGGCGCCGCCGGCTTGCGTTTCGTCGCACAGCGATGGCGAGTCCGTGAATCGATCGGCACAGTCCGCCCATCGACATTCATCCCTGACCCCTCATCCCCGATCCTTACGGAGAAAACACGATGCTGACCCAGATCCTGATCCACACGCCCAAGTGGGTGTTCGTCTCCTTTGCTCTCCTGCTTTGGTTCGGCGCCAAGCAGTTGCTCGCAAGCAGCGTGAGCCTGACCCGCGTCACCATCGTGCCCGCCGTGATGATCTGCCTGTCGCTCTTCGGCGTCGCTTCGGCTTTCGGTGAATCCTTGATGGCTCTGCCGGCCTGGGCCGCAGCGGCGCTTGCCGTGCTAGCCCTTGTGGTGCAGCGGCCCGTGCCGGCGAGCACGCGCTATGACGCCGCGGCGCGCCGCTTTCATCTCGCAGGCACGGCCGTGCCGCTGATGCTCATGATGGGCATCTTCTTCACCAAATACGTCGTGGGTGTACTGCTGGCCATGCATCCGGAACTCGGACACCAAGCCACTTTCGAGATCGGCATCAGCGCGCTCTATGGAGCTTTCACGGGCATATTTGCCGGCCGGGCGATCCGCCTCTGGCGCCTGGCAATCCATGCCGACCGCACTGCAACCATCGCCATCTGACATTCCATTTACCCATAAATCCACCCATACATCCGGAGATATTCGCCATGGACTCAAATGACATCGAACGACTGGCCCGCCGGCGCGCCAAGGCCAAGATCGGCTGGTTCATCCATCTCGCCGCTTATCTGGCGGTCAACTTGATGCTCGTCGTGCTCTCGTTCGCAAGCGGCCATCGCTGGGCGATCTTTCCGCTCCTGGGCTGGGGCGTGGGTCTGGCCTTGCACGGCGCAGCGGTGTGGCTCTTTGCGCCGGGAAGCAACATGCTCGAGCGCATGGTCGAACGCGAACGCGCCAGGCTGTCCGGTGCCAAGGGAGACCGGTGGTGAGCGCCCGGTACCTCCGCGCCCTGGCGCTCGTCGCGGCCTGCGCGCTCGCTTCGGCTGCGCAAGCAGCCACGGGACTGGCAGTGCTCGCGGCGCCCGCAGGTTCGGGGCCGATCACGGTGTTCTATCCGACCGATGCGCCTCCTAAGACGGTGCATCGCGGCCCCTTCACGCTGAGCGCCGCCGTCGACGCCGCTCCTGTTGCGGGCAACGGCCATTTGATCGTGGTGTCGCACGGCTCGGGCGGCTCCGCCTGGCCGCAGGCCGATCTGGCGATCACGCTGGTGAACGCAGGCTTCACCGTCGCCATGCCGGAACATGCTGGCGACAATTTTCACGACATGAGCGACGTCGGCCCCAGGACCTGGCGCCGCCGTCCCAAAGAGGTGTCGCAAACCATCGACGCGATGGCCGGGGATGCCCGATTCGCGCCGCTGCTCGACTTTCAGCATGTCGGCATCTACGGCATGTCGGCAGGCGGCCTCACCGCGCTGACCCTGGCAGGTGCGCGCTGGTCGCCGGCCTTGCTGAACGCGCATTGCCAGGCGCATCTGGCGGAAGACTTTCCATCCTGCGTGGGCTTGGCGACGTCCCTCACCGGCGGCGTGCTCGACCCGTTGCGCCTCGCGGTTTCCCGCCGCGTGATCGATTTCAAGCTGGGCAGCCAGACCACCCTCGAAGGCTGGACCGATCCGCGCATCACCGCCGCCGTGGCCGCGGTGCCCATGGCCGCGACCATCGACATGGCTTCTCTCGCGACGCCGGGAATTCCGCTCGGTCTGGTGCGAGGCGGCAAGGATGCGTGGCTGGCGCCCCAATGGCACATCGACGCGGTGCGTGCCGCGTGCAAGCGGTGCGTGCTGGTCGCGGACATGCCGGGCGGCGGCCACGGCTCGACACTGTCGCCCCAGGTGCCCGATCTGCCCCCGCGCCTGGCTGCCTTGCTGGATGACCCGCCGGGCTTCGACCGAGCAACGCTGCCGGGCGTCTACGCGGCGATCACGCAATTCTTCGTCCAGAATCTGCAGCGATGAACATCCGATGGAGCGACGCCGCCCGCCACGGCCTTCAAGTGGCGGCGTTTTGCTGCGCAGTCGCTGTATTGACAACGCTGATCTGGCCGCGCAAGACCTATCTGGTGCAGCTGGGATATTCGCTGACGATCGGCTTCGTGTCGTGGATCGTGATCGAGTTCGGCCGCTATTTCGTCGACGAGCGCAACTGCCACCACAGCAGCAGCGGCGGACATGGGTGGCCCAAAGGCTGGCGCGGCGTGGTGTTGACCGCTGTCGGCATCGCCTGCGGATTCCTGTTTGGCGACCGGTTGGCGGATTTCTTCCTCGGTGACGGCGGCGTCGGCACGCCGCGCGACAGCTCGATCAGCCTCGCCATCACCATCTTCGCAGGCGCCATTGCCAGCTTCTTCTTTCATGCCCGCGGACAAACCGCGGCGCTGGCCGCCCAGATCAGCGCAGCGGAACGCGATGCGACGGAGGCCAAGCTGAAGCTGCTCGAAACGCAGCTTGAGCCGCACATGCTCTTCAACACGCTCGCCAATCTGCGCGCGCTCATCACCACCGATCCGCCACGCGCCGTGGCCATGCTCGACCATCTCAACAGCTACCTGCGCGTCACGCTCACCGGCTCACGGGCGCTCTCGCATCCGCTGTCCGCCGAATTCGACCGGCTCGGCGACTACCTCGAACTGATGTCCGTGCGCATGGGCGAGCGCCTGCGCTACAGGCTCGATCTGCCCGCCGACCTCCGCGATGTGCCCGTGCCGCCGCTGATGCTTCAGCCCCTGATTGAAAACAGCATCCGCCACGGCCTGGAGCCCCAGGTGGAAGGCGGCGAAATCACCGTGCGGGCCAAGCGCGAAGGCGCGCAGCTCGTCATCGAGGTGACCGATTCTGGTGTCGGCATCGACGGCGATAGCGCTTCTGATGGAACCGGCGGCTTCGGGCTGGCCCAGGTGCGCGAGCGGCTCCATACGGTGTATGGCCCTAAAAGCACGATGATCCTGACCCCTCTCGACACCGGCGGCACGCGCGCCGTCATCAGCTTTCCCTCGCCGACATGAAGACGACTGCCCTGATTGCCGAAGATGAACCGTTGCTGGCACAGGCCCTGCGGGCCGAGCTGGCCGCCGCATGGCCCGAGCTCGAAATCATCGCTGTCGTGGGCGACGGGCGCAGCGCGGTGCGCGAGGCTCTGGCGAAGTTGCCGCAAGTGCTTTTTCTCGACATCCGCATGCCGGGAATGGACGGCCTCGGTGTCGCCGCCGAACTGGCCGATACATGGCCCGGCGACGAGGCGCCGATTCCGCAGCTGGTCTTCGTCACGGCCTACGACGAATACGCTGCGCGCGCATTCGATGCGCAAGCCATCGACTACGTGCTCAAGCCCGTGCAGCCCGACCGCCTGCGGCGCACCGTGGAACGACTGCGGAAGACCCTGCAATCCACCCCATCGCCCGCCGCGGCGCCGGCCGATGCGCTCGCCAGCACGTTGGCGCAGTGGCACAAGGTTCTGGCCGCAGCCAGCGAAGGCATCCTGCCCTCAGGCGCGACAGCCGGAGCACCGCTCAAGCTAATTCCGGCCAGCGAAGCGGGCTCGTCGGGCAACAGCGTGCGCATGGTGCCCATCGACGAAGTGCAATATTTCGAGGCTGCCGACAAATACGTGCGGGTGCTGACCGTCCGGAATGAATACCTGATCCGCACGCCGCTCAAGCAATTGCTGCCTCAACTCGATTCCAACGTCTTCTGGCAGGTACACCGGGCCGTGGTGGTGCGCAGCGACGCGATCGAATCGGTTTGCCGCGACGACGCCGGCAGGCAGCACCTCACCTTGCGGGGCCGCCCGGAAAGGATCCCGGTCAGCCGGCTCTACGCTCACCTCTTCCGCGCGATGTAGCCGTCCATGAAAAAACCGACCCCCTGTGACAGAGGCCGGCTTTTCATGTGACAGCAGGCAAATTGCTGACGGCTAACGCTCATTAACTTTCAACCGCGCTCAATAGCGATAGTACGGTCCGCGGTGGTGACGATGGTAGTACCCAGGCGCCGGACGGTAGTAGACCGGCGGGGGTGCCATGTACACCGGTGCGGGCCGGTAATACACAGGTGCGGGCGCGACGTACGCGGGGGCCGGTGCGTAGTAGACCGGCGGCGGCGCGTAATAGGGTTGCGGCGACGCAACACCCACGGCGATGCCGGGGACGTTCACGCCGACGGACCAGTTGGCTGCATTGGCCGAAGCCATGCCAAAAAGCGCACCTGCGGCAACCGCACCGGCAGCAGCCCATTTGAAGAGAGTGGATCGGGTCGTGGTCATCTCTGGATCTCCTGTTGAAGCGGTGTTGGCCGCCATGTAGGTATTGAACGCGGCAAGTGTCAATGTGGTGTACGCCGCACTGTGAAGAAAGTTGCCAAAAGTAACGCCCGCAGACCGCCCCCTAGAATGGGCGAATGACCTCCCCTGCAGCCGACAACGACACCGCCAAGCCAAGCAATTTCCTGCGCCACGTGATCGAAAACGACCTCGAACAGGGCACCTATTCGACCCGTAAATGGGGCGGCACCCCAGGCGATGCCGCACACCACGGCCAGGGCATGCAGGACCCGGCCAAGGTCCGCATGCGCTTTCCGCCCGAACCCAACGGCTACCTGCACATCGGCCATGCCAAGAGCATCTGGCTGAACTTCGAGCTTGCCAAGGAATACGGCGGCATTTGCCACCTGCGCTTCGACGACACCAATCCCGAAAAAGAAGAACAGGAATACGTCGACGCCATCCGGGACGCCGTGAAGTGGATGGGCTACAGCACCACGATGACGGACGATCCCGCCCACCCCGGCGCACCGAACGATCACGTGTACTTCGCAAGCAACTACTTCGATTTCATGTATCGCGCGGCCGAATACCTCATCGGCGCCGGCCTTGCCTATGTGGACGAACAGAGCGCCGACGAAATCCGCGCGACTCGCGGCGACTTCAACACGCCCGGCACCGACAGCCCTTTCCGCGACCGCACGCCCGAGGAGAACCTGCTGCGCTTCCGCGCCATGCGCGACGGCCGGCTCGAAGACGGCGCCGCCGTGCTGCGCGCCAGGATCGACATGGCGAGCCCCAACATCAACATGCGCGACCCTGCGCTCTACCGCATTCGCCGCGCCACGCACCACAACACCGGCGACAAGTGGTGCATCTATCCGATGTACACCTTCGCGCACCCGATCGAGGATGCGCTGGAACAGATCACCCACAGCATCTGCACGCTCGAATTCGAAGACCAGCGGCCCTTCTACGACTGGCTGCTTGACCGCCTCGCCGAAGGGGGCCTGATCGCCTCGCCGCATCCGCGCCAGTATGAATTTGCGCGGCTGAATGTGACCCACGTCATCACCAGCAAGCGCAAGCTGCGCCAGTTGGTGGAGGAAGGCCACGTCGACGGCTGGGACGACCCCCGCATGCCGACCCTTGCCGGGCTGCGCCGCCGCGGCTACACACCCGAGGCGCTCAGGCTGTTCTGCGAGCGTTCGGGCGTCACCAAGTCGGGCGGATGGATCGACTACGCCAGTCTCGAAGCCGCGCTGCGTGACACGCTCGATCCGATCGCGCCGCGGGCCATGGCGGTGCTCGACCCGGTCAAGCTGGTCATTACCAATTGGGGTGAACTGATGGGCGGTGACGACGTCCTCGACGACTGCTCGGCGCCCGTGCATCCACACCACCCGGAGATGGGCCGACGCGACTTCAAGCTGGGGCGCGAAGTGTGGATCGAGCGCACGGACTACGAAGACGTGCAGCCAAAGGGCTTCTTCAGGCTCTTCCCGGGCAACAAGGTGCGGCTCAAGTACGGGCATGTCGTCGAATGCACCGGCGGCACCCGTGACGCGGACGGCAAACTGGTCGAAGTGCAGGCCAGGCTGGTGCCGGACACCAAGAGCGGCACACCAGGCGCAGATGCCATCAAGGTGAAGGGCAACATCACGTGGGTTGCGGTGGCCGACGCGGTGCCGGTCGAAGTTCGGCTTTACGAGCGCCTGTTCGCCGCGTCCCAGCCGGGCAGCGGCGAGTTGCTGGAAGAACTCAACAAAGCGAGCCTGCAGACGACGCAGGCGTATGCCGAGCCTTCGCTTGGCGTATCGGTGCAAGGCGCGCCCTACCAGTTCGAACGGCACGGCTATTTCGTGCTGGACTCGCGCGCGAACGCGTCGGGCGGGCGTGTGTTCAATCGCGCAGCCGGCATGCGCGACAGTTGGGGCAAGTAGCCGCGCGGCTGCCAGCTTTCAGAGAGGCTTCGTCAGGTAGACGGCCTCTCGCCCCACGATCACCCGTTGCGCCGGCATGAACACGGTGCATTCGTCGCATGGCGCGCGAATTTCGTCCGGGCCATTGGTCGCTATCAACTCGCCTTTCGCAAAAGTCTCGAAGCCGATCAGCGGGCGCACGAAACGGAAGTCCTCCGACTGGATGACGTGCGTCTGCAGCAATTCAAAGCGCCGCTGCGGCTCGGGCGCGGCGACCGGTTCTCTCTCGATCAGCCCGAAATGCGCCAGAAAGCGCAGCGACACTTCGGTCGCGAGGTCCGCCGCAGCCTTCTTGAAATGCTGGCCGCATTCGACGACCACCGCCGCGCCGGGCGCATCCGCTCCGGCATGCAGGCCATGCTGGATCAGCGGCGTGCCCGAACCCAGCCCACTCGGCATCGCGAGGTGA
The DNA here is from genome assembly GCF_056397405.1 of Variovorax sp. 05N34. Taxonomy (NCBI): domain Bacteria; kingdom Pseudomonadati; phylum Pseudomonadota; class Betaproteobacteria; order Burkholderiales; family Comamonadaceae; genus Variovorax; species Variovorax sp. 05N34. Next base: position 807,609 of record NZ_JBFTNI010000001.1, read on the forward strand.
ACGGGCGGCAACCCGATCGCCATCGCCACGCTGGCATTGCGCTCGAATGCCGGATAGACCCAGAAAGGCACCACGTCCTGGCTCGTCGAATGGATGTCCAGGATGTGGTCCGCCGCCGCGACCACCGGCCGCAATTCGCGGGCGCGGCGCAGTTCGGGGCTGTCCTCAGGCCCGTCCAGCCACTCATCGGACCACACGCGATTCAGGTTGTGCACGATCTGGCGGTTGTCGAAGGGCCGTTCGATCGCGAAGGCGTTGTAGGCCTCCACGTGCGCGAAGCTCACGGTCAGCGTGCCGATCTTGGGGCGGACGCCGGTGTCCAGCAGATGCGCGGCCGCCACCATGCCGCAGATCTCGTTGCCGTGCGTCAGCGCATTGATCAGCACGTGCGGACCGGGCTGGCCGGATTCGAAGCGGTGGACGTAGTCAATGCCGGTGTTGCCCTGGCGATAGGCGGAAATGTCGCGGGGGAGCACTTCGAATGCGGGGAGATCCTGGGTCATGAGGCTGCGTTTCCTGCGTTTCTCTGGTCATGGCGGCATTCGCCGGGTCCCCGGAGTTTGCTCCAATTTGCCTCTTAGACTCGTGGGCTCATCATGCGAATCGCCCAAGCCCTGTCCCCATGCCTTTGACCGCTGAAATGCGACGGTCCATCGACCAGATTCGCGACTATCTCTTTGGCGGCGGCTACCCCGATCCTGTCAGCAACGCCGAACAACTGTCGTTCCTGTTCTTCTTCTATCTGCTGGAGACCATCGACGACGAAAACGCCATGCGTGCCAAGACGCTGAACGAGCCCTACTCCAGCATGTTCAGCGGCGATTGGGCCCTCAGGAATGCGTCCAACGCTTCTCTGCCCTCCGCGCGCGAGGGCGTGCTGACGGCAACGGTCCTCCAGACCGGCACGTCCGTGATCCCGCGCTCGCGCTTCAGGTGGTCCGCCTGGGCGACCGACTTGACGGGCGATGCGCTCGTGCACTTCGTGCGCGACGAGGTCTTTCCGTTCTTCTCCGAAATCGGCGCCGCCGGCGCGCACGACTTCATGCGCGGTGCGCGCCTGGGCATTAGCGAGCCGACCGTGCTGTCGCAGGTCGTTCGGCTCGTGGATGGCCTCGGGCTGGCCGACGCGGACTCCGACACCAAGGGCGACCTTTTCGAGCACGTCTTGCGGCAGATCAGGCAGGCGGGCGAACTGGGCCAGTTCCGCACACCGCGCCACATCATCCGCCGCATCGTCGAGATGGTCGACCCGACCATCGGCGAAACCATCTACGACCCGGCGGCCGGCACTGCGGGGTTCCTGGTGGCGGCCTACAACCACATCCGCCTCGCTCATTCATCGCCCGGTGCCATCGTGGAGGCCGAAGCCGACGGCAAGCTCCTGAGGCGCGGCCTCGGCGACAAGCTCACGGACGAAGAGCTCGCGATCCTCCAGAACAAGACCTTCTACGGCAACGACGTCGACCCGAAGATGGTCCGCCTCGCGACGATGAATCTCACGCTGCGCGGCCTCGCCAACGTGCGCATCCTCCAGCGGAACGTGTTGACCTCGGCGCTCGACCATTCAAAGAAGGCCGAGCTCGACCTGCCGCCCGAAGGCTTTCACGTGGTCCTGGCGAATCCGCCTTTCTCCGGGCGCGTCGACAAGGACCGCATCATCGATGACGTGCGAGTGGGCACCACCAGCAGCACCGAACTGCTCTTTCTCAAGTACATGATGGACAGCCTCCGCGCCGAGGGCCGGGCCGCCGTGGTGGTGCCGGAAGGCGTCTTGTTCGGGTCGACCACCGCGCACAAGGAATTGCGCCGCCAGCTCGTCGAGAACAATCAGGTGGACGCGGTGCTGAGTCTTCCGGGCGGCGTGTTCCAGCCCTATTCGGGCGTCAAGACTTCGGTGCTCTTCTTTCGCAAGTGCGGCAACACCGAGCATGTGCTCTTCCTGCATGTCGAAGATGACGGCTATGCACCCGATGCCAATCACGACCGGCCCATCGAAGCCGACGACCTGCCGCGCCTGGCGCAAGCCTATGCGCAGCGCGAAACGTCGCTGGCCCGCTGGGAAGCGCGCGAACCCGAGGTCGAATGGGGCGAGAAATGGTGGTTCGCAGACGCCGCCACGCTGCGCGCCAACGACTTCAATCTCTCGGCGGCGCGCTACCGTCCCCTGACTGAAGCGCAAGCCGAGCATCGCAACCCGCGCGAACTGGTCGACGAGGTCATCGCGCTCGAACTGGAGTTCGCCAAGGAAATGGAAAACCTGCGAATCCTGCTCACGGAGCGGGAAGAAGAATGACGGCGCCACGGATCGCGCTGCGGGAGGTGGTCGAGGCGAAGACGGGCACGATGAACCCGTCGGCCTGGCCGGGCGATCCATTCACCTACGTCGATGTCGCCGCCGTCGACAACAAGAAGAAAACCATCACCGGCGCTCGCAAGATGATGGGCGCCGAAGCGCCCAGCCGCGCGCGCAGGCAGATCCGCACTGGCGACGTGCTGGTTTCAACCGTCCGGCCGAAGCTCAACGCCGTCGCGCTGGTGCCGCCGGAACTCGATGGAGAAATTGCAAGCACCGCCTTCTGCATATTGCGTGCGACCCCGCGCGTGCTGCCCGAATACATCTACTTCTTCGTGCGGTCGAGGCTGTTCGTCAATGGCGTGTGCAAGCTCGCGACCGGCGCGCTGTATCCGGCGGTGTCGGATGCTCACGTCCTCGACCAGAAGATCCCGCTGCCCGACTTGAATGAACAGCGCCGGATCGTCGACCTGCTGTCGTGCGCGCAGAGCGCCATCCGCCTGCGTCGCGAAATCCGCGAGCGGACCGTCCAGATGGTGCCGGCGCTCTATGCCGACGTATTCGGCGATTCGATCGGCAATCCCAGGCAGTGGCCCGTCGTGCCTCTCGAAAGCCTTTTGAAGACCGGTCCGCAGAACGGGCTCTACAAGCACAAGTCCGCATACGGCGCCGGTACGCCGATCGTTCGCATCGACAGCTTTCGCGACGGCGAACTGCGCGAACCCGGCTCACTCAAGCGCCTTCAGATCGAGAACGACGAAGTGCGGCGCTATGCGCTGGACTCGGGAGACATCCTGATCAATCGCGTCAACAGCCCGGAGCACCTTGGCAAGAGCGTCTTGATTCGCACCGTGGCCGAGCCGACGGTGTTCGAATCGAACATGATGCGGCTGGTGCCGAACCCCGAACGCGCTTTGCCGCAATACCTGATCGCCGCGCTGCAGACGCGCCGAACCTCTCGGCATTTTCAGACCCGCGCCAAGCGCGCGATCAACCAAGCGAGCCTGAATCAGCAGGATCTGAAATCGCTGCCGGTGATGCTGCCGCCGCTGGACAAGCAGCTTGCCTTTGCGCGCTATGCGGATGCCACCGCCGCGGCTCAGGCGACAGAGGCGTTGCTGCTGAAAGGCGCTGAGGAAACGCTGGAGTCGCTGCTGGCGCGTACGCTGCGCTGAGCCGTATTTGCTGAAAAGCGGCTCATGGTCCGCCGGAAGCCGGCTCCTGCATCCACGCAGGTATATGCCTGCGGCCGTGCAGGACGCGCCAGACGTCGATGCAGTCTGTCTGCTCAAAGTAAAGAACCAGGTACGAAAAGCGGGTCAAAGACCAGAAACGCAGGCCGGGCAAGTCGAGCTCAATGGCGTAGCGTGTAGAGCCCGTTCCGGGGTTTCGGCTGATGTGGATGTAGGCACTCTCGAGCTCGTCGATGAAGCCGAAGGCGGCGCTTTCCGCGCCCTCTTTCATGTAGTACGCGATGACGTCGTCAATGTCGCGGTTTGCCTGTTCTCGGGGGACGACCGCTTTCGCCCTCACCTCTTACCGCCGGCCCGAGAGCCCTTTTTTCCGGCGCTGCGCACTCTCTCGCGCAAACCGTCGAAGTAGGCCTTGTCCGCAGTGGCGGCGGGCGCGGAGAGCCCTCCCTGGAGAAGAAGAGTCCGCAACTGAAGCTTTTGTTGATCCTTGCGGATGAGCTCGCGAACATATTCACTGCTCGTGCCATAGCCGCGCTCCACCACTTGCTCATCGACGAAGGACTTCATGGCGTCCGGGAGCGATACGTTCATAGTGCTCATCAGAAGAGCCTACGAGTTTTGGCAAAAATTGGCAAGACCGCCGGATCCTCAGTGCCCGCCTCCAAGATACGCTGCCTTCACTCCGGGATCATTCCTCAGCTTCTCGGCCGGCCCGTGCAGCGAAATCCGGCCGTTCTCCAGCACGTAGCCATAGTCGGCCACGCCAAGCGCGGCAGCCGCGAACTGTTCGACCAGCAGCATCGTCACGCCCTCTTGCTTGAGCCGCTCGATGATTCGGAACACTTCGGCCACCAGGATGGGTGCGAGCCCCATCGACGGCTCGTCGAGCAGCACAACCTCAGGGTTCAACATCACCGCGCGCGCCATGGCGAGCATCTGCTGTTCACCGCCCGACAAGGTTCCTGCCAGTTGCGTACGGCGCTCTTTCAAACGCGGAAAGAGCTCCATCGCCCGCTCGAGATCGGCTGCCACGTCGCCGCGCGGGCGGCTGCCGGTCAGCCTCGGGAATGCACCCAGCGTGAGGTTGTCCGTGACGCTCATGGTCGCGAACACGCGACGGCCTTCGGGCGAGTGCGCGAGCCCGAGCTTGGCGATGTGGTAGGACTCCAAGCCCTCGATGCGCTTGCCGTTGAGCGTGATTTCACCGGCGGTCGCGCGGATCATGCCCGACACCGCGCGCATGGTCGTGGTCTTGCCGGCGCCGTTGGAGCCGATGAGGGTCACGACCTTGCCCTTGGGCACGTCGATCGAAATACCGTGCAGCACTTGCACCTTGCCGTAGCCGGCGGAAAGATTCTGGATGGTCAGCATCTGTTGATCCTCACGCCGCCTGCGCGGCCGGTGCCGCCGTTTCCTGTCCGCCGAGATAGGCCTCGATGACCTTCTCGTCCGACTGCACCTGCGCAGGCTCGCCCTCGGCAATCTTCTGGCCGAAGTCGAGCACCGAAACCGTATCGCACATGCTCATCACGACGTCCATGTGGTGTTCGATCAGGATGACGGTCACGCCGTGCTCGCGGATCTTGCGGATGATCGCGATCAGCTCCTTGATGTCGGGCGCCGTGAGTCCGGCTGCGGGCTCGTCGAGCAGCAGCAGTTGCGGGTCGAGCGCCAGTGCGCGAGCGATCTCCAGCAGGCGTTGCTTGCCGTAAGGCAGGTTGCGAGCCTCTTCCGCGGCGAACTGCTCCAGGCCGACGAACTTCAGCAACCCGAGTGCGCGGTTGGCCGCGGCAAGACTTTCGCGGCGATAGCGCGGCGTGTGCACCGCCACGTCGAAAAGATTGCTCCTGAACGTATGGTGCAGGCCGACCTGCACGTTCTGCTGCGCGGTCATTTCGCCGAAGAGCTGCACGTTCTGGAAGGTGCGCGCGATGCCCGACAAAGCGATGTCCGCCGACGTGCGGCCCACGAGCGAGCGTCCGCCGAATTCGATGTTGCCGGCGGTGGGCACGTAGATGCCGGTCAGCACGTTCATCATCGTGCTCTTGCCCGAGCCGTTCGGACCGATCAGCCCATGGATCGCGCCGCGCTTCACCTTCAGGTCGACGTTGTTCAGTGCCTTGAGGCCGCCGAACTGCATGAGCACGCCCGAAGCCTGCAGCAACTCCGCACCGCCGCTGCCCGATGCGGCGACGCTCACCGCGTCCGACGGCCCCGCGACCTGGCCGACCACATCGGCCTGTGCCTTGGGCCGGCGCAGATTGAGCGCGTTGCGCACGAAACCGACGATGCCGTCCTGCAGGTAATAGACGACGAAAAGCATGATCACGCCGAAGATCGATAGCCGCCAGTCAGTCATCGTTTCGAGCCAGAACGAGAGCCCCGCGAGCGCGATGCTGCCGACCACCGGGATCGCCATCTGCTTGGGCGTCACGCGCTGGCGCTGGATGCCGATCACGGCCGTGATCATCACCAGCACGGCCAGGCCGACCGACACATAGCGGAACAGCACCACGTCGTCCAGCAGCTTGGGCAGCAGCACGATGATGGCCGCGCCGAGCATCGACCCGATGCGGCTCTTGCGCCCGCCCATGATCACCGCCAGCAGGAAGAGCACCGTCAGTTCGAAGTTGTAGGTGTTCGGCGAGATGTATTGTTCCGAGTACGCATACAGGCTGCCGGCCAGCCCGGCGAATCCGGCGCTGATCACGAAGGCGTAAACCTTGTAGCGATACACCGAAACGCCCATGCAGTCCGATGCGACGGGGCTGCCGCGCAGCGCCTCGAAAGCGCGCCCGAGATGCGAGCGCAGGATGCGGTGCACCACGATCAGCGACAGCACCAGCATCACCGCCACCAGCCAGAAGAACTCGCGTTCATCGAGCTTGTGGCCGAAGAGCGGCGGCTTGCTGAGCTTGATGCCCATCGGCCCTTCGGTGATGAAGCTCATCTCGTTGATGAGAATCTGGATGATGGTCCCGAAGGCCAGCGTCACCATGGCGAGGTAAGGCCCCGTCACCCGCAGCGCAGGCAGCGCGAGGATGGCGCCGAAGACCGCCGTGACACCGATTGCGGCGACCAGCGAAACCAGCAGAAGCGCGCCCGTCTTGTACACCAGCACACCGGCGGTGTAGGCGCCGAGACCGAACAACCCCGCATGCCCGAGCGATACCTGTCCCGTATAGCCCACCACGATGTCCAGCCCGAACAGCAGGATCGCGTAGATCATGATCGTTTCGAGCAGGTGGATGTAGTAGGGGTTGTCGATGCCGATCGGGAACAGCATCAGCGCTGCAAACCCCGCGATGGCAAGAAGAAAGCGACCAGTTTTCATTGTGTTGACTTCGATGCCTCGCGCTCAGACCTTCTTGATGGCCGTCTTGCCGAACAGACCCGCGGGCCGAACGGCCAGTACGATCAGCAGCAGCACCAGGCCCGGTACGTCCTTGTAGCCGGTGCTCAGATAGAAACCGGTGGTGGTCTCGGCAATGCCGAGGATGATCCCGCCCACCACGATGCCCATGCCACTGGTCAGCCCGCCGATGATCGCCACGGCAAAGGCCTTGAGCCCCAGCACCGCGCCCATCGTGGCACCCGTCAGCGTCAGCGGCGCAATCAGCACGCCGGCAAATGCGGCCGTGAGCGACGACAGCGCATATGAAAAGGTGATCACCAGTCCGGTATTGATGCCCATCAGCTTGGCCGCATCACGATCGTTGAAAGTCGCGACCACCGCCTTGCCGTAGATCGAGCGGCGATTGAAGACTTCCACCGCCAGCATCATCAGGATGGCGCCGACCACCACCAGGATTTCCATCGGCAGCACATTTGCGTTGAGGAACTTGATGGGTGCTTCCGGCAGCGGCGAAGGAAATCTCAGGTCGTCGCGGCCCCAGACGTTTTCCGCGACGTTCTTGAAGATGATGCCCAGCGCAATGGTCGACATGATCCAGCCAAACTCCGACTTGATCTTGATCGCGGGCCGCACGCCAATGCGCTCCACCACCGCGCCCTGCACTGCGCCGAACAGGCACACGATCGGGATCATCAGCCAGTAGTTCACGCCCAGCGTGACCAGCGTCAAGCCAACGAGCGCGCCGAGCATCAGCGCATCGCCCTGCCCGAAATTGAGAGTGTCCGAAGTCGCGAAAGTCAGCTGATAGCCGAACGCGATCACGGCATAGATCATGCCCAGCGCGATACCGCTGAAGATGAGTTGAGTGAGGATTTGCATGGCGGCTCTTGCGATGCGTTGAACATGAAAAGGCGCCGCCCCAGGGAAATCCCCGGGGCGGCGCCTGTGGGAGGCGCAGCTTAGTTCTTCAGCAGTGCGTCGTTGGCAGCGTTGTTCTTGATCTGCACCTTCGACGCATTCTTCATGTCGTCGGCGTTGGCATAGCTCACGCGGCCGCCCTTGACTTCACCGAACACCGGGATGTTCGCGGTGATCGCGTCATGGTCACCCTTGGAAAAAGGCTTGTTGTAGGTCGTCACCACACCTTCGACCGGCGTCTTCAGGTCTTCGAGAGCGGCCATGATCTTCGGGCCTTCGGTGCTGTTGGCCTGCTTCATCGCGGCGGCCAGCAGGTAGATGGAGTCGTAGCCCTGCGCAGCCGACACCGGCGAATCGATGCGGTTGTTCTTCGGCTTGAAGGTCGCGATGTAGCTGGTGATGAAGCTCTTGCGCTTGGGCGTGGTCGGCTCCTGGATAAAGGTCTGCGGCATGCGCGCACCGTCGCCGCCGGGGCCGGCGTTGTCGATGAAGTTGGCCATCGACAAGGTCCAGCTGCCGATCATCGGGACTTTCCAGCCCAGCTTCGTCATGCCGTTGGCGATCTGCGCCAGCTCGGGGCCGATGCCGTAGGTCAGCACTGCTTCGGCGCCGGCTTCCTTGGCCTTCAGCAACTGGGCCGTCATGTCGACGTCCTTGATGTTGAACTTCTCGACCGCGACCGGCGTGATGCCCTTGGCCTTGAGCGCCTTCTCCAGATCTTCGCGGCCGAGCTGGCCATAGTTGGTCGAATCAGCCAGGATCGCGACCTTCTTGTAGCCGCGACGCGTGACTGCTTCCTCGACGATCATCGGGGCCTGGATGCTGTCATGCGCCGAGTTGCGGAAGACGTAGTTCTCAGGATCCTTGTCGAACTGATGCGTGATGACCGAGCCGGTCGCCACGTTGTTCATCACCGGGATCTTCGCTTCCTGGAAGAAGCGTTGCGAGGCCAGCGCCACGCCCGTGTTGATGTAGCCGACAACCGCGACGACCTTCTCCTTGTTGATGAACTCCTGGGCGATCTGCACGCCGCGTTCATTCTTGGCTTCGTCATCGCGTTCGACGAGCTGAATCGGCCGGCCCAATACGCCGCCAGCCTTGTTGATTTCTTCCGTTGCCAGGCGCACGCCGTCGCGCATGCTCACACCCATCGAGGACGACCCGCCGGTAAACGGACCGTCCACGCCGATCTTGATGGGATCGGCTGCGAATGCTCCCGCGGAAAAGGCGATAGCGCCTGCCACGGCGAGAAGCTTGAAACTCAAGGGCATGTCGAAAATCTCCAAGTGTCTGAATGTGTCGGAACCATAGGCGAGAGAGAGAAAACCGAAGAGAGTGACAACCCTAAATGGATGCAAATCGGACGCATTGGGCCGTCCGCGCAAACCAATTACATGCACCCATTCGATGCACCCATCCGGCTCTCATGGCTGCGCCGCTTCAACGCTGCGATTCGGCAAGTTGCTTCCGGCGGTTTTCCCCTTGCCGGGCGAACATCCATCCGGGGTATTCCGCAGGCAACCGGCTGACTTCATCGAGTTGCGCCAGCTCTGCCGCGCTCAGCTCCACTTTGGTGGCGGCCATGTTGTCGGCGAGTTGATCCGGCCGCTTGGCGCCGATGATGACGCTGGTGACCTGCGGTTGATGCAGCAGCCACGCCAGCGCGATCTGCGCGACCGACACGCCGTGCGCCTCGGCGATCGGACGCATCGCATCGACGCAGTCGTACGCGCGGTCCTTGTTGACGGGCGGAAAGTCGAAGCTGGTTCGGCGGCTGCCCTGTTCGCCCTGTTGTTCGCGGCCGTATTTGCCGCTGAGCAGGCCGCCCGCGAGCGGACTCCACACCATCAGCCCCACGCCTTCGCTGCGAAGCATCGGCACCAGCTCGCGTTCAAGATCGCGTCCGGCGATGGTGTAGTAGGCCTGCAGCGATTCGAATCGTGACAGCCCCCATCTCTCGGAGATGCCGAGCGCCTTCACGACTTGCCAGGCGGCCCAGTTCGAAACGCCGACATGGCGCACATGCCCGTGACGCACGAGCTGGTCGAGCGCACGCACGGTTTCTTCGATGGGCGTCGCCGGATCGAAGCCATGGATCTGATAGAGGTCGATGTGATCGAGTTGCAGTCGCTTCAGGCTCGCCTTGACGCCATCCATGATGTGGCTGCGCGAGGCGCCGCGTGCATTCGGCCCGGGGCCTGTTTCGCCGAAGACCTTGGTCGCGACGATCACGTTCTCGCGCGGCACCTTGAGGTTCTTGAGCGCCTGCCCGGTGATCTGCTCAGAGACGCCGTTCGAGTAGACATCGGCCGTGTCGATGAAATTGATGCCGGCATCGAGCGCCGAGCCGATCAGGCGTTCGGCGTCGCTCTGCTGCAGATCGCCAATTTGAGCCCAGATGCCTTCGCCGCCGCCGAAGGTCATGGTTCCGAGGCACAGCTCCGACACGAAAAGGCCAGTGCGGCCGAGAGGATGGTGACGCATGGAAGACAACTCCTTGTTGTGCAGACAAACAAATCGGACTCGCAGCATAGGCGCCCTCCGAAATTCCTGCAGGCGCCGCTACCGCATCCTTTTGGGGCGCCCGAACGTCTTGTCTTTGTCACAGAATGGTTCCGGCGCCGCCGGTGAAAGGATCCCCACGTGAAGCACATGATTCGATACAAGGTCAAGGCCGACCGCGTCGCCGAAAACGAGCGTTCCTCGGCCAAGGTTTACGAGGAACTCCATAAGCTCAAGCCGAAGGGCCTGCGCTATGCCACTTTCCGGCTCGACGATGGCGTGAGCTTTGTGCACATCGTCTCGTATGACCAAGCCGATGGCACCAGCGTGCTGACCGACATGCCGGCATTCAAGGAATTCACCGCGGGCGTTCGCGAGCGTTGCGAGGAGCCGCCGGTCAGGACGGAACTGAAGGAGATCGGCTCTTATGGATTCTTCGGCGACTGAGCCCGGCAACGACATCATCGCCACGCTCGAGGAGGGCCGGCGCCAGTTTCTGGCGCTGGTCGATGGCATCAGGCCTGACCTGCATCGCTACTGCACGCGCATGACGGGCTCGGTGGCCGACGGGGAAGACGTCGTGCAGGACACCCTCGCGCGGGCCTACTACCAACTGCCCGAGCTGAAGGAAATGCCGCCGCTGCGGCCATGGCTCTTTCGGATTGCGCACAACAGGGCCATCGACCACTGGCGGCGCGATGCGCATCGCATGGCCGAGCCCATCGAATCGGTGCTCGACATTGCCGACGACGAAACGCGCGAGCCGGACCAGACGCTTGCTCGCCAGCAGGCGGTACGCGCCGCGCTCTCGTGCTTTCTGCAGCTCGCACCGGCGCAACGCGGCTGCGTGATCCTCAAGGATGTGCTGGACCATTCACTGGAGGAAATTGCCGGGGAACTGGATCTGAGCGTGCCAGCAGTCAAGGCCGCGCTGCATCGGGGACGAACGCAGCTGCGCCAGTTGTCCGCTTCGACGATCGATATTTCTTCGGTGCGCCCGCCCACTGCAATCTCCCCTGCCCTGCGCCGCTATGCCGATCTCTTCAACGCGCGCGATTGGGACGGCGTCCGCGCGATGCTGGCGGACGACGTCCGCCTGGACCTCGTCTCACGGCGCAAGGCAACCGGCCGGCGCGAGGTCGAGATCTACTACACGAACTACAGCCGACAGGACGATTGGCGGCTGGTGCCTGCGTGGCTCGACGGGCGCGAAGTGCTGGCTGTCATGCGCGCGCCCGGGGCGACGCTGCCCGGCTACTTCATGGAACTGCAGTGGCGTGAGGGGCGCGTCAGCTTCATAAGGGACTTCCGGCACGTGCCCTACATCGCACTGGAAGCGCCGATCGAACTGGCGGATTGAGCGCAAGACCAAAGCGACCAAAGCGACCAAAGCGCCCTTGTGCCTTGCATCAGGCCGTCGGCGTCTCTCCGGCGGCATCGTCTCCGGTCTCGCGGCGCCCAGAGCCCTTCTTGTTGGCCCTGGCTTCCTTCTTCGCCTTGCGCTCGGCATCCAGCAGTTGCCCGGCCGCAAGCCATTGCGCGAATTCTTCCGGCGTTTCGAGCGTGATGCGCCCCAGATTGCCGCTGCGGAACTCGTGCATGACGATCTCGGCGGCCTTCTGCAAATTCACGCGGCCCTTGCCCAGCAATGCGCCGCGCTTGCGGCCGATGGCTTCGAGCACCTCCTCGTCGCGGAGGCCCGCAATCGGCTCCAGCTTGAAGCGTGCTTCGACAAGGCCTGCGTAGTGCTGCTTCAGGTACGACAGCAGTTCCAGCGCCACCTCTTCGTCATCGAAAGCATTGCGGCCGATGGCGCCGCTTGCAGCCAGGTTGTAGCCGCTCTTGGCAACGATGATTCGGGGCCATAGCATGCCGGGCGTGTCCCACAGATAGAAGTCGTCGGCCAGCGTGATGCGCTGCTCCAGCTTGGTGATGCCGGCCTCGTCGCCTGTCTTGGCCTTGCGGCTGCCGGTGAGCGTGTTGATCAACGTCGACTTGCCCACGTTGGGGATGCCGCAAATCAGCACTCTCATCGGCTTGGCCATGCCGCCACGTTGCGGGGCCAACGCGTGGCAGGCGTCGATCAGTTGCCGGGCGGGCGCGGCCTGGCCGGCATCGAGACCGATCGCGCGCGTCTCGGGTTGGGCGTTGTAGTGTTCGAGCCAGCGCGCCGTGCATCCCGGGTCCGCCAGGTCCTGCTTGTTGAGCACCTTGAGCCCCGGTTTGTGGCCGGTGAGTTCGGCCAGCATGGGATTGGCGCTGGAGCCGGGCAAGCGCGCATCGAGCAGTTCGATGACGACGTCGATGTCCTTGATGCGCTCGGCGATGGCTTTCTTGGTCAGGTGCATGTGACCGGGGAACCACTGGATGGCCATCGCGAATGTCTTTCTCTGTCTGTGAACGACCCGGGATTGTCGTCAATTCAGATCGTCGCGATAGTCGATCGGAAGGCTGTAGGCTGGCTCGCGGTGCCAGTCCCAATAGGTCTCGAGAAGCCGCTGCGTGATCGGCCCCGGGGAGCCCTGGCCGATCATCTGGTCATCGACTCGCGTCACCGGCAGCACGCCGCCGCCCGAAGTGCTCAGGAACACTTCATCAGCCTCGCGCAGTTCGCCCGCAGGCAAGTCGCGCAGTTCGACAGGCAAGCCGAGTTTCTGCGCGATCTCGATCACGGTACGGCGCGATACGCCTTCGAGCACCCCCTCCTTCGGCGTGACGACCACGCCATTGCGCACGCAGAAGATGTTGAAGCCGGGCCCTTCGACCACATTGCCCGCGGCGTCGGTCAGAACGACGGTATCGGCACCCGCATCGAGCGCGCTCAACAGTCCCATGGTGAGATCGTTCCAGTGATAGTTCTTGGCTTTCGGGTCGACCGAACGCGCCGGAATACGCTGCACATCGCTCACCTGCAGGTGCAGGCCGCGCTCCCGCTGCGCTTCATTGGCGATCCACACGAAAGGCACCGCGAAGGCATAGAACTGATTGACCGCCTGCCGCGGATCGCGCGAACCCCACGGCGGTTGTCCGCGCGTCACGATCATTTCGACATACGAACTTCGCAGGCCGCTCTTGCGCACGCATTCGGTCAGCACCGCAACGATCTGGTCGGGCGTGAGGCCAGGATCGAGGCGAAAACGCTCGCAGCTTCGCATGAAGCGCTCGAGATGCACGTCCAGCCTGAAGAACGCTCCATCCCAGACGGTGACCACGTCATAGGTCGCATCCGAACGCAGGAAACCCCAGTCGGTGATGGGAATCGCGGCCTCGGCAATGGGCACGTATTGGCCCCGAATGAAGGCAACCCCGTTCGAGTAGTCAGGCGCAAGCCCAGGTTGGACGGAAGAATTCATGGTTCTGCAAGTTCCTTCGAATGAGTGCACGGCCATTGTGGACATTGGAGCCCGAGGCCCAACTGACCGCATGCTAGAGCCTCTCGCCCAATAGACGCGAAAGGTAGCAGCATGCAGATTCAAGTGAGAACGAGCAACGGCATCGAGAACAAGGAGGCGCTCGAACGCTGGGCCGATGGCCAGATACGCCAGACCCTCAGCCGCTTCGTCGAAGACGTCACCCGCGTCGAAGTCCATCTCAGTGACGAAAACCATGACGCCAGCGGCGGCGGCGCCAAGCGCTGCGCCATGGAGGCGCGCCTGGCGCATCACCAGCCACTGGCCGTCACCCACCACGCATCCAACATCGACGAGGCGTTTCGCGGAGCGTCGGAAAAGCTGAAGCGTTCGCTGGAGAGCGTGCTCGGACGGCTCTACAACCATCGCCAACGCGATTCGATCCGCAATGGCGCTGAAGGCGATGCGATCGACGCCGAGGGGGATGCGCCTTGAGGGGCGTCCGGGCCCTCGGGCTCCTTGGGACGCTGCTTCTGGCGTGCGGCGTGTCGAATCACGGCTTCGCGGGGAGTCTGAAGGGCAAGATCGTGTTCGCCGGCCCTGCGCCGGCGCCGGTCAAGGTGCCCGTCACGATCGATCAGTATCTGTGCGGCAACGAAAAGGCCGCCGACGACTTGCAGGTGTCGGCGAATCGCGAAGTCCGAAATGCCGTCGTCTGGATCGAGAACGCGCCCGCCGACGTTGCGCCGTCCGTGAATCAGAAGGTCGAGGTCGACCAGAAGGGATGCGCCTTCATCCCCAGGGTCGTCGTGGTCCGAGCCGGCGGGACAGTCGATTTCCTCAACAGCGATCGACTGCTGCACAACATTCACGCCACGCCGAAGGCGAACGTTTCTTTCAATCGAACGCAGCCCATGGGGCGGACGATTCCAATCACCTTTGCCCAGCCTGAAATCGTCCGCATCAACTGTGACTTGCATTCATGGATGACCGCATGGGTGGTCGTCGCGGCGCACCGCTTCTATGCGGTCACCGGCGCCGACGGGACGTTCGCATTCGACGATCTTCCGCCGGGCCAGTACAAGCTGCAGATCTGGCATGAACGCCTGGGAACGACCCCGGCGAGTGTCACCGTGAGCGATCGGGAGCCCGCGCAACTCTCGGTGGAACTGAAGCCACGGTAGAGCCGAACGCACAGTCAGACGCCCTCAAGGCACAACGGCGATCTTCTTCGTCGTTTCCCACGCGGCAGAGTGGGTCGGCTCCTCGACTGCCCGGAGCGATCCGCCCTCGTCGAGCGCGATCGTGAAAGTCACGGTCGGCGACGAATACACGGGGTGCAGGTAGGCGCGCGCGATCTCCACCGAGTCCTTGTAGAGCGCGATGTAGCGCACGAAGTGCTCTGACAGAGACGGGTGCTGCGAATCGGCACCGACGCTGATCGTGACGTTGAACCACGCGCCCCGGCGCACGCTGTCCGGCGCGGTGATCTTGGGCGAGTGTTTCGGGTCGGAGCCTTTGTGAACTTCGCGAAACTCCGGTGTGAACTGCTGGACCTGCTCTTCCTCCGCACGCACGCCGGCAGCAGCAAGGCACGTTGCCATCGCAATCGTGGCAATGACGATGCGCTGCGCGCCTGGAATGTTCGTTGTTGTCATGAAACCCTCCGCTAGCTGATCAGATGTCCGGCAGATACTGCTTGACGATTCCCAGCAGCTCGCTCGGGCTGTAGGGCTTGGCCAAGTAGCTGGAGGCGCCCGCCTGCAGCGCCTTTTCGCGGTCGCCGCTCAGCGCATATGAGGTGATGACGATGATTGGGATATGCCGTGTAGCCGCCTCGGTGGTCAGGAGCCGCGCGGCGTCGAGCCCGGACATCTTGGGAAGTTGCACGTCCATGAGGATGAGATCGGGCAACTCCTGCTGCGCGAGCGCCACGCCGGCTTCGCCGTCCCCCGCTTCGATCAGTTGGCAGGCAGAACGCTTGAGCAACTGCCGGACGATCTTGCGGTTGTACTCGTTATCCTCGACATAGAGGATCTTGCGCTCGGTCATGGATCAACCTCCTTGCTGCGCCCGCCCGCGCGCAATGGCACGGAGAAAAGAAAGGTGGAGCCCTTCCCCAGTTCGCTTTCGACCCAGATGCGCCCGCCGAGCCTCTCAACGAACTTCTTCGAGATGCTGAGCCCGAGCCCCGTGCCGCCGAATTCACGCGTGATGGTCGTATCCACCTGGCGGAATTCCGTGAAGATGTTGTCGAGATCGCACTGAGCAATGCCGATGCCCGTGTCCGAGACGCTGTAGATCAGGTCGTCATCTACCAATTCCACTGCGATCTCCACGCGGCCTTGTCTTGTGAACTTCAGTGCGTTGCCCGCCAGGTTGGTCAGGCACTGCGCAAGCCGACCGCTGTCGCCGAACGCTACGGGCAAATCCTCCGGCACGCGCGCGGTGAACGCGAGCCCCTTTTCAGCAGCGATGGAGCGCAGCGATGTTCGCACCGTGTTCACGACGTCACTGACCGCGTAATCGCTGAGCGCGAGTTCCATGCGCCCTGCCTCGATCTTCGACAGATCGAGCACCTCGTTGATCAGACGCAGCAGATTGCGACCGTTGACCTGTATGTCCGTCAGCGGCTCTTTCAGTTCAGCCGGAACCTCGCCGTAGATCCCGTCGATCATCATTTCGCTGAATCCGAGGATCGCATTCATTGGCGTGCGCAATTCGTGGCTCATGTTGGCCAGGAACTCGGACTTTGCCTTGCTCGCGCGCGAAAGCTGCTCGTTGAGGTCCACGAGCTTCGCGGCCGCCTGCCGCTGGGATTCGTCCAAGCGCTGAAGTTGCTGACTCATGTGGTTCATCCGGTCGGCGAGCACTCCGAATTCGTCACGGTTGGGCACGGAGATTCTGCGCCCGAAGTTTCCGGCCGCCACATCGTCCATGAAAACGGCCGCCGCGCGTACCGGCAAGATGAAGGACCAAGAGATCACGAATCCGCAGAGCCAAGCCAGCAAGACGGCGCTGACTGCAAAGACGGACGTGAGGATCAGCGATCGGCGGTTGGCCGCGCCGACGCTGTCGCGCAGACGAGCCATCCGGCTTTGCTCGACCTCGACGAGTTGGCCCATACGCGACGCGATCCGGTTGTCGAGGAGTTCCTCGCGCTGCAGCAAATCGGCCGTGATGTCCCCCAGCTTGCCGTCGCGAATGGCATTGGCGATGTCGGCCACGACGCCCATGGCATCGTCCTGCGAAGCGCGGATCTGGTCGATCAGCCCTTTCTGGCCGCCGGCCGCCGAGGTGTCCAGCTTGGCCAGTGTTTCGTTGAACCGGTTGTTCTCGCGGAGGATGCGTTCAATAGCGGCCTCGTCTTTCGACAGCAGTGCGAGTGCAGTGAAGTGCATCTGCCGGTCCAGCGCATGCTGGCTCTGCTGCGCCCAGCTGACCCGCTCATGGGCTTGGTCCAGCATGCGGCTCTGCTTGGTGATGTTGACGATGATGAGCAGGCTGGCCACCGCCATGGCGATGAACAAGAGCGTGATGATCAGGAATGCCAGAAGCAGCTTGGTGTGCACCGAAGCGCGAACAGCGGCGACCCTTTGCACCAGCCCGGCAAAAGGCGACTGTTTCAACACCCGCGTTACAAGCTGTTCGAGTTTGATGGCCACTCCATCAAGGGACCGAAGGTAGCTCGCAGCCTTGTGGAACCACCATGAAGCCGCTACATTTTTCGTCTCGGGAGAAAGACGGTGAGAACCCCCCCACGCATCCTCATCGTCGACGACAACGCGACCAACGTCAAGATTCTGCAGGCCCGCCTTGGCAGCGAGGGCTACGAAGTGGTCTCGGCCTCCGATGGCCTCGAAGGCCTGCAGGCGGCGCGCGAACTCTCGCCCGACCTGATCCTGCTCGATGTGATGATGCCCAGGATGGATGGGCTGGAGGTTTGCCGCCGCCTGCGGGCGGACCCCGACTTTCCCTTCACGCCGATCATCATGGTGACGGCAATGTCCGACTTGAAGGACGTCATCGCGGGCCTGGAGGCGGGCGGCGACGAATACCTCACCAAGCCTGTGGACCACGCCGCCCTTGCCGCGCGCGTGCGCTCGATGCTGCGGATCAAGCGGCTGCACGACCAGGTCGAATCGTTGGTTGCACAGGTGAAGGACTGGAACGCTTCGCTCGAGCACCGCGTCGCCACCCAGGTCGCCGAACTTGAACGCGTGGGCCGCCTACGCCGATTCTTCTCGCCGCAACTGGCGGAGCTCATCGTCAGCGGCGACGCCGAGGACCCTCTGCAAAGCCATCGTCGCGAGATCACCGTGGTGTTCCTCGATCTGCGCGGCTTCACTGCCTTCGCCGAAAGCGCAGAGCCTGAGGACGTCATGGGCGTGCTGCGCCAATATCACGCGGCGACCGGCGAACTGATCCTCGCGCATGAAGGAACACTGGAGCGCTTCACCGGCGACGGCATGATGATCTTCTTCAACGATCCGGTGCCCGTGCCGGACGCGGCCGAACGCGCGGTGCGCATGTCGCTGGCGATTCGTGAATGCGTGGGCTCGATCGCCAAGACCTGGGTGCGCCGCGGCTATTCGCTCGGGCTTGGCATCGGCATTGCCCAGGGCTTTGCCACGATTGGCGCCATCGGGTTCGAAGGCCGCTGGGACTATGGCGCGATCGGCACTGTCACCAATCTCGCCGCAAGGCTGTGCGGCGAGGCGGAAAGCAACGAGATCCTGATTTCGCGCAAGGTGTTTGCGCAGCTGGAGTCGATGCTTGAGGTGGACCCGCCTCGGGCTCTCAGCCTGAAGGGGTTTCAGCGGCCGGTCGATTGCTTCAGTGTGCAGGGCATCGGGGCGCCGGCGAGCTGAGGCGTCGACTGCCTCAATGCCGACGCGAGTTCGCCATCGCCTTGCCCACTTCGTTCGTGCCCTGCGCCGCGCCGCTCTGAGGCACGATCTCGCCGTGGCGATCGGTCACTTCGGCCAGACGCGCAGCAAGCTGTTCCGGCGCATCGGCGTCGAGCCCGATCCACGTGCCTTGCGTCAAGGTGATGTGCGCAGCCTCGAACACGCCGGCACCGGCGCAAAGGATGGTGCGGTTCGGCGCGTCCTGGGCCGCCAGCACGAGCATCGCGGGCACCACGGCTTCGGGCTTGAGGGCATTCAGCACTTCCTCGGGCATCAGGTCCTCGGTCATGCGCGTGGCGGCCGTGGGCGCGAGGCAGTTCACGCGGATGTCGTTCTTGGCGCCTTCGATGCTCAAGGTCTGCATGAGTCCGACCAGCGCGAGCTTCGCAGCGCCGTAGTTGCTCTGGCCGAAGTTGCCGTAGAGGCCGGAAGACGACGTGGTCATCACGATGCGGCCGTATTTCTGCTCGTTCATGATCGCCCACACGGCCTTGGTGCAATGCACCGCACCCATCAGATGAACATCTACCACCAGGCGAAAGTCGGCCAGTTCCATCTTCGCAAAGCTCTTGTCGCGCAGGATGCCTGCGTTGTTCACTAGGATGTCGACGCGACCCCAGGCGTCTACAGCCTGCCGGACCATGGCCTGCACGGCTTCGAAGTCGGTCACCGAAGCGCCATTGGCAATCGCCTCGCCGCCAGCGGCCTTGATCTCGTCGACCACGGCCTGTGCCGCACTGACCGATCCGCCAGACCCGTCGCGCGCACCGCCCAAATCGTTCACCAGAACCCTCGCGCCGCGCGCCGCAAGAGCCAGTGCGTGCTGGCGGCCCAGGCCGTTGCCCGCGCCAGTGACGATGGCCACGCGGCCCTTGAAGTCGAGATTGCTCATGCCGGAATGCTTTCGTAGGAGTCGTTGACGCGGTGCGTTTTACCCGAAAAGCAGCCGCGAGCACGTCTCCTGCGTGCCAAGTCGAGCGTCCGGTTTACCCAGCGCCCGTTTCGCCGGATTCCTCCGCTCAGGTCTTCTCGCTCAGACGTTCGCAGTAATCCAGCAGCAAATCGATCTCGGCCGATTTGTCGAAGAAGGCGTCCGCGCCCATGGCCCTGGAGCGTGCGCGCATGTCCGGCGTTGCGTAGTTGCTCAGCACGACGATCTTCTGGTGCGCGGCGCGCTTGCGGCACGCATCGACGACGCCGAAGCCGTTGCCCTGCTCGAGAAAAAGGTCGACGATGGCGACGTCCCAATCATCACCGTGCCTTCGCAGCCACGCCACGGCTTCGTCTTCGCCGCTGGCGTGGGCCACTACGACGGCGTCCGTGATGTCTTCCAGAAAACCGGCAAGGTTGTCGCGTATGACGGGGTTGTCTTCGACCAGGTAGGTCTTGAAAGTCATGGAAGAGTCGGCAGTCAGGTTGGAGAGGAGGCTTGCGCCGTGCCGCCCATCTTCGCCAACAATCTTGACGGCCTCGTGAGCGCGGAAGGCCAATCCGGGTAGGCTTCAACCTACCCTGCCCGTCCTCAGAGGGCCGCGCGCTGGCTCACGGGACCTGCTGGCGCTTCCGCCCAGTGGTTCTTGAAGCCCAATCGAGCCGGCGAGACGTATTGCTCCCGGTAGATCTCGAAGGGCATGGTGTCGGCGGCCTCGATCTGCTTCTGCGCATCGATGGACGTTTGCGTCATCTGCTCGAAGGCGGCGCGTTGCTCGGCCGAAAACGGCAAATCCAGCAAACCCTGGCGGGTCGCCTCGGACCGGGCGCGCACGAAGCTCACGAACGAATCGTCGTGCAACTTCATCTCTGCCAGCACGCGCGCCGAAGGCAGGATGGACGGGTCGTCCAAGGCAGCGCCGGCCGCGCGCACGGCCTCGGCGTGCTTCGAGCCGCCGTGCGCGGCGTCGAGCGCAGCCGCGATCGGCTCGAATTCGCGCAGCAGTTCCGAGCCCCATTCGGTCAGCGTCACCTGCGTATCGCCGCGCCGCAGTTGCAGGCCGGGCTCGCGTCCACGGGCCGCCGTGAGATGCTGGTTGTGCGCCAAGTCGGCAATTTCCTTGCCAGTGTCGGGCGGACTGTCCGTCAGCAGACAGTGCAACAGGAACACGTCCAGAAAGCGCATGGTTTGGGCATTGATGCCGACCGGCTCGAAGGGATCGAGATCCATCAGCCGCACTTCGACGTATTCCACGCCGCGCTCGCGCAATGCATGCAGCGGACGTTCGCCCGGATAGATCACGCGCTTGGGACGGATAGTGCCGTAGAACTCGTTTTCGATCTGCAGCAGGCTCGTCGCGAGCTGGTTGTAGTCGCCGCCCAAGCTGCGAATGCCGATGGCCTCATAGGCAGGCCAGGGTCGCGTCAGCGCGTCCTGCAGCGACGCGCCGTAGCCGTCGAGGCTGTTGTAGCTCACCGCCAGCGACGCTTGCGCCTCGCTCTGGTAGCCCAGACGGCCCATTCGCAGTGAAGTGCCATAGGGCATGTACATGCTGCCCTCGCCCAGCGGCTGCAGCTCGTGCGGCCGGCCGTCGACGAAGGTCGAACACAGCGACGGCGAGGCTCCGAACAGATACAGCAGCAAGAACGCATGACGGCGGAAGTTGCGAATCAGCGCGAAATACTGTTCGCTCGACACATCAGGCAGCGACCAGTTGTAGTGAATGCCCGAAATGGTCTGCATGCGCCGCCCATAGCGGTGGCTCAGCCCCATCCGGTAGACGCTCTTCGCACGGCCGATGTTCGAGGAGCCATAGCGCCCGATCGGGATGGTCTCGTCCGTCGGCAGGCCGCAGGGCATGCTGGAAACCCAGAGGCGCTCGTCGCCGGCTTCGTTCAGTACGTGATAGGTGAACTGGTGTACCTGCACGAGTTCTTCGAGCGCCGCTTCGACATCCTTGTGCGCACCGGTGATGAGTTCGAGCTGCGATTCGCTGAAATCCGTCGTGATGTGCGGATGCGTCAGCGCGGAACCCAACGCGGCCGGATGCGGCGTCAGCGCGAGCTTGCCGTCGGGCTGCGCGCGCAGGCTTTCCTTCTCGATCCCCCGCCGCACGCCCCTCAGCCGTGCAGCCGAGAGCGCATCGAGGCGCTCCTTCAAATTGCTCATATGGATATGGCTCGTCGTTCTTCGTGGGGCTGGAAGGTAGCAGAAGCCAGAAAGGCGCGCACGGAGCCTGAAATGTGGCCTTTCGGCTTCAGGCCAGGACGCGCAGCAAGAAGCGATTCAGGTCGGCAATTTCCTCCATGCAGACGGAGTGCTCCATCGGGTATTCGTGCCATTCCACCTCGTAGCCCAGCGCCTTGAGCGCATCGCGGCTGTCGGCGGCGCGGGCAATCGGAATGACGCCATCGCGCAGGCCATGCGCCTGGAAGATGGGCGTTTTCTGGTTGGCGGGATGGCGCTCGGCAGCCACCGTGCCGGCCACGGGCAGATAGCCTGAGAGGCCGACGATGCCGGCCAGCCGCTCGGAATGGCGCAGCGCGGTCATGAAGGTCATCGCGCAGCCTTGAGAGAATCCGGCGACGACGATCCGGTGCGCCGGAATGCCGCGCTTCTTTTCGTTTGCAATCAACGACTCGATCGCTACTTGCGAGCTGCGCAAACCAGCTTCGTCCTCCGGCTGTCCGGGGCCAAGAATGTCGTACCAGGCGGGCATGCGATAGCCGCCGTTGATGGTCACGGGCATGACCGGTGCATTGGGAAACATGAACCGCACCGGGCCGACGGCCGAGAGGTCCATCTCATTGGCGATGGGCACGAAGTCGTTGCCATCGGCGCCAAGGCCGTGCATGACGAGGATGGAGGCCGTCGGATTCGGGCCGGTTTCGATTTCGATGGGAGGTAGTGACATGGCCCCGAAGTTACCCCAGAACGCCTTCGTCCTCACGCCGCAGGACTATGCGCGTCGCTGCGCGGCGGCGCGCTGGATGCACTCGACGAACTGCTGCGCCGCCGGCGGCAGGCGCTGTTCGCGGCGCTTGATCACGCACATGCCGAGAGCCGGAATGTGCTCCTTCATTTCGACGCGCTCGATGCCATAGCGCTCGAACGACAGGTCGACCACGGGCTCGACAAAGAGACCCACCAGGTCCATTTCTCCCACCAGCCCGAGCGCGACCGTGACCGATTCGCCGAAGATGACGCGGGCCGGCGGCGTCAGCCCCATCGGCGAAAACAGAGGTACCACCGACTCTCGGCCGAGTTCGCTTTCACCGGGCAGCACCCATTCTTCCCCGTGCAGATCGCGCAACGAGCGGCAGTGGCGCATTGGGTGGCCGGTGCGCATTCCGACCGCGAGTTGCACCTGAAACAGCTCGATGCTCTCGAACTCAGGATCGAGCGTGTGGGGCATCACGTGCGCGATCGCGAAGTCGAGGCTGCCGTTTCGCATGCCCGAAAGCATCCACGGGAGAACCGCTTCACTGAAATGCACGTCGACGGCAGGCAGGCGTGTGTGGAACTCCCTGAACGCCGCAGGGAGCACGGTGATCGCGGCCGAATTGCTCACGGCAACCGAGATCTTGCCGGTCGCGCCGTCGCGGATCTGAGCGATTTCATCGCGTGCCCGGCGCATGTCCGCCAGAAGAAGCCGCGCCCGCGGCGCAAAGGTTTCGCCATAGGTGGTGAGCTCCACGCCCTTGACGCTGCGGGCGACCAGCGGCGCACCCACCGCACGCTCGAGTTCCCGCACGATCTTGGTCACCGCAGGCTGCGATATCCCAAGAAGCCGCGCCGCGCCGCGAATGCTCATCTGCTCGGCCACGGCGACGAAGGCCAGGAGCTGGTTCGGCTTCATGTGAAAACCAAAAGTTATCTTTGAAGCTCAATTATTGTCTTTTCACGAGCAGCGCTATTCCCCTAGCATCCCTGCGCGATAACCACATGACACATCAAAACCCATGACCACCGCTTCAAGCCCGGCGCCAATGAGCCGACGCCGGACCATCGTTGCCACCACCATCGGCAACGCCCTGGAGTTCTTCGACTTCACCGTGTATGGCTTTCTCGCCCTGGTGATCGGCAAGCTCTTTTTTCCGACCTTCAACTCATATGGCCAGTTGCTGCTGACGGTCGCCAGCTTCGGGGTGGGGTTCATCATGCGGCCGCTGGGCGGCATCGTGATCGGCGCCTATGCCGACCGGGCCGGCCGCAAGAAGGCCATGACGCTCACTATCTTCATGATGGCGCTGGGCTGCGCGATGATCGCCTTCGCACCGACTTACGTGCAGATCGGCGTGGCGGCGCCGCTGCTGATCGTGCTGGCGCGGCTGATCCAGGGCTTCTCGGCCGGCGGCGAGGTGGGCGCATCGACGACGCTGCTGGTGGAACATGCCACGCCGGCCAATCGCGGCTACATGGCCAGTTGGCAGTTCGCGAGCCAGGGCCTCGGCATCCTGCTGGGCGCGCTGGTGGTCGGCGTGCTGTCCGCGACGCTGTCGCCCCAATCGATGGAAAGCTGGGGCTGGCGCGTGCCGTTCGTGATGGGCATGTTGATCGCTCCCGTGGGCATGTACATCCGCCGCCACCTCGAAGAGTCGCTCGACGTGGCCGACGAACCGGCCCATGCCGCTCCGCGCCGCAGCAGCCTTTCGGAAGTGTGCGGCGAACACGGCAAGACCGTGCTCGCTGCGATCCTGAGCATCATCGGCGGCACGGCGGCGGCTTATGTGATTACTTTTTATATGCCGACCTACGCCATTCGCGAACTGGGGATGCCGCCGCCGGTGGCGCTCTTCGGCGCCGCGCTGACGGGGCTTCTGTCTTTCGGGCTCGCGCCGTTCGTGGGCCGCTGGTCCGATCGCGTCGGCCGCAAGCCGCTGATCGTCTGGAGCCGCATTGCCGTGGCGGTGCTGATCTACCCGGGTTTTCTGTGGCTCAACGCTTCGCCGACACCCGCCGTGCTGTTCATCGTCGTGGGCGTGCTCAGCGCGGCATTGGCGATCCAGACCGTGCCCGGCATCACGATGCTGCCGGAACTCTTTCCCAAACACGTGCGCGCCAGCGGCATGTCGCTCGTCTACAGCGTGGGCGTTGCGCTTTTCGGCGGCTTCTCGCCTTTCATCAGCGCCTGGCTGCTGAATGCCACGGGCAACAAGCTGGCGCCCGCGTGGTATTTGCTGGCGGTCTCGCTGGTGTCGCTGATCGGACTGCTGTGGATGAAGGATTTCACCGGCAAGGACATCGATGCCGCGGACGCGTACCAACCCGCCTGATCGACACTCTCTTCAAGGACCACGACCATGTACAACAGTGCAGCCAGCCGCTACTTCTCGGGCACCTACGCCGAGGCGCGGCACAAATTCCTCGATGCAGCGGCGCAGCGCGGCGCCGCCATCGAATCGTTCGAGCATCCGCAGCATCGCGGCGCGCTCGGTGAAACGCTCGCCACGGATGTGGCCTGGCTGGGCAAGCCCGGCGCAACCAAGCTGCTGATCGTCAGCTCCGGCACGCACGGGCCGGAAGGCTTCTGCGGCTCCGGCTGCCAGGTCGCCACGCTCAACGATGCCGAGCTGCTCTCGCGCATGGAGCAAGCCGGCGTCGGCCTGCTGATGGTGCACGCGGTGAATCCGCACGGCTTTTCGCACCTGCACCGCACCAACGAAGACAACATCGACCTGAACCGCAACCACATCGACTTCGATGCCCCGCTGCCGGTGAATGCCGCCTATGCCGACGTCGAGCCGTTCGTGCTGCCCGCCACGTGGCCGCCCGGCCCCGCCGACAACGTCGCGATGGCGGCCTACATCGAGAAGCACGGCATGTGGGCCTTGCGCACGGCGATGTCTGCAGGGCAGTACACCTCGCCACAGGGTGTGTTCTACGGAGGCACCGCGCCCTCATGGAGCAACCGCACGATGCGTGGCATCCTGCGCAAGTACGGAGCGGCGGCCACGCACATCGGCTGGATCGACGTGCACACGGGGCTCGGGCCCTATGGGCACGGCGAGAAGATCTACGCGGGCCGCAACGCCGCAGCCGATCTCGCCCAGGCGCGCGCTTGGTGGGGAGCCGACGTGTTCGCGCCTTTCGAGGGGCAGTCGGCCTCCGCCGACGTCTCGGGCCCGGTGGTGTCGGCGGTGTATGACGAATGCCCGCAGGCAAGCGCCGCATTGATGGGGCTCGAATTCGGCACCCTCCCCGACCAGGAAGTCATGACGCGCCTGCGCGCCGACACGTGGCTGCGCCGCCATCCCGAAGCACCGGAAGAACAGCAGCGCACCATTCGCCGGGAACTGCGGGACGCCTTCTATTGCGACAACGAAGAATGGAAGGGCATGGTGCTCGGACAGTCCCGCGTGGTGCTCCTGCAGACGGTGCAAGGGCTCAAGGCGGCATCGGCGGCCTAGAGTCCGAATCTCGCATCAGTGCCGCGCCGCCAGGTCGCGGCACTTCTTCAGGTTGGCATCGAAGCGCTGCGCCAGGCCGGGCTCGCAGGCGTCCGCCGTGGTCATGATGCGGCACATGCCCACGGCCAGAAAGTCCGACACCACTTCGGTACACATTGAATAGCGTGCGAGCGCAGGGTTGTCCTGCGTCTTGAAGCCCCAGCTCTCGGAGAAGTTGAGCATTCGGCCCATGGCGTTCTCGAAATAATCGCGGTCGCGCTCGGTGACCGCCGTTTCCATCTTGGGGAGCTCTTCGCCCAGAAAGCCCATCGCCGCGCTCGGGAACTGGCTTGCGTCCTGCTGCGAGAACGCGGCATTCGCCGTGAACAGGCACAACAGCGGAGCCATGAGGCGCGCGGAAGACAAGAGAGTGCGGGGGCGAAAAGATTCCATGGTTTTCGGTGGGGCAAGAAGCTGAAAGGCCCGGCTGCCGAAAATCGGCAGCCGGGCCTGTATTTGAACCGATGCCAGCGACTACCAGCTCAAGCGCAGGCCCACCGATCCCTGGATCGACGACTTCACCTTGGCGTCGCCGCTCGTGCTGTTGAGCTGACCGACTTCGCCATAGAGCGTGGTCGAAGGCGTCAGCGCGAGCGTTGCGCCGGCAGCGACTTCGGTCGACGTATAGCCGGTCGCGCTGGCAATGGACGTGCTGGCTGCCGGCCCGATGAAGGTGGCGACGTCCGTGCCCGACGTTGCGTGATAGACGTTCACTCGCGCATAAGGCTGCAAGCGCCCGGCACTCGTCGCGATGTCGCCCTTCACGCGCAGGCCGAGCCGGCCGATCCAGCCGCTGTCGGCGTCCTGTCGAACGACGGCGCCGCTGATCAGCGCGTCGTCGAATCGGCTGTGCTGGTAGGCGATCTGCGCTTGCGGCTCGATGCTCCAGCCTTCGGCGAGCGGGAACGACTTGCCGGTCTCGATCGACGCCGTGGTGCTGTCGGCCTTGCCCGAAGCGCTCAGGTTGCCGTCCGGATGCACGGTGTAGCGATGGCTGCCGCCCTGGAGCACGGCGTCGGCATACAAGCCGCTGCCGTCCATCCACGTCGCATAGCCGGCGAGATAGCGCGATTGCAGGTCGTTGCTGCCGACACGCCCGAAGGTGCCGCGCGCATTGCCGCTCACATCGGCGCTGCCGTCCAGCTGGCCCACATAGAGGCCGGCGCGCCAGTTGCCGCTCGCCAGCAGGTCGGTTCCGGCCTGGAGCCCGCTCACATGACCTTCGCTCTGCGCGGCGGCGACGCCGTTCTGGCGAATGTCGAGGTCGGTGTAGACGGCACGGGCCCATGCCTGGCGAGCGCCGCTCGCGTCAGCCGCCGCGGGCGCGTTTTCGTCGCCGACGCGGCGATGCAGGTTGCCCAGCATCGCCAGATCGGACTGGCGCAATTGGGCCGGCAGTGCGGCGAAGAGCGGGACTTCGGCGCGGTAGGTCGGCACGGTCACCGGCGGAAGCTGGGGCAACTGCGGCACCTGAGGCGCTTGCGGTGCCTGCGGCGCTTGGGGCGCTTGCGGAACCTCGGATGCCGGAGGCTTGCCGATTTCCGGCGGCTCGTTCGGCACGGAGGGGTCCGTCGGCTTGAGCGTGGTTTCCGAGCGCAGGTACCAGCTCTCCCCGGCACCCTTTGCATCGGTCGCATAGAGACGGTATTCGTACGCGCCAGCGTCGACGTGGCCGTTGGCGAGCGTGAAGGCGTCGCGCGTGGTCTGCGCCGTCGTCTTCGCGCCGTTGAGCGCACTCACCAGCTCGATGCCGTTGCCCGTCGTCTGCGCGCCAAGCCCGCCGAGGTTCGTGACGCGAATCGTCGTATGGCCGCTTGCACTGGCGGTGGGGCCGTTCAAGACCAGGCGATCGCTCACGCTGCTGCTGCCGCCCAGGACGGTGCCGAGTTTGAGCACGCCGTTGTTGCCGACGTAGGCGCCGTTCACGGTCAACGTGCTTCCGGGTGCCGCGCCCAGCAGGCTCACGGTGCCGCTGTTGTTCAACGATGCCACGCTCTGGTTGAAGCCTGCGGTGTCGAGCATGGCGACGGAGGCCACGGTATGTGCCGACGCGCCGCTGAACACATTGGCCGCGCCGGCCTTGAGCGTGCCCGATGCCACCGTCGTCGCGCCGCTGTAGCTGTTGGCGCCCGAGAGCACCGTGGTGCCGGTGCCCGCTTGCCGCAACGCACCGGTGCCCGAGATGGCACCCGAGAGATCCAGCGTGTCCGAGCGATTCACAACCAGCGTGCCGTTGTCGAGGATGTTGCCCTTCACGCTGCCGGCTGTTCCGCCGTTGCCCAATTGCAGCGTGCCGGCCGAAATCGTCGTGCCGCCCGTGTAGGTGTTGTCGCTGGTCAGCGTCGTGGTGCCGGTGCCCACATGCGAAACCGCGCCGGCGCCGGAGATCAGGCCAGCGAAACTCACCGCGTCAGATCGATTGAAAGCCAGCGTACCGCTGTTGGCGACGTCGCCGACGCTGGAGCCCGTCGTGCCGCCGTTGCCCAGTTGCAGCGTGCCCGCCGAAATCGTCGTGCCGCCCGTGTAGGTGTTGTCGCTGGTCAGGGTCGTGGTGCCGGTGCCCACATGCGATACCGCGCCCGTGCCGGAGATCAGGCCCGCGAAGCTCACCGCGTCCGATCGATTGAAGGCCAGGGTGCCGTTGTTGACCACGTCCCCAAGAATGGAGCCCGTCGTACCGCCGTTGCCCAGTTGCAGCGTGCCGCCCGAAATCGCCGTGCCGCCCGTGTAGGTGTTGGCGCCTGTCAGCGTGAGCGTGCCCGCGCCGGTCTTGACCAGCGAGCCGCCGGTATCCGTCACCGGGTTGTTGTACGACGCGCCCTTCACATCGAGGAATCCAGGGCCGGTGTCGGAGATCACACCCCCGATCGCGCTGCTGGTACCCAGCGCGCCAACCGTCAGCTTCTTGCTGCCGAGCACCACGTCGCCGTCGCCCGAGAGTCCGCCGACGGAAATGCCGGTGAGCGCGTTGGCGTTGTTGATGAAGACGTGGCCGCCCGCGCCATTGGCGATCCTGGCGCCGCTCAGGTCCGCGTTGTCTTGCAGGTAGATACGACCGCCTGCCGCGTCGATGTCGTTGTTGATGGTGGCACTGCCGCCCGTGCTGTTGCCTTCGAAGTACACGCGCGCGCCGCTGCCGTTGTTGATTGTCGAATTCGCTGCCGTCGTGCCGGTCTGGAACTGGATCAGACTGCCTTCGGCCTTGTTCGTCAACGTGGCGGAACCCGCGCTGGCGCCATTCGCGAACGTGACGCCGGAGTTTGTTCCGAGGTTGTTCGTGCTGACGTGCGTCGTGATGTTCAGGTTGCCCGCATTGGCATTGGCGCCGTCGAAATCGAGTTCGCTGTTGTTGTAGATATCGACCGCGTTGTTGCTCGTGCCCAGCGTGCCGGTGCCAGTCACCATCACGTTGATCCGGCCGGCGGTCGCATCGGCGCTCGTGAGCGAGCCGAGCCGGGCCGAGCCGGTGAATGCGCTGTTGCCGCTGCTGCTGAGCGTCAGGCGCGTGACGCTGTCGTGGCCGTCGAAAGGCGCGCTGTTAATCAGCGACAGAGTCCCGGCGCTGCTGATGCTGCCGCTCATCTTGCTGCCGGCGGTGCCCGCAACGTCGATAGTGCCGTCGGCGGCCATGGTGATCGGCCGGGCGGAGTTGACGGTGTCGGTCAGCTTGAGCGTGCCGCCGTTGAAGGTCAGCCCGCCGGTCGACGCCCCCAGGTTGGCATCGGTGCTCACCTGCAGGGTACCGCCGGAGATGGTCGTACCGCCCGAATAGCTGTTGCTGGTCGAGGCAAGCGTCAGAGTCCCGCCACCGGTCTTCTCGACCATGCCGGTGCCTGACAGCACGCCCGCGTAGGTCGCATTCGTCGGCTGCGCAAAGCGCACCAGTCCGTTGTCAGTGATGGCGGACGGCGCGAATTCCGCCTTCGTCTCCAGCGTGCCAGGCGCATCGACCGTCATGCTGCCGGTGTAGTTGCTTGCATCGGCGCCCAAAACCAGCGTGCCTTCAGCGACGCGTGTACTGGTGACGCCCGAGCCCTGGAGCGGATTGCCGAGGGTCCACGTGCCGCTGTCGTTCTTCACCAGCGACTGAAAGCCCGAAATCGTGTGCGTCAGCGTGTCCGCGCCCGTGCCGTTCAGCGTCAGCAGATTGTTGCCACCGCCGCCGTTGATCGCGCCCGAGACCGTCGAGCCGTCATACAGGTTCAGCGTGTCGTTGCCATTGCCAAAATTCAGCGAGCCGCGCACCTCGCCCTTGTTGGTGAAATCGACGGCGCTGTTGCCGCCGAAGCCCATGATGTTGCCCGTCGTGCCGTTCATGTACTGCATGACGCCGGTCTTGCCGTTCACGACCGTGTTGCTGCCGCCCGATGACTCGAACCAGATCGCGGCACCGCCGGCTTGCGAATTGATCGTGCCGTTGTTGATGATCGTGTTGCCGACGCCGATTGGATTGACGGCTTCCGCATTGCCTGCCGGTCCGTTCGACTGCACGAGCGCTCCCTGCTCGATCGTCAGCGTCGTGCCGTCGTGGAACTCGATCGTGTTGGCGCCCGTGCCGTAGTGCCCGTTGGTGTTGCCAGGCGCACTGTTGACGACCGTCGCTCCGCTTCGAATATGGATGTCAGCGTTGTCGCCCATGCTGATGGCCGTTTGTCCGCCGGTGTTGACCGCTGCGCTCGCCTGCACGTCCACCACCGTGCCGGAGGGGGTGCTCAGGCCGGTTCCGATGGTTGTCTGCTGAACCGCGGGCGGTGCGCAGGTGATCGTTGTTCCACTGGTGGCGCAGTCTGCCGCCGCAGCACCCGCCAAAGCGAGCAGCGTCGATGCGAAGGCGACCTTGAGGGCCGGATTGCTTGAAGCAGGTGCAATGGCGGTGGTCGATTTGGCGGCGCTGTGGGCTAATTCAGACGCAACGGCCCAGACTTGTTGCGAACGGTTCCAAACGACTCTGAAAACGCGGTTCATGTGGCTGACTCTTTCCTCTTCCAATGTGAAATCCGCATAAGTGCGAAATGAATACTTACGAATGTAATCCTTCAGTATTCAAAAACGTTGGAAGAAAATCACAGAACCGGTGCGCGAATGTCCAAAAGCAACAGGAATGTGACAATTTTTCGTACTGTTCTCATGGCGGTAGCCGCTCATCCATGAGATGGCGCACAAAAATGGGGCATGCACGCCCCTTAGACTCGCCCCATGGCTTCCAGACCCACCCGAACCCCCCGCATGCTCGAGCGCGGCGTCATGTGCATCCTCATCGGCGCGGCCGTGCTGATTGCCCCGAGCTTTCTCCAGTCTCAGGTGTGGCGCGACATGGTCGGCGGCGCCCACGTGGTGGGCTGGTTTGCCGTCGTGCTGGGGATTGCGCTGGTGGTCGTGGACCTCGTCCAGCGCGCGAAAGGCAAGAAGCGCTGAGGCTCAGTGCTTGCCGAGCGCCTTCTTCGCGCCTTCGACGGCGGCGAGGACGATGGCGCCGGCAATGACGCCGATGCCGGCGTTGGCGCCTATCGACGCGAGGCCGCCCGCCATGGCGCCGGCGTTGGCGGCCCAGGCCTCCAAGACATGCGCCAGGGGCGGGACACCATGCACAAGGATGCCGCCACCCACGAGAAACATCGCGATCGTGCCGGCAACGGACAGCAGCTTCATCAACCACGGCGCGGCGGCGAGAACCGCACGACCCAGGGCGCGCGAGACCGCATCTTGCCGCTTGCTCAGGTAGAACCCGGCGTCATCGAGCCGGACAATGCCCGCCACCAGGCCATAGACGCCGATGGTCATGACGATGGCAATGCCTGCCAGCACCGTCAGTTGCGTCACGAAGGGCTGGCCTTGCACGGTGCCCAAGGTGATGGCGATGATCTCGGCGGAGAGGATGAAATCGGTCCGGATCGCGCCTTTGACCTTGGCCTTCTCGGCCGCGACGATGTCCACCGTCGCGTCGGCGATCAGCCTTTCATGGCGCGCCGTTTCGGCAGCGCTGTCTTTCTTGTGCAGGAATTTGTGCGCCAGCTTCTCGAAGCCTTCGAAACACAGAAAGGCGCCGCCGACCATCAGGAGCGGCGTCACCAGCCAGGGCAGCCAGGTGCCGATCAGCAGCGCGGCGGGCACGAGGATCGCCTTGTTGACGAACGACCCCTTGCATACGGCCCAGACGACGGGCAACTCGCGGTTGGCCCGAACGCCCGCCACCTGCTGCGCGTTCAGCGCCAGGTCGTCGCCCAGCACGCCGGCGGTCTTCTTGGCCGCCACCTTGGTGAGGACCGAGACGTCATCGAGCACCGTCGCGATGTCATCCAGCAGCAGCAAGAGACTGGTGGCCATCCGGTCGCGCTCGCGTCAGACGTTTCGCTTCAGGCGGATTTCCTCGATCTTGACGCCGCCGATCGCGGTCGTCTTGGCGGTCTTCATCTCGCGCTTGAAGCCGGCCAGTTCATGGAAGCGCATGGCGCGGTCGTTTCGCAGCGGAACCCAGACGGTGACCACGGTGCAGCCTTCTTCCTCCAGGCCGTCGCGCGCGGCGTCCCAGAGCGCCACGCCGACGCCCTTGCCCCAGTGCTCGGGCTTGACGTAGATCGCCCAGATCTCGCCGGTGGTCGATGGGGTCTTGGGATCGCGCGACCGGTCGAAACCGACGAAACCGACGATCCCGCCGTCCAGTTCGGCCACTTGCACCTGCGGTTCGCTGAATTCGATGGCCTCGCGCCATTTGGCTTCGCGCGTGGCCGGCGCCAGTGCGCTCAGTTGGTCTTCGGGGAGGATGCCCTCGTACGCGGCCCTGGCGGCGGCGGCGTGGATTTCAGCGACGGCCTTGGCGTCGCGCAGGGTGGCGGGGCGAACTTCGTAATCGGACATGAATGCAGGAAGCGAAACGGTAGAAAGGCCTATTGTCGCTGCGCTATAAACTCATCCGCACATTCGCATCATCCGGAGAGATATTCATGGCCAAAGGTCAACAGCGCACCAACAAGGAAACCAAGAAACCCAAGAAGGACACCTCGCCGCCGAAGCCGCCGGGCGCAGGCATCGAGCCGGTACGCACCGTCACGACCGCAGTCATTCCGCGCGGCAAGCTCAAGAACAAGTAATGAACGACGGCGCGCAGCCCCCGGCAGCGCAGAAGCAGGCCCGCAACCCGCTGCACGGCCTCACGCTGGAAGCGATCGTCACCGCGCTCCAGGCGCACTACGGTTGGCAAGGGCTGGGCGAGCGCATCCCGTTGCGCTGCTTCACGAGCGACCCGAGCGTGTCGTCCAGCCTCAAGTTCCTTCGCAAGACGCCCTGGGCGCGCGAGAAGGTCGAAAGCCTCTATCTCTTCATGCTGCGCGACCAGCGGCGACAGCAATCTTCCGATTCCCCGCCGTGATGAAGGCCCTGGTGCAACCGGGCGGATTCAGCTTCGAGACCGAACCGGACCGCACGCTCCTTCAATCCGCCGATGCCGCCGGCGTCGAGCTGCCCAGTTCATGCCGCAACGGCACCTGCCGCACCTGCATCTGCAAGCTGGTGGCGGGCGAGATCCGCTATCGCATCGAATGGCCCGGCGTCAGCTCCGAAGAAAAGGCCGAGGGCTGGATCCTGCCTTGCGTTGCGGAGCCGCTGGGCGACGTCACGCTCGACGTGCCCTGCGCTTTCTCAGCCTTCTAGCCTGACGAGCCGGTCCCTCCGCGCGAGCGAGGGAAAAAGCCTGAACCATGCGGCGGCCACCAGCACGGTGCCGATGCCGCCCGCCACGACCGAGCCCACCGGCCCCAGCAGCGCCGCCGTGGCGCCGGATTCGAATTCACCCAACTGATTGCTCGCGCCAATGAAGATCGAATTGACGGCGCTCACCCGGCCGCGCATCGCATCGGGCGTTTCGAGCTGAACCAGCGTCTGCCGGATCACGACATTCACCATGTCCGCGCCGCCCGAAACCGCCAACGCAATCATCGACACGACGAAGCTGCGCGAAATGCCGAAGACGACCATGCACACGCCGAACATCGCCACCGCGAGTAGCAGCGTGCGGCCGACGCGGCGCTCCACCGGCCGGCGGGTGAGCATGATCGACATGAACAGTGCGCCGACCGCCGGGGCGCCGCGCAACAGTCCGAGACCCCACGGCCCCGTATGCAGAATCTCCTTGGCGTAGATCGGCAGCAGCGCGACGGCACCGCCCAGTAGCACCGCGAAAAGATCGAGCGAAACCGCGCCCAGCACCGTCTTGCGGTTCCAGATGAAATCGACGCCGGCCAGCACCGTCTTGAGCGTCACAGGCTCGCGCGGCGGCAGCGTGTAGACGTACTTCAGACGCAGCACCAGCGCCGAAGCCATGGCAAAAAAGGCCACGGCGGCGCCGTACACCACGCCCATGCCCGCGACGAAAAGGAGCCCGCCCAAGGCAGGCCCGCCGATGATGGCGCCCTGCATGCCTGCCGAACTGAAGGCCATCGCGCGCGGCAGCATCATCGGCGCCACGAGCAATGGAGTCAGCGCCTGCTGCGCGGGCATCTGAAAGGCACGGACGGCGCCGAGCACCAGCGACAACCCCAGCAGCAGCGCGCGCGAATCGTGTGCGCCGTGCACCGCCAGCAGCAGCACGAGCGCAACCGCCCCTTGCACCGCGAAACAGGCGGCGACGATGCGCCCGCGATGATGGTTGTCCACCACGTGCCCCGCGACCAGCGCCAGCAACAAGGCCGGCACGAACTGATAGAGCCCGACCAGCCCGAGATCCCAGGCGCTGTGCGTGATGTCGTACATGTGCCAGCCGATGGCGACCATCAGCATCTGGCTCGCGGCGGTGCCGAACAGCCGCCCCAGCCAGAACTGCATGAAGGGCCGCTCGCGCGTCAGGTCGGAAAAACTCGAAGATCGGGAGGACGAAGCTGCAGGGGCGGGGGCGGGAACGGGAGCGCGAACGGACATCGCCGCGAGGATAGCCGAGGCTGGTCTTCTAGACTTGGCCCACCGCAACCATGACCACCGAGACGCACCTGCACCTGATCCACGAAGACGCGCATCTGCTGGTCTTCGACAAACCCGCGGGCCTGCTCTGCGTGCCCGGCCGCGGCGATGACAAGCAGGATTGCCTGAGCGCGCGCGCCACATCGCGCTGGCCCGATGCGCTCATCGTGCATCGCCTGGACATGGCAACCAGCGGCCTGGTGCTGATGGCCCGCAGCCTGGAGGTGCAGCGCGCGCTGGGAGATGCATTCGCGGCAAGGCAGATCGGGAAGCGCTATGAGGCGATCGTCGACGGCCTGCTGCCTGTCAGCAATGAATGGTCTTTGATCGACGCTCCGCTGATGGCCGACTGGCCGCGCAGACCGCTACAGAAAGTCGACGCGGCCGGAAAGCCGAGCCAGACACGCTGGCGCGTCAAGCGGCAGCTGCCCGATCGCCATGCAAGTCATTTGTGGCTGGAACCGCTCACCGGGAGAAGCCATCAACTGCGGGTGCATCTTCTGTCGATCGGCCATCCCATCCTCGGCGATGCACTGTATGGCGACGAGGATGTCCGCCAACGCGCGCCGAGATTGTTGCTGCACGCCACGGCGCTCGAATTCGTGCACCCGGTTGAACGGCGACTGTGCCGATTCGAAAGCCCGCCGCCCTTCCCCTTCTAAAGCGGCCTCAGAGTTCGCCCTTCACGACGAGCACGGGTACCTTGGCGTCTTGCAGCACGCGCTGCGTCACGCTGCCGAGCAGCAGCTTCTCGATGCCGGTTCGGCCATGCGAACCCATCACGATCAGGTCGGCGCCGATCGCTATGGCGGTGTCGACGATGCCTTCGTGGACCACGTGGCCGTCGATCACACGCTGATCGCTGTGCAGGCCTTCGGCGGCCAGCGCCGCCACACCGCGCGCCAGCGCGGCATTGGCGCTGCTCGTCGCGGCTGCGAGGTATTCGTTCTGGCCGAGCGCGTAATCAGCGCCAACCCCGATGAAGGGGTAGTTGTCCACCACATGAATGAGCGTGATCCGACTGCCGAAGGCAAGAGCCAGCCCGCTGGCCTTGCTGACGGCCAGCATCGACGTTTCGGAGCCGTCGATGGGCACGAGGATGTGATTGAACATGCGAGACCTCTTTCATACACAGAAGGGTGTGCGGGCGCACCGGGCCCCGAATTTACATCCAACCATGCACTGCGCATGTAGGACTTTCTATGGTGCTTGGCGCAGCGCTAATCGCCTTGGAAACTGCCCGCCCGGCAAGTCACGACCAGGGTGTCGCGCCAGCCCGGCTCGCCTTCCACCAGGGGCTGGATCGGCGTCGATTCGTGGATGACGCGCGCGTCATCCAGCAGCAGCAAGGTCCAGGGTTCCGTCATCGTGAAGCGTTCGCCACGCCGGCCCGTGGCCTCGAAGACGCGGGTTTCGCCGCCCTTGATGTTGTGCCGGCCGACCAGCGCCACCGCCACCACGTCGACGCCGTCCCGGTGTGCGCCCTCGGGCGTCGGCCGACCGATACCGTCCGCCGTGTCGATGCGAAACTGGTGTGCCTCGACAAACCAGGGCTGCATCCCGCGCAGGCCGCTGGCGACGTCGCCCAGCGCAAGCATCATGCGTCGCCACACCGGCTGCGCCACGGTTTTTTCTTCCATCGGCGCGAACCACCGCTGCATGCCGCCATGCAGCGCGTTGTATTCGACCGGCTGCCAGTGCGCGCGATGCGGCACCTGAATGAGCGCTGCGCCGTCGACGGTGAAGCAGGCGTGCCGCCGGGTGCGATAACGGCCGCCGTCCTTGAGGTAGTCGTCGGGCGGCAGTTGGAACCAGTCGCCGTGCAGCGCGTCGAGTTCGGCCAGCGGTGCGTCCAGCCATTCGGCGACGCCTTGCGGGCTCAGCACGGCATAGCCGTCCTGGCGCAGTGTGGAGACGAGGCGATCGGGCGGTGTGAATGGCGGACTGAAGGCCGCGTTCACTCCGTCACCTTCACGCCCTTCCAGAAGGCGACGCGGTCCTTGACCATTTCGGCTTCCGGCTTGGGATCGGCGTAGTACCAGGCGGCGTCGGTGTTGAGTTCGCCGTTGACCAGCAGCGAGTAATAGCTTGCGGTGCCCTTCCAGGCGCAGGTGGTCTTGTGGTTGCTGAACGTGACATGGTCGCGGTTGAGCGATTCCATGGGGAAATAGTGATTACCTTCGACGAGCACTGTGTCGTCGCTCTCGGCGATGGTGACGCCGTTCCAGGTTGCTTTCATTTCATATGACTCCAAGGCGCCAGGTTGCGCCGATCGCTATTTCGATTTACATCCACGAAAGTAGCACATTCAATGTGGATGGCGGGAATCCAGCTGCATCAGGAGCGCGCGAATCTCGCGGAGGGGCAAGACGTGGTCGGGCACATGAAGCGCGAGCGCCGAGAGCGGCATCATCGGTGCAAGGGCTTCGTCCGGGTCCTGGACGATCGTCAGGCCACCGGCCTCGTGAATCTGCAGCAGCCCGGCGGCGCCGTCTTCGTTCGCACCCGTCAGCAGAATGCCGACGAGCGCAGGGCCGTAGGCGTCCGCGGCGGAGCTCATCAGGACGTCGATCGCGGGGCGCGAGAACAACACCGGCGGCTCGCAGCTCAGAGAGAAGCAGAGGTCGGACTCGATCGACAGGTGATAGCCCGAAGGCGCGAAATAGAGCGCACCGTCCTCGATGGGCACCTTGTCCTCCGCCTCCCGGACCTCGATCGAAAGGCGCTGGGCGAACACCTCCGCCAGTCTGCTGTCGTGTGGGTCCGGAAGATGGATGACCACGACGATCGGGAGCCGCCAGCCGGACGGAAGGTCCGACAGCAGCGTCAACAACGCATCCACGCCGCCCGCCGAGGCGCCGATGACCACGGCGCGCAGGTCCCGTCCCTCGTGCTCGACCGATGAATCGCCCGGCGTACTTGTCATGGGGTCATGTGCCCTTCCTGTAGATGCGCTCGCTGCGGGACAGCACTTCGAATGCGCCTGCATAGCCTGAGAAATCGATGCTCTCCTTGGCGCCGAGTCCGAGAAAGCCGCGATGGCAAAGCGACTCGTGGAACAGCCCGAGGGCGCGGTCCTGCAACTCCCGATTGAAGTAGATGAGTACGTTGCGGCACGACACCAGATGCGTCTCCGCGAAGACGCTGTCGGTCGACAGGCTGTGGTCGGCAAAAATCACACCCGCGCACAGCGAAGGATCGAAGCGACCCGCCGCGTCATAGGCGGCGGTGTAGTAATCCGAAAAGGAGCGCCGGCCGCCGGCGCGCTGGTAGTTGGCCGTGTAGCCCTTGATCGAATCGATCGGGAAGATCCCCTTGCGCGCCTTCTCCAGCGACGCCGGGTTGATGTCCGTCGCATAGATCAGCGTGCGCTCCAGGAGCCCTTCCTCGCGCAGCAGGATGGCGAGCGAAAACACCTCTTCGCCGGTGCTGCAACCAGCGACCCAAATCTTCAGCGAGGGATAGGTGAGCAGGTGCGGAATGACCTGCCGGCGCAAGGCGAGAAAGTAGGCCGGGTCGCGGAACATCTCGCTCGCCGGAATCGTCAGGAACTGCAGCAGCAGCGCAAAGGTGGCCGGTTCGCGCAGCACCTTGTCCTGCAGCGCGGAGATGCTCGACATCTTGAGCTGGTCCAGCGCATAGAGCACTCGCCGCTTCTGCGATGCGCCGGTGTAGTTGCGAAAGTCGTAGCTGTACTTGAGATAGATGGCCTCCATCAGCAGCCGCACCTCGATGTCGACGTGCGAGGGCGGACGCAGTGGGGCGGAAGGTTTGCCGGCTGTCACAGGCGCTCCATCTTCGGCATCCACACGCGCAGGAGAGAGAACAGCCGATCGAGGTCCACTGGCTTTGCGGCGCCGACCACGCCGCGGACGAGGGGCAATTTCAGGTTGGGATTGAGCAGGCGCTGGAAATCCTCGGTGTCGATCGTTGCCTGTGGCTTCATGAGTGCTGGGTTCGAGCGCAAAAGGGCAAAACCCTTCGACGATGCACAACCCCGCCCGAATTCATGTCGGACTGCGCCTCGCCGGTGCGTGCGCCCAGCACCCGAAGCCAGCGGTCCGGCAACCGAATACCGCCACACTTGTTACTCCCCGCCTTCGATGTTCGCTGCCAGACTTTGACTTTCCGTATGCAAACATCAGGAGATTCGCCATGAGTGCACCCATCGAGAACCAAGGCAAGCCCGGAGCGCCGGCCATGCAAACGCCGCCGGTCGTATCGGCGCAGGCATGGAAAGCGGCCCACGCTGAAATGCTGGTCAAGGAAAAGGCCCAAAGCCGCGCACGCGACGCCTTGGCCGCCGAGCGCCGGCGAATGCCGTGGATGGAGGTGAAGACGTCGTATGCGTTCGAAGGGCCGCAGGGCAAGGTGGGCCTGCTCGACCTGTTCGACGGGCGGCGTCAGTTGATCGTCTATCGCGCCTTCTATGAACCAGGCGTCTTCGGTTGGCCCGAGCACGCCTGCCGCGGCTGCTCGATGGTGGCCGACCAAGTGGCCCACGTCGCCCACCTGAACGCCCGCGACACCACCCTCGTCTTCGTCTCGCGCGCTCCCCAGGCGGACATCGCGAAGCTGAAGGAGCGCATGGATTGGAAGATGCCTTGGTACACCATCACCGACGACTTCGACGCCGATTTCGACGTCGACCAATGGCATGGCACCAACGTGTTCTACCGTGATGGCGATCGCGCATTCAGGACCTACTTCGTCAACAACCGCGGCGACGAGCAGATGGGCGGTACTTGGAACTACCTCGACATCACGCCTCTGGGCCGGCAGGAAGTCTGGGAAGACTCACCCGAGGGCTATCCGCAGACGCCGACCTACAAGTGGTGGAACTGGCACGACAACTACGCCGAAGAGGCGGCGCCCGACAAGAGGTGGGTCGAGGTGTCGGACGCTGGTGAAGCGGCATTCCGGGCGGAAGCGGCGAAGTCGAAGGCGTAGGCTGTCGACAGGGGTTCGGCAAGGCTTCAGCGGCGCGCCTGGATCATCTTCCAGCCGTTGCCCGAAGGATCGCGGAAGCCGGCGTCGATGGAGCCATAGCGCTCGACCGGCTCCTGGGTGAACTCCACGCCCCGCGCACTCATCTGGTCATACGCCGCGCGGCAGTCGTTCACGACCAGCACCAGTGGCGGCATCGCACCTTTCGCAACGATCGCGCTCAGTGCTTGCGCGGTGGCGGCGTCCAGCATCGGCGGGCCGGGCTTGAACAGGCCGAGCTGGAACGTCGGCTGGTCCGGATGCTGGATCG
Source organism: Variovorax sp. 05N34 (assembly GCF_056397405.1). NCBI lineage: Bacteria > Pseudomonadati > Pseudomonadota > Betaproteobacteria > Burkholderiales > Comamonadaceae > Variovorax > Variovorax sp. 05N34. The sequence continues at coordinate 847,716 of NZ_JBFTNI010000001.1, forward strand.
TGAGCCAGCGATAGTCGCCGTTCTTCACGTCCGTATGGACCTTGAATCCGAGCTTCTCGACATAGAACGTGAGCGCCTCATCCTGATCGCGCACGTACAAACCAGCAACTTCAACACCTTGACTCATGGGATCTCCTTTTATCGAGACCCGTTTATATCGGCCGCGATGCGGCGGCGCTTCTCCAAAACTGCCATCGTGAGATCGGGCCGATGCGCCGCGCTGAGGATGCACGCGGGCACGCGGCCGAGTTCTTGCGCGGCGGCCCTTCTCCGCGTCCGGATCTCGCCGGGGCTTTCGCCGGTGATGTCGCGAAAGATGCGGCCGAACGTGCCGAGGCTGCCCCAGCCGGTGTGAAAAGCGATCTCGGTCACTGACAGTTCGGTGTCGCGCAGCAATGTCGTCGCTCGCTCAATGCGCCGCGTGAGCAGATAGCGATGCGGCGGGAGGCCGAAGGCTAGCTTGAAGGATCGTGCGAAGTGCGCTTCGGAGACGCCGCTTACTTCCGCCAGCCGCCGAACAGGCCAGTCCTCGTGCGAGGCGGCGTCCATGCGATCCTTGGCGCGCAGCAGACGGCGCAACAGCTTGGGGTCCTGCGTCAACCTTGGCTCACCGGAAGTTCATGGCGGGCAAATGATACGGCGCCCCCTCCCCCGATGATCAATCCTTCGCCTGGAGCCAATGCACGCTGAACAGGTGCTCCGGATCCGTCCAGACTGCCGCCGGACTGAAGCCCGCTTTCACGGCCAGGGCGCGCAGTCCATCGATGGTGAACTTGTGCGAGTTCTCGGTGTGGATCGTCTCGCCTTCCTCGAAGCTGAAAGAATGGCCGTCCAGCTTCACCGTCTGGGCGCGGCGGCTCACGAGATGCATCTCGATGCGCCGAAGCGGCGAGTTGTAGAAGGCGCCATGCGTGAAGCCGTCGAGATCGAAATCCATGTCCAGCTCGGCGTTGGCGCGCCGCAGCAGGTTGAGATTGAAGGCCGCCGTCACGCCTTGCGCATCGTTGTAGGCCGCGTGCAGCAGCGCCGGATCTTTCACGAGATCGACCCCCAGCAACAGCCCGCCACCACGAAGCAGCCGCCGCGCAAGCTGCAGAAAGGCCAGAGCTTCGTCAGGGCTGAAGTTGCCCAGCGTGGAACCGGGAAAGAACCCGACGCGCTGCCCCAAGCCCTTCTCGCGCGAAGGCAGCACCAATGGCATCGTGTAGTCGGCCACCATCGGCTGCACCGCAAGGTGCGGATAGTCCTTGCGCAGACGTTCGGCCGCGGCTTCGAGGTGTTCCCCCGAGATGTCGATGGGCACATAGCGCTTGGGCGCTTCGAGCGCGTCGAGCAACAGCCGCACCTTGGTGAGGGAGCCCGCACCGAATTCCACGATCTCGGCATTGGGTCCGATCTGCGCGGCGATCTCCGGCGCGCATTCGGTCAGGATGCGGACCTCCGTGCGTGTCGGGTAGTACTCGGGCAGTTCGCAGATGCGATCGAACAGCGCCGAACCCGCGACGTCGTAGAAGAACTTCGGCGAAATACTGCGCGCATCGAGACTCAGGCCGGCGTGCATCTCGCGGGCGAAGTCGGACAGTGGCGCAGCCCGTTGTGCCGCACGGAATGCATGGAGATTGAATGCTGGAGTGCCCATCAGAGGTCTTTCGCGAGCCGCAGCCCCGAGAACTGCCAGCGTGCCGCCGGCGGAAAGAAGTTGCGATAGCTGGCCCGTGCGTGCCCTGGCGGCGTGGCAATGCTGCTGCCTCGCAACACGAGTTGGCCCACCATGAACTTCCCGTTGTATTCCGCCGCGATGCCCGCGAGCGGCCGAAAGCCAGGATAAGGATCGTAGGAAGAACGTGTCCACTGCCAGACGTGCCCGGTCATCTGGGAGATGCCCGGAGCGTCGTACGCCGCTTCCCATTCGAATTCGGTCGGTAGCCTCGCGCCCGCCCACTCCGCATAGGCGGCGGCTTCATAGAAGCTCAACTGCGCGACAGGCGCCTCCGGCTCCAGCGGCCGGACGCCGTGCAGGCCGAAGATCTGCCAAGCCGAGGTGCCTCCGTTCGAGCCTTGATTGGGGCCTTGGTGCATCAGCTTCTGATCACCGGCAGCGATCCAGTACGCCGGGCAACGCCATCCCTGCGCCTGCACTGTCGCCCAGCCGTCGGAAAGCCACAGCTCGGGCCGCTCGTAGCCACCATCGGCAATGAACTGCGCGTAATCGCTGCAGTTCACAAGGCGGTCGGCAATGGCATAGGGCCGCAGGAGCGCGGCGTGGCGCGGCGTCTCGTTGTCGAAGGCGAAGCCGGGTGCGTCGTGGCCCACTTCGACCAGCCCGCCGGGCCTGGACAACCATTGCATCGGCCGTGCGACCGAAGCCAGGCGCAACGAAGGACCCGGCGCTGGGCGGTAGGCCGGCAGCAAGGGATTGCACGACAGCGCATGCAGGATGTCGGTGACGATGAGTTCCTGATGCTGCTGCTCATGATGAAGCCCCAGCGTGACGATGCTCTCGATCGCATGCCAGTCCGTGTCGCTCGCGCTGCCGAGCAGCGCACACACCGCCTCGTCCACATGGCGGCGATAGGCACGCACCTCCTCGAGCGACGGGCGCGTCAGCAAGCCGCGCTGCGGACGCGGATGGCGCGGCCCCAAGGCTTCATAGTAGGAATTGAAGAGGTACTGAAACCGCGGATCGAACACGCGGTAACCACTCGCGTGTGCCTGGAGCAACACGGTCTCGAAGAACCAGCTGGTGTGCGCGAGATGCCATTTGGTGGGGCTGGCATCGGGCATCGACTGGATGCACTGGTCTTCGGCCGAAAGTGGCGCCGCCAGCGAGAGGCTGTGGGCACGCACCGACTGGAAACGCTCGCGCAGTTCGTCCGCCGCGGGCGCGGCCGGCCGGATCAGGTTCATGGAATCTCCAAGATTCGTCTTGACGGGTTTTAGCCCACGCACGGAGGAATGCGCCGTAGGACAAGGGCTCGCTCAAAGCTGCAGGCGAACCATGACCAGGCACAGCGGAACACGCCAATGTCGCACAAGTCGGGAACGCTTGCATGACCCCGCGCTGCGTATCATCCGGCGCATGAGCACCACTACAAACACCGGCCGCCCTCATGTCGTGATCGTCGGCTGTGGCTTCGGTGGCCTGGAGGCTGCACGCAAGCTGCAGAAGGCCGAAGTGGACATCACGGTGATCGACAAGACCAACCATCACCTCTTCCAACCCTTGCTCTACCAGGTCGCTACGGCGGGACTGGCCGCGCCGGCCATTGCGGCGCCTGTGCGACTGCTCTTCAGGGAACAGTCGAACGTCACGACATTGCTCGGAGAAGTCATGCACATCGACCCGGCAGCGCACGAAGTCCAGTTGGCGGACGGCACGCGCATTGCATGGGATCACCTCATTGTTGCGGCAGGCGCGACGCACAGCTATTTCGGCCACGATGAGTGGGAAAAGATGGCGCCCGGTCTCAAGACGCTTGCCGATGCCTTCGAGATCCGTCGCCGGATCCTGCTGAGCTTCGAGGCGGCCGAAGTCGAAAGCGACCCCGAACGCCGCCGCGCGCTCTTGACTTTCGCGGTGATTGGCGCGGGGCCGACCGGCGTCGAGATGGCGGGCACGCTTGCCGAGATCGCCCGCCACACGTTGTCGGGCGAATTCCGGCACTTCGATCCGGGCAGCGCGGAAATTCTGTTGATCGAAGGTGGTCCGCGCGTGCTGCAGGCCATGCCGGAGTCGCTGAGTCAACGTGCACTCGAACAACTCCAAAAGCTCGGCGTGCAGGTGCGCCTCAACGCAAGGGTCACGTCGGTCGACGCCGGAGGATTGCAGGTCGAATCGCCCTTCAGCGACGGCGGCGCAGGCGTCGGCAGCCATCGCATCGCGTGCAACTGCGTCATCTGGGCCGCAGGGGTTGCCGCATCGCCGCTGGGCCGTTTGCTGGCGAGCGTCACCGGTTCCGAAACGGACCGCGCGGGCCGCATCAAGGTGTTGCCTGACCTGAGCTTGCCGGGCTATCCGGACATCAGCGTGGTGGGCGATCTTGCGGCCGCGATGAGCTACAGGCCGGGCAAGGAGCCCACGCCCGTGCCCGGCGTCTCCCCGGGCGCCAAGCAAATGGGCCGCGCCGCCGCGTCGAACGTCCTTCGGCGCGTTGCCGGCCAGCCGACCGAGCCCTTCCGCTACAGCGACTACGGCAATCTGGCCACCATCGGGCGCAACTCGGCTGTCGTCGACCTGGGCACACCCTTTGGTCCCTTGCGCTTCTCGGGGCGCATGGCGTGGCTGTTCTGGCTCTTTGCACACGTGTATTTCCTGATCGGCTTTCGCAATCGGATCGTCGTGCTGATGGATTGGGCCAGCGCGTACTGGAGCTTCCAGCGTTACGCGCGCGTGGTCGCGGACGTCAGGGAAAGAGGTGAATCGTGAGAATCCGCCCGTTCGAGCCGGCGGACGAAAGCACTGTCGTTGCGCTCTGGCGCGAGTGCGGCCTGACCCGGCCCTGGAACGATCCTCATCGGGATATCCAGCGCAAGTTGAGCGAACAGCCGGAGCTGTTTTTGATTGCCACGATCGATGATGCGCTGGTCGGCACGGCCATGGTGGGCTTCGACGGACACCGCGGCTGGGTCTACTACCTGGCGGTATCGCCACTGCACCGCAAACGATCCATCGGCCGCGCGCTCATGCGCGAAGCCGAGAGGCTGCTCATGGAACGCGGTTGCCCCAAGATCAATCTGCTGGTGCGCTCGTCGAACACGGACGTGATCGCGTTTTATCGCGAACTGGGGTACACGCAGGACGATGCGGTCAGCCTCGGTCGCCGCCTCATCCACGATGCCCACGATACGGACATCTAAACCAAACGCCTACGGTTTCGCCGGATGATCGCCCGCGGGCAGCAAATCGGCATCCGTCAACGTCTTCAGGAAAGCGACCACGTCGCGAATCTCCGCTTCCGTCAATGCCGGCTTGCCCCCGCGCTTCTGGCCGAAAGGGGGATCGGTGTTGATATTCCCGCGGTATTCGGGCGGCAAGTCGTCGAAAGGCTGCGTCTTGCCCTTGGCATCGCGCCCGTACCAGCGCTCCGGCGTGGTGTCGCGCTGCGCATAGAAGCGCACCGCGTCTTCCAGCGAATGAAAGACGCCGTTATGAAAGAACGCCTGGCGCACCGCGACATTGCGCAGGCTCGGCGTGCGGAACAAGCCGCAATATTCGGGATGGTCCTTGAGGTCGGTTCGGATGGGCCCGCACAGGCCGAGGTCGTGATAGTTCGGGTCGGCATTCGCTGCGAGTCCTCGATGGCGCGGCACGCCGATGGCGATCATGCCGAAGTCGGTGAAGAGGGGAAACGCGCCGTCCGCCGTGCGGTCGCTGAGGTGGCATGAAGCGCAATTGCCTTTGTCGTCGGCCTTGAAGAGCCGGAGGCCGCGCGTTTCGGCGGCGCTCAGCTTTTGCTCTCCGCGCAGGGCTGCGTCGTACTTGCTCGTGAAGGGGTAGAACTCGGCGGGCGACTGCTGAAAGACTTCAAGCGCCAAGCCCGCCGCGCGGAATGCCGCCCCTGGCTCCTGGAATACTTCGGCGCCGAAGACAGTGCGCATCTCGTCTGCATAGGCCCCGCGCATCAGCTTGCCAGAGACCTCGTCGATCGAGGCATTGCCCATCTCTGCCGGCGACAGGAGCGGCAACCCGGCCTGTTCGTGCGCCGAACCGGCACGGCCGTCCCACATGTGCCCACCCGTCGGGCCGGCGTCGATGCTGTCGTCGCCGTCGTTGTCATGGTGATGCTCCGAAAACGCCGTGAGCGTCTCGAGGTAGCGGAGCGACGGCGTAGCGCGCGGGCCTTGCGTGCGGCCGTCAGCGCCGCCCCATTGCACCGACAGCGCATTGGGTGGACCGAACGCATGTTGCGGATCGTGGCAACTGGCGCACGACTGCGCTCCCGATGCCGACAGCGACGGATCGAAGAAGATCCTGCGCCCAAGCGCCGTCAGTTGGGCGGCTGTGGGCTGCGGTTTGCCAGGCACCGGTGCGTAAGTTGCGCCGACATACGCGGGCACCGGCGACACGGGATGTGCAACAGGAGCGGTCGGTGCAGCCCGCTCGCAGGCGGCAAGGGCGACACATGCCAGCGTGAGAACACCCAGCCGGATTCGGATCGACCGGAACAGATTTGAAATGCGCATTGCAGACGCGGCCCCGCGAAACAGGGGCAGACCGCGCGCAGCTTAGGCATCGAACATGACAGCCACGTGACTTCACCGGCAAGCCATCGTTCGCCTGCAATCAAGCTGTCATGCAGCGCGGCCAACATCTCGGCCGCCGGTGTTCGCCGGACTCATCGACATCTCATAACTCCACACATGATGAAAAGCTCTGCAACTTCCCGTGCCACTTTGGCGCGAATCGTGCGCAACCCGATGGTTCGCCTTTCTCCATGGCCCATCTCGATCGTGGCGGCCGCAGTCGTCGCCGCGTGCGGTGGCGGCAGCGGAGGGTCGGGCTTCGGCGTCGCGCCGGTCGGCACGGGCGGCACGGCCACCACTTCGGGCGTGGTCACCGGCAGCTACTACCGCAATGCCAAGGTCTGCATCGACGCCAACAACAACGGCCACTGCGACGGCAACGAAGCCAGCACGACCACGGATGCCAACGGCGCTTTCAAGCTGACCGGACAAGGCGCTGTCGTGGCCGAGATCGGTACGTCGAGCAAGCGCTTCGACCCCGCGAGCGGCGTAGAAAGCCCCGTGACGCAGCCCCTGGTGTTTCGCGCACCTTCGGGCGCAAACAACGTGATCAGCGCCATCAGCACCGAATTGGTCGCGATCATGGATGACAACGGCGGCGACCTCGCCGCCGCGCGCACCGCCCTCGCCAAGCGCCTGGGCGTGAGTGAAGCGCAACTGACGGCCGACCACAACAAGATCGACGACAAGGGCGTCAAGGGCCTGCTGCAGGCCGAGATCGACCAAGCCATCGAACGCATCGCCGAAGCCGTTGCCGAAGCAGGCTCGGGCGGCGATGTGGTCCAGGCACTGCGCAACCGCCTTGCACTCGACAAGATCCAGAACGTGGTCGTCATCTACGCCGAGAACCGCGGCTTCGACAATCTCTACGGCCTCTATCGCGGCGCGAACGGCATTCCGGGCGTCAATCCGACTTCTACCCCGAGCAATCCGGAACCCCAGAAGGACTTCGACGGCGCTGCCCTGCCCGCGCTGCCGCCAGTCTGGAGCGGCGTGACGATCGCCGGCCAAGCGGTCACCATCACGCAGGCGCAGACCGTCGGCATGCCGAACAAGATGTTCCGCATCGACGATTCGGCCGGCTTCTTCAACACCGGGATCATGGTCGGCCAATCGACCATCACGCGCGATCTGGTCCACCGGTTCTACAACAACCAGATGCAGATCAACGGCGGCAAGAACGACAAGTTCGCCGCCTATTCCGATGCGGGCGGCCTGAGCATGGGCTACTTCGACGGCAGCAAGATGCAGTTGTGGAAGATCGCTCAGCAATACACGCTGGCCGACAACTTCTTCATGGGGGCGTTCGGCGGCTCGTTCCTGAACCACCAGTACCTGGTCTGCGCCTGTGCGCCGACCTACCCCAACGCCGATGCCGATACGTCGCCAGCCAAGGGCGCGATCTCGGCCATCGACGTCGATGCCAACGGCAACTTCGTCCGGCTGACGCCCGCAGCCACTTCGCCGGCATCGGTGCTCAGCGGCGCGCCCGTCTACAAGAACGACAACACGCTCACGCCGAAGGATGCGAGCGGGATGTTCTATGCCGTCAACACCATGCAGCCGCCCTATCAGCCGAGCGGCAACGCACCCGCGGCGGGCGACACGACCAAGCTCTACGCCGATGCAAGCAAGGCCAACACGCTGCCGCCGCAGACGCAGGCCACCATCGGCGATCTGCTCGACAAGAAGGGCCTGAGCTGGGCCTGGTACGGCGGCGCATGGAACAGCACCACGGCCACCGCCGAAGGTGACCGCAAGTTCCCTTCCACCGATCCGGCGGCGCCTGCGGCAGCGGTGACGCCGAACTTCCAGTTTCACCACCAGCCCTTCAACTACTACGCCGAGTTCGATCCGGTCGCGCACCCCGACGTGCGCGCGGCTCACCTGAAGGATTTCGACGCCGACTTCCTGAAGGATGCCGCCGCCGGCAAGCTGCCTGCCGTGGCCTTCTACAAGCCGCAGGGCAATCTCAACCAGCACAATGGCTACGCCAACATCACGGATGGTGACGCGCACATCGCCGACGTGATCGCCAAGCTGCAGGCCAGCCCGCAATGGAAGAACATGCTGGTCGTCGTCACATACGACGAAAACGGCGGCTTCTATGACCACGCCACCGTGCCGAAGGGCGACCGCTGGGGTCCCGGCACGCGCGTCCCGGCGTTGATCATCTCGCCCTATGCCAAGAAGGGCTTCGTCGACAAGACGCAGTACGACACAGCGTCGACGCTGCGCTTCATCACGCACCGCTGGTCGCTGCCGCCGCTGCCGGGGCTGGTCGAACGGGACGCGGCGCTGCTGAAGAACGGCGGCAAGCCGATGGGCGACCTGACGGCCGCACTGAACTTCAGCAACAAGTAGTCGGCAGGTCCATCCCAAGAGACGCCGAGCGGCGTAGCATCTGCGGCCATGTCGCGCATCGAACAGAAGCTCCAATCGCTCGGCCTGTCATTGCCACCGCCGCTCTCGCTGCCACCGGGCGTGGCCTTGCCTTTTCCTTGGGTTCGCATCGTGGGCCGCCGCGTGCTGATCTCCGGGCACGGGCCTCAAACGCCCGTGGGGAGCGTGGCGGAGCCACGGGGCAAGGTCGGGCGAGAACTCACCCTCGAGCAGGGCTACGAGGCGGCGCGACTCACGGCGCTGGCCGTCCTTGGCAGCCTGCAGCGGGCGCTCGGCGACCTGGACCGCATCTCGACGTGGGTGCGCGTGTTCGGCATGGTCAACGTGGCGCCTGGCTTCAACAGGACGCCCGCTGTGATCAACGGGTTCTCAGACCTCATCATCCAGCTCTACGGACCGGAAGCCGGCGCTCATGCGCGCAGTGCGATCGGGGTGGCGGAGCTGCCTTTCGATATTCCGGTCGAAGTCGAGGGTGAGGTCGAGCTTCGGGACTAGCGACTGGCTGTCGACGCTAGACGAGTGCCAAGTCCTTCGGCGGCACCGCGTCGAAGACCCGCCCGAGTTGCGCCGGTGAGAGCCCGTACATCCTGCGGAACAAGCCGCCGAACACTGCCCGGTATTCGTTGAGCACGGGATAGTCGCGGTTCTGGAAGAGACGATCCTGCGTCACCGCCACCTGCTCGCCGAGCACGCGACCGCCTGCTTGCGCCGAAAGTCCGCCGCCCATGACCCAGTAGACAGTGCCATGGCCGTGATCGGTGCCACGGTTGCCGTTCTCGCGGAAGGTACGGCCGAATTCGCTGATGACCACGACGACCGAGTCACGCCACGCGTCGTCACCCATCTCCGTTGCGAAGCCGGCCAGCCCGCGCCCGAGCTCGTCCAGGCGATTCGCCAGATAGCCCGTTGCACCGCCCTGCCCCACGTGCGTGTCCCAACCACCCACGTCGACGAAGCCCACGTCAAAGCGCTCGCGCATGAGCCGCGCCATGCGCCGCGCGACGAGTTCAAAGCCCCTGGCGCTCATTGCATCGCGGCTCGCCGCCTGCATTTCTGCCTGTACCGCGCGCTGCACTTCGTCGCGCACCTGAAACCCTTCCGCCACGGGCTGCGCCAGCGCCGTGTTCCGGTACATGGCCTGGATCACCTTGCTCTGGCTCTCGTCGATGCCCTGGCGCCCGACGCCGGCGAGCGCCATGTTGGCCGCCTTGGCGTCACCGCGTAGCGCGATCGGCAACTGGTTGGTGAAGGCGATCGGCGCGACCTCGGTCACCGGGCCTGCCCCCAGCACACCCGCCAGACGATTCAGGAAGCCTGAGCGGTAGTCGCGGCGCCGGTCCAGCGCCTGTCCGAGTTCGATCGAATCCTGCGTTTCGAAATGGCTTCGCGTGAGATCGTCCGTGCCGGCAAAAGCAACGAAGGCGGCCTGCTTCTTCTGGAACAGCGGCATCACGCTGGTGGAGAGCGCCGGATGCAGGCCCCAGTCGGCGTCGACCGAAACCGCGCCGTTCGGTTGGCCCGGCCGCGCAATGGCGATGTTCGGGCGCGACGCATAGTAGAAATCGCTCGACACCGGCACCAGCACGTTGGCGCAGTCATACGCGCCACGCAAAAAGACGATCAGCAGCTTCGCGCCGCCGGCCGCGGGCGCCGCCATCAGCCGGCCTGCCGAGGCGCAGGCCGATGTCGCTGCGAGCAGTTGGAGGAGATCGCGTCGCTGCATGTCGGCTCCTTCAACGGTGCATCAGCTCGGGTGATGCGAGCAGGAAAGTGTTCCATTCCTGCGGAGACTTCGCCTGCGCCAGTGCTTCGCGCGTGTCAACACTCATCGACGGCAAAGCCGCTTTCACGGTCGGCGAATCTGCCAGACGGGGCGGCTTCGGCTTTTCGCCTGCTGCACCGTCATCGCCGCGGAACAGCACGGCGCCGATCGCACCGATGGCACGGGCGATCTCGAAGCGGGTGGTCATCTGCCCCGCGCTCGCCCAGGCGTCCTGCGTCAGCGAATAGCCGTCCGGCGTCTCGCGGGCGTACAGCGGCTCGCCCATCCGGTTGAGCCAGCCGATCATCGGGTTCACGTTGGTCACGACCCGTCCGTCGTCGGCCAGGCGCACGCTCGCGATCACGTAGTGCACCGGATCGCGAAACTTCTGGCCGAGAGATGCGGTGAATTCGGGCGACTCGAACATCGTCTGCAGCGTGGCGGCAATATCTCCGTCCGTGCGCTGGAAGGTGCCAGCCATGCGGTCGACCAAGGCTTGCGGTGGATCGTCGGCAACGAAGTAGATCGCCAGCTTGCGCGAGATGAAGCGCGCCGTCGCGGGCGCCCGCGCCAGTCGATCGAGTGCCTCGTCGACTTCGGCAAGCGCGCGCTGGGTCATCGGCTGGCCCAGCAGCACTTTCGGGCCATAGTCGTGACGGTTGGGATTGAACTCGAAAAGCCCTTGCTGGACGTAGTCGCCGCGCAGTTCGGGGCGGATGTTCGGCGCGGGCGCGTCAGGTGCGCGCCTGCGCACGCCGACCCCCGTCAGCACGCGCGCCAGTTCCTGCACGTCGACCTGCGAATAGCCGCCGCCGACGCCCAGGGTGTGCAGCTCCATCAGCTCACGCGCGTAGTTTTCGTTGATCCGGTTTGCGGCGTTCTGCGCGTTGTCCAGGTAGCCGAGCATCGCGGGGTGATGCGCCGTTGCGCCCAGCAGGTCGCGAAACCTGCCCAGCGCGTGGGGACGGATCGCCGTCTCTTCGTAGTCGCCCACGAGCGCCCGAAGGTTGTTCTTGCGGGCGTTCACGTTGAAATGGTTCATCCAGAACCAAGTCATCTGTTCCTGGAGCTGGTTGGGCGAATAGAGCGCGCGCAGCAGAAAACGCTCCTGGGCCTCGCGTGCAAGGCGTGTCAGATCCTGCTGGTAGCTCCGTCGCGCTTCTTTCAGCTGGTCGTCGTCGGCCAGCGTGTCGAGGGCGCGCCGCTGGGCGGCGAGAGAGGCGACCGTTTCCTCCAGGGGCACCCGGGAAATCGTCATCGCGTCGATCCGCGCCTGAGCCTCGGGCGGCAGCGCGGCCGGCGCGGGGTGCAACTGGTCTCGCAGCCAGGCGGGGAGGCCTGCATGTGCGAGCTGCTTTTCGGTGGCGGCGTCAGCGCCCCAGGTCAGGCGATCGAGCCAGCGCAGTTGCGCGGCTTCGTCAGGCGCGCTGACCTTGGGCAACGGTCCGCGGCTCGATGGCATCGCACAAGAGCCAAGCGCCAGCACACCTGTGAGTGCCAGCACACCTGTGAGCACCAGCGCGGAAGCGGCGGATCGGGCGACCCTCATGCGGACTCCATGCCCATTCGAAGCGGGGCTGCCTCACTCAACCGGCTGGCGCCGTCGCCGGTTGACCTTCTTTACACGACGCCCTCGCGCTCAGGCCACCGCAACACTGGGCGGCACCGCACCGGCGATCTGCCGCAGGGCGCGCTCGAACACTTCCACCGGCTGACCGCCGGAGATCAGGTGCTTGTTGTTGATGATGATGGCGGGCACCGAATGAATGCCGGCGTCGGTGTAGAGCCGTTCGCGTTCGCGGGTTTGGGCTGCGAACTCGTCGCTTTGCAGGATGGCGCGGGCACGCTCCCGATCGAGGCCGGCTTCGCCCGCGAGGCGCACGAGCAATTCCGGATCCGAAGGGTTCTCCCCGTCGGTGTGGCAAGCCTTGAGCAGCGCCTTCTTCAAGGCGACCTGCTTCGCCACGTCTTCGAGCTCGGCCCAATGGAGCAGCCGGTGCGCATCGAAGGTGTTGTAGACCCGGGCGCGACCCTCGGCTCGGAACTCGAAGCCGACCGCGGCGCCGCGCGCCCGGATCGCTTCTCGCGACTGCGCCTGCTGCTCGCGGCTGGAGCCGTACTTCTCGTGGAGGTGTTCGAAGGCGTCCTGCCCTTCGCGCGGCATCTGCGGGTTCAGCTCGAAAGGCTGGAAGTGCAGTTCGGCGGTCACTTCGGGGGCAACTTTCTTGAGAGCGGCTTCGAGCGCGCCAAGCCCGACCGCGCACCAAGGGCACGAGATGTCGGACACGAAATCGATGTGGAGTCGGGTAGGCATCCCCCGATGATGCGGCCGCCCGCGCGGCTTTTCAACCTTCGGGTGCGGGATCACCCTCCCGATGTTGCGCCGTCGCAGGCGCTGCCAGTTCGCGCCCGAATTGCGCGACCAGCCCGCGCAGCCAGCGATGCGCCGCCGAATGGTGAGCGCGGTCGTGCCAGAGTTGATAGAAGCGCATGCGCGGAAATCCCTCTGGCGCCTTCAGGAGCGCCAGCGGCAGAAGCCTGGCGTGGTATTCGGCGAAGTGGCGCGCGGTCGTGAAGATCAATTGCGTGCTCGCCGCAATCGAAGGGGCGAGCCCGAAGTACGGCACCTGCACGCGGGCGTCGCGCCCGAGCCGGCGTTCGGCCAGGTACGTCTCCACGACGCCGCGCTGCGCCAGCGCGTAAGGCACCGGCACGACGTGGCCGGCAGCCAGGTAGTCGGCTTCGCTCAGTTGTGTGGCCCCTTGCGCCAGCGGATGGTCGCGCGCCACGAGGCAGACCAGATCGTCTTCGAGCAACAGCGAAATGTGCAGGTGCTCGGGCGGTGACGGCCAGTTGCCGATGACGAGATCGAGCTCGTCGTCGCCGAGCGCACGCTCGAAATCGAAGGTCGGCCCCAGCGCCCGCAGCTCGATGCGGCAGCGCGGCGCCTCGATGCTCAGATGTTGCGCGAGCCGCGAGATCCAGGACGGTGCGATGTAGTCGGGCGAAGCGATCCTGAAGCGCTGCTCGGCATGCGCAGGCACGAAAGTTTCGGGCTCGACCAGCAGCGCTTCGAGTTCGCCGAGCGCGCGGCGAGCCTGCGCGGCAAGACCGGCGGCGCGGGCTGTCGGAACCATCGCCGTGCCATCGCGAACCAGGAGCGCGTCCCCGAAGATTTCGCGCAGGCGCTTGAGCGATCCGCTCACCGCCGGTTGCGTCTGGCGCAGGCGGGCCGCGGCGCGCGACACGCTTCGCTCTTCCACGACCGTGGCGAGCACGCGCAGCAGATGACCGTCGAGCAGATCGACGCCACGTTGCATGGTGTTTTCCCGTAGTCCCTGTCTATCGATATGTCCGATGCAGTCTATAGCGATTCGCATGCCGCGGCGGTATCGACACGCGGGGGTGCCGGCTGGCCCAATCCATCAACGCCCCTTCGATGTCGCTCATCGATCCGATTGTTCCGATTGACCCGCCAAGGAGTTCGTTCATGGCCACCCTGGAAGTCCCGCAACACGCCGCGCCGAGTGCGCCGGCCAGCGCGCTCGATGCGGCATATAGCCGCATCACATGGCGCATCATTCCCTTCATCTTCGCGCTCTGGGTGCTAGCCTGGGTCGATCGCGTCAACGTCGGCTTCGTCAAGCTCACCATGCTCGACGAACTGGGCTGGAGCGAGGCGGTCTACGGGCTTGGCGCGGGCATCTTCTTTCTCGGCTACTTCTTCTTCGAAGTGCCGTCCAACCTGCTGTTGCAGCGCATTGGTGCCAAGAAGACGCTCATGCGCATCACCATCGGCTGGGGCGTGGTCTGCGTGGCCACGATGTTCGTGCGCACGCCGGCAATGTTCTATTTCCTGCGCTTCCTGATGGGCGTGTTCGAGGCCGGTTTCTATCCCGGGATCATTCTTTACCTGACCTACTGGTACCCGAGCGAACGGCGCGCCAAGGCCTTCGGCATCTTCATGTCGGCATCGGCGATTGCAGGCGTGATCGGCGGCCCGTTGGCCGGCAGCATCATGAACAACCTGCACGGCCTGAACGGCTGGTCGGGCTGGCAATGGGTGTTCCTGATCGAAGGCGTTCCTTCGGTGATCGCCGGCTTCGTGACCTGGTTCTACCTGACCGACCGCCCCGAGCAAGCCAAGTGGCTCACGGCCGAACAGCGGCGCCTCGTGCATGAAGACATGGCGCGCGACAACAAGGCGCTCGGCCATCGCGAAGAGAGCCTCATCGCCTCGCTGAAGGACCGCCGGATGTGGCTGCTGATCTTGATCTTCTTCTGCATCATCGCGGCCAATTCGTCGCTGACCTTCTTCGGCCCTTCGGTGGTCAAGGAGGTGGGCTTCACCAACCCGGCGACAGTGGGCTGGATCATGGCTTTTTCGTACTTGTGCGGCGCAGTCGGCATGGTCTACAACGGCCTGCATTCCGACCGGCACCAGGAAAGCCGGCTGCACTGCGCATTTGCGGCCACGCTCGGCGCGGTCGGGCTTGCGCTCACCGCACTGTTCATGAAGCAGAGCCCGATGATCACGCTGGCCGCGCAGACGCTCGCCATCGTCGGCACGATGAGCGCCATCCCTGTGTTCTGGCAGTTGCCCGGCCGCTTCCTGGCCGGCGCAGCAGCGGCGGGCGGCGTGGCGCTGATCAACTCGATCGCCAATCTCGCAGGCTTCGGCGCGCCGTCGATGCTGGGCGCCATCAAGACATCGACCGGGCTGCTCTCGCCGGGGCTCTACATCGTCGCGGCAGTCGAGATCTGCGCTGCGATCCTCATCATTGCGTTCGTCCCGCGCTTCGCGAAGAAGGCGGTGGCCGCATGAGCGCCGTGCTGGTTTCCGCCGGTGCGCAGGCGTTCACGCTCGGCGACATCAATCAACTCGACCGCGTGCGCTTCGTCGCCGCGCTGGGCGGCATATTCGAGCATTCGCCCTGGGTCGCGGCCAGCGCATGGGCCGAGCTCCCGTTCGCGAGCATCGACGAACTGCATCGCGCAATGATTCGCGTCGTGCGGGCGACATCGCGCGAAGTGCGTATCGATTTCTTGCGCATGCACCCTGAGCTTGCCGGCAAGGAAGCCCAGGCCGGCACCATGACCGGGCATTCGACGGCCGAACAGGCAGGGCTGAATGCGCTCAGCCGGGAGCAGTTGCATACGCTGCGCGCTCTCAATGCCGCCTATGCCGCGAAGCACGGCTTTCCGTTCGTGATCGCCGTGCTTGCGAACACCCGTGCGCAGATTTTCGATGCGCTGCGCGCACGCACCGAGCGCGACACCGATACCGAAATCGAAGCCGCGCTGGACCAGATCGCCATCATCACGCGGCTGCGTCTCGGCAGGCTGCTGGCGGCGCCTCTCGCCTAGGAGACACGACACCATGACCTCTCCCTCCCCCATCCTCACCCGCCGCGCCTTCCTGCCCGCAGGACTCGTGCTAGGCAGCCTCGCCACGAGCGCCGTCGCCCAGAACGCGCCGGCTGGGTTGACCACCGCCCCCGTGTCGCAAAGTGCATTGAGCCCGCGGCTGACGATGCATGCTATCGACACGCACAATGGTTCGCCCGGGGCCGGCATGAAGGTGCAGTTGTGGATGCACGACGGGAGTGACTACCGCGTGCTGCGCAAATTCGAAACCAACCGCGGCGGCCGCACAGACGACCCGTTGCTTGTCGACCAAAGCTACAAGCCCGGACGCTACGAACTGCTGCTGCAGTTGGACGACTACTTTGCGGCGCGCGGAACAACGCTGCCGAAGCCGAACTTTCTGTCGCAAGTGCCGGTGCGCTTTCAGATCGTCGACCCGGCGGAACGGATCCACCTCGCGATCCTGTTCACTCCCTGGGGCTACTCGTATTACCGCGGCAGCTAAGCAGCTGCCAGCCGCTCAAACCCATCAAAGGAAACGATCATGGCCGGCATCTCCACCCATGTACTCAACAGCGGCACCGGTCGACCCGGCGCCGGCATGCGTATCGACTTTTCGGTACGCGACGGCGACGGCTGGAAACTCGTGAAGAGCATCACCACCAACAGCGATGGCCGCACCGACCAGCCGGTGCTCGCGCCCGACGCGGCTCGCGTCGGGCAATACGAACTGGTCTTTCACGTGGGCGAATATTTCCGGCGCCAGCCGGGGGCCGAAAGCGATCCTCAATTTCTGGACACGGTGCCGGTGCGCTTCGCGATCTTCGACGCGCAGCAGCACTACCACGTGCCGATGCTGTGTACGCCCTGGAGTTGCTCGACCTATCGCGGGAGCTGATCGCCCGGCGTGCTTCCGGCGCGGGCGGAAATCAAAGGCTGCGCCAGAAATCCACCAGCAGTTGCGTGAACTCGACCGGCCGCTCCACCGCGCTCAGGTGGGCCGCATCGATCGTCGCGAGACGCGCACCTGGAATGGCTGCAACCATGTCTTCGGACAGCGCGAGCGGCGTGGCCTCGTCGCGCGTGCCGGCGATCACCAGCGTCGGCACGGCAATGCGCCGGTTGCTCTCGCGAAAGTCGATGGCGGCGACCGCGTTGCAGCTCGCGATGTAGCCCTTGGCATCGCAGGCCAGCAGCGTCTGATTCAGGGCGCGGCCGGCTTCCGCGCCCTCTGGCGTCGATACGAACTCGGGCGTGAGCCAGCGCGCCACCGCGCCAGGAGCGATCGCCGCAATGCCCTGCGCTTCCACCATCTCGACGCGCGCGCGCCAGGGGGCGGAGTCCGGATAGTGCCCGGCCGAGTTGGCAATGACCACGCTCTTGAGCAGCCTCGGATGCCTGGGAGCCAGCGCCTGCGCCGTCATGCCGCCCATGGACAGCCCGACGAAGTGCACGGGCTCGCCCGACGCTTCCCGCGCAATCAGTTCGGCCGTATCGTCGGCGAGGTCCTCGATCGTTAGCGGACCGGCAACCACTTCGGAGCCGCCGTGGTTGCGATGGTCGTATCGCACGACCGTGTGCGCGCGGGCGAGCTGCGCGGCCACGCCGTCCCACATGCGCAGGTCGCAACCCAGAGCGTGGCTCAGCACGACGATGGGGCCGCTGCCCTCGCGGACGATATTCAAGCGGGTCATGGTGTTTCCTTTCGATGTGGATGGGTGGGCAAGGGCAAGCGCGGCAGCCAGGCATGGGCGATCAGCACCAGCACGACGCCCGCGAGCGCCATCGGCACCACCATGGGCCAGGCGCCATGGCTGAATTGCGGATTGACGAAGCTTGCGGCGATCTGGCCCACGATGAATGCAACCGCCATCATCGCAAAACCCGACCACGAGACGGCGCGACCGGCCAGATGCGGCAAGTCGCCGACAGCGCCGGCCTGTCCGCAAGGTTGGTGAATGCCGTGCCCGATGCAATAGATTGCGTGCCCCAGCAGGAGCGGCCAAGCCGACAACGGCAGCAGCCAGCAACCCAGCGCTTGCACCAGGGGGCCGGCGAGGCTGAGCAGCGATCCGAGCTGCACCGTGCGCACCGCTCCCCTGCGCGTCAGCAAACGGCGGCACAGCGTGGTGCTGAAGATGTAGACGAGCGATCCGCCCGCCGGAATCCATCCGTACAACGCGGGCGAAAGCCCGAGATAGCTGATGTAGACCATCGGCGACAGCAGCAGGAAGCAGAACAGCCCGCCGTAGGTGGCGGCAGCGAGCGATGCCCACGCGCGAAAGCTCTGGCTGGCAAAGACCTCGCGCACACTGCCCTTTGCCGCGTTTGGGCCCGCTGCCTTCACCCTCGTTTCACTGAAGCCGTGAAAACACATCGCGAACAGGATCAGCGCATATACGGCCATGCCACCCAGCACCCAGCGCCAGCCCAGCCCCTGCACGGCATACGCGCCCAGAACTGGCGCTGCGAGTGCGACCACACCCAGACCGGTCAACCCGCGCGCCATCACATGCGGGCCCTCATGCGCCGGATACAAGTCACGCACCGCCGCGCGCGAGCACACGAGGATGGCCGCCATCGAAAAGCCCTGTACCGCACGACAGGTGACCAGCATCGGAATATCGGGCGACAGCACGCAACCGAGCGCCGCCAACGCGTAGAGCGCAAGGCCGGTCAGCAGCACGGGGCGGCGACCGAAGTGGTCGGACAGTGGGCCGCAGGGCAACTGGCCCAGCCCGAAGGCGAGCACGAAGACCGTCAGGCTCGAACTGGCCGAGCCCAGGTCCTGGGCAATCGCCGGCAATGCCGGCAAGTAGCTGTCCGTGGCCACCGGCTGGGCCGCCAGCAGCAAGGGCAACAGCAGCGCGAAGGAGATGCCGCTGCGCGCGGCGGCTCCGTTCACTTCGAGGCGTCTGCGAGCAGACCTTTTTCGCGCAGGATCCCCGTTGCAATGCCGAACGCATGGTTGGCGACGGGAACGCCGCAGTAGATGGCGGCCATCATGATGACTTCCTTGATGTCATCGGGCGTGAGGCGCGACTCGGGCGGCCCATCGAGCGCCGCGCGCACGTGCATCGCGAACTCCTCGTAGGCGTGGATGCCGAGCATCATCGACAGCACCATGAATCTGCGGGTCTTGTCTCCGAGCGCCGGACGTCCCCAGATGTCATTCCAGGCGTGGCGCGTGATCAGCGCCTGGAACTCGCTGTTGAATTCATTGCGATTCGCGAGCGACTTGTCGACCCAGGCGTCGCCGAGCACGCGGCGACGATTGACGAGGCCGGATTCATAGTCGCCGGCCGGAGTGGAAGGAGTGGTCATCTTGAAGATTGGGAAGAGTTGAGTTCAGCCTGCAACACCAACACCTGTGCCAGTGCCGTCTCGCCGGCCGGCCCGGCCAGCGCCGGATCGAACCATTGGTCTGCGGCATCGCGCGGCAGTTCGGCGCGCAGCCGGTCGATATTGGAACGCATCCGCGCTTCGTCCACCTGCAGGCCAGGCAGTGCCCCGGCCAGCGCACGCACGCTGCCATGCGCCGACATCAGCAACTGAGGCCATTCGGCCAATTCGGCCTGCCAGGCGCCGAGCGCGCGCTCATGCTCCTGCGGCATCGCCTGCAGCAATGCCGCCACGCGTTGCGGCGCGCGCTGCGCAGCGGCAATGGCAACCATCGATGCCACCGGGTTTCGCTTGTGCGGCATCGCCGACGAGCCGCCGCGGCCGGGCTCGCTGGGCTCCGCCACTTCGGCGACCTCGTACTGGCCCATGAGCGCGATGTCCCTGCCGATCTTGCCGAGGCTGCCGACCATGAGGCCGAGCTCGCAACCCAGCGCGATCCATTCGTCGCGCTGCGTATGCCATGTCGCACCCGGATCGCCGAGCCCCAGTTCCTCGGCCATGAGCCGGCGCACCTGCGGGCCCTCGCCCTTCATTTGCGCCAAGGTGCCCACGGCGCCACCGAGCTGTACGTGCAGTGCGTTGCGCGAGGCCTTGGCGATGCGCGTGCGGCCGCGCACGAGCGGCGCCGCCCAGCCGACGCACTTGAAGCCGAAGCTCGTCACCGAGGCCGGCTGCATCAGCGTCCGCGCGAGGATGGGCGTGGTCGCGTGCTGCTCAGCCTGGCGCAACAACGCCTGCGCGGCGCGCGTGAGGTCGGTCTCGATCAGCGTCATCGCCTCGCGCGTGACCAGCGCCATCGCGGTGTCGATCACATCCTGGCTGGTGCTGCCGAAATGCACGTAAGGCAAGGCGTCGGCGTTGAAAAGGCTCACCGCCTCTTTCAGGCTCTTGACCAGCGGTATCGCGACACTGCCCGCCCGGCCGCTTTCGCGCACGATCTTGGCGACGTCGAACAGTTCGACCTTGCAGCTGCCGATGATGGAATGCGCGGCCGATTCGGGAATGAGCCCGATCTGCGCCTGCGCGCGCGCGAGTGCCGCTTCGAAGCGAAGCATCGCGTCGACGAAATTGCGGTCGCTGAAGGCCGCCAACGTTTCGGATGTGGAGAGGAAGCCCTCGAAGATGCTCATGGCGAATGCTGTGATGGGTCTGTGGTCGATCAGTAGGCGAGCGTAGCAACCGCGCGCAGGTCTTCGGGCGTGGCTGTGCCGTAGCCGAAGAATTCGAGGTAGGCCGGGATCATCTCGAACAGCATGTCGGTGCCGACTTGCACCGAGCAACCTTTTTCGCGCGCGGCCCGCAGCAGTGGCGTGTATTCGCTCTTCATCACGACTTCGCCGACAAAGGTCGATGGCGCGATGCGGCTGACGTCGAAGGGGAGCGGGTCACCCTCCTTCATGCCCAGCGGCGTGGCGTTGACGACCAGATCGAAACCCGCCGGGTCGTTGGAGCCGGTGCTGACCTTCATGGCCGGGTAGTGCGCGCGCAGACGTTGGGCAAGCCCTTCGGCCGAAGCAGCGCTGGCGTCGAAGAGCGCCATTTCGGCGACGCCCGCTGCAGCCAGCGACGCGGCAATGGCCGAGCCCACGCCGCCGCTGCCCGACACCAGCACGCGCGCGCCTTCGAGCGAACGGCCCTTTCGCTGCACGCCGCGCACGAAGCCGGCGCCATCGAACTGGTCGCCCAGCAGCGTGCCGTCAGGCCGCTTCAACACGGCGTTGCAGGCGCCCGCGATTTTGGCCGTGGGCGTCACCTCGTCGACCAGCGACATCGTCGTGATCTTGTGCGGCATGGTCACCAGCGCGCCGCGGATGTTGGTCAGGTGGAAGAGCGCCTCGAACACGCTGGGATACACCTCGGGCTTGACGCCCATCGGCATCACCACCGCATCGATGCCCTGCTTGTCGAACCAGGGGTTGTAGATCATCGGAGCCTTGAAGCTCTCCGTCGGATAGCCGAGGTGGGCGATGAGCGTGGTCTTGCCGGAGATCATGGGGAATCCTTTGGGTCAATCAGAAAAAGCGGTCACGTCGACCGCGCCGCGCTTCCGCCGGCGACATGCGATTCGCTGATCCAGCGCGCGCTCTTCATGGCGCGCTCGCCAATCACCATCGGGTCGGAATTGACGTAGTCGTCGTTGAACACTTCGAAGGTGTAGTGGCCGCGGTAGCCTTTGTCTTCGAGCAACTGCACGAGGTCGCGCACGTCGTGCAGGCCCTCTCCGGGAAACAACCGCTGGTGGCGCGCCAGCTCGATCATGTCGGCCTGGCGGTCGCTGTACTCGAAAAAATAGTCTGCAAGCTGCACCAGGAAGATCTTTTCGACCGGCACGTCGGCCAGTTGAGCGAGCGTTTCGGCCGTGTCGTCGCCGTGCACGGACATGTGGAAGAAATCCAGGTTGAGGCCGACGTTCTCGCGGTCGCAGCGACGCACGATGTCCCACGCCTGATGCCAGCGATTGGTGTGGCGCCCCCACGAAAGCGCCTCATAGCAGATGCGGATACCGAGCGGCGTTGCCAATGTGGCGAGCGTGCGCAGATCCTCGGCGGCACGGTCGGGGTCGTCGATGGCGAGCGGCGAGGTGGTCGAACAGCACAGCAGCAGATCGGTATCGACCAGCGCCATCTGCCGCAATTGCTCGCGCGCCATTTCGAGCCGGTGCGGACGCATGGCGTCCGGCGCGCATTCGAAGTCGCGCAGCGGCTGGAAATCAGTGACCTTGAGTCCGCTTTCCTTGACGAGCTGTGCGGCCTTCTCGACACCGGCCGGATGGTTGATCAGGTCGCGCGCCCACAACTCGACGCCCGCGAAGCCGGCTGCCTTCATGCAGTCGAGCTTGTGGCCGAGTTCTCCGCCCATCGTGACAGTGTTGAAGCCGAAGCGGTCAAGGGCGATGGCCATGGGTTGTTTTCTCTGTGGAAGTTGCTAGGCAACGCTGGCCGAGTGATATCGCAGCGGTTGATGGATTTCGTTCGCCATTGCGGCGGGATAGATCAGTTCGCGAAGGAAATCCGCGTTGTGGCGAACCGTGTTCGCGGCTTCCTTGTGGCCGAAAAAGTCGAGGTAGTGCGGCATCTGCTGGACCAGCATCTCGAAGCCGGCTTGGGCGTTGAGGCCGCGCTCGCGCGCGGCACGCACCAGCGGCGTCGGCTGGTTGCGCAAGAGGATGTCGAACAGCGCGGCATGAAACTCCATGCGTGCCACGTCGACAGGCAGCGGGTCCTCGGGCTTCAGGCCGAGCGAAGTGGCGTTGATCACGAGGTCGTAGCCGGCCGGATCGCTGCTTTCGACCGCAACGCTCGTCGCATCGAAGAACGAGTCGATCTTGGCCGCTACACCGGCCGCCTTGCCGGCTGCGACGTCATAGAAGGCAATGTGCTCCGCGCCATTGACAGTGCCGCCTTCGGCCAGCGCGACACCGATGGCTGCGGCGCTCACGCCCGCGCCGAGAATCAGCACGCGCTTGCCGCGAAACGGGATGTTGTAGCGGTCGAGCGCCCCCAGGAGCCCCTCGCCGTCGAACAAGTCGCCTTCGAGTTCGCCGTTGTCGATGCGACGCACCACGTTGACCGAGCCCGCCACGCGGCCGAAGAGCCCGCAGCCGTCGAGCAGGTCGACCAACAGCGGCTTGTGCGGCGGCGCAATCGCCATTCCCCGCACGTTCCTCGCGAGGAAAGCCGCCTTCACGAACACCGCCAGATCGCGCCTTGCAACTTGCACAGGCGCCATCACGGCATCGATGCCGCAATGCTCGAAGGCGGCGTTGAACATGCGCGGAAGGCGGACGTTCGTCACCGGGTCACCGGGAAGAAGGTAGAGAGACGTGCTGCCGACGATGGAAGGGAACATGGAATCGTGCCTCGCTTCAGCTTTGGAATGTTCGACTATCGCTCGAAATGCCACGGAAGCGCTGCTAATGTAGTCGTGCGTTTGTGAGATTCGTCCGAATGGAACGCGCGTAAATTCGATCACCGAACTACACTGATCGATCATCGAACGATTTCAGGGTTTCTCCCAAGCGCACACCGTATGACTGCCGAAGAAACATCCATCGTCCCTGCCGGCCTGGACAAGCGCGACTGGATCGCGGGGCTCGAGCGCGGCGTCTCGATCATCGAAGCCTTCGACGACGCGCACCCGCGCATGACCGCGAGCGAAGCCGGCCAGCGGACCGGCATGACACGCACCGCCGCCCGCCGATACCTTCTCACGTTGCAGCACATGGGCTATGTGGCGGGCGACGGCAAGCTCTTCTGGCTGACGCCGCGCGTGCTGCGGCTCGGGCAGTCGTATCTCGAATCGGCGCGGTTGCCGCGCATCGTGCAGCCCTTTCTGCAGCGCGTTGCAGCCGGCACACACGAGATCGCCTACCTCAGCGTGATGGATGGCGACGAGGTGGTCTACATCGCGCGCAACGGGCCGAATCGCAGCATGAGCACGGGCTACGTGCTCGGCGCGCGCGTGCCGGCGCAGGTCACGGCCGCCGGGATGCTGATGCTGGCGATGCGAACCGATGAGGAACGCAGCGCCTGGCTCGAGGCGCGTCAGTTGGCAGTCTTTACGTCGCACACGATTTCGAGCAAGGAACGGATGAAGCTCGAACTGGCTCGCATCCGCGCCCAGGGTTGGGCTTTGTCGGAGCAGCAGTTGGATCTGAATTCACGGGGCATTGCTGTGCCGCTGCGCGACCGGCACGGCGACCTGGTCGGCGCGCTCAACGTGACCATGCCCATGGGCCACGAAAGCAGCGAGGACGCGGTCGCCCGCGTCCTGCCTGTGTTGCGCGAAACCGCGCAGGCGATGCGAGGCTTGATCTGACGCGCACGTTTCTTGGCCTGTAGCACAGCAGTGCTACAGTGCGGCAAACCGCGAGACTCAAATGCCGACCACCACCATTCGCATCGACGACAAGCTCAAGGACCGGGTCGCTGCCGCAGCGGACAGGGCGGGCAAGACTGCTCACGCATTCATCGTCGACGCGATCGCGCAGACCGTTGAACGTCTGGAAGCAGAGGACGAAATCCACCGCATTGCCGACGAGCGCTGGTCCAAAGTGCTGGCGACTGGAAGGACCGTCAGATGGGACCAGGCAAAAGACTATCTCGCTGCCCAGGCCCGAGGCGAAAAGCCTGCGAAGCCAGCGGCACGAAAGCTGGGGCGCTGACCCCCGGATGACGCGAATCGAACTTGCTCCCGAGGTTCTCGACGATTTCAATCGATTTATCGAACACCTGGCGCGCTTCGAGGTTGCGGACATCCCGCAACGATTGGGCGAGATCATGCAGGCCATCGATATCCTCGCCCACAGTCCCTTGATCGGAAGGTCGGTCAAAGGCGCCAAACGGGAACTGCTCATCGGCCGAGGATCGCGCGCGTATATCGCGCTCTACCGCTACGTTGCCGACATCGACGCGGTCTTTGTGCTGGCTTTTCGCCACCAGCGTGAAGCGGAATACAAGCGCTGAAGCGGACACGTCGCAAAGGCTGAGCGCCTTCGCGACGAGGTGTCCGTGAACTGGCGGGCGAGTCAGGCCAAGCGGGTTGGGCAGGTCAGGCAGCGGCCTTCGTCAGCCGCGCATCCGCCAAGGTCTGCGCACGCATCCTCTCGTAGTCCTGCTTGGGTACCGGCACTGCGTTCGGATTGCCCAGGTCGTTCAGGTGAATGCGGTAGGTCTCCCGGGCACTCAGCACGGCGATCGCCGAGATGACCGTGATGCCAAAGGTGAGCGCACCGATGGTCAGCGGGATGTTCGCGGCACCGGGGGGCGCCACAGCGACGAACAGCGCCGGCAGCAATGCGGTGATGGTGGTGCCGATGTTCTGCGAGATCGCCATCGCCGAGCAGCGCGAACGCGTCGGGAACAGTTCCGGGTAGAAGCTCGGGAAGACGGCGTTGTAGCCCTGGTACACGATGCCCCACATGAGCAGCGACATCACTATGGCCAGCGGCACGTTGTGGATGCTGATTGCGTACAGATAGCCGAATGACAGCAACCCCGCACCAAGAGCACCGATGACGATCGGGGGCTTGCGGCCGACCTTGTCCGAAAGATTGCCGACGAACGGAATGACGGCTACCGCAAGGATATTGCCGAGCACCGGAATCCACAGGTAGATGTCTTTCTGGAACCCGATGCCGTACGCCGGCTGCACCGCATAAGCAGCGCCGAACACGGTGGCGACCACGGGGATGACGTTCATCAGCGCCGCGCAAATGACGCGCACCATGTCGCGCCAACTGTTCGTGAAAGCCTCGACGATGGGCGCCTTCTGCAATTCGCCCTGGCGCGCTTCTTCTGCGAAGGCGGGGGTTTCGTCGACTTCGCGGCGAATGATGTAGCCCGCGATGATCACGACGAAGCTCAACAGGAACGGAATTCGCCATCCCCACGAAAGGAATGCGTCTTCAGGCATGTAGTGTGCCAGCGGCAGGAACACGGCCGCTGCAAGGATCTGCCCTGCTTGCACGCCCTGCAGGCTGAAGCTCGCAAAGAAGCCGCGGCGCCCGAAAGGCGCGTGCTCCAGGATCATCGAGCTGGCGCCCGAGATTTCACCCGCGACCGCAAAGCCCTGGATCAGGCGCAGCACTACGAGAAGCGCTGGCGCCAGCAAGCCGACTTGGTGGTACGTCGGCAAGAGCCCGACGGCGATGGTCGAAAAGCCCATGAGGAACATGCAGACGAGCAGCACATGCTTTCGTCCTCGCGTGTCGCCCCAATGGCCGAGCACGAAGGCGCCGATGGGCCGGGCGACATAGCCGACACCGTAGGTCGCCAGCGACGCGATGATCGCTATCCGCGGGTTGCCCGACGGGAAGAATATCTGCGGGAAGATCAGCGACGCTGCTGTCGCATAGATGAAGAAGTCGTAGTACTCGAGCGCCGAGCCGATCCAGCCGCTGGCTGCGGCCTTCTTCGACTGGTGTCGGCCTTGAGGCTCGTGGTCCTTGGGGTTGCTCATTTGTCTCTCCGATGGATGGGTCGTGTGAGTCTGGAAACGTTCGGCTATCGCGCAATGAGGGAAGGCACGCCGCCAATGTAGGGGCCGCCGGACTTTCCTCACAGCGAAAACTCCGCCAACTATGCGATTAACGATCTGCTTTGATCGATGATCGATCGCTACGCGGGTTTACACCGAACCGTTCACGCGTGCGCGCGGCCCGATGAACGCGCCTTCCATACTCAGATTCCCTGAAATTCCTGTCCGCACGTCCCGTCGGGCGGCCGCGGCAAGGAACAAATACTTTCTTGCACTTTCCCGGGAAAACCCTCGCGGCGGTGTGAACCGGCGCTCCTACCATTTATTCAACTTGAATTAATTAATCAACAGGAGACAGTCGGTGAAATCAGCCGGTCCCGGCAGGGGCACCAATTCGGCGAACCTGCGCCTCTACAACGAGCGCACGCTGTTGCAGCGTCTGCGCCGCGCAGGTGAAGCGTCGAAGGCCGATCTGGCGCGCTGGGCGCAGCTGACCAACACAGCGGTGGGCAGCATCGTCCAGACGCTGGAGGAGTCACGCCTGATCGAGCCGGCCGGTCGGCGGCAGGAAGGCCAGCGGGGTCAACCTGCCGGGCTCTACCGCATCAATCCCGAGGGTGCCTACGGAATCGGCGTGCGCCTCGATCGCACGAGTATCGAAACGGTGCTGATCGATCTCGGCGGCAAGATTCTGGCGCGAGAGGCGCATGACGTGCTCCTGCCCCAGCCGGAACATGCCCTGTCGCTGGTCCGCAAGGACGTCGCCCGCGTGCTGACCGCGCTGGAAGGTCCGCAACGTCGACGGCTGATGGGCGTGGGCCTCGCGCAGCCTTACAACCTTGGCAGTTGGTTGCGCGAACTCGACCTGAAGGCCGACTTCCGCATCTGGGACGAAGTGGACTTCGGCCAGTTGCTTGCGGAGGCAGTCGGACAGCCGGTATTCAAGGAAAACGACGGCAACGCGGCTGCGATTGCCGAGATGTTCTTTGGCGTCGGGCGCGAGGAAGACGATTTCCTCTACGTCTTCGTCGGCGCGGCACTCGGCGCGGGCGCGGTGATCGGCGGGGAGAGCTTGCGCGGCAGCAGCGGCAACGCGGCGGACCTTGGCTTGATGCCGGTGCCGCCGAGCACCCTGCCCTCGGCGCCCATGCTGGACCGGCGCTGGGACATCCTTCTTTCCCGCGCGTCGTTGAATTCGCTCGCCCGTCACTTGCGCTACCACGGAATCGCGGTGCGGGGTCATGCGGACCTCGAAGCCCGTGTCAAGGAAGGCAACGCACATGTTGGCGAATGGCTCGACGACTGCGTGGACGCACTGGTGCCTTCGCTGCGGGCATCGCTCGCCGTGCTCGACCTGCCCGCAGTGGTGATCGACTGCGACATCGACAGCGGCTTGATCGGTCAATTGATCACGCGCATCGATGCCGGCCTGCGTCTGATCGCGCCGGAGGCCCGGCAGACGCCGCGGCTGCTGCGCGGCAGCTTCCGCGCTGATGCCGGCGCCATCGGCGCAGCCAGCCTGCCAATGTTCTTCAACTTTTCGCCCCGCGCCGACGTCTTGCGCGGTCGCCCGCACCGCGCCCATACGGAGACAACACATGCCTGATCCCAACGCAGCCACCGCGCTGCTCGAACTGCGCAAGATATCGAAGACATTTCCCGGCGTGAAAGCGCTTCAGGACGTTCGCCTGCGCGCCCGAGCAGGCCATGTGCATGCGCTCATGGGCGAGAACGGCGCCGGCAAGTCGACGCTGATGAAGGTGCTCTCGGGTGCGTACATGCCGGACCCGGGCGCGGAAATCCTGATCGATGGACGGGTGGTTCACATCGACGGTCCGCTCGCCGCCAAGAACCTCGGCGTGTCCGTTATCTATCAGGAACTGAGCCTTGCGCCGAATCTCACGGTCGCCGAGAACATCTACATGGGCCGGCCCTTGCGACGCGGCGGCTTGGTGGACCGCGCCGGAATGACGGCCGCCTGCGAGGCCACTCTGCAGCGCCTCGGCGCCGACTTCGGGCCTCTTACACGCGTGGCGATGCTGTCGATCGCGCAGCGCCAACTCGTCGAAATCGCGCGCGCGGTGCACTTCGATTGCCGCATTCTGGTGATGGACGAGCCGACGACACCGCTGTCCACGCACGAAACCGATCGGCTCTTCGCGCTCATCAAGCGCTTGCGCAACGAAGGCATGGCGATCCTCTACATCAGCCACCGCATGGACGAGATCGACGAACTTGCCGACGAGGTCACGGTGCTGCGTGACGGCACTTACGTCGGCACCCTGGAGCGCGCCGAGCTTTCGCGCGACAAACTGGTGAAGATGATGGTCGGGCGCGATCTGTCGGGCTTCTATCGCAAGGAGCATCACGGCATGCACACCGGGGCGAAGGC
This sequence comes from Variovorax sp. 05N34, assembly GCF_056397405.1. Classification (NCBI taxonomy): domain Bacteria; kingdom Pseudomonadati; phylum Pseudomonadota; class Betaproteobacteria; order Burkholderiales; family Comamonadaceae; genus Variovorax; species Variovorax sp. 05N34. Next base: position 876,263 of record NZ_JBFTNI010000001.1, read on the forward strand.
GCTGTCGGTGCGCGGCCTGCGCGACGGACGCCGCGTTCACGACTGCAGCTTCGAGCTGCACTCCGGCGAAGTGCTCGGACTCGCCGGCCTGGTGGGCGCGGGCCGCACCGAGCTGGCACGGCTGATCTTTGGCGCCGATCCGCGCACCGGCGGCGAGGTGTCGCTCGATGACCTCGGCGGGCCGCTGAAGATCGAGAAGCCCATCGACGCCATCCGCTCCGGCATCCTCTATTTGACTGAAGACCGCAAGGGCCAGGGCCTCTTCCTCGATCTTTCGGTGAAGGACAACATCAACGTGATGGTCTCCCCTCTCGATGCCAAGGCCGGCGGCGTGATGGACGGCAAGCGGGCAGCGCAGCGGGCGCGGGATGCGATCGCGCAGTTGTCCATCCGTGTGCCTTCGGCGCGCGTCAACGTCGGATCGCTCTCCGGCGGCAACCAGCAGAAGGTGCTGCTGGCGCGCTTGCTCGAACTGGCACCGCGCGTGCTCATCCTCGACGAGCCGACCCGCGGCGTCGACATCGGTGCCAAGAGCGAGATCTACCGCCTCATCGACGAACTCGCGCGGCGTGGCGTCGCGGTGCTCGTCATCTCGAGCGAGCTGGCCGAGGTGGTGGGCATCTGCGACCGCGTGATCGTGATGCGCGAGGGACACCTGGTCGGTGAAGTCGGCGGCGGCAGCGGCCAGGCCATCACGCAGGAAAACATCGTCGCCCTCGCCACTGGCGCGGTTCCATCCCATACGCCGACTCTGCACTGAAACAGCCAGGCAGCCCCAGGAGACCAGACATGACCAAGCAGACATCCCCGGCAATCCCGGTATCGGAAAGCCCTGCCTTGCCACCCGCATTGCGTGGCGCGACGGGCAAGGAGATCATCCGCGCACTCGGCATGCTGCCGGTGCTCATCCTGCTGTGCATCGGCTTCAGCTTTGCAAGCGACAACTTCTTCAGCCTGCAGAACCTGTCGATCATGACGCAGCAGGCGTCGATCAACATCGTGCTCGCGGCGGGCATGACTTTCGTGATTCTCACGGGCGGGATCGACCTGTCGGTAGGCTCGATCCTCGCCGCGTCCGCCGTGGTCGCGATGCTGGTGTCGAACGTGCCGCAGTTCGGCATGCTCGGGATCGCTGCGGGACTGGCTTGCGGGCTGCTCTTCGGCTTGATCAATGGCGTGCTGATCGCCTTCATCAAGCTGCCGCCCTTCATCGTCACGCTGGGCTCGCTCACGGCGGTGCGCGGCATCGCGCGACTCATCGGCCACGACACCACGGTGTTCAATCCTCAGTTGCCCTTCGCCTTCATCGGCAACGGCGAAGTGCTTGGCGTGCCCTGGCTCGTGATCATCGCCTTCGCGGTGGTGGCGCTGTCGTGGTTCATCCTGCGGCGCACGGTGCTGGGACTGAACATCTACTCGGTCGGAGGCAACGCGGAAGCTGCGCGGCTCGCGGGCATCAAGGTGTGGGCGGTGCTGCTGTTCGTCTATTGCACCTCGGGCCTGCTCTCGGGCCTTGGCGGCGTGATGGCCTCGGCGCGGCTCTATGCGGCCAATGGATTGCAGCTTGGCGCATCGTATGAACTCGATGCGATCGCGGCCGTGATTCTCGGCGGCACCAGTTTCGTCGGCGGCACGGGATCGATCCTGGGCACGCTGATCGGCGCTTTGATCATCGCGGTGCTGACCAATGGGCTGATCCTGATGGGCGTGTCCGACATCTGGCAGTACATCGTCAAAGGGCTGGTGATCATCGGCGCTGTCGCTCTCGATCGCTATCGCCGCAAGGATTCTGCAAGGACATAGCACACCCCCAGGCTTCGCGCACTTCGTGTCACTGCGCCAACCCCCTTGCAGGGGGCAACACCGGCGGCCCGGCGGAGCCGGTTCCGCGGTGTTCCACACCATCCGTTACTCAATCATCGATTTGCCTCAACCACCACCAACCAGGAGACTTTTCATGCGCAACAAGTTTTTTGCTCTCGCCGCCATTGCCGCAGCGCTCGCCATGCCCATGGCGCACGCCCAGCAGAAGGAATTCAAGAACGTAGGCATCACGCTCGGGTCGATGGGCAATCCCTTCTTCGTCTCGCTCGCCAAGGGCGCGGAAGCGAAGGCCAAGCAGTACAACCCTAACGTGAAGGTGACGGCGCTATCGGCGGACTACGACCTCAACAAGCAGTTCTCGCAAATCGATGGCTTCATTTCGGCAGGGTCGGACTTGATCCTGGTCAATGCGGTGGACGCCAAGGCGATCGAGCCGGCGCTGATGAAGGCCAAGAAGGCCGGCATCGTCGTGATCGGTGTCGACGTGGCGGCCAACGGCGCGGACGCCACCGTGCAGACAAACAACGTGCAGGCCGGCGAAATCGCGTGCCAGTTCATCGTCGACAAGCTTGGCGGCAAGGGCAACGTGATCATCCAGAACGGCCCGCAGGTGTCGGCCGTGATCGATCGCGTCAACGGCTGCAAGACGGTGCTCAAGAAGAGCCCCGACATCAAGGTGCTCTCAGACGACCAGGACGCGAAGGGTTCTCGCGAAGGCGGACTGAACGTCATGCAGAACCACCTGACGCGCTTTCCAAAAATCGACGCGGTGTTCGCCATCAACGATCCGCAAGCCATCGGCGCCGATCTCGCAGCCAAGCAGCTCAATCGCAAGAACATCGTCATCACTTCGGTCGACGGTGCGCCCGACATCGAAACCGCGCTCAAGAGCGACACGCAGGTGCAGGCGTCCGCGAGCCAGGACCCGTACATGATCGCGCAGAAGGCAGTGGAGATCGGACATGAGATCCTGAACGGCAAGAAGCCCGAAGCAACCATGACGCTGCTGCCTTCGACGTTGATCACGCGAGCGAACGTCAAGGATTACAAGGGCTGGCAAGCACCGCGCTGATTCCGAAGAGGAGAACTGTCATGTTCGTGGTCTGCGGCGAAGCCCTGATGGACGTCTACATGGGCGAAGCCACGCCCGCGGGCATGACGCTCGATGCACGCATCGGCGGGTCGCCGCTCAACGTCGCGCAAGGCCTCGCCAGGCTGGGCCGGCCAGCCGCGTTCCTGACCGGGCTGTCGACGGATGCGCTCGGCGAGCGATTGCTGGCGTCGCTGCGGGCGGAAGGCGTCGACACTTCGCTGATCCTGCGCAGCGACGCGCCGAGCACGCTTAGCGTCGTGAGCCTGGACGCGAGCGGGGTACCTCGCTATGCCTTCCATGGCAACGGCGCGGCTGACCGCCAGATCACGCACGACACCCTTCCCGCCCTGCCGCCGGCTGCGCGCGTGCTTCAGTTCGGCTCTTATGCCTTGGCGGTCGAGCCGGTCGGCAGTGCGCTGCGTGCATTGGCGGCGCGCGAGCGGGACCGGCGGCTGATCGCCTACGACCCCAACGTGCGCCTCAATGTCGAGCCCGATCTGGCGCACTGGCGGGCCATCGTGGAGCAGATGGTGTCGATCGCGCATCTGGTGAAGGTGAGCGACGAGGACCTTGGCCTGCTCTATGCGGCCGAAACGCCCGAGCAGGTGGCTTCGCGCTGGCTCGCGCAGGGCGCCGCGCTGGTTGCGGTGACGCGCGGCCGGCACGGCGCGAGCGCATGGACGCGCAGTGGCCAGGCGACTGTGCCCTCACCCGACATTCAGGTCATCGACACGGTTGGCGCGGGCGACACGTTTCAGGCGGCGTTGCTGACATGGCTCGACGAGCATGACGCGCTGACGCCTGAAGCGCTGGCAAAGCTCGATTCGACGGCGCTCGACACATTGCTCGGGTTTGCAGCCCGCGCAGCGGCCGTCACATGTTCGCGCCGCGGGGCGGACATGCCTCGGCGCGCCGAACTCGACTGAATACGGCCGAAGGGAGCTAGAGGAAGGACGCCTTCGGCGACTCCGCAGCGGCCGCGGCTGCGGCTGCGGTGGCCGCTTCGCTCTTCAGCACGTCGCAGCATTGCGCGCGATGCCGCAAGGCGTGCTCCATCACCACCAGCGCCAGCATCGCCTCGGCGATCGGCGTTGCGCGAATGCCGACGCAGGGGTCGTGCCGCCCCTTGGTGACGACCTCGACCGGCTGGTTGTTCACGTCGATCGACTGCCGCGGGCTGATGATCGAACTGGTCGGTTTGATCGCAATGCTCACTTCCAGGTCCTGCCCCGTCGTGATGCCGCCGAGCACGCCACCGGCGTTGTTGCTGAGGAATCCTTCAGGCGTGATCGAATCGCCGTGCGTGGTGCCGCGCTGGGTGACGCTGGCAAATCCAGCGCCGATCTCCACGCCCTTGACGGCGTTGATGCCCATCATCGCCCAAGCAATGTCGGCGTCCATCTTGTCGAAGAGTGGCTCGCCAAGGCCCACGGGGACGTTCGACGCCGTCACCCGGATGCGCGCGCCACAAGAATCGCCCGCCTTGCGCAGCGCGTCCATGTACGCCTCGAGTTGCGAGACGTCAGCGACCGGTGCAAAGAACGGGTTGTTCGGCACGTGCTCCCAGCCTTCGAACGGAACGGCCATCTCCCCGATCTGGGTCATGCAACCGCGAAAGACGGTGCCGTACTTCTCGAACAGCCATTTCTTGGCGACGGCGCCGGCGGCAACCATCGGAGCCGTCAGACGGGCGGACGACCTTCCCCCACCGCGCGGGTCGCGAATGCCGTACTTCTTCCAATAAGTGAAGTCGGCGTGCCCCGGCCGAAACTGCTGGGCGATCTGCCCGTAGTCCTTGCTGCGCTGGTCGGTGTTCTGGATCAGCAGCGCAATGGGCGTGCCGGTGGTTTTGCCTTCATAAACCCCGCTCAGGATCTGAACGGCATCGGGCTCGTTGCGCTGCGTCACGTGCCGGCTGGTCCCCGGCCGACGCCGATCCAGGTCCCCCTGAATGTCCGCTTCGCTGAGCGCCAAGCCCGGCGGGCAGCCGTCGATGACGCACCCGATCGCCGGCCCATGAGACTCGCCAAAGTTGGTGACTGCGAAAAGGGTGCCAAAAGTATTGCCGCTCATGGCGCCGCATTATCCGCCGCCCCGCGAACACCGCGGGTCCGGCTCCGCCGGCCCGCCGGTGTTGCCCCCTAGCAAAGGGGGTGCAGAAGCCACACGCAGTGGGCAAGGCTGGGGGTTGGCTTGTTTCCTGCATGCTGCGCCGCAGCATCGCTCTTCAGCCACTCCCAACCTGACAGGAACGCACATGCTGGATCGAACCGACACCAAGTTTTCCCACGTCAAGCCGGCGGACACCGGGTACGTCTCCGGCGGATTGCGCGACTTCTTCCTCTATCGCGATCTCGGCATTGCCGACGCCACGCATGGGAAGGTGATCGCGCACCTGGTCAAGGCCAACATGGCACCGGAAACGGGCACCGGCTGGCACCGCCATGAGGCGGATTTCCAGATCGTCATCATGGTGAAGGGCTGGGCGCGCTTCATGTATGAGGACAAGGAAACTCTCGTGGAAGCCGGCGACGTCGTCCACCAGCGCCCGGGCATCCGGCACTACCTCTTCGACTATTCGCCGGACATGGAGTACCTGGAAATCGTCTCGCCCGCGGACTTCAAGAGCATCGACGTCGAACCGGCCTGCGAAGTCCCGGCGCCCACGCCCTGGAGATAGATCCGTAGGCGTTGGCCGACGTCTGGCAACGGATCGGCGCCATAGACTTCACGGGCGCGCCTGGCTGCGGCACTAGGCTCGCCCAGTCCATGAACATCTGCGTCATCAACCCTAACTACTACCGCAGTAGCGGCGTCACCGTGGCCATCCGGCGCATCCATGAGGCAGTCCAGCCCCATGGCGTCCGGAACAGCTTCATCAGCTGTGGCTATGGCGACGAGGAAGAAGATGTGTCGTGGATATCGCCCGATCGACTACGACGCCTGAACCTGATGTCGGCGCATCCGCTGGTCTTCTGGCGGAGCGTCCGTCAACTCAAGCGGCTGCTCGATCAATGGAACATCGACATGATCCATGTGCACCACCGACGGCTGTCGATGGTGCTGAGCGCGCTCCAGCCCTTGCTGCGGCGGCCGGTGCTCTATTCGGGCAATCTCACCTACGGCTTTTCCGCTCCGTTCTGGCTGATGAGCCCGCGCCGCGCCATCGCGGTCACGCCTTCTGTCAGGGACAACATTCTTTCCACCACCCGCACGCGCGACGTCGAGATCCTCGGCAACCCGACGCCTTTTCCCGATCAATGTCCCGGTATAGACCTCGCGCAAGTCAGCCGGCGCGCCGTTTGCGTCGCGCGGTTGGTGCCGGTCAAAGGGCACCAGACGCTGATCGAGGCTTGGGGCCTGTTGCGGGATCGCGGCATCGATGCCGAACTCGTGCTGATCGGCGAAGGCCCGCTTCGCGAGACGCTCGAGCAGCAGTGCAAGGCGCTGGGGCTCGGTGATCGGGTCGTGTTCCGTGGCTACGTGGCCGACGTCGCCGGGGAATACGCACGGTCGTTGTTTGCAGTGCTCGTCAGTTCCATCGAAGGTCAAGGCATCGTCACGATCGAAGCCGCCGCTGCAGGGCGTGCCTCGTTGCTGACCGACGTGGACGGATCGCGCGATTGCCTGCCCCAGGAGCGCCAACTCCCGAACGGCCTGCCCTACGGCGACGCCGGCGCGTTGGCCGAAGCGCTGGCGGCCTGGTTCGCCGACCCGGCGGCGGTTGCCGAAGAAGGCCGCCGCTTCTTCAAATTTCACCGGGCCGTCAACTCATCCCAGGTGCTGGGCCTGAAATACACCGAAATCTACAAGCGCCGGCCTTCCTAGGCCGAGACGATCAGTCCGCACACCAGCAAACCCGCGAAGAGCCCCAGCACCGCACGCCAGGTGGCCGGACGCGATTCGACCCATCGGTGCAGCAGCATCGCTGCCGCGATCGACAGAGCGACGGTCAGCGCCAGGCCCATCAGGTCAATCCAGGGCGTGTCCGGCATGAAATGGCTCACGACGGCGCTCACCAGCAGCAGCACCGGAAAGTGGATGAGGAACAGCGAATAGGAAATCCGCCCCAAGCGCACCAACGGCTCGCCGACCGCGGGCCATGCGGCCGGCTTCAATCCATTGAAATGCTGAATGACCGCGACGGCTACCGCGGTGACCAGCGCGATTGCGATGCGGCTGCGCCACTCGACCGCCAGAGCGGCACCGCCCATCAACAGGAGCATCAATACCGCAAAGCGCCATGTGCTGGTGCGCGTGGCACGCCCGATCCAGAAAACCAGCAAGCCGAGGCCATATGAGCCGAAGAAATACAGCGCCGTCGTGTCGAGTTCGGCGTTGCGATTGAACACGATCAGCGAAGAGACAACCAGCGTCAGCACGAGCGCCAGCATCACCCACCGAGACTTTTCAGGACGGACTGACCAGCGCCGCTGCATCAGTTCGGACAGCCCGATCGCAGCGAAGGCAAGCACGAAGAGCTGGAAGTCGATCGCCACATACCAGACACCGGTCGAGAGCGCATCGTAGCCGAGCAGGTCCTGCAACAGCAGCCCGTGCGCGAGCAATTGCGCCAGCCCCGGTGGCCCCGGCACGGCTTCGTCGTCGAGCCATGGCCTCACCAGCGCCGCTACGACGATGCTGAAAGTCAACGCCGCAAGATACGGCATGACCAGCCGGCCGTAGCGCTGGAAAATCCGCGCCAAGGGCCGGTCGATGCGCAGGATGCCGTCGGGCGCGAGACTCCCCGCAGCCAGAAAACCGGCCAGCACCAGGAACACCTGCACCGCGAGCCGTCCGTTCTGCGAAAGCCAATCGAAGATTTCGGGCGCGAGCGAAGAAGCACCCGCCGGAAGCGGCCCGTAGCGCGAGAGGTGATGGCCAACGATCAACAGGCAGGCGACACCCTTCACCGCATCGAACAACGGCAGGCGACCGACCGAGGCCGGCGCCGCAGTGCTTGCAGTTCCTGCGGTCAAGCTCTCAGAGGGCAAGGCGGGCGCGCGCTTCCTGGTACTCGCGCTTGAGTTTCTCGATGAAGGCTGCGGCCGTCGCGACCTCGGTCACGGCACCGATGCCCTGGCCCGAGCCCCAGATGTCCTTCCACGCCTTGGCCTTGCTGCCTTCGCCACCGCCGAAGTTCATCGTCTTCAGGTCGCCTTGGGGCAGATTGGCAGGGTCCATCCCCGCCGCGACGATGCTCGGAGCGAGGTAGTTGCCGTGTACGCCGGTGAACAGATTCGAATAGACGATGTCGTCCGAAGTGCCGTCGACGATGGCCCGCTTGTACTCGTCGCTCGCCCGCGCCTCTTCGGTCGCGATGAAAGCCGTGCCGATGTAGGCGAAGTCCGCGCCCATCGCCTGTGCGGCGAGCACCGCACCGCCGGTGGCAATCGAACCCGAGAGCGCAATGGGCCCATCGAACCACTGGCGAATTTCCTGGATGAGCGCGAACGGGCTTTTCACGCCCGCATGCCCGCCCGCCCCTGCAGCCACGGCAATGATCCCGTCAGCGCCCTTTTCGACGGCCTTTCGTGCAAAGGCGTTGTTGATGATGTCGTGCAGCGTCACGCCGCCATAGCTGTGTACCGCGTCGTTGACATCGGTGCGCGCGCCCAGCGAAGTGATCACGATCGGCACCTTGTATTTCACGACCATTTCCATGTCGTGCTCCAGCCGGTCATTGCTCTTGTGCACGATCTGGTTGATGGCAAAGGGCGCGGCCGGCTTGTCGGGATTGGCCTTGTTGTAGGCGGCCAGCTCCTCGGTGATCTCCGCCAGCCAGTCTTCGAGCTGCGCTGCGGGCCGCGCGTTGAGTGCGGGCATCGCACCGACGACACCAGCCTTGCACTGCGCGATCACCAGCTTGGGATTGCTGATGATGAACAGCGGCGAGCCGATGATGGGCAGCGGCAGGTTGGCAAGCACGGAAGGTAACTTGGACATGAGATCTCCGAAACATTAAAGATAAGAAGTGAGCCAGCCTGGGGGCTCAAAAAGCTTCAACAGCGAGGGCCGTCACGCTGTCGGCGCCTTCGACGATGCTGTCGCGAATCCCTGGCGCCTTGTTCAGGATGTGCTCCGCGTAAAAGCGCGCCGTCGCGATCTTGGCCTTCATGAACGCCACATCGGTACCCGCCTTCGCCAAGTCTTCAGCGATCAGCAACGAGCGTGCAAGCTGCCAGCCCGCGACCACATTGCCTGCGAGCATCAGATAAGGCACGCTGCCCGCGAAGACCGCGTTGGGCGACGCCTTGGTCTGCCCGGCAACGAATTCGACCACGTCGACGAACGCTTCGCGGGCGGCCTTCAGGCGCTTGCAGACGGCCTGCGCTTCGGCACTGTCCCGCTTTGCGAGTTCAGCTTCGGTCGCCTCTATCTGGGCAGCCACTGCCTTGGCAGTCTGGCCGCCATCGCGCGCGGTCTTGCGCCCGACCAGGTCATTGGCCTGGATGGCCGTCGTGCCTTCGTAGATCGTGAGGATCTTGGCGTCGCGCAGGTACTGGGCCGCACCGGTTTCCTCGATGAAGCCCATGCCGCCATGCACCTGCACCCCCAGAGAAGCCACTTCCAGGCTCATCTCCGTGCTGTAGCCCTTGACCAGCGGCACCATGAATTCGTAGAAAGCCTGGTTCTGCTTGCGGGTGTCCGCATCCGCATGATGGTGCGCGGCGTCGTAAGCGGCCGCTGCGACCGTTGCCATCGCGCGGCAGCCTTCGGTGTATGCGCGCATCATCATCAGCATGCGCTTCACGTCCGGGTGATGAATGATCGGCGCGCTGGCGTTCATCGATCCATCGACCGGTCGGCTCTGCACGCGGTCCTTGGCATAGGCGACTGCGTGCTGATAGGCGCGCTCGGCAATCGCGATGCCCTGCATGCCCACGGCATAGCGGGCCGAGTTCATCATGATGAACATGTATTCGAGGCCGCGGTTCTCCTGGCCGACCAGGTAACCCACCGCACCGCCATGGTCGCCGTATTGCAGGACGGCGGTCGGACTGGCCTTGATGCCGAGCTTGTGCTCGATGCTCACGCAATGCACGTCATTGCGCTCGCCCAGTGATCCGTCCTTGTTGACGAGGAACTTCGGCACCACGAACAAGCTGATGCCCTTTACGCCTTCGGGCGCGCCGGTCACGCGCGCCAGCACGAGATGCACGATGTTCTCGGCCATGTCGTGCTCACCGTAGGTGATGAAGATCTTGGTGCCGAAGACCTTGTAGGTGCCGTCGGCTTGCGGTTCGGCGCGGCTGCGCACCAGCGACAGATCGCTCCCGGCTTGCGGTTCCGTCAGGTTCATCGTGCCAGTCCATTGGCCGCTCACGAGCTTTTCGAGGTAGACGGCCTTGAGCTCGTCGGAACCCGCGGTCAGCAATGCCTCGGTCGCCCCATCGGTCAGGAGCGGGCACAGCGCAAAGCTCATGTTGGCCGAGTTCAGCATTTCGACACAGGCAGCGCCAATGACTTTCGGCAGTCCTTGGCCACCGAATTCGGCAGGATGCTGCAGTCCTTGCCAGCCACCCGCCACGTATTGCGCGAAGGCTTGCTTGAACCCGGGCGTGGTCGTAACTTCGCCATCCTTGAACGAAGACGGCTCGCGATCGCCGGCCACATTGAGAGGAGCGATGACGTCCTGGTTGAATCGCGCGCACTCTTCGAGCACGGCTTGCGCGGTTTCGAGTCCGGCCTCTTCGAGGCCCGGCATTTGGGACACCTGCGAAATGTTCGCGAGATGTTCCATGTCGAACAGCATGTCCTTGATGGGGGCGGTGTAGCTCATGAGAGTCTCCTGTGGGCCGTTGCGGCCTGATGTGAACCGATGTGAAAAAGGGCATCGCGAACGATGCCCTTTGGCTCAATCATCGAAAGATGCGCCGATCAGAGCGCCTTGACGAGTTCAGGCACAGCCACGAACAAGTCGGCGACGAGGCCGTAGTCGGCCACCGAGAAGATGGGCGCTTCTTCGTCCTTGTTGATCGCGACGATCACCTTGGAGTCCTTCATGCCGGCCAGATGCTGGATCGCGCCGGAGATGCCTGCTGCGATGTAGAGCTGCGGTGCGACGATCTTGCCCGTCTGGCCCACTTGCCAGTCGTTCGGGGCGTAGCCGGCATCCACAGCGGCGCGGCTGGCACCGAGGCCTGCATTGAGCTTGTCGGCCAGGGGGGCCATCACTTCCTGGAACTTCTCTGCACTGCCCAGGGCGCGGCCGCCCGACACGATGATCTTCGCGGCAGTGAGTTCAGGGCGCTCGCTCTTGGTGACTTCGCGGCCCACGAAGCTGGACTTGCCGCTGTCGGCCACGCCTTCGGCGTTCTCGACCGCTGCGCTGCCGCCAGTGGCCGCTGCGGCATCGAACCCCGTCGTGCGCACGGTGATCACCTTGATGGCATCGGCGCTCTGCACGGTCGCGATCGCATTGCCTGCGTAGATCGGACGCTCGAAGGTGTCGGGGCTGTCGACCTTGGTGATGTCGCTGATCTGGGCGACGTCGAGCTTGGCAGCCACGCGAGGCGCGACGTTCTTGCCGTTGGCCGTGGCCGGGAACAGGATGTGGCTGTAGTTCTTGGCGATGGCCAGGATCTGCGCGGCGACGTTCTCCGCGAGATTGTCCGCAAGGCTCGGGCTGTCGGCCACAATGACCTTGGCAACACCAGCGACTTGGCTCGCAGCCTTGCCCGCTTCGGCAGCATTGGCGCCCGCTACCAGCACATGGACATCGCCGCTTGCACAGGCGATGCCTGCGGTCACGGTATTCAGGGTCGCCGGCTTGAGGGTGGCGTGGTCGTGTTCGGCAATAACAAGTACGGTCATGATCAGATCACCTTCGCTTCGTTCTTCAGCTTGTCCACCAGCGTGGCGACATCGGGCACCTTGATGCCGGCGCCGCGCTTCGGGGGCTCGACCACTTTCAGGGTCTTCAGGCGCGGCTTGACGTCCACGCCGATGTCTTCGGGCTTGACCACGTCGAGCTGCTTCTTCTTGGCCTTCATGATGTTGGGCAAGGTGACGTAACGTGGCTCGTTCAGGCGCAGGTCGGTGGTGATGACTGCCGGGAGGCTCAGCGAGATGGTTTCCAGGCCGCCGTCGACTTCGCGGGTCACGTTGACCTTGTCACCTGCGATTTCGACCTTGCTGGCGAAGGTCGCCTGGGGAAGATCGGCCAATGCTGCGAGCATCTGTCCCGTTTGATTGGCGTCGTCATCGATGGCTTGCTTGCCAAGGATGATGAGCTGGGGCTGCTCCTTGTCGACCAGCGCCTTGAGCAGCTTGGCCACCGCGAGCGGCTGCAGCTCTTCGGTCGTCTCGACCAGGATGCCGCGATCGGCACCGATGGCCATCGCGGTACGCAGCGTTTCCTGGCACTTCGCATCGCCGCAGGACACGGCGATGATTTCCGTGGCAGCACCCTTCTCCTTCAACCGAACCGCCTCTTCGACGGCGATCTCGTCGAAGGGGTTCATGCTCATCTTGACGTTGGCGATGTCAACGCCCGTGCCGTCAGACTTGACGCGGACCTTGACGTTGTAGTCGACGACCCGCTTGACGGGGACCAGAATCTTCATTGGCTTGACTCCATTGATTTGCGAAACCGGGGGTATGCAGAACTGCCGGGGATTTTAGGCGCCGGCCTCCGCGCGAACTGTCCATTTCAATCAGGGAGCGTCCGTCTTTGAAGTGCAAAAACGAACGGTCGTGCTTTTTCGAGATTATAGATGAGCGACATCCGCTGGCCCAATGCCAGAAGGTAACGATTCAACACGGACGACACGCTGCGGATTGGCGATGACAATGCCCGCACTGCGCAAGCCTTCGAGAATCGCGATGTTGATCGCTGAGCGAAGATTGTCCCGCCCCTTCTCAGGATCGGACACCCAGAAGTTGAGGCTGAACTCCAGGCCGTCGGGAACGAAGTTGAGCAAAAAAGCAATTGGCGCCGGATCGGTCATCACGCGAGCTTGCGCTACCGCTGCGTTGCACAAGATCGCCTGCACCTGTGACACATCGCTTTCGTAGCCGACGATGATGTTCGTCGAGATGCCGAACTTCAGATCCGCCAGCGACAGATTCTCGACACGGCTCGTGATGAGCGATTCGTTCGGCACGATCGACTCGCGACCGTTGCCCGCCCTCACGAGCGTGTAGCGCGTCTTGATGTCCGTGATGCGGCCTTCGAAACCATCGACCTTGACGTTGTCGCCGATGCGTATGGACCGCTCCAGCAAAATCACGAAACCACTGATGTAGTTGGCCGCCAGCTTCTGAAGCCCGAAGCCCAGCCCGACGCCTACCGCGCCGCCGAGAACCGAGAGCGCCGTCAGATCGACCCCGACTGCCGACAACGCAAACAGCAGGCCAATCAACAGCAGGAATGCGCGCACGGCATTCGACGCGACCTTGCGCATCGACAAATCGTGCACGGCCTCGCGCAGGATGCGCTTTTCGATGGTCGATGAAATCCACAGCGCGATCACAAGCACCAGCCCCGCCGACAGCAGGCCGTCGAGGATGGTTCGCAAACTGACGCGCGTGCGCCCGAATGCCAGCGTGATCTGATCGAGTTCCGCAAGCACTGGCGGCAAGAGCCCGACGATCCAGAGGATCGCGCCGATCCATGCGATCCACGAAATCGTGCGCTCGACCAGACGGGCCATCGCCGAAGCCGGAAACACGGCGCGCAACACCCGAGCGAAAAAACGGATCACCGCGAGCGAGACGAACACGGAAACCGCGATCCGCAACACCAAGGCAGGCTGGAAGCCCAGCGCGAGCGCCGCGCGCCTGGCGATCTCGGCCAGCATCAGCGCCAGCAACGGGAACAACAGTCCGTCGAAGATGCGGTCGCCGAACCAGATCGAGCCCTTGGGCTGATCGCGCCCGAACCATTTGCAGACGGCCCACGCCAAGACGATGCAGCCTGCCAGCACGCCAAGCTGGATCCACACGTTTTGCGCATGAACCTGCCCGAGCGTCTCGTTGAAAGCGCTGAAATCCATCAGTCGAAGCCGACGCTATAAATCAGCGAGCACCCGCAGATGCTCTTCGACACTGCGTGCGAGGGCGTCGAGGTTGTAGCCACCTTCGAGCATGGAGACGATGCGCCCACCGGCATGGCGGCGGGCCACATCGACGATTCGCCCGGTGATCCAGCCGAAGTCGTGTTCGTTGAGCCTGAGCTGGCCGAGATCGTCGTCGCGATGGGCGTCGAAACCGGCGCTCACGAAGATCATCTGCGGCCGGAATTCTTCGAGCCGCGGCATCCAGCACGCCTCGATCAGCTCGCGCACGTCCATCCCCTTGGTATAGGCGGGCACCGGCAGGTTGAGCATGTTCGGTGCCGGGTGCTCCGTGCCGCTGTATGGATAGAACGGATGCTGGAAGATCCCGACCATCAGCACGCGGGGGTCGTTGCTCAGAATGTCTTCCGTGCCGTTGCCGTGGTGCACGTCGAAATCGACGATGGCGACGCGTTCGAGCCCGTGCTGTTCGATCGCGTGGCGAGCGGCGATGGCAACGTTGTTGAAGAAACAGAAGCCCATCGCCTTGTCGCGGCAGGCGTGGTGTCCTGGAGGCCGCACGGCGCAGAAGGCGTTGTCGACTTCGCCTGCGATCACGGCGTCGGTGGCTGCGATGGCTGCGCCGGCGGCGCGTCGCGCGGCGAGCAGGGTAAAGCGATTGAGAGAGGTATCCGGATCGATCTGCGCATGGTCCGGACCGCCGGCCGGCGCGTCCTCGACAAGCCTTTGGCTCAGCGTTTCGAGGTGCTCCATGTGCGCGACGCTGTGCGCGCGCGTGATCTGAGGCAATGTAGCGAGTGGAACATCGCCCTTTTGCAGTGCATCGCCAACGCCGGTGACGAGCAGCCGATCCTCGATGGCATCGAGCCTCCCGGGGCATTCGGGATGGCCGCGCCCCATGTCGTGTTTCCAGCAGTCGCGGTGTGTGAAATAGCCGGTTTTGCCCATGCCACGAGGCTTAAGGTATTGTTTGCATATGGATACAAAAATGGACGTTGCCGCGAAGCTCGCCAGTTTGCTCGGTCAGCTTACCACGGTGATCGTGGGCAAAGAGGCGCAGGTACGCGATTGCGTGGCCTGTCTGCTTGCGGGCGGGCACCTGCTCATCGAGGACGTGCCGGGCGTCGGCAAGACGACCTTGGCGCACGCTCTCTCTCACACCTTCGGCCTGCAGTTTTCGCGCGTTCAATTCACGGCGGACCTGATGCCGGGCGACCTGTCCGGCGTGGCGATCTATGACCGCGGCCAGCAGGCTTTCGTCTTCCATCCCGGGCCGATCTTTGCCCAGGTCTTGCTGGCCGACGAGATCAACCGTGCAAGCCCCAAGACGCAAAGCGCCCTTCTCGAAGCGATGGAAGAAAAGCAGGTCACCGTCGAAGGCGAGACCCGCCCCCTGCCGACGCCCTTCTTCGTCATCGCCACCCAGAACCCCCATGAGCAACTCGGCACCTTCGCGCTGCCTGAGTCGCAACTCGACCGCTTCCTGATGCGCATCTCGCTCGGCTATCCGGATCGCGCCGCGGAGCGCGAGTTGCTTGCCGGCGCCGACCGGCGTGACCTGCTCGCCAGCCTTCCGGCACTTCTGACCGCGGGCGAACTGACCGCCTTGCAGCAGCGCGTGCTGCAGGTCCATGCGTCCGAACCCTTGTTGAACTATGTTCAGGACCTGATCGCCGCCACGCGTTCCGGGCGCTGGTTTCTGCAGGGACTTTCGCCGCGCGCGGGCATTGCCGTGCTCCGCGCCGCCAAGGCGCAGGCGCTGCTGGCCAATCGGGACTACGTCGCGCCGGATGACGTCCAGGCCGTTCTGCCGCAGACCATCGCGCACCGGCTCACGCCGGTGGGTGACGCCGGCCGCGGCGCGGTCGAGCAAGTGCGCGCGATGCTTGCGGCGGTGCCACTGCCGTGAAGCAGTCTGCGCCGGCTCGTGTCGGAGTCGCGCGCTCCTTTGCGCCGCTCCGTTCCCGTATCGACCGGTGGTTCGTGTCGCGTCGTCCGCCTTCGGACACGCTCGAGCTGACGCAGCGGAATGTCTACATCGTGCCGACAGTGGCGGGGTGGATGTTGGCTGCGACGCTGCTGCTGCTTCTGGTCGCGTCGATCAACTATCAGCTCAACCTTGGCTATCTGCTGACTTTCCTGCTGGCGGGGTGCGTGGCCGTCGGCATGCATGTGTGCCACGGGACCTTGCGAGGCCTTGCGATGCACCTCATGCCACCCGAGGCGCAGTACGCCGGGTCGGCGGCTGTGTTCCGTGTGGTCTTGCACAACACGCGACGCAGCACGCGTTATGGCATCGGGCTGGCGGTTCATCGCAGTGGGCAATGGTCCTGGAGCGATGTGCCTGCGCAAGGCACTGCGACTGTGGAAGTGGCGTTCAGGCCTGAGCGGCGTGGGTTGCACGAGGTGCCGACGTTGACGGCGGAAACGCGATTTCCGCTGGGGACGTTTCGGGTCTGGACGGTGTGGCGGCCGGCGTCGAAGGTGCTGGTTTATCCGGCGCCTGAAGTGAATCCGCCGCCGCTGCCTGTGGGGGAGCCGATTGCGGGGCAGGCTGCGTCTGCTTTGGTGCGGACGCATGTGGCGGGGGAATATGACGGGGTTCGCGGGTATCGACGGGGGGATTCGTTGAAGCTGGTTGTCTGGAAGCGGGCGGCTCGGGCGCAGGCTGCGGGGTCCGATGAGTTGGTGAGCCGGGATACGCAGCAGGCGCAGAGGCAGGAGCTTTGGCTGGATGCGCAACATGCGGGGGTGGCTGATTTGGAGGGGCGGGTTTCTCGGGTTTGTGCTTGGGTTTTGATGGCTGATCGGCTGGGGGTGGAGTACGGGGTTCGTGTTGGCGGGGTGGTTGTTGCGCCTTCTATGGGGGAAGGGCATCGGAGGCGGTGTTTGGAGGTGCTGGCTTTATGGTGAATGTGGTCAATGGTTGGGCTGTTGGCCGGGACTCGCCCCGGCGGGCGACTTACTTTTCTTTGGGTCGCCAAAGAAAAGTAAGCAAAAGAAAGGCGACCCCACTGTGCGCGTCCCTGCGCTTCGCTTCGGGCAACCTGCGGTGCTCGCTTCAGGCGGGGTCCGCGCGAAA